>JBAZZW010000002.1 GCA_041658625.1 Actinomycetota bacterium
TTCAATTCGCTCCATGCCAGCCTTTGGCCGGGATGATCTTTTTGGTCCTCTCGTCTAATACCCCGAGCAGGTGAAAGCTGTAGTAGAGCTCCCACTTGTATGTACCAACGGGTCTCAGGCCCACCGGCTCTTTGGCCAGGACCTCCGAGACATATATATGTTCTCCCCGCCACCTGATCTCGCCGTTGTGGCGCACTTGTCTGACTACGATTTCTGAATCATACTCGACCTCCGGGAGACGAGCCGGGTAGGTCCTTGGCGAAGAACAGTAAATACTACCCGGGGTCTTTCTTCCCAGCGCCTCATGGGAGCGCTCCCAGTTGTATTCCTCCCGGAACGGATCGAACCGGCGCTGTTGGGCCAAAAGGCTTGCTTGCGGCGGTACCGCTTCCTTAAGCGTCCTGTGCATGCGCTCGTGGCGGCCGTTCTGCTCCGGTCTGCCCGGACGGATGCGCTCGGGCTTGATTCCGAGTTTGATCCACCACTTAGACAACTGGCTGACGCCTCCTGCCGCAAGAGACGCGAAGGGCGCCCCGTTGTCCGTACGTATGGCCTCGGGTAGCCCGTATTCCCTGAACAACCACTCGAACCATGGTCTTGTCGCCTGGTGGCTCGGCCGCTCTAGTCCCTGACACAGAAGCAGATATCTGGAGAAGTTGTCGCTCACGGTCAAGGGATAGCAGCGACGTCCGTCGCCCAAGTGGAAGTCTCCTTTGAAGTCCGCGCTCCAGATCTTGTTCGAGCCGTCACAGGCTCCGAAGGGTTCTGTGTAGGGAGCCACTCTGTGCTTGCGCACTCTCGGGCGAGTAAGCCCGGCGCGCTTGAGTATCTCGCCTGCTGTGCTGTCGGCAGGCCAGGCGGATCGATCATGCTCGCGGCGCAAGAGATCCATCACTTTCTTAGGTCCCCATCTCTGATGACGGAGCTTGGTCTCGACGATCAGACCCCTGACTTCCTCAGGGGTCTGATTGGGATGGATGTGCGGCGCACGGGAAAGTTCCTCAAGCCCTTGTGGGCCTTGTTCCGCGTAGCGCCCGAGCCATTTGTCAGCCGTCGGTCTACTGATCCCGTAGGCCAGACACAGCTCGCTCTTCGTGTAGTCTCCGCTCAACCAATCTGCGATCAATCTTATCCTTTGGTCCATGGCACTGGTTTCCTTCCACGGCATAGGCTTCTCTCCTCCTTGCCGTAAACTGTAAACCATGTGCCCGGTTTGTTTTGTAAACTATGTTACCGGTTTGTACCATACTACTGCCTCTCCCCTCCGGGGAGAGGATTGAGGTGAGGGGGCCAGGTCAGAGGTCAATGCACCTGCGGACTAGTCCGCGGGACTAAAAACAAAAGCCCACGGGACTGGAGTCCCACCCCACCCTAAAAATAAACTCGCGGAAAAGGCGCTCGACCATATTAGACACTCACAGTCATGAGGACACATTCCCGGGAATGTGTCCATGAAATACACATATAAAGATGTTCGAGTCCTACCCGGGGAGCCACACTATTACTACAGTTCAAGCACTATGACCCATAGCTTCGTATACAAACATCCCTCTCCAACACGGGGAGCCAAAGTCAGCCTAACCCCTGGCTGGAAGCATAATACTGCCTTTCAGAATCACTTTTCTATAGAAATATCCCCGCAGCATTTTGCGACAGCATTTTGGTTGGATGATTATTCGTGGTGATCGGGTTGAATATGGAGATGCCCATGCGCGTGTTCTTGGCCGCTGTGACGGTGGACGTGAAAATGGGCGAGATTCGCTTTCAGCATTAGCTGGCCGTCTTGTAGAACGGTGGACGGAGCGCCTTCGGCGACAATAGAATGATTGTCGCCTAACACATAAACCCGGTCGGCGATTTCCGGTACGATGGCCAGATCATGCGTCGCCGTGATTATGGTCTTACCTTCTTTGTTTAAATCAACAATAGTATCGACGATCCAAGCCTGTGTTTTTGGATCCAAGCCAGCCGTTGGTTCATCTAGAAGCAGAATCTCAGGTCGGCAAGAAAGCACAGACGCTACCGCGACCTTTTTCTTTTCTCCGCCGCTTAGGTTATAGGGATGTCTCTTGATTAATTTGCCTAGATCAAGTGCCTCGACGATCTGATCAACGTACTCCTTGACTTGCTCAGGGGACAAACCCAACTGGGCGGGACCGAAAGCGATTTCATCCCGTACCGTCGAGGAAAAAAGCTGAACGTCAGGGTTTTGAAATACCAAGCCGACGCGGGAACGGAATTCCGCCGTCTCGCCCGGATCCTTTAACCGATCTTCTGTTAGGGGCCGGCCAAATGCCGTTACCAGACCGGAAGCGGGATAAAATAGACCGTCGATAATCTGCAATAGGGTCGATTTGCCGCTGCCGTTCGCCCCCATAATAGCAATCTTTTCGCCTGCGCCGATACGCAAACTGATGCGCACTAGCGCAGGCGTTTTATCCTGATATTCGTAAGATACGTCTGCCAGCTCAAATACCATAGAGTTCACTTGTATAACGGTTAACGCAACAAAAGGTTGGCGCAGATGACCAATCCGACCACGGCTGCTGTGACGATCAGCCACGCCACCTCGATCGAGCCGAATCTAGGCCGGTACACCGTTCGGATCTCTCCGGTAAAGCCGCGGGACTGCATGGCAAGGTAGACGTCTTCGCTTAGACGCTGCGATTTCTGGAACAGATTACCCAGACGCGAGGCGACCCAGCGGCGTTCTTCAGCGCCCGACAAACGTCTGATCATGCGGCTTTTGCGCGCTAGATGCATCCCGTCGGCGGTCTTAAGAAAAAGAAAGATATACCGGTAAGTCATTTCCAGGACCAGAATAGCCGTTTTTGGGATCCGCAGAACCGTCAAGGCGCGCATTAGTTGTTCCCACCGGGTCGTTAACACCAGCAGTGCGGCTAAGGATACCGATACCGCCACGCGCAATAACACCGTTACGGCTGTTTGGACTCCTGGTTGAGTGATCGAGATTCCGCCGATTGTCACCAAAGCCTTGCCCGGGACGACAAACGAAAAAATCGCCGGCAAGACAACAATTCCGGCAAAGATGGGGATGAAGAGCCAGACGCGTTTAATAAAAACACCTAGCGGGATGCCGGAGGCCAGCGCCATCAGCAGAGTCAAAGCATACAACCCGAGAAGAACCTCGATGTTTCTCGTCAGGGCTGCAGCCAACAAAAGTAACAAAGTGGAAATAAGTTTCGCTCCCGGATCGATCTGCTGTAACAGGCCGACCCGGGAGACGAATTCCTCGAGGAAGAGCGATTTCTCAAGGATGTTGGAGGTGCTACGGAGAGTTTTTTCGGCGAAACCTCCGTAAACAGGGCGCAAGCGTTTGATGTTTAATCAACGCCCCCTTCGTTGTGTTTATTGGCTAAGACAAGTTTGGAAATAATAAAAACTAATCCCCCAACCACGGCGATGCCTAAAATTGCCGAGATGATATAGATACCGGCGCTCTTTAGAAACGGCGCATTCTCCCAACCGCTTAGCGAATAATCGGGCAGCGGCGCGCTCCAGAGGCTGGACAGCTTGTCCAAACCGTGTGGTACGTAGCCGACCAGGGTTTTCACCTCTTCGCCGCCCCATTCTCCCCAAGCCGTCCCGGGGGCGAGCAACCCGATCGGAGTCAGGATGGCCATGATGGCGATGCCGATCCACAGCTTAGCGGTCGAACTTATCTTGGCCGCTTTGGTCTTGACGGGTTCCAATGAGCCTGATTTCTCCAAATAGAGTAAGATCCCACCGGTGGTGACGGCTTCAACAATTCCGGCCACAAGAAGATGGGGGATCATCATGGCCGGGATGGCAACGTTCAATGGATAGGGAGCATAAAGAGCGGCGCCGTTGGCGGTATGGAACAAAGCCGGCTGGATACCGAACTCTATTGCCGTACATAAAGCCGCTACATTTAGACCGACGTAACCGGCGATACCCGCGGCCAGCCACTTGAATCGTCCCTCGATGGCTTTGAACCCGATTAACCAGCGATATAAATAGTAGCTGACGAACGGCAGGACGATCGCCATGTTGAAGCAATTTGCGCCGATGGCCAGGATACCGCCGTCACCGAAGAAAATGGCCTGAACAACCAGCGCCACCGAAACTGCGATAACTGCCGCCCAGGGACCGAGGACGATGGCTACCAGCGCGCTGCCGACCGCGTGGCCGGTCGTACCGCCGGGCAGCGGCACGTTGAACATCATGACGATAAACGTAAAGGCGGCCGCAATAGCCAACAAAGGAATGCGCCTCGCCTCAAAGGTCTTTCTGATTTTTCGGAACGCCGTATACCAAAAGGGCGCCGCCGCCGCGAACATAGCCGCGCTTGTCTGGGGGCTGAGATAACCGTCTGGAATGTGCATGATTCTCCTTAATAGGACTTTGACAAAGAACACCGTATTACGAATATCTAAAAAGTAACACGATATCATTTGGGTGTCAATACTTTTTCGTGATATCTTATATTGACGACATATAATGAATAAAGCACTCTGCTTATACGCTGTGCTTGCGCGGAAGACTGGCAAGGAGCAATGTATGGGAAAGACAGTAAGATTCGGGTTGGCGATGGACGAGGATCTATTAACCCGGTTTGATGAACAAATCAAAGAAAAGAGCTACGCCAATCGCAGCGAGGCAGTCCGCGACTTGATGCGGAACCAGTTGGTTGAAGAGGAATGGGCAGTCGGTGATATCGAAACCGTCGGCACCATTACTTTGGTATACGACCACCACGTACACGATTTGCAGGACAACCTAACCGACCTGCAGCATAATCTCCACGAATCAATCGTTTCCACTGTCCACGTTCATCTTGACGCCCATAATTGCCTGGAGGTGCTGATAGTAAAGGGCAAAAGTAGCGAAATCAGAGCGGCGGCTGACCGTTTGATCGGCACAAAGGGTGTTAAACATGGTCGACTGACCATCAGTACACTCGGTCGGGAGATTTTTTGAGAGGGTTTAAATATCTGGCTATAGGCAGGGGGCCAAGTCCTGAGTTTATAGTTTTTTCATGGCGCCGTCGCAAAGCTTTGTCGGAATCTGTCTTTCTATAACTGATAAAAGACATCTTCAAGAGGTTTTATGCAAAACCCTGAATGTTTGAAAAACGTGCAATACGGGGAGCCACACTATTACTGCAGTTCAGACCATTGTTACCACCCTAGGCAACTACCTAGAACCTGTTTGATTTACCCCAAATTTACGAATTGACGATTCTTCAAATATCATATATCATCATATCAGTAGAGGATGATAGGAGGGTATATGTCACTGCTGGAGAAGAAATCCGTCGAAATCAGAGCAAAGCTTTTCCGGGGATTCTCCGACCCGTCGCGACTTAAGATCCTTGACGCGCTCAAGGAGCGTCCGTTAGTTGTCTCTGAGATTGTTGAAATCACGGGTCTTACCCAATCGAATGTCTCCAATCATCTCGCTTGTTTGCGAGAATGCGGGATTGTCGATAGTGAACAAAAAGGCAAGTACGTTACATATCGACTGAGCGACCCGAAAGTCGAACAGTTCTTAAAACTGAGCGAAGAACTTGTGGCCGAAGTCGCCAAAGGCATCTATATGTGCACGCATTACAGTAGAACCGTGGGCAAATAGTAGCGTGACTGACTTGATGTCCAATTCCACCACAAACATAAAGAAGAAAGCGCTGGGATTATCGTATTTCACCGTTGCATATAACATCATCGAGGGCTTAGTGTCGATAGCCGCCGGCTTGATTGCCGGTAGCACTGCTTTAGTGGGATTCGCGCTTGACAGTTTTGTAGAGTCTTTGTCCGCGACCGTTATGGTGTGGCGTTTCAGAAAGCATGAGACGCGGTCCGAAGAGGAAGAAGAGAGGATCGAGGAGTGGGCGGAGAAGCTTGTGGGTTATACCTTTCTGATTCTTGGCGTCTACGTACTTTATGAAGCAGGCAAGAGCATATATCTACACGAGGCTGCCGAGCCGAGTCTGCTCGGCATTGCGATCGCTGTACTATCGGTCATAATCATGCCTCTTCTTTACGGCAGCAAGATGCGTGTCGGCAAAGCCATAAATAGCCGAAGTCTAATTGCAGACGCCAAGGAGACGCTGGCTTGCGTCTTCTTGTCAATCGCGCTTCTACTCGGCCTCGTCACTAATTACCTGTTTAGCATATGGTGGACAGACCCAGCGGCTGGCGTAATAATCGCAGGATTTCTTCTAAAAGAAGGCTACGAGACTCTTACTGAAGAAGAAGATGATGACTAGGGCATATTAGGCAGTCGTACAGGCCTTATGCAAGACCCAACTCCCACTCCATCTACCCCAAATTGACACGAAGTATTTCTATGAATAGACTGTCAGCAGGATTCTGAAGGATCAGAGAGGAATGCTAAAAGGAAAGAATGGTCGTCGTATGCAGTCCTCCAAAGTTACAGAACGTATAAACGCAAAGGCACTTGAGTTGCTCGAACAGCATCCAGAGGGTCTACGTTGGTCAGAACTGCGCCGAGAAATTGAGGCCTCAGATCACAACTTTCATCCGAAAACGGTCAACGGATGCATCTGGAAACTTGTCCAAAGATTTCCTGACAAGATTTACAAACCATCTAGGGGGCTTTTCCGTTTATTGAAATATAAATCCGCCGAAGTGGACACACCCTAACAAGAAAAGGACCCATGCAAATCAAGTTCGACCGTTGACAATATGTACTCCTAAGCGTACACTATGCTTGAGGTGGCAAACATGGACAAGGTCATTGGGATTGTCGACGCAAGAACGCATATGAAAGAGATCATAGAGGGAGCGGCTAGCGGATTGCGGTATATAATCACGTCCAGATCAAAACCGAAAGCGGTGCTGGTAAGCATAGAAGAGCTTGAGACGTTGGAAGTCATGGCGGACGCTGGACTAATAAAAGACCTGGTTGAGGCCAAGGAAGACATCAAGGCCGGCCGCGTGATATCTGCAGACGATTTCTTTAAGGCATAACAGTTTGGCGCGAGTCCTTCTGACCCGGCGATTCGAGAAGAATTTCAAGAAGCTTGACGATAAAACACAAGCGCGAATCAAAGGCGTCGTGCTAAGTCTCAAGGATGACCCGAATCAAGGTAAATGTCTTACTGGTGATCTTGCAGGCGAATACTCGCTAAGGGTCGGAACATACAGGATTATATACATCATCCAAGGCGATGATGTGATTGTCGAGACCGTCCGTCACCGCAAGGATGTCTATAAACGCCGGTAGCAGAATTCTTATCTCACCACGTTTTATGCCATACACGGAATGTTTGAAAATCGTACAACCCGGGGAGCCACACTATTACTGCACTTCAAGCACTATGACCCATTGCTTCGTATACAAACATCTCCAAATCTCTTTACGCGAGCGGGCCGATGTCAATCTGCTGACAAGAAATCGGCAATCGGAGTACCATCGGCGCCGACGAGGACCTTCTTTGCTTGTGGGTATGTCTCGCCAAACAACGCCAGCCCTGCTAGTGATCTGGATTCTTGCCCGCTTTTTACCTCGATTGCGTCTAATATCTTTCCGGCTCGAAAAACAAAGTCAACCTCTTTGTCCCGTTCGCGCCAGTAGAAGAGGTCACCCAATCCGGTGAAAGCCTTATTTATCAAATAGGCGCCGACGGCTGATTCTACCAATCGACCCCAAAATCCGCCATCAGCTTTGGCTTGTCGAAATGTTAAGCCACTGTTCGCTGACATTAGGGCGGTGTTAAACACCTGCAGCTTCGGGCTTGATCCGCGCTGGCGCACCGCTTGGCCGGAGTACTTCTGCAAGCCGGCGACAAATCCTATTTGTCCGAGAAGATCAAGATAGTGCGCCAAGGTGGTTGTGTTGCCCGCGTCCTGGAGCTGTCCGATCAAATGATTATAGGTAACAATCTGGCCGGAGTATTCGCAAGCAAGCAGAAACAAACGGCGCAATAGAGCGGGCTTATCAATCCTGGTTACCAGTAAAACATCACAAGAGATGGTCGTCTCTATCAAGGAGTCCTGGATGTAGTGCAACCACCTTTCATGATCTTGGATAAGTGGCGCCGCTCCCGGATATCCCCCATAGAAAATAAAGGTATCCGCGTCCCACCCAAAGTATTCGCGGCACTCGCGGAATGTCCAATGACCAACGCGGGTCGTCTCAAACCTTCCGGCCAAGCTTTCCGTCAAACCAGATTGCATGAGGAGCGGAGAAGAGCCGAGGATAACTACCTGCAAAGGAACGGAGTTTCGGGTGTCCTCGTCCCAAAGTCCCTTTACCGTATCTGACCAGCGAGTAATCTTTTGGACTTCATCTAATACCAAGACCGTGTTCTTGTTTTGGCCTGCTAGGCTACGGGCCTTTTCCCACTGCAACTCCAGCCACGTTTCATTTTGCGTCGTCGGTAGATCTGCCGAGACATAATGATTAGGCATTCCTAGAGAATCAAGAACTTGCTTTACTGCCGTTGTCTTGCCGACCTGGCGCGGGCCCGACAACACTTGAATGAGACGACGCGGTTCACGTAACCGGTCGGTAAGTGTCGAATTGATATTCCTGACATATAGTTTTTCCACTTCAAGCCCCCTAAATGAGAATTACTCAAAGAGATGAGTTAAATAACTCACCGTATTGAGTAAATTATCACTTTCTTGATTTGCAGTCAATAAGAATTTCCTGGCATCCATATTTTGTAGCGGCAATATCCAAGTAAATTAGGCAAGAAAGTCTTATAAACAGGGATTATGCAAAACGCGGAATGTTTGAAAAACGTACAACCCGGGGAGCCAAGGATTGAAGTGCCGCGGAAATTAATAGGCTAATCCGCGGCTTTTTCCTTTTTCTCCTCTTTCTTAAAGTTGACGACTGTGTTGTCGGCGGGCATTTCGTTGGTATGGGCGCCGGTGAAGTTCGTGGTCATCTCTAGCGGCGCCCCGGTAAAGAACGCTTCCGGTAACTCCGCCGTCGCGGATTGCTTGGTTACATTGAATTTATTGACCACATAAGGCACGCCCTGGGAGGCGATCGGATCAGTACCTTTTATTATGTGGAAGTGGAGGTGAGGACCGGTTGAATTGCCGGAATTCCCCAGTTTTCCGATTACCCGTCCTCGTTTGACCTTGTCACCTTCTTTCACTGTCGCGGTTCCTTTGATAAGGTGCGCGTAGAAAGCGCTGTAGCCCCCGCCGATGTCGATAACAACGAAGTTACCTCCAGCGTTGCTAAGGTTCAGATCGGCGAGCGTCTCGCCGATCTTAAGGTCGTCGAATTCATCAACGACCTTCAGAACCTTTCCGTCGCTGACAGCCAGTAGATCCTGATTATAACCCGGCCAATTATTCAAGTTGTTGACGTCTCCCTCACAGATACGATTCTCGTTATCCAGCTTGAGGTAATCGACGGCCCAACGTTCCGGAATGAGCCAATCACCGTTCAGTGGGAAGACCGCGTTCCTATGGCCGTAGTTGTTGCTAACGTTACCGGCGAACCAATTATCGCCTTTAAGCGGCGGTCCGATGACTACCGGCGCGGTCGCATCCACTTTTGTTCGGGCGATTCGCTCGGTGGTTTCCGCCGGCAGGATGTTCACCGGGTTTCCAGTTTTTATCCTTAATACGTGATCGATGGCTTTGGGGACGCTGTTCTTATCCAGTATCAAACAAAAGGTGATAAGTCCGGTTTCGCGGGCCTTAAGGATGTTGGTCGGGCTATCTGTTTTTGGCAGCCGGAAGTGGTCTTTTATATCATCGACGCCATATTCGGCAACCACTTTATTCTTGTTCAGGGGATCCTCGAGAGTCAACTTCTCAATTGAGTAGTCGGACGGGGTGGCGTTGGTAACCTTGAGTTCGTACATCAGATAGTATTTCCCGTCCGACAGTTTGACCGGCTGCGGCTCGACTACAGCTTCTCCGATAATAGGGGTAAGATTTTGGCCAGGTAGGGGCGGCGGCGACACTTCCTTTTTTGTCACGCAACCCGAGCCCGCCAGAACTAGTAGTGTTAATGTCAGCAGCCCCAAAACCGTAAACACCTTTTTCATAGCTCCCCCTTATGCGAACAACTTGTTGTTTATTTCCATCATTATCGCCTGTTGTCAATGGTATGTAAACGAGGCTACAGTTCCAAGAGAGCTGATGCAGGTCTCAGGGGCAAAATTTATTACGGTAATGTGTATACTTGTAAAGATGCAGGGCAAGGGAATAGAAGGCTTAGAATGTACGAGTTCTTGACGATTGGCGGGGCGACGCGAGACGCGTTTTTTGAGGTTTCGGACGGTCAGGTTGTCGTCAATCCGAGTGATCCGGCAAGTCCAAAACTTCTGGGATTTGAATACGGCTCAAAAATAATCACCGAAAAAGCGTTCTTCGCTTACGGCGGCGGAGCCATCAACACATCGGTTTGCCTATCCAAAATGGATTTCTCGGTCGCCGCCTGTTTAAGAATCGGATTAGAGGGAACCGGCGATATCCTTTTGAGAGACGTAAAAGAGCACGGGATCGATTGGAGATTTGTTGAAAGGGACCCTGACCTGCATACGGCCTTGTCCGTCATTATCGACGTACCCGACGCCGACCGCGTCGTTTTTCAATATCCGGGCGCAAACTCCAACCTGGAGGCCCGTTGTCTGGAGGACATCAATACCGGATGGATCTATCTGACATCGTTAACCGGAAGATCAGTCGACATAATTCCACGGATTGTCAGCAAGACGGCGGCTGAGAATATCAACCTGGTTTTCAATCCAGGGCGGACGCAGATAAAGGCAGGCTATCAATCGATAAAAACAATCGTTGACGCTTCATTCGCCTTAATGTTGAACAGGAAAGAAGCCAGAGATCTTGTTCTGTCTGAAAACAGTCAAGCGCAGGTATCGGACATTAGAGACCTTGTCGCGGCAGCCGTGAAGTGGGGTTCCCGCTATATCGTTATCACAGACGGTATAGACGGCTCTTTCGTTTGCGACGGCTGCCTGGTATATTATCTGCCAAGGTATCCATTTGAAACCAAGGATATGACAGGCGCGGGCGACGCGTATGGCGCTGGTTTCATTGCCGGCCTGATAAAATATAATGGAGATGTCGGCAGGTCGATGAAGCTCGCGACCGCGAACGCCGGCTCTGTAGTCAGCCAAGCCGGCGCCCACAAAGGATCGCTGGACACTAAAGCCGCGGAGGCCATTATCGAGAAGAACGCGGGTATAGAGATCAAAACAATGGAGATGTGAACATGCTAGTTACCTCAAAAGAACTGTACGCCAAAGCTAAGGCCGGCAAATACGCGATCGGCGCTTTCAACACCTCAATGCTGGAGGTTACCTGGGCAATAATAATGGCCGCTCAAGAACTGAAAGCGCCCGTTATCATCGAGACCTCTGAAGGCGAGATCGATTTCCTAACGCCGGAAATATCTTTCGCTGAAGTAAAGATGCTGGCCGACCAGGTAGACATCCCCATCGTATTGCACGTCGATCACGGTAAACGCTTCGAGGTGGTTGAAAAAGCGGTCAAAGCCGGCTACACATCGGTTCACGTTGACGGTTCCTCTCTCCCGTATGAAGAAAACGCCGAGCTCACGAAGAGAGTCGTTAAGCTGGCCCACGAGCATGGTGAAATACTTGTAGAAGGAGAAATCGGACACATAACCGGCGCGTCCGAAGCGCATGACCAGGAAATTAGAATATCGAGAGATACGCTGACCGTGCCTGAAGAGGCAAAAAGATTCGTCGACGAAACCGGCATCGACGTCCTGGCGGTGGCCATAGGAAACATTCACGGGGTTTATAAGAATCCGCCAACTCTTGATTTCGCCAGGCTGGAGGAGTTGGGCAAGGTAGTAGATACATATTTCTCACTTCACGGCGGATCGGGTATCCCCAAAGACCAGATTAAAAGAGCGATATCGCTCGGCGTGACCAAAGTAAACGTAAGCACGGAGCTTCGCCTTGCCTTTCACAACGGACTAGCCAAAGAATTCGCCGAACACCCGGACAACGTGGTCCCATACAAGTACCTGCCGTTGGCCAGAGAAGCGGTTAAGAAAGTCGTCGAAAGTAAGATAAAGATGTTCGGCTGCGCCGGTCAAGCATAACGCAAGGATTCAAAAGCAACCCAAAGGAGACATCTTGAAAAAGGGACTTGTTATCGGAGGCCTTTTAGTTCTGGTACTAATTGCCGGAGCCTTTATCGCCTGGCGTTACGTAACCAAGGTTACCGGCATACCGACTGTTCCGGCTAAAGAAAGCAAGATTGCGGTAAACGAAGACGACCGCATATTGATAATCGCGCCGCATCCCGACGACGAGACACTTGGACCCGGCGGATTAGCCCAGCAAGCCACGGCAGCCGGCGCGGCCGTAAAAGCGATAGTCATCACTACCGGCGATGGATATAAACACGCTGTTCAGGTGAATCTAAAGGTAAATGAGCCTAAGCCTGAAGACTACCGTGCCCTGGCCGAAATGAGGCACAAGGAAAGTGTCGCGGCTATGGCCGCTCTCGGTGTCAAAGACGTGGTCTTTCTGGGTTACGCGGACGGCAGCCTGAATTCACTGTGGCGGGAATCCTGGGATTACGATCAACTTCACACCGGATTGAACGGCGGAAACACCGGCCCTTACGATTTCGCTTATGAGCCCGGCGCACCCTACTGCGGGGAAAACCTGGTCAAGAATCTATCCTCTTTGATGATGGAATATAAACCGACGATTATTGTTTACCCGACCCCCGAAGACCTTCACCATGACCATTGGGCGGCCAACGCTTTTACACAATATGTGATCGCTCGCGACAACGTGACTACGCGTGAATACACGTATCTTGTGCATCGCGGAAAACTCTGGCCGAGCCCGCCGGTTTACGAGCCCGAAAAGGTTATGGACCCGCCTTATCAAATGGGCGAGGAGGATGCGAATTGGCTGAGGCATACGGTAACGGGCGAAGAACGTGTGGCAAAACTTGAAGCGATTGAACAGTACAAAACACAGTTGCCTTTGGCGGACCAGTTTCTAAAGGCGTTTGTCAGACGCAACGAATTGTACGCGATCTACCCCGAGCTTACCTTAAGTGAGGTAGCGTCCCTGTCCGACGGCTCGGAAGGCAGCGCCATTCCCGGCACGATCATTAACGATTATGAGGCTTCGGAATTGTCCAAAAGCCTTGGAGGCGTCGGCGATATTCGCCGGATCGCCGCCGTCACCGACGATAAGAACGTCGACATGATCGTGGAGCTGGAAAAGCCTCTTCAGGCCGGCACCGTTTTGATGATAAACCTAAGGGTCTTTACGCCCGGCGGAGTCGTTCGCCGTTTGGATATTAGAGTCAACCGCGGGCAGGCTGTGGCGATAAAAGCCGCCAAGAACTCCGTTCAGCCGCAGGTAGACCTGACGCTTTCCCAAAAAGACAAGAGAATCCGCGTCCGCGTAAGCGCGTCGATTTTTGACGGAGCCTCCCAAGTAATGTTTAACACGGATACGTTCAGGGATACCGCTACAGAGGACGAGTGGCTTGACCGCACGGCCTGGCGCCGGTTGTCATTGCAATAGCACCGTCATTCCCGGCCCGGTTGAGGTAAGATAGTAGACCGGGAGGACACATGCGCGTTGTAACCGGTACCGAAATGAAAGAGATTGACCGTCAGGCGATTGAGAGCGGAAAGATCGCCGGATTGACGCTTATGGAAAACGCCGGTAAAGCCGTCGCCCAACGGGCGAACGCTGTTCTTGCCGGACTTGGCACCGGATCTGCCCTGGTTGTTGCGGGTTCCGGGAAAAACGGCGGCGACGGATTCGTAGCCGCGCGACATCTATCGGAAATCGGGCACCCCGTTCAGGTTCTGGTTTTCGCCGAAGAGGATGACTTCCAGGATGAGGCCGCCGAAAATCTTACTAAGCTGAAGGGCGTCGTTACGCCCATATTCAATCCGGACGAAGCTGTCCTAAGAGACGCCACGGAACATGCCGAGGTGATTATCGACGCTTTGTTCGGCACCGGGTTCAAAGGCAAGATCCCCGAACCGATGAAGAAAGTCATTGGCGCTATTAATATGTCTGAGGCGTACGTTGTAGCCGTCGACATCCCTTCGGGCGTCGAGGCTGACACCGGCCGGATCGGAGGAGTCGCCATCGAGGCGGAGGAAACCGTTACTTTCGGCTTGCCGAAATTGGGCTGTGTCCTCTATCCGGGAGCCGCGTTTGCGGGGGAATTGACGACCATCGATATCGGATTCCCGCAAGAATTAACCGTGGCTGTAGGGCATATCTCAATACCGTCGCCCAATGAAATGGCGTTGTTGTTACCTCCTCGAGGCCCCGAAGTATTTAAGCAGTCGGTCGGCCGGGTACTCGTGGTCGCCGGCTCGGCTGGGATGTCAGGGGCGGCCGCCATGTGCGCGATGGCCGCTTTGCGCGCCGGCGCGGGTATCGTAACCTTGGCGGCGCCGGGCAGCCTGACCGATATCCTGGCGATCAAACTTACCGAAGTCATGACTGAATCCCTACCTGAGACGCTGGACAGGACGCTGGCCTTTGAGTCGGCGGACACTGTTCTCGAGATGGCCAAGGATTTTGATCTTTTAGTACTAGGGCCTGGGATATCGGGGAACGTCGAAACGTTCGAGGCTGTCAGGCGGATAGCCGGAGATGTTCCGATTCCGCTGGTTGTTGACGCGGACGGCCTGAACGCGCTGGCGGGGATACCCGAGGTACTGGCCGGCCGTAACGCCGAGACCGTTGTTACCCCGCACCCGGGAGAGCTGGCCCGCTTGATAGGCAGCGACGCAAAAACGATTCAGAAGGATCGTTTAAAGGCGGCGGGGCAGGCGGCGGACGTCATGGATGCCGTGGTCGTGCTGAAGGGCGCTCGTACGGTGGTGGCCGCCCATGACAAGATGATTTCCGTTAACACGACCGGAAATCCAGGTATGGCGACAGCAGGTTCGGGCGACGTTCTGGCCGGGATGATCGGCGGCCTGTGGGCCCAGCACATGGACGCGTTCAACGCGGCGGTTCTGGGTGTATACATGCACGGATTGGCGGGGGATCTGGCGGCCGGCGACCTTACGGAATACAATTTGACGGCTACTGATTTGATAGAATATATGCCCGACGCGTTCCGAACGGTAAAGGAAGCGTCGCTTAAGTTTCCGGAGGTATGATGATTGCGAAAGACGTGATGACGAAAAATGTGATAACCGTCAACCCTGAGATGGCGGTAAAAGACTTGGCCGGTTTGTTGTCAGAGAAGAACATCGGCGGCGCGCCCGTGGTAGACGGCAACGGGAAACTCCTTGGCATCGTTACGGAGAGCGACTTAGTAATTAAAGACGCCCGCCTTCATTACCCGACTTACATACATCTACTTGATGGCTTTATATACTGGCCGTCCAGCGTGGCTAAGTTTAACGAGGAATTCAAGAAGGCTTTGGGGGCGACCGTCGGCGAGATTATGACCGTTGACGCCGCAACGGCCCGCGAGGACGCGACGATTGAGGATTTGGCCACCCTGATGATCGAGAAGGACATCGGATTGATTCCGATAATCGACAACACCGGCAAGGTCATGGGCATCGTTACAAAGCACGATGTGGTAACGGCCATCGGCAAGTCATCATAGCCACGAGGCACGAGCCATGAGGCGATTAAGAGAAAGACATAAATGCGCTCGCAGCTCGCAGCTCAAGGCTCACGGCTAACAAGGAATCCTATGCGACCGGTCTGGGCCGAAATCGATTTAACCGCGATAATCCATAACACAAAGATCCTAAAAGGGCTAGTTTCTCCAGACACCCTGTTCATGGCTGTTGTCAAAGCCAATGGCTACGGGCACGGAGCCTACCGGGTGGCGGAAGCCGCCTTGGCGGCGGGGGCGGATCGTTTGGGGGTGGCGACCATAGAGGAAGCCGGGCAACTGATGTCGGCGGGCATCGACACCCCAATCCACATTTTAAGTGAGGCGCCGCCCAATCCGGAGGATAGCGGGGCTATTGCTGAGAACAAGTTTATCGCCACAGTTTGTCGACCGGAAACCGCTGACTCGCTTTCCCGGGCTGCGGAGGACATCGGTCAGGAAGTCGTTGTGCACGTCAAAATCGATACCGGCATGAATCGCCTCGGTTTAAAGGACGACCCGGCGGCTGTCGTCGCCTTTCTCGAACACCTCAATCGCCTTCCGGCTATCATGCCGGAAGGCATCTTTACGCATTTCGCGACCGCCGATGATCCGGCCAGTGATTTTCCTGCCAGGCAACTGGACAGGTTTATGACTGTGGTCGGGGAATTGGACAAACGGGGTTTGTGTCCCCCGATCAAACACGCGGCCAATAGCGCCGCCATAATCGGTTTTCCGGAGTCGCATATGGATATGGTGCGGGCGGGCATCGCCATGTACGGTTTGGATCCAAGCCCCGCGTTCGCAGGACGCGCCGAAATCAAGCCGGCGCTGGCTTTGAAAGCCCGGATTTCCTTTGTTAAAGAAGTGCCGGCTGGCGAGGGCATCAGCTACGGTCTCACCTTTAAGACATCACGGGACAGTCGGATCGCTACGTTGCCGCTTGGTTATGCCGACGGGTATAGCCGTTTACTGTCGAACAAAACGGACGTCCTCGTAAAAGGGCAGCGGGCGGTCAATACCGGGACGATTTGCATGGACCAGTTTATGGTTGACGTGACAGAGATTGCCGGCGTCGAACCCGGAACGGAGGCGGCTTTAATCGGACGCGACGGCGGCGCGTCGATAACGGCCGACGAGATCGCCTCGCGATTGGGGACGATCAACTACGAGGTGGTCTGCATGATAAGCGCCCGCGTCCCTCGGGTGTATTTAACATGAGAAAAATCGCGCCCCTGCTTTTTCTAGGCCTACTGAGTCTTAGCTTGGCCGGTTGCGGGATATTCAATTCCGATAACAATACCGGGAGCAATCGTCAAATCGCACCGACTAATCCGAACTACAGCAAGAGTGTTTTTATCGATGAACTCAGACTGGAAATCGCTACTTTGAAGAGAAGCTTCCCGACCACAGAGATCGTCCCGCTTCGCGTCAGCGTGACGAATACCGGTGATAAGCAGACCAACCTTACTTATCCGAGCGGACAGAAATATGATTTTACGGTCACAGACGCGTCGGGTGCTGAGGTTTGGCGCTGGTCGGCTGGCCGCTCATTCACTCAGGAAGTTATTGTTGTTAAAATCAAACCGGCCGAAAACTATAATTTCTTCGGCCGCGTCGACGCGGGGTTTTTAAAGCCCGGCGAGTATACGGCGACCGCGTGGATAACGGCTGAGGAGCTTGCAGGGGAGAAGATGTCGTTAAAATTCAAAGTTTTTGGCGCATCCTAATATGCGAATATTTGCAACTCGTACAAGATTTCACAAAATTCCCTTGCAATAACGCCAAGAGGAAATTAGGATAGACTAAGAAATTGTCTAAGAAAGCCACGTAACACTAGTTACAAGAGGCGGGAGCAGTGGAAATGGCGAAAACAGAACAGCAAGAACCAGTCGTCGTAGGAACAAGGCCGCCCGAAACATCACCCCTACTTATTATCCAGCAAAAGGAAGTGGAGATTAATTCGGGCGTTCTTCAAGCCAAACGCCACGCCGAGGAAACAGTTGCCAAAGCAAGAATGAAAGCTGTGGAAATCAGGGATCAGGCGGAGAAGAAAGGCGCTGAGGAAGCGTTGGCCCTTAATAAGAAAGAGGCGGCCAAAGCTAAGAAAGAGGCGGAAAGAAAGAAAGCCTCGGCCTCCGCCGAGAGCGATAAAGTCCGGGAAACAGGACGCAAGAACGGCGATAAAGCGGTGTCGTTAATTGTGAACGTCGTTACCGGGCGATCAAGCTAGCAAGACCAACCAGGCGGTGAGAACATGATATTGCCAATGATGAAGGTTCGTATTGTCGGACCGAAACGATATTTTTACCAAACGCTCAACATAATCCATTACATCGGCGTACTGCAGATGGAAGACTTCTCGAAGAGAATAGAACCCACCGAAACCCTTCTCAGGAACATGGATATCGACGAACCGTCGAAGCTAAACCGGATTAGGCTGGAAAAACTCCTGGGGCGTGCGACAGCCATCGTTACCGCCATCGAACCTGATGTGATGAGCCAAAAGGAAGCGCAACGCGAGGTTGAGAACGCGTATAACCGGGTCTGGAAGAACACCAGTGAAGATCTGGCCGCCGACGGGATGCAGATCGTCAAGCGCCTGGAGCTGGTTACCAAGGATCTGGCAACGCGAAAGAGCGATCTGGAAAATGAGCTTGGCACGCTCTCTAAATACGAGAATATCGTGGAGAAGCTTCATCCCTTATCCAGCCAGCTATATAGGCTCCAAGGCTTTGAGGCGGTCGCGCTCCTTATTAACAAGAAATACGGCTCTGTGCTGCCGCTGATCAGAGAACAGATCGGCAAGATCACCAAACAGCAATTCGAGCTGGTGGCGGCGGAAGTGGACCCGGAAACCATTGCGGCGATCGTGGTCTTCAACAAGAATTATTCCGAACAGGTGCACGGATTCTTATGGTCGGAAAAGGTCAACCAACTGCGGCTGCCGGAAAGCCTGGCCGACAAGCCTTTCGACCAGATTCTAGAACATATCGACGCCCGCAAACAGGAGATTCCTGTTGAAATCGGCAAGATTAACGAGAAACTGGCGGCCTTAGGCGATAAATGGTACATAAAGCTCATGGCTTTAAAGTTGGCTATCCAGGACCGTATTGAGGAGTTGACCGTCCCGAATACGCTGGCGCAAACCGATCTCACCTTTGTTATCAGCGGCTGGTTGCCAAAGAAGTATTATGACGACCTAGCCAAGAGCATCGGTAAAGAATTCCGCGACGCGGTTTTCATTGAGGAGCTGGTGCTTTCACCGGAAGAGATGGAGGAAGCGCCTGTCGTCTATGAAAATCCCAGGTGGGCCAAACCGTACGAGCTGGTTATGGGGATCTTCCAGAAGCCGATGTACGGGACCATCGATCCGACGCCGTACATGGCGATCGCCTTTCCGATATTCTTCGGACTGATTGTCGGCGACATGGGAATCGGCGCGTTCTTTCTCGTCCTGTCATTGTTCTTCCGCTGGCGTTATAAGAACGTCATCTGGGTAAAGCCGGTCACGACTATCGCCATCATGGCCTCTCTGTCAACGATTCTGTTCGGAATCGTCTACGGTGAGTTTTTCGGCAACATTCTGGAACTGAATCACCTTGTCAAAGAGATACACATTATGGGGATAAAGTTCCCCATCAACAGGATTGAAGCGATGATGCCGATGCTGTATCTGTCGATCGGTATCGGAGCGGTCCAAGTCACGTTGGGTTTGGTTTTGGGCGTCATTAATTCCGTCAAACGGAAGGCTAAGAAGCATTTGGCCGAAAAGGTGGGCATGCTGATAGTTCTCTTTGCCATATTCACTATAACCGGAGCCGTCGTTCTCGAGGTCCAAGCGCTTATGACGCCCTCATATGTGGCGATTCTGATCGGCGTCGTCTTGTTGATCTACGGCGCTGGTCTGATGGGCGTCATCGAAATCTTCGGCACGCTAGGGAATATCTTCTCCTACACTCGTATCCTGGCTATCGGGCTGGCCGGCATGATCCTGGCTATGGTCGCCAACGAGATGGTCGGCGCGATGGGCAGCATATCTATCGGAATCATCGTAGCCCTTCTGCTCCACGCCCTAAACATCGTCATCGCGGCCTTCTCGCCGACAATACACGCTTTCCGACTTAATGTCGTTGAATTCCATAAGCAATTCGTTGAATACGGGGGACAACCTTACAAGCCATTTAAGCGAACAGGAGGGGGATAAGTATGCTAGTTATCGGGAAAGCAATAGGGGCGGCACTGGCCATTGGCATTTCAGCCATCGCCGTCGGTTGGGCCCAGGGTAAGATCGGTGCGGCGGGCGCCGGCGCAATCGCGGAGAAACCTGAAACAGCCGGCCAGATCATCGTTCTTGAGGCTTTGCCTGAGGTCGTGGCCGTTTTGGGCTTCGTTACGGCAGCTATGATCATCACGCAAATCAAGTAATCACGGAGGCATTCAGTGGCACTTGACGATATGCTGAAAGCTCTGGAGGAAGACGGGAAGCAGCAGCAGTCGGACATCATGGAAACAGCTAGGATTCAGGCGCGAGATATTATTAAAGCCGCCGAATCCCAAGCGGGAGACATCAAGTCGGCGCACGTCGACAAGATGAATAAAGTCATCCGGGAAGAAACCACTAAACTTTTGGCTGAGGCCAAGACCTCGGTTGATCGTGAAGTAAACCGGACGAAAGATGACGTAATCGAGGATTTGTTCGATAAAGCGCACGAACGGCTTCGCGCCGTGCGCGCGTCCAAGGACTATCCAGAGATCTTCCGCGAACTGGCCGAAGAGGCGCTGTCCCAAGCGGACGGAACCTTAGTTATCCACGTGGACCCGCGCGACAAGAAGCTTGCCGAAGAGGTCTTAGCCAAATCAAAGGCCGACTACACGCTGGAGACCGATCTGACAAGCCAGGGCGGAGTGGAAATTACCGCGGAGCACGGCCGCATTACCATCTCCAATACACTTGAATCTCGGGCGGATCGGGCGCGGCGGTTTTTGAAATCCGAGGTCGCGGCGTCTGTTTTCGGTTAGAGCCGGATGAGTATGGATTACGGCTACGCGAACGCCCGTATTCGGGCCATGAAAAGCGGGCTCTTCAACGAGTCCTTTTATAACCAGCTCTTACGCTCTAGGTCGCTGCATGAAGTTATTGCGGCCTTAGCGCAAACTCCGTATGGGCATGATCTTGATGAATCCATGATAAAAACGGAAGGTTTGAAGGGGTTTGACGAAGCGCTGCGACGCAATATCATGAAAGCCTTCAGCAAGGTCTCGATGATTGTCGGCGAACAAGACGAGAACCTTGTTAACGTGCTTTTTGGCCGATGGGACGTGATGAACGTCAAGACCATCCTCAGGGGAAAGAACCTGGGCGCAAGTTCCGACGCGATCTTGGAAAGCCTTATTCCGGCAGGCGAGTTGGACGAAGCGACACTGTTGGAAATGGTCAGATCGCGAGATGTGCGCGATTGCATAGACGTTATGGCGACCATGAACGTGTCTTACGCCGTTCCTTTGACCGGCGCTTTTCCGGAATACGCGCACAAGCGCAGTCTAGCCGTCCTGGAGCTGGTTTTGGATAAGGAGTTTTATGAAATGTCGTTCGCGAAGCTGCGCGCCAAGGATATGAACACAAGGCTTGTGGCTGAAATGCTTCACCGGGAAATCGACAATATCAACATCATGACACTGCTGCGTATCGTTAAGGAGGAAGTCGAATACTCGGAGGCGGCCAATCTGTTCATTTCCGGGGGCAAAGAAGTCTCTTACCGGACACTCGTGGAGGCAGTCGGCTTTCACTCCGTTGAGGACGCGGTAGAGGCGCTGAAGAGGACCTCTTACTACACGCTCCTCCAGGAAAAAATGCCGGCGTATTTTGAGACCAATTCACTCGCCAGCGTCGAACGCGGGCTGGAAGAGGCGCTAGTCCGAAAGCGGGTCAAGCTGTTTATGGCGGATCCATTAAGCATCGCCTCAACAATCGCGTTCATTTGGGCCAAGTACAACGAAATTGTAAATTTGCGGATTATTGCCCGCGGAAAAGAAGTCGGGATGCCGGAAGCAAAAATCCGGGAGGCCTTGATCATTGCGTAAACTGGTCATATTTACCGATGTTGAGAGCGCTGACGGCTTCCGTCTGGCGGGCGTGGAGACCGTGGAAGGCACGGAAGAAGCCGCGGAGAATAAACGAACGCTTTTAAAGTTGGTACACGACGACGATATCGGAATCGTCGGTATCAGCGAGGACATAATAAATAACATTGACGAAAACACGAGAGCCAAGGTCGAGCGGATGGATAGGCCGATAATAGTAACGTTGCCGACCACTAAACAACTGGAAGTCAGTGAGGCAAGGCATGCCTACCTTGCGAAGATGATACGAAGGGCCATCGGATTCGACATAAAGATAGGCGGGGAGTAGAGGATATGCTACACGGACAAATCTCAAAGATTTCCGGACCGGTCGTTCTGGCCAGGGGCTTGAGCGGCACCAAGATGTATGACGTTGTTAATGTGGGCGAACTGGGCTTAATCGGTGAGGTTATCCGGCTGGAGGCCGACATTGCGACGATCCAGGTCTACGAAGACACAGAAGGCTTGCGGGTCGGGGAACAAGTCGTCAGCACCTTAGATCCTCTGATGGTTGAGCTGGGACCGGGTCTGCTATCGTCGATCTACGACGGTACGCAGCGGCCGCTGCCAGAGATTCTCGCCAAATACGGCGCTTTCATCTCGAAAGGCGTCGTTGTAAGCCCACTGGACCGCAAGAAGAAATGGAAATTCAAACCGTCTGTAAAAGTCGGACAGGAACTTGCGGCCGGTGATTATGTCGGGACGGTCGACGAGACTAAAAACCTGGTCCACAAGATTATGGTTCCGCCCGGCAAATACGGCAGCGTAATTAAAGTCAGTCCGGCCGGCGAATACACCGTCGACCAGACCGTTGCGGTCATCACCGACGGCATCTCTGAGCTTGAGATAAAACTGATGCAAACCTGGCCGGCGCGTCTCGGGCGTCCTTATGCTAAAAAACTCGACCCGGAAGTACCCTTGCTTACCGGCCAGCGTGTGTTCGACACGTTCTTCCCGATTCCAAAGGGCGGCACGGCGATTATCCCCGGCGGCTTCGGAACAGGCAAGACGGTAACGGAACAAACCTTGGCGCGTTGGGCCGACGCCGACATCATCGTTTACGTCGGCTGCGGCGAGCGCGGCAACGAGATGTGCGAGGTGCTGACGGAATTCCCGACGTTGATCGATCCCAAAACCGGAGCGCCGCTCCTGGATAGGACGGTCCTTATAGCCAACACTTCAAACATGCCGGTCGCGGCGCGGGAAGCCTCTATATACACGGGTATCACGATTGCCGAATACTACCGGGACATGGGATACGACGTCGCGATGATGGCCGACTCGACATCCCGCTGGGGCGAAGCTTTGCGCGAGGTATCCGGCCGGTTGGAAGAGATGCCCGGAGAGGAAGGCTACCCCGCTTATCTGGCCACCAGGCTGGCCGGTTTTTATGAAAGAGCCGGGCGAACGGTTTGCCACGGCAGCGACGCCCGAGTCGGTTCGGTAACGGTTATCGGAGCCGTCTCACCTGCAGGCGGGGACTTTTCCGAGCCGATGACGCAGCACAGCCTCAGAATCTCCGGCGCGTTCTGGGCACTCGATACGGACCTGGCCCACCGCCGCCACTTCCCGGCCATTAACTGGATCAAGAGCTATACGCTGTTCATGGACCAGGTCAAAGGCTGGTTTAACGAGAACACTGCGCCGGATTTCGGAGAGACCAGGGACAGGGCTATGTATCTGCTGCAGCGCGAGACGGAGCTGCAAGAGATTGTGCAATTGGTCGGTCCGGACGCCTTACCGGAATCTGAACGGGTTATTTTGGAAGCGACGCGGATGTTGCGCGAGGATTTTCTTCAGCAATTCGCGTTCGATGAAATCGACGCGTTCTGTCCACCGGAAAAACAGTACTGGATGCTAAAAGCGATAATCGCTTTCTATAGCGAAGCCGCCGAAGCGGTCAACCGGGGCGTAACGCTGGCGCAGATCATGCAGCTCCCGGCCAAGAACCAGATCGCCAGGATGAAAAGCTTGCCGGTTGACAGCGCGGTCGCTTCCATTAAGAAACTGATAGAAACAATAGACCAGGACATTACTAGTATCGAGGCGCTATGATGGCAGACAAAATCGAGAAAGATCAAATATCGCTTCTTAAGAAGACCTACCGGACGCTTAATTACGTTTCGGGTCCGCTGGTGTTCGTCGAGAAGACGAAGGACATCCGCTACGGCGAGATGGTTGACATCGCGATGGCTGACGGCACGCAACGGTCGGGCCAGGTTCTGGAAACATCGGAAGAGATGGCGGTCGTCCAGGTATTCGAGGGTACGCAAGGCATCGACGTGGAGCATACGATGGTCACCTTCCGCGGCGAGGTCGCCAAGATCGATGTTTCCGCCAACCTGCTGGGCCGTGTCCTAAACGGCCGCGGCGATCCCATTGACGAAGGGCCGCCGATCCTTCCTGAGGCCAGGCGGTCGATTACGGGTTCACCGATTAATCCGGCCGCGCGAGAAGAGCCGGGCGATTTCATCCAGACCGGGATATCGGCAATCGACGGGTTAAACACACTGGTACGCGGGCAGAAGCTGCCGGTGTTCTCCGGTTCGGGCTTGCCGGCCAACCAGCTGGTTGCCCAGATTATCCGCCAGGCGACTGTTAAGAGCGGTGAGAGTTTCGCCATTGTTTTCGGCGCGATGGGCATCACCCACCGTGAAATGTCCTTCTTCATTAACGATTTCGAGAAGAGCGGCGCGCTGGAACGCGTGGTCATGTTCGCCAACTTGGCTGACGACCCGACAATCGAGCGGATTATTACCCCGCGCTGCGCGTTGACGGTCGCCGAATACTTGGCTTACGAGAAGGAAATGCACGTGCTGGTTATTCTTAGCGATATGACCAATTACTGCGAAGCTTTGCGCGAGATTTCTACAGCGCGCGAAGAAGTCCCAGGGCGCCGCGGATATCCGGGTTATATGTATACCGACCTGGCAACGATATACGAAAGGGCCGGTCGGATTCATGGCCGGAACGGATCTGTAACCCAGCTGATGATTCTGACTATGCCCGACGACGACATTACCCACCCGATTCCAGACCTAACCGGGTATATAACAGAAGGCCAGATCGTATTATCGAGGAATTTGCACCGCCGCGGAATCTATCCGCCGATCGACACCTTGCCGTGCCTCTCGCGCCTTATGAATCTGGGTATCGGCCCGGGAAAAACGCGTGAAGACCATCGAAACGTTGCCGACCAGCTCTACGCATCTTACGCACAGGGCCGTGACCTGCGACGTTTGGTCGCCATCATCGGTGAAGAAGCTTTCTCTGAAACCGACAGGAAATATCTCAAATTCGCCGACGATTTCGAGGACAAGTTCGTGTCTCAGGGCTCGGAGAACAGGTCTATTGAGGACACTATGGCCGTGGCCTGGGATCTTTTGGGCAATTTGCCGCGCGAGGAGCTCAAACGCATTAAAGACGATTATATCGACAAGTATATGCCGGAGACCAAGGAAGAAGAGGGCGTCGAGCAAGAGGTATCGCTCGAGGAGGCCATGGAGGCCGAACTTAGCGATCTGACGGAGGCGCAGGATGGAGACATCGACGAGGGTGTGCTGGAACCGGTTGAAGCCGACGGCGGATACGGCGAAGACGAGGAATGGGATTTCCGTAAGTCGGAGGAGCTGAAATAGGTGGAGCAAGCCAGTCCCACCAGAACTGAACTTCTCGCCAAGAAAGCGCAGATAGAGCTGGCCGAACAGGGCCGGGACCTACTGAAGGAGAAGAGAGACGCCCTGATCGTCGAGTTCATGTCGGTTATGGACACGGTTGTCAGGTCAAGCTCCAGGCTTGGGAAGGTCGCCAGCGAGGCCTATTATACACTTACGCTCGCTAAAGCCGTCGACGGCACCGTGGCCGTCAGAAGCGCCTCGTTCGCGACGAGCGGCGAGGTCCGCATAGAAGTCACCGGAACGCATATCATGGGCGTCTACGTGCCCGAAATCACCAAGAAAAGCGTACGACGGACGCTCCTGACGCGCGGCTATAGCCCGACCGCGGTTAGCAGCCGTATCGATGAAATGGCGGAGAAATACGAGGAAGAGTTGGATATCATTCTTGATATCGCGGCGATTGAAACCAGGCTTAAGAGATTGGGCGAGGAGATACAAAAGACGCGCCGCAGAGTTAACGCGCTGGACAACAACGTGATCCCTAACCTAAAAGAACAAGTCAAGTATATCCAAACGACCTTGGAAGAGCGGGCCAGGGAAGACCTGTTCCGCTTGAAGAAAGTTAAGAAAGCAATCGAGAAGAAAAAAGCCTTACTTCAGGCTGGCTAATACATTCGAGACTTCCTCGAACCCGAGCTTTCCTTCCTTTTCTCTATGCATTACTTGATCCCCAACCTGGATAATCTTTATGAGGGCCGGCAAAGTCATTCCGGAGAATGAGATATCGTCCCATTGCCGCCTTCCAGAGAACGACCAGGTTTCGCCAAGGATCCAGTTCAGAACCTCAAGATCATGTTCAGAGAGCTGTTTCCAGGTGTCGGGGATTGATCGCCGGGCTTTTTCCATGGCCCGCTCAACGGCCTGCTGTCGTTTGATGTGGTAGGATTCTATGCCGAGTTCTTCGTCGTCGATCTTTTGCTTCACCATACGCATCACCTGCTTGATCGTGAACCCCGGTCAATGTAATAGAATGTGGTTTTATTTTATCCCTGTCGGGCTGCGGAGTAAACGCATTTTGATTGCTTTATTAGGGCGTTTTAGTCTATTATCTATGTGATTTATTCTCTTCCCTGGCGAAACGGAGGATGGCGCATGTGCGCGGATAAAACACCTGAGGAAACACCGGGAGAAATGAACAAGGAAGAGGCTGCGAACGAGCCCGCCGAGGCGGACGCGGCAGCTGAAGCCGTCCCGGCGGCCGAAGAACCTAAGGCGGACAAGAAGGCTAAGAAAGAAAAGCCACCGAAGGAAGACAAACCTAAGAAGAAACACGGTTGGATAAAATGGGTCGCCCTGGTCATATTCGTGTTTATCATCATGTTCATCCCGTTCTGGTATACCCGTAATTCAGCGGCCTGCGGGCAGTGTCACTCCATGGATAAGTACTACTCAAGCTATCTGAAATCCTGGCACGGCAAGAACGAAACGCCTTGCATGGATTGCCACGTCAAGCCTGGTGTTATTGGAGAGAATCTGTATCGATTCTTGTTTTATCGCGAGCTGTTCGCTGAAATCCTGGGCATGGACCTTAAACCTTGGGGCGCGACGGCTCCCGGTGAGGCTTCTTGCGCCAGGGACGGTTGCCATTCGCTGAACAGGCTGAGTTCCAGCGCGGGCGATATCAAAATCAATCACGCGGAACATATTAAAGTGGTGGAGAAGAAATACAATAAGGCCTGCAGTTATTGTCATGCCGGCGCCAGCCATGCGGGCATCAAGGGCCTGGGCTTGCAGGTGCCGCCCCGGCAGCAATGTTTCATGTCCGGTTGCCACAAGGGACAAGGCAAACAGTGCGATAAGTGCCACACCATCAAATATAAAGCCGGCTCCGTTACGAAAATACCGCACGAATAAGACTGAAGGCAATGCCGGACGATCTGGAGAGCCTGAAACAAGCGATAGATGACTGCCTGAAGTGCTCTCTGGGTGAGAGCAGGACGAACCTGGTCTTCGGGTATGGAAATCCGCACGCGGACATTGTCTTCGTCGGCGAAGCCCCCGGTTTTCACGAGGACAAGCAGGGCATTCCTTTTGTCGGCGCGGCCGGTAAACTTCTGACGGAGCTTCTGTCATCTATCGGGATAAGCCGCGACGACGTCTACATTACGAATATCCTGAAGTGCCGGCCCCCGGGCAATCGTGATCCACTGCCGGATGAAATCAACGTCTGCCGGCCGGTACTGTTCAAACAGCTGGATATCATCAAGCCGAAAGTCGTCGTTACCCTGGGCGCTTTCGCGATGCGTACAATACTTGACAGTACAGCCGGGATATCCAAGGTACACGGCCGGATTTTCGAGGTCTCAGGATTTAAGGTTTTCCCGATGTATCATCCGGCGGCGGCACTTTACGCCAGGGCGACACGGGAGCTTCTTGAGGAAGACTTCAGGAACCTCAAGTCCTTCTTGACCAGCCAGGGCCCGGTTGAGTCCGAGGAAAAAACGGAGTCTGCCAGCCAAGACAGCCTTTTCTAGATCGGATGCAAGCGAATGCTTATAAGCGCGGAGACTCACTCGCCGGAAGAAACCGGCAACCTGGGAGCGGCTTTCGCCTCTTTCTTACGTCCGGGCGACATCATTAGCCTGACCGGCGATTTAGGCGCCGGGAAAACAAAGTTCGTTCAAGGCCTAGCGGCCGGGCTCGGTGTAACGGAGCACGTCACCAGCCCCACTTTCGCGATCATCAAGGAATACACATCCGGACGGCTACCCTTTTACCATTTCGACGTGTACCGTTTGGACGATCAACGTGATATGGACGGATTGGGGTATGAGGATTACTTTTTCGGCGAGGGCGTGACCGTTATCGAATGGGGCAATAAAATATCCGGGTTGCTTCCCGCTAACGCCTTGACTATCGACATAAAACGGGTCGAACCGAGGGAGTTCTCTTTTACTTTCAAGGACATTCGCTGGCAAGGGATTGTCGAGGCGGCGATGCGATGAACATCCTGGCCTTTGACACGGCGACCCCGGTAACCTCTGTTGCCGTCGCTTCTGACGGAATCACCCTGTCGGAAATATCGATTACAGGAGATAAAGCCCAGATGGAGAGGCTGATGCCTATGGTCGATGCGGCTTTGGGCGAGGCGGGGATAAAAATTGGAGACATTAGCGGCATCGCCGTCGGGACCGGCCCCGGTCTGTTCACTTCGTTAAGGATCGGTGTAGTTACGGCTAATACGCTATCGCAGGTGCTGCGTGTGCCCGTGGCCGGCGTATCAAGCCTCGACGCTTTGGCGCGGGGCGTCGACGGAAGCGAAGGCGTGATTGCCGCCGTTATTGACGCCAGGCGGGGCGAGGTTTTCGCCGCGATATATGCGTCGCGCGACCATGTGCACGAAATAACCGTCCCGACTCGTGTCATAAAACCGGACAGACTGGCCGCGGAACTGGCCGAGTCCGGTGAGTCCTTAACAATCGTCGGCGACGGATATGCCGCTTATCGCGATCTGTTCCGTGACGTCTTGGCCGGGCGCGCCAGTCCGGCATCTCCGGAGTGCATGTTTCCCAGAGCGTCGAGCATCGCGGCCTTGGCGCGTGATGAGCTGGCAACGGCGGACGCCGGCTCGCCCGGTTTGGTGGCGCCGGTTTATATCAGACAACCCGACGCCGACAAGCTGATCAAGAAGATGAAGAAATGAGCCCGGTAAGAATATACATGATGAGCGAGACTGACCTGGATGCCGTGCATGAGATCGAGTCAAGCATATTTCCCCAACCCTGGAGCGTAAACCTGTTCCGCGGGGAACTGCTTAAACCTGATAAGCGGGTCTATTTGGCGGCTAAGATCGACGACAAACTGGTGGGATACGCGGGACTTATGCTAGTGGACGGGGAAGCGCACATTACGACGATGGCGGTCGACACTCCTTACAGGGGCAAGCGCATCGGCTCGTTGCTAGCTTTGCGAATTATAGAAATCGCGATCCTAAAGCGCGTCCACTGGCTAACGCTTGAGGTTAGAGAGTCTAATAAAGCTGCCCAGGAGCTGTATAAGAAGTTTGGCTTCAAACAAATCGGGATTAGACAGAAATACTACTCGGACAGTGAGAATGCCGTCATTATGTGGACAAATGACATTCAGTCCGATGAATTCAAGTTAAGAATAGCCGCTATCAAAAAGGAACTGTCATGAAGATTCTGGGGATTGAGACAAGCTGCGATGATACCTCGGCTGCCGTTGTTGAAGATGGCCTGAGAGTCTTGTCAAATGTTGTCTCCAGCCAGACGGAATTCCACCGTCCTTACGGCGGGGTCGTGCCCGAAGTCGCCTCGCGTCATCATTTGCTGCTCATCAATCCAGTCATTGACGAGGCTCTAGAGCGCGCCGGCGCAGGGTTCGAAGACATCGACGCGATCGCGGTGACCATAGGCCCCGGCCTAATCGGGGCGCTGCTAATCGGCTTGGCGGCCGCCAAAGCCTTATCTTACGCGCTTAAGGTTCCCTTAATCGGCGTGAACCATCTGGCCGCTCATATCCACGGCAATTTTCTGGAGTCGCCCGATTTGGAGCTGCCGTTAGTTGCTTTGCTGGTTTCGGGTGGGCATACCCTGCTTGCCTACATGGGCGCTGACGGCGTGGCCAAAGTACTTGGACAGACGTTGGATGACGCGGCTGGCGAGGCCTTCGACAAAATCGCCCGTTTTCTGGGGCTTGGCTACCCGGGCGGGCCGGCCATTGATGAGCTGGCGGCTAAAGGCGACGCTTCGCGAGTCGTCCTCCCGAGAGCCATGATGGACCGGAGCGATTACGATTTTAGCTTGTCGGGCCTGAAAACCGCCGTTCTTAACTACGTCTCCAAACTTCAGAAGGAAGGCAAGGAAGTGCCGCTGAATGACCTGGCGGCGGGTTTCCAAGCAGCGATTATTGACGTGCAAGTGGACAAGACGATCCGGGCGGCCAAGGAATACGGAGTAGAGAATATTGTCTTGGCCGGCGGCGTCGCCGCGAACAAGGGATTGCGCGCCGCCTTAAACAAAGCGGCCATAGAAAACGACCTTGTATTGTACACTCCAGCAATGGAACTCTGTACCGACAACGCCGCGATGATCGCGGCCCTAGGGTATGAGTTGCTGAAAAAAGGACAGACGATAGACATGTCCGCCAACGCTTTCGCCAACCTCCCGCTCGCCTAGCGAAAATAGACTCGCATGCCGCCTGCCTGCCGCAGGCAGGCTCGCGGCCTACCATCGTTAGTGCTTTGGGGTCAGGCCCTTTCTTCATATGCGATAGGGCCTGACCCCGTGTTTCAAGTCGCTTAGCCGAGCGAACAATGCTCTCCGCTCGTCAGTGTTTTGTCCGCATGCTCGATCTTATTTCCGTATTTGCGCAAATACGGAACTTGCGCAAAACGGTATCTGTACAGGTACGGAAATAAAAGTTATGTCACTCCCGTTCTTTGGAGAATGGGAGTGTTCGCTGTTTGGTGTCTTGACAGCAAAAGTGTCTATGGTTATATTTATTTAGCACTCACGTGTCGTGAGTGCTAATTCAATTTGACAGCAATACTATCAACTTTTTTGGAAAAGGAGGGGAACATATGAAACTACAGCCTTTGGGAGACCACATCATCGTTAAGACGCTGGAGTCGGAAGAGAAGACAGCCAGCGGTATCGTCATCCCGGAAAGCGCCCAGGAGAAACCGACGCAAGGCAAGGTCATCGCCGTCGGTTCCGGCCGCTACGAGGACGGCAAGCGGATACCGCTGGAAGTCAAAGCCGGCAACAAGGTCATCTACAGCCAGTATGGAGGCACCAACGTCAAGATCGACGGGGAAGAACTGTTGATCCTGAGCGAGCGCGACGTGCTGGCCATAGTTAAATAATTATTGTTCTATAAGGAGGCACCAAGATATGCCGAAAATCATTGAATTTGACGAAGCGGCGCGGCACGCCCTCGCAGCGGGAGCGGACAAGCTGGCCAATACCGTCAAAGTAACGCTCGGCCCGAAGGGCCGCAACGTCGTGCTGGATAAGAAATACGGCACGCCGACCATCACCCACGACGGTGTCACGGTCGCTAAAGAGATCGAGTTGGAAGACGCGTACGAGAACATAGGCGCCCAGCTGATCAAGGAAGTCGCGACCAAAACAAATGACGTCGCGGGCGACGGCACCACCACCGCGACTGTCCTGGCCCAGGAGATGATCCACGAGGGTATGAAGAACGTCGCCGCCGGAGCCAATGCCATGGTTCTCAAGAAAGGAATGGATAAGGGCGCCGAGGTGGCCGTCAACGAAATCAAGAAACTGGCCAAGCCGATTAAAACGCGCGACGAGATCGCCCAGGTCGCGGCCATTTCAGCGGGCGACGAGGAAATCGGCGAGCTGATTGCCGACGCGATGGGGAAAGTCGGGAAAGATGGCGTCATCACCGTCGAAGAATCCCAGACTCTGGGCACTACGCTGGAAGTGGTTGAAGGCATGCAGTTCGACAAGGGCTATCTGTCGGGCTATATGGTAACAGACGCCGAGCGTATGGAAGCCGTGATGGATGACCCGTATATCCTGATCGTTAACAAAAAGCTGGCGGCCGTGGCTGAGATTCTTCCCATTTTGGAGAAGGTCATGCAGGCCGGCAGGCCTATGTTGATTGTCGCCGAGGACGTAGAAGGCGAAGCACTGGCGACACTTATAGTAAACAAGATCCGCGGCACGTTCACCGCTGTCGCGGTCAAAGCGCCCGGATTCGGCGATCGCCGCAAAGCCATGTTGGAAGACATTGCCACCGTTACCGGTGGTCAGGCCATTACCGATGAGCTCGGCCTAAAGTTCGAGAACGTGACCCTGGAGATGCTGGGCAGCGCCCGCCAGGTCAAGGTGACGAAGGACAACACGACCATTGTCGAGGGCAAGGGCAAACCGGCCGGCATTAGTGGCCGTATCAAGCAGATCAAGCGCGAAATCGATGACAGCGACTCCGAGTTCGATAAGGAGAAGCTGCAGGAACGTTTGGCTAAACTGGCCGGCGGCGTTGCCGTAATCAAAGTCGGCGCAGCCTCGGAGACCGAACTCAAAGAGCGCAAGCACCGCATCGAGGACGCCCTATCGGCGACCAAAGCGGCCGTCGAGGAAGGCATCGTCCCGGGCGGTGGCGTCGTTCTAGTAGCCGTTATTCCGAACGTCACCAAAGAGATTTCCGGCTTGACCGGCGACTTCAAGACCGGCGCCGAGATCGTTATCAGCGCGCTGGCCGAGCCGATGAAGCAGCTGGCATTCAATGCGGGCATGGAAGGTTCGGTTATCGTCGAGAAAATCAAGGAACTTCCAAAAGGCCAGGGCATGAATGTTATGACCGGCGAATATGTTGACATGGTCAAGGCTGGTATCGTAGATCCGGTAAAGGTAACCAGATCCGCGCTACAAAACGCGGTGTCGGTTTCCTCGATGCTGTTGACGACCGACGCGATCGTTGCCGACAAGCCGGAAGAAAAACCGGAAATGCCCATGCCTGGCGGCGGAATGCCGGGAGGCATGTACTAGAGCATATAGCTAAGAGCATATAGCACTGGATTAGTAAGACTGGGACCGGCAGCGACATTGTGGCTGCCGGTCCTTTGTTGTCTGCGCTAAAGGCTATTTGCTCTCCGCTATCTGCAGACTTTTGCCTATTTGCCCTTGAATCACATACCGCTCGGTGCTAAAGTCTTAACAAAGCATCTGTTGAACGCGGCTTTGGCTCACCCATCAACCGCGTTTCTTTAGTATTTCTCTATCCTTAAGGGGGACGCACATGGAAGTAGAAATCGGCAAAGGAAAAATGGGCCGACGCGCGTATGGATTCGACGATATTGCCATCGTGCCCAGCAGACGGACCCGGGATCCCGAAGACATCGACATCAGCTGGGAAATCGCCAGCCACCGTTTCCACCTGCCCTGTCTGGCCTCAGCGATGGATAGCGCCGTCGACCCCAACCTGTCTATTTTGATGGGCAAGCTCGGCGGCCTGGGCGTTCTAAATCTGGAAGGCTTGCAGACAAGGTACGAAAACGCCAATGAGATTCTTGAAAAGATCGCTTCTTTGCCCAAAGAAACCGCGACCAGGACCATGCAGGAGCTATATCAAGAGCCGATAAAACCCGAGCTGATTAAGAAACGCATCCAGGAGATCAAGGACGGCGGCGTTGTCTGCGCCGCGTCTTTCACACCTCAGAAAGTCGACCAGTATTACGAGCAAGCGCTTGAGGCCGGCTTGGACATTCTGGTGATCCAAGGAACCGTCGTCAGCGCGGAACACGTTAGCAATACCCGCAAACCCCTTAATCTTAAAGAGTTCATTGCCAGCATGCCGGTACCGGTTATTGTCGGCGCCTGTTCCTCTTACGCTACGGCTTTGCATCTGATGCGTACCGGAGCGGTCGGCGTCCTGGTCGGCGTAGGCCCGGGACAAGCCTGCACGACACGCGGCGTTTTAGGGATCGGCGTCCCTCAAGCCACGGCGATTTCCGACGCGGCGGCGGCGCGCGCGACTCATTTAGACGAAACCGGCCGTTACGTGCATGTCATTGCCGATGGCGGCATGAGCAAAGGTGGCGACGTGGCCAAGGCTATCGCCTGCGGCGGGGACGCGGTTATGATCGGCAGCCCCATCGCGCGAGCGGCTGAGGCGCCCGGACGCGGCTGGCACTGGGGGATGGCAACCTTCCACCCGGAACTGCCTCGAGGAACCAGGGTTCACGTCGGCAACGAGAACACGCTCGAGGATATCCTGGTCGGACCGGCGCACGAGAACGACGGTACGTTAAACCTGTTCGGAGCGCTCCGGACATCCATGGCAACCTGCGGATATCCGGATATCAAAGCCTTTCAGAAGGCGGAGGTCATGGTCGCCCCGTCGCTTCAGACTGAGGGCAAGTCCATGCAGCGGGCGCAAGGCGTCGGCATGGCAGCCGACAATAAATAGCAGTTAGTAGTTAGTAGTTAGTCCACGTTTTTCTAACAACTAACATCCAACTACTAATAACTTACGAAAGGCGGTTTAGTGCAGACCATTCTAGTTCTTGATTTCGGCGGGCAGTATGCGCGATTGATCGCGCGGCGCGTCCGCGAGTGTAAAGTCTATTCGGAGATTGTTCCCTATAACATTACAGCCGCCGATATTAAAGCCAAGAATCCGGCCGGCCTGATTCTCTCGGGCGGCCCGGCCAGCGTCTACGTTGCCAATGCGCCTACCTGTGACCCGGAGATATTTAAGATCGGCGTGCCGGCTTTGGGAATCTGTTACGGCATGCAGCTAATGGCCAAGGTTCTGGGCGGCAGCGTGGCTCAGACCGGCATATCCGAATACGGCGGCGCCGACCTGTGCGTCGAGAAGCCATCGACCCTGTTCAAAGATGTACCCCTAAAACAAACGGTTTGGATGAGCCATCAGGATTCGGTTGACAAGCTCCCGGGCGGCTATGAAGTTTTGGCCTCGTCGCTGAATACGAAGATCGCGGCTATGGGCAACATTGAGGCCAAGCAGTACGCGACGCAGTTTCACCCGGAAGTCGGTCACACGCCGCATGGCATGGAGATACTCAAGAACTTTCTCTACGATATTTGCGGCTGCGCGTCCAGTTGGACGCGAGTATCCATCATAGAAAGGGAAATAGACAATATCCGCACGGCTGTCGGCGACAACAAGGTTATTTGCGGGTTGAGCGGCGGAGTGGATTCGGCGACCGCGGCCGTTTTGGTACACAAAGCCATCGGCGACAAACTGACCTGCATATTTGTCGATCACGGCCTCTTAAGAAAAGGCGAAGCTGAACAGGTCGAGGAAACCTTCAGACGGCATTTCAAAATCAACTTAATCGCGGTAAACGCGAAGGTTCGGTTCTTGGACAAACTTAAGGGGGTAACCGACCCTGAACAGAAGAGAATGATTATCGGCACCGAGTTCATCAGGGTTTTCGAAGCCGAAGCGGTAAAACTCAAGGATACGAACTGGCTTGTTCAGGGCACTCTGTATCCGGACGTTATCGAAAGCGGCGCCAACGAGCAGGCCGCGACCATCAAAAGCCATCACAATGTCGGCGCCTTGCCATTGGACATGAAGTTCGGCCTGATCGAGCCCTTGCGGCTGCTTTTTAAGGACGAGGTGCGGCAGGTGGCCGACGAGCTCGGTCTGCCCGAAGAGATCGTCTGGCGGCATCCGTTCCCGGGCCCTGGTCTGGCCATCCGCATAATCGGAGACGTGACCGAGGAGAGGCTGGATATTTTAAAAGAAGCCGACGCGATTTTTGAGGAAGAAATCCGGAGGGTCGGCCTATACCGCGAAATCTGGCAGTCATTCGCCGTTTTACCGGCGATTAAGAGCGTCGGGGTGATGGGGGACCAAAGGACTTATTCGTATCCGGTCGTGCTTCGCGCCGTTACCAGCCAGGACGCGATGACGGCGGATTGGGCTAAACTTCCCTACGAACTTTTAGAAAGATGCAGCAACCGGATCGTAAACGAGGTGCCGGGCGTTAACCGGGTGGTCTATGACGTGACTTCAAAGCCACCCGGAACTATAGAGTGGGAGTAACGCGGGCAAATAGTCTTCGAGTGAGACCGCGGTAGCGAGCGAATCGAGAAGGGGGGTTCTCGACCAACCTTAAGGTTGGCTCGAACAATATTTAGGAGGGTGGATCACCAATGCCAGACTTAATTGAAGACTTAAGAACACAGGTTGACGATATCGACGCCGAAATCGTGCGTCAGCTCAACGAGCGGGCTAAAATCGTGCTGAAGATTCGCGACGCCAAGAAAGCGGAGGGACAGCCGTACCATGATCCGGAAAGGGAGCTAAAGGTTCTGAACAAGGTTATGGCGGCCAGCGAGGGTCCTCTGGACACCGAGACGATCAAACACCTATACCGTCACATTCTGCAGCATATGCGTGAGTTCCAGGAAGGTGAATAACCTCTCCGAAGCCAACAATGTGTTCTTTGTGCTTCTCCCGATCATTGTTGTCCAGGTCGCCTTACAAATTGCCGCGCTTGTTAATCTTATTAAGCGCGATATCTCGCAAATCCGCTGGAACAATAAACTGGTCTGGGTTCTCATAATTCTTTTAGGGGAGATAATCGGGCCGATTGTTTACTTCGTGTTCGGCCGGATTGAGGGAGAGCCGGATGCTGGAAGCGGCGATTGAAACACTTGGGCTAACAAAGGTTTTCAACGGAACAGCCGCGGTCGACAACATAGAGCTGTCCGTACCCAAAGGTTCGGTCTTCGGATTCCTCGGACCGAATGGCGCCGGCAAGACCACGACTCAAAGGATGCTCGTCGGACTAGCCAAACCAACCTCCGGAACCGCGCGAATCCTCGGTTACGATGTTGTGAACGACATAAGAGAAGTTCGCAAGCGCATCGGTTTCTTGCCCGATGTCCCGGCTTTCTACCCCTGGATGAACGGCCCGGAATATCTAATGTTCGTCGCCGATGTATTTGGTATTAAAGCAGGCAAGGGGCGAAATAAAACAGACGCGGCTTTGGAGCGCGCTGGCTTAAAAGGTGTCAAGACAAAGATCGGCGGGTATTCACGTGGCATGAAGCAGCGGCTGGGCATCGCCCAAGCGCTTATCAACGATCCGGAGGTCATCCTGATGGACGAACCGACCTCGGCGCTCGATCCTATTGGCCGCAAGGAAGTCCTGGAAACGATCGAGGCGCTAGGCCGGGAAATCACCGTTTTCTTTTCCACGCATATTCTGAACGACGTCGAACGCGTCTGCGACAATGTCGCGATCTTGAATAAAGGCCGGGTTCTGGCAGACCAAAGCCTGGACAGTCTGAAAGGCAAATACGCGGCCAAACCGGCTTTTAACCTGGAGTTAGAGGAAACCCAAAAGACGCTTATGGAAGAGATTAAGAGGCAACTATGGGCCGCCGGAGTAGAGGAGACGGAGCCTCGTTCGTTGAAGATAACCGTATCTGACCTTGATACCGGGCGTCGAGCCCTTCTTAAGATGCTGAGCGAAGAAGATATCTCTTTTCGTTCACTCAGTGTCGTCGAACCGACGCTGGAAGAGATTTTCATGACAATGGTCGAGGAGGCGTAGGGTGGCCTTTTTGAAAAAGGAATTCACGGCCATTTTTAAAACGTACAGGTGGTGGGTCATCCCGCTGGTTTTTCTCATATTCGCATTGATGAGCCCGCCGACGGCGAAACTTACGCCCGAGCTGCTGAAGTCGGTTATGCCGAAGGGCATGAATATTAAACTTCCCGAGCCGACGCTTATTGACGCTTTCGCCCAATGGTTTAAGAACCTCTCACAGATGGGCCTACTGGCAGTTATCTTATTGACGATGGGCATCGTGGCCGAGGAAAAATCAAGCGGCACGATACTCCTGATCGTAACCAAGCCGATATCCCGCGCTAACGTTGTACTGTCTAAGTTTGCCGCGCAGGTGACTTGGATGTCCGCGTCGTTTATGCTCGCCGCGGCCGTTTGTTACGGATATGCCATTATGATCTTCAAATTCGACAGGATTGCCGAGTTCGTTCAGGCCAACGTCCTTTTCGTTCTTTATTTTGTCGTGATCATCGCGGTGACCATATTCTTCAGCACAGTGTTGAAGAACCAAATAGCAGCCGGCGGACTTTCCTTAGTCACGGCCTTGCTCCTTTCTTTGGTCTCGTCCTTAAGCCAGACTTTCGACAAATACGCCCCAACAGGCCTGACGACGGTTGGCTCAAAAATCGCCCTGGGACAAACAGGAACCGAGCTTACTCAAGCCATTTGGCCTGTCTTGACCTCATTGGTTTTGATCGCCGGCCTGCTCTTGGCCGCGATAGTGGTCTTCAACAGGGAAGAACTGTAGTATGACCGATGTGATTATTATCGGGGCCGGTCTGGCCGGATTGACGGCCGGTGTCTACGCTCGTCTTAACGGGTATTCCGCCAAGATATTCGAACACGGGAGACATCCCGGCGGCGTGGTCGCGACCTGGAAGCGTGGCGAATATACGTTTGAGGGCGGCATGCATTTCCTCATGGGCTACCGTCCCGGTACGCCGATCTACGACCTCTACGAAGAGGTCGGTCTGTATCCGGGTTTAGAGGTCGCCCCCCTGGATAAGTACCTTCGTTTTGTTGACGAAGCCAGCGGCCGTTCCGTTTTGCTGTCGGGCGACCTTGACAGGGTTCGCCAGGAGTTGTCGGAAATCTCTCCCGAAGACGTGCCGCTGATAAACGGGATCGTCGACGGGGCCAAAGCGATGGCCGGGTCGGATTTCGGCCTGGACGCGCTGGCCAAAGCGCCCGCTCTGCTGACCCCGGTAGATAGGGCCAAAATGTTATGGGGCATGAGATCGTATGCCAAGTACTTGCTTGGACGATATAACCAAGAGGTCAAGGAATATACGGCGGCGGCAAAGAGTCCTTTGGTCAAGAAGATTATCGATAATATGTTTCTGCCAGAGGTCCCGGTCTGGTTTGTAATGATGATTCTAGCCATGGCGTCCGAAGGACAGTTGGGAGTGATCAAAAACGGATCGCGGGATTTTGCCGAGAGAATCGCAGCCAAATTCAAAGCCCTGGGCGGGGAGATCGCCTATCGCTCGACCGTTATGGAGATCATCGTCGAGAATGATACGGCGGTCGGAGTTCGGCTGGCGGACGGGACGGAGCATCGCGCGGGGACCGTTATATCCGCCGGCGACGGCCATAGTACTGTTTATGAACTACTAAAAGGTAAGTATATAAACAAGGCAACAAAGGCCAGGTATGAAACATGGCCGCTGATGAAGCCCTTCAGCACGGTTGATTTCGGGGTAAACAGAACGTTCGACGGCGAACCCCCGCTTAGCCTGTATTCGCTTGAGAAACCGATAGAAGCGGCGGGTGACCTTCACAATACGCTCGTCGTCCGGATTTTCAACTACACAAATGCCTTCGCGCCGCCAGGTAAGGCTGTTATTCAGGTCTTGCTGGAAACCGACTGGGATAGCTGGGAGACGGACAGGCAAGATTTAGCGGCCTACAAGGCGCGAAAAGAAGAGCTAGCCGCGGCGGCCCAAGAATTTCTTGAAACCAGGTATCCGGGCATATCCGGCCAGGTCGAGGTGGCGGACGTGGCGACGCCCTATACGCTTTACCGCTATACCTTGAACTGGAAAGGCGCTTACGAAGGTTGGGCGCCGACGCCTAAGAATATAACTAAGACAATCAAACGTACACTGCCTGGTCTTGACAGATTCTACCTGGCGGGACAGTGGGTAACGCCGGGCGGCGGGGTGCCGGTAAGCATGTATACGGGGAAACACGCTATCCAGATGATGTGCCGGCGCGACAAAAAGCAATGGATGGCAGTCAGTTAGACAAAGATAGTGGCAAGACTAATGGCTAATATATTGCATAACGCCTAATAATATGCCTATAATAATGGCAGGCTTATTGGCAAAGCAGGTGGCAAAGAAATGGCCAAACGATGGAAAGTAATCTTCGAACCCAAGCTTGACCCCCGTTTTCTTTCCTTTCTCCTAAATCGCATTGACGCTTTTGCCCACTTCTTAAGGGAGATGCCGATGGCCCCGGGCGAGCGCGAGGAATTGGACAGGCTGAACATAATCAGGGCTATCCGGGGTACGACCGGTATAGAGGGCAACCGTCTGGACGAGGAACTGATCGAGGAAGTGCTGATCCGGCACGACGATACTCCGCTGTCTTTGGAAGAGCAGGAAGTCCTGAACGCGGAAGCGGTTATGAAGTACATCCGGTCGCGCAAACCGATGCCGTATATGAAACTCACGGAAACGATTATCAAGGAAATCCACGCGCAGATAACGTTGGACTGCAACTACAAGGGTAACGTCATAGGAGAATACCGGACGACGAATGTACGCGCCGGCGCTTATATCTGTCCTTCGGCCGGTGACGTCGGCCGTCTTATGCGAGAATTTACCGAGTTTATCAATTCTTCTGAGAGCCTGACCATGCACCCGGTTGTCCGGGCCGTCATATCGCATTTTTACCTGGTGGCGATTCATCCGTTCACGGACGGTAACGGCCGGACCGCGCGGGCCGCGGAAGCGTACCTCCTTTATCACGGCGGCTACAGCCGGGCCGGCTTCTATTCACTGGCGAATTACTACTACAAGCATCGCGGTGAGTATGTCGACGAAATGGACAAAGCGATGTTCGAACACAACGGAAGCTTGCGCAATTTCGTCCTATTCGCCTTAGAGGGTTTTGAGAGCGAAATGGAGGACCGTTACCGGGAGACAAACATCTACATAAGGAAACTCGCCTATCGGCAGTATCTTGATGAGCTGGTGCGAAAGGAAATGATTACGCCGCGGCTAGCCGGCGTTCTGACACGGATGTCCGACGACGGTATTAAACTACGGACAGACCACTTCAAACAACGAGTCTTGCCGTGGTTGGCCGAGACCTACCGCGGTTTGAGTGAGCGCTCCGTTCGCCACGACCTGACGATTATGCGCAAGTTGAATCTGGTTTACGACACGAAAGGCATTATTCGCGTCGATTACCACGCTGTCGAACCCCGCTAATCTCACACAGGCTGTTATACTCAAATGATGGATATTTTAAAAGGCCTTAACGATCCCCAGAAGGAAGCGGTTACCCACGGCGAAGGACCGTTGCTGATTCTCGCGGGCGCCGGCAGCGGCAAAACGCGGGCGCTGACCTCGCGGCTGGCCTATCTCGTCAAACAACGGAAGATAAAGCCGAACCAGATCTTGGCCATTACCTTTACCAACAAGGCGGCCAAAGAGATGCGCGACCGCGTTGAGACGATGCTCGGGCCGGAAGCGACCAAGGGCATGTGGATTATGACCTTCCACGCCGCTTGCGTCCGGATTCTTAGGATGGAGATTGAGAATCTGACTAACAACCAGGGGCGCGGCTATAACGGGCGTTTCGTTATCTATGATGAAAACGATTCGGAACGTTTGATAAAGGACTGCCTGTTGGAGTTGAACCTGGACACTAAAAGGTACGCGCCGCGGGCGGTCAAGTATGTCATCTCGGCGGCCAAGAACGAATTGATCGACGCGGACACCTTCGCCAGCCGCACGTCAACGTACTTCGAGGAGATTACGGGCGAGGTATATAAGCTCTACCAGGAAAAGTTGGCGCAAAACAACGCCCTGGACTTTGACGATATCATCATGCTTGCCGTCAACATCTTCGAACTCTTCCCGCAGGTTCTGCTTAAGTGGCAAGAGAAATTCAAATATTTTTTAATCGACGAATACCAGGACACCAATCATGCCCAGTTTCGGTTGGTAAGCCTGCTCGCCAAGCGTTACCAGAATCTGGCCGTTGTCGGCGATCCGGACCAGAGCATTTATAAATTCCGCGGAGCTGACATCCGCAACATCCTGGAGTTTGAAAGGGATTTCCCGGACGCCAAGATCGTCAGTCTGGAGCAGAACTACCGGTCGACTTCTACGATCCTGGAAGCCGCCAACGAGGTCATTAAGCATAACCGCGGGCGGAAGAAGAAGAACCTGTGGAGCGAAATCGAAAGCGGTGAGCCGATTTATCTATACCAGGCGGAGAACGAACGGGACGAAGCCATATTTATCGCCTCCGAGGTAAAACGAGTGGTCGAAGAGACAGGCCGCAACAACCGGGACATTGCCGTTTTTTACCGGACCAACGCTCAGTCACGAATTTTTGAGGAAGTTTTCATGAACTTCGATATTCCTTACATGCTGGTCGGCGGGGTGCGTTTCTACGAGCGGATGGAAATCAAAGACATGCTGGCCTACCTGCGAGTCATCCAGAACCCGAGCGACAACATATCGGCCAAACGTATTGTTAATACGCCGCGGCGGGGCATCGGCAAGACCAGCATCGACCGCATCAGTGCCTACGCCAACATGATGGGCGTCAGTTTCTACGAAGCGTTGAAGAACGCCAAGGATATCCCGGGCGGCGGCGGTTTCTCCCTGGAGCGGATCGCTTCCTTCGTTGACCTCATTGAATCTTTGCGGTCAATGGCCCAGGGTGACTTGCTGGAACTTACGCAGGCGGTCATCGACCGCTCAGGGTATGTGAGGATGCTGGAGAAAGAGGGAACCTACGAGGCCGAGGGCCGGATCGAGAACATCGGCGAGCTTCTTAGCGCCGTAAACGATTTTAAGACCGCTTATCCGGACGGTACATTGGATGATTTCCTGGAGAAAGTCGCTTTGATCGCCGACATCGACAGCCTGGAAGTAAGCGAAAACTCGGTGACGCTGATGACCGTGCACAACGCCAAAGGGTTGGAGTTCCCCGTTGTTTTCATCGCCGGCTTAGAAGAAGGATTGTTCCCGCATAATCGCAGTATGAGCGACGCTTCCGAAATCGAGGAGGAGCGCCGCCTGTGTTATGTCGGTTTGACGAGGGCAAAGGAACAGTTATACTTGACGTGTGCCTGGGTCCGTTCGACCTACGGGGCGCCTAATTACATGATGCAGTCAAGGTTTCTCAAAGAGATTCCTAGCGATTTCATCGAGCCGGTTCATCCGGGGAGCTAAAGATGTTCAAGCGTTTGCGAAGCGACATCAAAGCAGTCTTTAACAACGATCCGGCGGCCAGAAGCACCCTTGAGGTGCTATTGGCCTATCCCGGCCTGCACGCTATCATTATGCACCGGCAGTCGAACTGGCTTTACCGCCATCATTTGATACTCTGCGCCCGTTTGCTGGCTGAATGGAGCCGCTTTATTACGGGAATCGAAATTCATCCCGCGGCCGTCATTGGCGACAGGTTCTTTATCGATCACGGCATGCAGGTAGTCATCGGGGAAACGGCGGTCATCGGCAACGACGTCTTGATGTATCAAGGCAGCACGTTGGGCGGTGTCGGTACCGGCAAAGGTAAGCGTCATCCGACCATCGGTAACAACGTCGTTATCGGGGCCGGCGCCAAGGTCTTGGGTGACGTGCATATCGGCGACAATGTTCGTGTCGGGGCCAACTCAGTCGTTGTCAAGGATGTGCCGGCCGACACGACCGTCGTAGGCGTGCCGGCCAGGGCGGTCAGGGAGCAAGGGAAGGCGGTCACCCCGTTGGACGTTCTGGACCACGGAGAGCTGCCGGATCCGGAAACGGAAATCGTAAAAGTTCTGGTTGCCAGGATCGAGAGACTGCAGGAGCGGCTGAATAAGATCGCCCCGCAGAAAAAGACTTCCGCTAAACAAAAGAAATTTGAAGATGAAATGTTAGACTGGTTTATCGGCGGAGGAGGAATTTAGATGAAAACCATATACATGGATCACGCGGCGACCACGCCGGTCGATCCGCGGGTGTTTGAGGCGATGACGCCTTACCTGACCGAGAAATACGGCAACCCTTCAAGCTTGTATAAAGTCGGACAAGCAGCCAAGCGCGCTGTAGAGGATGCCCGCGCGATTGTCGCCCGCGCGATCGGCGCTCAGACGGAAGAGATTATTTTCACCAGCGGCGGAACGGAGTCCGACAATACAGCCGTCAAGGGTCTGGCCTATTCGATGCTGGGCAAGAAGGACCACGTGATTACCAGCGCGATCGAGCATCACGCGGTTTTGGAGCCGGTTGAGTTCCTGGAAAAAACGCTTGGTTTCAAGGCGACCATCGTTCCGGTCGACAAGAACGGGTTAGTGAACCCGTCCGACGTGGAAGCGGCGATTACCGATAAGACACTGTTGATTTCGGTCATGCACGCCAACAACGAAATCGGCACTATCCAGCCCATCCGGGAGATAGGCCAATTAGCCTGGGACCGTAAAGTCCGTTTTCATTGCGACGCGGTTCAAACGTTCGGGCACGTGCCTGTCAACGTCGACGACCTGAACGTCGATATGCTGTCTATTTCAGGCCATAAGCTTCACGGCCCCAAGGGGGTAGGCGTTCTATATGTCCGCAAGGGGACGCGGTTCACGCCCTTTATGCAGGGCGGGGGACAGGAACGTGGCCGGCGGGCCAGCACGGAAAACGTCGCCGGAATAGTCGGTTTGGCCAAAGCCGTAGAATTGGCGTTGGCCGATCGGGAACAGGAAGCGGCGCGCTTAACGGGACTTCGCGACTACCTGATAAAAGGCATAGAGGAAAAAATAGAGTCGGTGCGAGTTAACGGCGACAGGATAAAAAGACTGCCCAATAACGTTAACGTTTGCTTCGAGGCGATCGAGGGCGAGTCGCTGCTCTTGACCTTAGACGCTAAGGGCGTCTGCGCTTCCAGCGGTTCCGCCTGCACCTCGGGTTCTCTTGAACCGTCGCACGTTTTACTGGGTATCGGGTTGCCTCCCGAAATCGCTCACGGATCGCTTAGGCTGACGCTGGGGCGGGATACCACGAAAGACGAATGCGACTACGTCCTGGAGGTTTTACCGAGTATCGTGGCCAACCTGCGTGCCATGAGCCCGATGTGGAACAGGTAGAACCGAAAAAGATTCAAGAATAATTCCTACCATACCGATATAATAATTAGCGTTGACAAACTACACTGTGTAGTATATTCTTTTAACGTAAACGTTTAAGGAGCGGCGCAAGATGGAGTATCCAAAAGTCTTCCGACCTCGAGAAGAAGGTCTATCAAAGATCTTCGGCGAGCTGGAAGCGGACATCATGGAAATCATGTGGGACCGGGAAGAGGCGACCGTTAAGGACGTCTACCAAATCCTACTCCAAGACAGGGATATCGCCTATACGACGGTCATGACCGTTGTCGGGCGACTGTCCGACAAGGGTGTTCTAAACAAGCGCCATAGCGCTAATAAATTCATCTATTGCCCGGCTTGCAGCCGTGACGAGATTCTCGAACAAGTATCCAAGGAAGTCATCGACGGATTGATGGACGTCGGCCGCAAGCCGGTGCTGTCGCACCTTACCGGCATGATGGGTGAGCTAAAACCTGAAGAACTTGAGCGCCTGCGGGAAGAACTGAACAAAGCGATCGCAAATAAGAACAAGGATACGGGAGTCTAGCGGATGAAGCGATTTAAGGAAACAGCTAAAAGGATCAGCGAACATCCGGGTTGGGTTCTATCGGCGATCTTTCTTGTCGGCGGATCGGCCGTCAGTTACTGGCTGTTTTTCGCCTGGCAATGGAGAACCGCAGGGATTGCGACGTTAACAGCCATCCTGCAAGGTTGCCTTGATGTCCTGGCGCCGCTTCAAGGTTATCCAGCTCTCACCATTGCCATATTGCTGGGAGGATTATTGATCGTGGGAGCCGGGGTCGCCGGCGTTCGCACGGCACAGCGCCTCAATGTCGACCATCTTTTCGGTCCTCGCGGTTACGCGATCCTTGATTGTCTAACCGTTTCCGATAAAACGTTGGATAGAGTAACAGCCCATATTGAAAAAAAACTGGGCCGTACCTTACCGGTCAGTCTTGTTAAATCAGACAAGCCGGTTTGTCTTGTTTACGGCCTGATAAAACCGAGAATCGTTATCTCAACGCATGTTTTACGTGAGCTTAATGAAGAAGAGCTGGAAGCGGCCTTATTACATGAAGCCGATCATCTTGTTCGACGCGATCCGCTGCGCCGCGTGACGGCTGAAACAGTGGCCGACCTCCTATTCTTTATCCCGTTGGTTAGGAATCTGACCAGGCATCTGTCCTACGCGCAGGAACTGGAGGCGGACAGGTTCGCCAGCCGGCAGACCGGAAAGCCGGAGATTTTGGCTTCCGCGGTGCTGAAGCTGGCCACTCAGTCCGACATCGGTCTGGCATCGGCGCTTAGCCGCGCCTGGCTGCCTGACAGAGTCAGACGGCTTCTTGACCTGCCGGCGGAAAAACCGCGGCGCCGCTTTAGCTTAGCCGCCGCGGCAATCAGTGTCGTCATGTTGGCCGGTCTGTTTGCTGCGCCGTACGCGTTGGCGAGCGACCGTGTTGTTAAAGGTCACTCAAACGCTTGTTTCAAGGAATGCGTTGCCAAGGGTACCCATAGCACGATACAAGAGTGTCTCAAAGACTGCGGGCACGAAAAGCGGGCTAGGTAAGTAAAAAAATTTGGATATTAACTACTACAATGCATAGTAGTATTTGGAGAGCACATGGGACTTTGGGTGATATTTCTAACAGGTATGGTTACCAGCTTACATTGCGTGGCGATGTGCGGTAATTTCGTGCTGACTTTCGCCATTACCGGCGAGCAGAAAGCGAGATCCAGACTCTCGGCCATGCTGCCGCACCTGTATTATAACGGGACCAAACTCCTCTCTTACACTTTGGTCGGGATCGGCGCCGGATTCTTAGGTTCGGCCGTCGATTTGGGCGGTTTTAAGGGCACCGTCAATATCGTCGCAGGCGTTCTAATGATTCTGATGGCGCTTAACATGTTGAACGTACATCCGGCACTGCGTGTCTTCAGCTTCCGGATGCCGCGGAAACTGTCGGCCAGGCTTTTCAAATCGGCCGCGCAAGCCGACACGTTCGCCCCGGCCGTCTTCGGTCTTTTTAACGGCCTGATGCCTTGCGGGCCGCTGCAGGCGATGCTTATTCTTGCCGCGAGCACCGGCAGTCCTGCCCAAGGCGGTTTAACCATGCTGGCCTTCGGTTTGGGGACGGTGCCGCTGATGCTCGTCTATGGCACTTTCGCCTCGACTTTGGCCAAGAGGTTCAAAGGCCAAGTCACCCTGGCGGGAGCCGTAATTATCATCATTCTAGGTTTGGTCGTCATGAACCGCGGTTTGGTGTTGACAGGTTTTAAATATAACTTCAAGTATGTTTCCGATAAGGCGATCGCCATGGTTATCCCGCCGGAGACCACCGAAGCCGGACAATCGGCCGACGGCAAGGTTCAGAACCTTAAGATCGACATCCAGGGCGGTTACGTCCCTAGTTCTTTAACGGTCAAACCGAACGTGCCGGTCAGGCTGACCATTAACCGTCCGGGCAACGATTTCTGTTCGGAAAGGTTCGTCTTCCCAAAGTTCGGCATCGACAAACAACTGAAGCCGAACGGGACGACGGTAATAGAGTTTACGCCGACTGAGACAGGTCAGTTCACGTTCACCTGCGGTATGGGGATGTATCAAGGCTCGTTGAATGTGGCCGGCGCCGGCGCGGCCGATCGAACTGTAAACTACGGCTTTAACCGGTTTGTCGTGGGGGCAACGTTGATATCGCTCTTACTGACGCTGGGACTAAAACCGCCTGACCCGGAACGGATAAAAGACATCATTAAAACAGGAAGCTTAAGAAGAGTAACAGCCTAAAATGGCTGGGAGGAGGAATCAAGCATGAGTAAGAAGAAGACGAACACGGCCGCGAAAAATGTTGGTAATGTGGCGACCTTCGTGGAAACGATACGACGGAGCAACACCAGCAGGAAAGCGTTGTTTGTTGCCATCTTAACAGGGTTATTTGTGCTGTACGGCGTTTACGCGGCTTTTGCCACGCTGATCAGTCCGACGGGTTCAATAGCCGACGGGACGGCGATCGCTGCCTCTCAGGTTAGCGATGCCATAAGTTCTGGCGGCGGCGGATGCTGTGGCGGAGGCGGCGGAGCCGGTGGTGAAGCCGGCGGCACGGCTGTTCCAAGCGGCGGCGGCGGCGGATGCTGCGGCGGTGGCAACCAGACCGAGGTCAAAGGGGCGGCGACTGTTAACGGGAACATCCAAGAGATTACCGTACAGGTCGCTGGTGGGTATAACCCGAATGTGATTGAGGTCAAGAAGGGTATTCCGCTCAAACTCACCTTCGAGCGAAATACATCCGGCGGTTGCGATTCCCAAATATCTATTCCGGCAATAGACGTATTTGAGAATCTGCCGACTAATGGCAAGGTTACCTATAATATCCCAGTACCGAACGAAGTCGGCCAGGTTATCGATTTTACCTGCGGTATGAACATGTTAAGCGGTCAGATTAGGGTAATCGACTAATAATTGGACTACACTAAAGGAGGAAGAATGAGCACCAACACAACGCAACTGCAGTCAACGGGCATGACTTGTCCCAGCTGCAGTATGCTGATCGAGATGACGTTGAAAAGAGAAAAAGGCGTGATTGACGCAATCTCCGATTATGCGACTCAAAAAACCGACGTCACCTACGACCCAGCCGAGACTGACATCCCGACAATCATTGAGAAGGTTAACGGAGCCGGGTACGAAACCACCGAAGTGAAATAACGGACTAGGAGCGTCAAGCGCGACTTTAGCGGTTGGTTTTTAAGTATCGCTGGATGACCTCTACAAGCTCGTTGACAGAGTCCTCTCCGTGTCCCCTGGCAAGCGCGTTCTTCACGCAGCCCTTGACATGGTTCTCGAGGATGATGAGGCCGACTTTCTGCATAGCAGCTTGTACGGAAGAGATCTGCACGAACACGTCGACGCAGTATTTCTCTTCTTCCAGCATCCGTTGGATGCCGCGGATCTGTCCTTCGATTCGCTTGAGGCGCGATAACAATTGCTTTTTGTCTTGCGGATATCCGACCATGATTTCACCTCACAATTCGTATACCCCTATTATCAATGAATATGGGTCTTGTGTCAATCTTGAAAAAGCTTGAAGATATAGCAGGCAAGCGCTATTGCGAAGACGAACAAGATAATGTATTATAGTGATACCGGGTAGGGGAATAGGGTACATAGGAAAATATGACGAAAGCTCGCTTGACCCCTCCAACAACAAAGCGGCGGCAGATGTCCCGCTGCAGATACACACGAGAGGAGATGACATGGTAACGCGGCTAGATGAGAAGAAGAAGGAAGCTGTGCTCCCCGTAGAGGGTATGTCCTGCGCAGCCTGCGTAACCAAGGTTGAGACTGCACTGCGCAATATGAAGGGGGTTTACGACGCAAAGGTAAACCTCGTGGCGCGCAAAGCCTACATTGATTACGACCCCGATCAGATGAACGTTTTGGCGTTAGTAAAAACTATTGAAAGCTTAGGATATGAAGTGCCTCAAGAGGAGGTGCTGCTCCACATAGGGGGCATGAGTTGTGCCGCCTGTGTCAAGAAAGTCGAAATGGTCGTCGGGGACATCTCCGGCGTAACCTATGTCGTCGTCAACCTCCCGGCCGAAAGCGGCAAAATCCGATTTTATCCCGGTTCGGTAACCAAGGCCGAAATAAAAAAGGTCATTAAGGAGCTGGGCTATGAGGTAGGCGAGAAGCTCCAAGGCCACGAGGCTCTGGATCGCGAAAGGGACGCGCGTGAGCGCGAACTGGCTCGCCAACGACGCAACATGTGGATTGCCTGGCCGCTTGCGACGATGGTCATGATCGGCATGTTTCAGCCGATGTTGATGGGGATTCTGCCGGCGTGGATGAACAATAAGTTGTTCCTGTGGGCGCTGACCACCCCGGTAGTCTTTATACCGGGCTTCCAGTTCTTCGCCAACAGCTTCCGAGGCCTACGACGCGGGGCGACCGACATGAACTTGCTTTATGCCACTGGTATCGGCGCGGCGTATATGATCGCCACGATCAACACCGTCTTTCCTAACGCTGGTTTCGGCGGACCGGGCGCGACGTTTTTCGAGTCGGCGGCATTGCTGACGGCGTTTATTGTTGCCGGTCGGTACATGGAAGCACTGACGCGCGGCCGGGCATCCGAAGCTATCCGTAAACTGATGAGCCTCCAGGCGAAGACCGCGCGGGTTATACGCGACGGCCAGGAAATCGAGGTCGCGGCCGATGATGTCGAGATCGGTGACGTGATCCTGGTGAAGCCGGGCGAAAGCATCCCGGTTGACGGCGAGGTCATCGAGGGATACTCGGCGGTTGACGAGTCCATGATCACAGGCGAGAGTATTCCTGTTGAGAAAAAGGGTGGCGACCAGGTAATCGGAGCGACCATCAACAAGACCGGCGCCTTCAAATTCACGGCGACCAAAGTCGGCAGCGATACGGCTCTGTCCCAGATTATCAAGCTGGTCGAGGACGCTCAGGCATCGAAGGCGCCGATCCAAAAGCTGGCCGATTTCGTGGCCGGCCATTTCATTGCCGGTGTGCACGTGCTTTCCCTGCTGGTCTTCCTTTTCTGGTTCTTCTACGGGTACGAAGCCTTCTTCACTCCCGGGAGCAGTTTCATTCTGTCCATGGAGACCCTTAGCACCATCGGCGTATTCGGCTTCTCCCTGCTTCTGAGCGTCACGACGCTGATCATCTCATGTCCGTGCGCGTTGGGTTTGGCGACGCCGAGCGCGATGATGGCGGGCACGGGTAAGGGCGCCGAGCACGGCATACTCTTCAAGGGTGCCGACGCTGTGGAGGCAACATCGAAGCTACAGGCCATTGTGTTCGACAAGACCGGAACGCTAACAAAGGGCGAGCCGTCACTGACGGACGTGGTGATGGCGCCAGACTTTGAGCGGAGTGAGGTGCTGCAGCTCGCGGCGATTGCGGAGAAGAACTCTGAGCACCCCCTTGGCGAAGCAATCGTCAACGGAGCTGAGTCGGAGGGTCTGGCCCTCGAGGGATGTGAGAAGTTCAACGCCATCATCGGCCACGGCATAGAAGCGCGTGCCAATGGCCGCGACGTGTTACTGGGTAATCGTCGTCTTATGAAGCAGCGGGGTATCGACTTTGAGGCCCTCATGGCCGAGACCGAGCGCCTGGAGACCGAAGGCAAGACAGCGATGCTGGTTGCCATCGATTCTAAGGCAGCCGGAATTGTCGCTGTGGCGGACACGCTTAAGGAGAACTCAGCGGTTGCGGTATCAAGGCTAAAAGGTCTGGGAATCAAGATCGCGATGATCACTGGCGACAACCAGCGGACCGCGGCGGCTATTGCCCGTCAGGTCGGCATCGATACTGTACTGGCCGAGGTCCTGCCGCAGGACAAGGCAAATGAAGTCAAGAACCTGCAAAGTGAGGGTCTGCTAGTAGGAATGGTCGGCGACGGCATTAACGACGCGCCTGCGCTCGCCCAAGCCAATGTGGGCATTGCCATCGGCAGCGGGACCGACGTTGCCAAGGAAACCGGCGACATTGTGCTTATCAAAGACGATATCCGCGATGTCGTCTCGGCAATTGAAGTCGGCAGGGCGACCATGCGGAAGGTTAAGCAGAACTTGTTCTGGTCCTTCATTTACAACACGCTGGGCATCCCGATCGGTGCGGGCATTCTGTACCCCGTAGTCGGAATCCTGGTCAGTCCGGAACTGGCTGCTTTCTTTATGGCGATGAGCTCAATATCGGTAACGATGAACACATTGCTTCTTAAGAAGTTTGTTCCGACTATGAGGCGCGAGGAGGTGCACGCGTAATGAAACAACAGAACACTGCGCGGATTAGCGCACTGATATATTCATCGATCTCGTTTGGGCTGGCGGGGCTATTTGTCGCCGCTACGTACTTGAATGGTAAGGGTTATCCGCCGGTTGCCCGATGGGGCGGTTTTGTCTGGGTGACCATTTTAAGTTTGATCATCACAATGCCGCTCGTAATCCCGAGGGTCAAGAAGTATTACGAGGCGGCGGCTTGATCATACCCCCGCCGGCGGGGGGCTGAAATAACATCATGAAGCGGTATTTACAGCCTGAAACCGTTTATTATACGTTTCTAATGCTTAGCGGATTATTTGCCGGATCTATATTCATCGCCCCCTTGATGATTGATTCAGGCAATGGGGTCTTAACGGGAGCTGGGGCAGTTTTATACAAAATCAGCACGTTCTTCTGCGCGCAAGTCCCGGAACGTTCATTCCACTTCGGGACAACCCAGCTTCCCGTTGACGCCCGCATGACCGGAGTCTTTGTCGCAGGATTTATCGGGTTGCTCGCGCCGGCGCTTAGACGCCCAAAACGCGTCCCCTGGATATACCTTATCGCAGGTCTGCTAATGACGTTACCTCTGGCGATCGACGGAACGACGCAGACAATACTGGTCTGGCGTGAAAGCAACAACATATTAAGGCTGGTCACAGGTTTAATAGCGGGGGTCGGTGTCATGTATGCTCTCGGCGCTATCCTGTTGGACGGCACGGAGATGATAGGATTCCGGCGCGTCCGATCTTCGCCCCCCGTAAGAGCAGCTACGGCCTTTTGCTTGGTTGTCGTGCTTATCTTCCTTGCAACCGGGGCTTTTTACGGACGCAATATGATAACGCGTAATGAAGCAGTCGCGAAAGCTGGGTTGTCATCTGAGGCAGGAAAGATCCGTATGGTTTACTGGCTGCCTTCCAACTCCGGGATATCCGTGGTCTTTAATCCTTTCGCAGGAACATATAATGACGCCGTATTAAACGATTTGCTTGAAGCCCGCGGCCTGCGCTCGACGCTCGGAGCCTGGATTGTCGCAGACGTCGATAAAATCCCGACATCTTCGCGGACGCCTTTCCTGCCTGAAACACCAGGCGATTTCAACTACATTGACGCCATCACCGGCCGGATTATACTGAGCACCGTTCAGTAGCATTTCAGGTATTCATCCCCGCATCCTTGACAAAGGAACATCTGTCTGATATATATACTATTATCCGATAGGAATACTAGGGTTATTAGGAGGGGAATGGCATGAATGTATATCAGAGCGTGTTGGAGACCATAGGGCACACCCCGCTTATCAGGCTTGGCAAGCTGTCAGATAGGACCGGTAAGGAAATTCTGGCGAAAGTTGAATATTTTAATCCCGGCGGCAGCGTCAAGGACAGGATAGCCGTTCGTATGCTTGAGCGCGCCGAGAGCGACGGGTTAATCAATCCCGATACGACGATTATCGAAGCGACGGCTGGAAACACGGGCGTTGGGTTGGCCATAGTCGCCGCCATCAAAGGCTGGAAGACGATTTTCGTTCTGCCTGACAAAATGAGTTCTGAAAAAATCGCGCTTCTTAAGGCTTATGGCGCGGCCATCGTGATTACCCCGACCAACGTTCCCCCGAACGATCCTCGGAGCTATAACAGTGTGGCTGACCGTCTTAGCCTGGAGATTGAAAATTCGTGGCGCCCCGGCCAGTTCTCGAATATGGCGAATCCGGAAGCTCATTACCTGACCACAGGTCCGGAAATCTGGAATGACACGGACGGGGCGGTAGATGTTTTCGTGGCCGGCGTCGGTACCGGCGGTACGGTCACTGGCGTTGGACGGGCATTGCGCGAGAAAAAGAAAGACATAAAGATAGTTGTCGCCGACCCCGAAGGCTCGATTCTTTCGGGCGGCGAGCCTGGCTCCTGGAAGGTTGAAGGGATCGGCGAGGATTTCTTTCCCGAGACGTTTGATTCGACTTTAGTTAATGAATATGTCCGCGTCAGCGACGCGGAATCATTTGCGGCCGCGCGAATGCTAGCCCGACAAGAAGGGCTACTGGTCGGAGGGTCTGCCGGGACGGCGCTGGCAGCCGTCGTGAAATACGCGGCTGGCTCGACGACCAGGGAAACGATCGTGGTTCTTCTGCCCGACACCGGGCGCAATTATTTAAGCAAGTTTTTCTCGGACGAGTGGCTGGAAGATAACGGATTCATGGCGGAGGTGACCCGTCTTGCGGTTTAGGACGCTGGCGGTCCACGCGGGTCAGGATCCTGATCCATCGACCGGCGCGACGATTCCGCCCATTCATCTTTCATCAACATTCACCCAGGACAGGGTGGGCAGGCACAAAGGTTATGAATACGCCCGCGTTGCCAACCCGACACGGACGGACTTGGAGACGATGATCGCCGCCCTGGAAAACGCGCGATACGGCGCAGCCTATGCTTCTGGAATGGCGGCCATCCACGCCATATTCTCAATCCTTGAGCCGGGCGCGCACACCGTTTTATCATCCGACGTATACGGAGGGACTTATCGCCTGGTCGATAAGCTATTGGCGTCGAGAGGGATTACCTACGCAATGGTTGATACCTCGGATCCGGGGGCGGTTGCGGCCGCGGTTACGCCTGAGACGCGCCTTGTTTTTACGGAAACGATTACCAACCCCCTGCTAAAGCTGCCTGACATAAAGGCGCTGAAGAAAGCGGCCGGGAGAAACGTGATCCTGGCCGTAGACAACACCTTCGCGTCGCCTTATCTTCGACGTCCTCTCGAGGAGGGGGCGGACATCGTCGTCCACAGTTCAACCAAGTATCTGGCCGGTCACAGCGATGTAATAGGCGGTTTGGTTATCACACGGGACCGGAAGACAGCAGAGGGTCTGCGGTTTGTCCAAAAGACGGTCGGCGCCGTACCGTCTCCGCTTGATTGCTACCTGACCATTCGAGGCATCAAAACGCTGGCCGTTCGGATGGATGCCCACGAGAGAAACGCGCGTGCTGTGGCTGAATTGCTAAGACACCACCCGCGCGTCAAGGAAACGCTTTACCCCGGCCTTTCGGGAATTGTGTCTTTCAGGATTGACGGCGGGGAAACAGAAGCGCGCCGTTTTGCTGAATCATTGCGCGTGTTCGCCTTGGCTGAAAGCCTGGGCGGGGTCGAATCGCTTGTCTCCTTACCGGCGTTTATGACACACGCGGCCTTTGACACCGGTCTGCGTGCGAAACTTGGGATTACCGACGATTTAGTCAGGCTATCGGTCGGGATAGAAGATCAGGACGACCTTTTGGAGGACATCTCCGCTGCTCTGCGCTAGCCGTCTTTGCCTTGTGGTAAAATAATAAACCACAAGGTGAAAGGCGGTTACAGCATGGACATAAAACAAGAATTCCCATATGTCGAATATACCCGCGATTCCGAGGAAGCCAAGACGGACCAGGTTATCAGGGAAATGCCCCTTACGGTGTACGTCAACGACGAGGAGTTGGTAACGCTTCTCTGCAGTCCGGACAAAATGGATGAGTTGGCTGTCGGATTCCTTTGGAGCGAAGGCGTCATCGACTCTAAAGATGAGATATCAAAGGTGGTCGTCGACGAGGCCAAAGGCGCGGTCTGGGTGACGGCGGACAGGGACAGTGAGTTCATCAAAGCCCTTCTTTTCAAACGGATGATTACTTCAGGTTGCGGCAAGGGAACGACTTTCTATAGCGTCGTCGATTCGGTTTCCGCCCAGCCGGTCGTTTCAGACTTAAGAGCGACGCCTGAACAGATTCTTGCGCTAATGCACGAGTTTCAGGAAGGCTCCGCTTTGTATAAAGCGACGCACGGCGTGCATAGCTCCGCGCTATGTTCCCCGGAGGCGATCGAAGTATTCCGTGAGGACATAGGACGGCATAACGCCGTTGATAAAATCTTAGGGTATTGTCTGATGAACGGGATCGATCCGGTCGGGAAGATACTTATCACATCTGGCCGTATTTCTTCCGAGGTCTTGCTTAAGGCGGCCAAGAAAGAGATGCCCGTCATTGTCTCCCGCACATCAGGAACGGATCTTTCGTTGCGTCTGGCGGACAAACTGGGCATAACCCTGATCGGTTTCGTTCGCGGCGGGAAGATGAACGTATATACACACGGGGAAAGGATAGCCAGGTAGGCATGTCGATCGTTGACGATATTTTAGGTCTTAAGAGCGAGCTGAACGCGGTTATTCTGTCGCATAATTACCAGCGGGGCGAGGTTCAGGATATCGCCGATTTTGTCGGAGACTCGCTGGACTTATCCCGCAAGGCGGCCGTAACGGACGCCGACGTCATCGTTTTCTGCGGCGTTCATTTCATGGCGGAAACAGCGGCCATTCTCTCGCCTGATAAAACCGTTATCATGCCCGATCCGGGAGCCGGTTGCCCGATGGCCGATATGATTAATGACGAGCAGCTCAGGGGGCAGAAGGCACTTTATCCCGACGCGGCAGTCGTGACCTACGTTAATTCTTCGGCCGCCGTTAAGGCGGAAAGCGACTGGTGCTGTACCTCCGCCAATGCTGTTCGCGTTGTCGAGGCCGTCGACAGCGATAAGATTCTTTTTGTGCCGGATAAATATCTGGGCGCATATGTCGCCGCTCAATCGAAGAAAGAATTTATTTTGTGGAACGGCTTCTGCCCGACGCATGCCCGCATCATCGCGGAGGACGTCTCCGCCCGCCGACAGGAGCATCCTGACGCGGTGGTCATTGTCCATCCTGAGTGCCGGCCGGAGGTCATAGCCGGCGCCGACAAAGTTCTGTCTACCGGGGGCATGATCACCTTTGCCAAGGAGACGACCGCTAAGGAGATAATCGTTGGCACCGAGGTCGGGATAATATACCGCCTGAAAAAAGAAAACCCCGATAAAGACTTCTATCCAGTCAGTGACCTGGCAGTTTGCCCGAACATGAAGAAGACCGACCTGCACGTAATGCTGACCGCGATGCAAGAGATGACCAACGTCATTACCGTCCCCGAAGACATCGCCACTCGCGCCAGACGGGCCATCGACAGGATGCTGTCTGTTTGAAGCGCCACCTGATCCCAAAATAGACTCGCATGCTGCTCGCGGCCTAACATCGTTAGTGCTTTGGGGTCAGGCCCTTTCTTCTTATGCGATAGAGCCTGACCCCGTGTTTCAAGTCGCCACGGCGAGCAAACAATGCTCTCCGCTCGTGCGTGGTTTGTCCGCATGCTCGACCTTAAAAGCCATCCCTCTCGCTGCGGGGAGAGGTTAGGTGAGGGGGCTATTGTTAATAACCACCCCAGCACTCCAAAGCGCTGGGGTGGTTTTCCACAGGGTGCCGCTTGCAGGAGCTAAAGTAAAAAGCCCCCGGGACTGGCGTCTCACCCCGCTCGACTATCGACTCGGGGTAAAACAGTGCTCGATGACCTGTAGGTGTATAATCTTCTTGCTTTTAACCTGATTCTAGGAGGAGTTTATGGCTGCGAGGGGAATATCCAAAGGCTTCAAAATCACGCTGGCGATTTTGGTCTGTGCCGTATTCATTCTAACGGGGGCTGCAGCTGGGTTTGTTTATTGGCAAAACGCTAGGTCGCGAGAGAGCGATAGGGTGATCAGTGCGCGTATATCAGAGCTGGCAAACGATAACAAGGAAAAGAAAAAGACAGGCGCCGGAACAACGGACGCAAAGCCGGTGACTTCGGTGGAGGACAAGTATTCTGGCTGGCAAACATATAAGAACAAGACCTATGCTTTATCTATTAAAATCCCGAGCGGTTGGACATACATGGAGACATCGGGAAGCCTGCATCTGTCGATACTCGGCCCGGCGACGGCTGGCGGTGTTATTACGCACGCATGCGCCTTTAGTGTTTTTGTCGAAGACGTCAGTCCGGGAACAATGATTGAGGCTTACTCGGACGCCGCGATGAAAGAACCGCAAGGCAGCGGCACATCAATAGAAGATGGGCCTACGACGATCAGCGGAAATCCTGGCAGGAGAGTCGTGGACAGTTATCAAGAGGTGGGCTATCCCTGGAAGCGACTCTGCGTTTGGACGATCAAGAACAACAAAGCGTATACTTTTGACTATCAGGCCAGCACGGATTACGAATCGACGAACTACTACTCTACGCATCTCGCGACCGCTGAATTAATACTCGCGTCAATTGTGATCGACTAATGATTGCCTGCCCCTAGTCCATAATGAAAATATTTGTCGCGATGAGCGGCTGGGTCTAGTTAGAGTACGCCTGAGCCCCGTTATCGTTTCCCCCAGCTAAACTCGTGCGCGGTAAATCAAAGACAAGGAGAGAACAATAACCCCTCTGATACCGCGCTCCCATAAATGTTTGACTCAAAGGATCGATTGGTCTAGACAAGCCCGCGAAGCTATATTGACGCCTCATACTACGTAGTGTAGTATCAAACATAGTCAGCCAGTTGTTCTTCATAGGAGGCATAAGTGAGAAAAACCTTGTCGATTATCTTATTTCTGTTTATTTTCGCGGCCTTTCCGGGCACCGTATCGGCCGCGGACGTCGTACCGCAAAGGCTGCTTATCTCGCTTTGGCCGGAATATAACAATAACCAGGTTTTCTTTATGCAACAGGTAACAATCCCGAATGACACGCCCCTGCCGGCAACCGTCCGATTTGCATTTCCTTCCGGTACTCAAATGCAGTGGACGGGAGAAATATTGGGAGCGGATCCCTCGAAGGATAAACAGGCAACTCCGACAGTGACTCCGAAAGACGGCTACGACGAGGTGTCCATAACCTTAACGAAAAGCCGGATCGGCCAGGCGGAGGCGATTTGGGACGGACTTAAAATCGAGGGTCAAAATCGCTCTATCGCGCTAAAATACGTTCAAAGGTATGGGGCCGCGGAGACGGTTTTTGAATTTCTCGAGCCGAGCCAATCGTCGGACGTTGTGATGCTGCCTAAGCCTACCGGCAGCAAAAAATCGCCCGAAGGTTTTAACTACTACCAGACGGCCCCCAAGAACGTGCCGGTAGGCCAAGCGGTCGAGTTCAACATCACGTATACGCGCGCAATCGACACCCCGTCCGCTACAGGACAGAAGGCGGCGGGACAAACCCCACCCGCAAACGCGGGTAAAGATCCGTTCAGCCCGGCGGCGCTGGCGTTGACGTTTCTCGTGGCCGGCGCTGGCATAGCAGCCTTTTTTTATATGGACAAAAAGAAGCGGGAAAGTGATGAAAAGACGAAAAAAAAGAAGGCTCAACCCGTCCGAAAAACCAAGGCTGCCTCAGCAAAAAAAGCCGCGCCCGACAGATCGAAAATGCCGATATTCATCATAATCGGCGTTGCTGTTATTCTTGGCGGAATTGCCTTTAATGCCTTTTCAGGCGCGAGCAATGTGCCCAGCGGCACCAACTGCGGGGAAAACAAGGCTTATCTGCAAAAGGGTGTAGACGAATACAAAAAAGCATGGGGCGTCAGCCCAGCTAACCTTAAACAACTATTGGAATCAAAAGACAACAAGGGTCCGTTTGTGGAAACGGTTTCGCTTAAGTGTCCAACGGAAGGGACTTATTATAAGGTCGAAAACGGCATCGTCGTCCAAGGTGAATCAACCGCGGCGCCTAGTTAGAATCCTTGACTTTGGTCTACGTGAACTGCTGGGACACGGTTTCAGGATAAACCTACCGGGTTAGGCGCATCATGCCGCGGCCTTGTCCCGAACCCTGGCCGGCGCCTTGACCCTGGCCCATCTGCTGCCAGTATTGGCGCATCGGACCGCGTTTCATCCAGACATCGTTTAAGCCCAGATAGTCGATCGTCACACCCGCCAGGAGCACCGCCAGCAGTAAAACTATTAGGATCGGCAAGAAACCGCGCTTGTAAGAGAAGTCGAATTTCTTAAGAAGCCAAATTCCCAAACCAAGGCCAGCGATAGCTAAAAGGGGCGCCCACCAAGGAAAGCTTGCCAGGATTTCCTGTAGACGGTACGAGCCCATCGGTCCGTGGCTTCTCAGGGCAAACGAGGTCAGGCTGACGAAAAATGCGGCCAGCACGACCGAACTCGCCAGACCGAGTACCATGGCGATCGATCCGAGCACAAAATACCAGCGCGAGTGCATTTTGACCTCGCCCGAGCGGATCTTATTCATAACTTTGTTGGTGATTTCTATTTCATCTCTTGGCATATCTGCCTCATCGCCTTCTTGGCTCTGTTTATCCTGGCGCCGATTGTTCCTATGGGGAGCTGTAATATGTCGCTGATTTCCTCGTAGGATTTCTCCTCCAAATAGTACAAAGCGACCGGTTCGGCGTATTTTACCGGAATCCGCTGCAAGCATTTTCTGACCATCTTGGCTGTCTCCTCGCGGGACAACTCTTGTTCGAAATGGTTCGGGTCCGGCGCGTCAAAACCTTCCGGCAGTTTTGTTTCGCGATGATGTTTTTTAATCGCGTTCAGAGCTTCATTATGTAATATCCTGTAAATCCAGCTTGAGAAGCTCTTCTTGGTATTAAAGCCCTGCAGGTTGACATAAGCCTTGATAAAAGTGTCTTGGACAACGTCCAGGGCTTTGTCTCTATCCTGGACGATCGACATGGCATATCTATACAGCTTTGGCTCGTAGCGCTTGACGATCTCCGAGTAGAGGTCTTTGTCTTGCGCGCGGACGCGGGCTACGAGCTCTTCGTCGGTATAAGTTATAGCGGTCTCCAGACTTGTCACTTACAGCCGAACCCCCGTTGAATAACGGGGGTTCGGCTGCTTTTGTTCTTTATTGTAGTCCTATTTCATCTAGCGGTTCCATCTTGAACCCGCGCCGTCTTGGCCGCAAGTCCCGCTGCCGCCAGTGCCGTTACCGGCTCCGGAACCGTCACATGTTCCCAATCCGAGTTCCTGACGTATTTTGGCCGCTTCCGCAGTCTTGCCTTGCTCGGCCAATTCGTGAGCTTCGGCGAACTTAGCGAAGTTGTCTTTATTGACGACCTGGCTTACTCTGCCCCTGCCGTTCATCAAGTTCTTCCAGGCATCAAAGTCCTTAGCATCGAAGGCCTTTTCCATGGCCTCGTGCCGTTCGGCTGTGTAGTTAGGCCCTTTGACGGCGGGATCGCCCTGATAAGCCGCCGCGGCTACCGGCGAAATGAGGCCGGCTCCTAGGACCAAAGCGGAGATGCCGATTAAAAGCGTCTTTTTCATTTTGTACCTCCCTTCAAGTGCTATGATGTTCGATCATTTACACGACGTACACCATTAATACAATCCTCGCGGCGGGTTTCTTGCATTTTGTCCGCGGCGTTAGGTCAAGACTGTTATAAACTTGTGACATGAAGGTATTTGTCGCGATGAGCGGCGGGGTGGACAGTTCGGTCGCCGCGGCGCTTCTCAAAGAACAAGGGAATGATGTTACCGGTGTAACCATGCAGTTATGGCCAAGGGCGGTCGGAAACGCGGGCCTTAGCAGCTGCTGCGGACTGGACGCGATCGATGACGCCAGGCGCGTGGCGGCTGTCATCGGTATTCCCCACTACGTCGTAAATATGCGCGACGCGTTTGAAACAGCCGTAATCGACAACTTTATCTCCGAATACCGGTCCGGCCGCACGCCCAATCCTTGCGTTCGCTGTAACCAAATCATAAAGTTCGACATCCTCCTGAAGAAAGTAATCGCCATGGGCGCGGATAAGCTGGCGACCGGGCATTACGCGCGAATAGAGAGCAGAGAGCAAAGAGCAGAGAGCAAAGAGCAAGATCAAGAAGTGGCCAATCACCAATCACGAATTATCATTTACCGACTTCTCAAGGGTGTTGATAAGAAAAAGGACCAGTCTTATTTCTTGTGGACATTTACTCAAGAGCAGTTGGCCAAGACGCTCCTGCCGCTCGGCGACCTTACCAAAGAACAAGTTCGGGACAAAGCCAGATCGTACGGCTTGCCGGTCGCGGAGAAGGCGGAAAGTCAGGAGATCTGTTTCGTGCCCGAGGACCGTTACCGCGAGTTTCTGGCCGAGCGGGGAGTTGCAGACAAACCGGGGCCGATTGTTAACGCGTCCGGGGCGGTTATCGGGACGCATTCCGGAATCACCGGTTATACGGTGGGGCAAAGGAAAGGCCTAGGCATCGCCTCGGATGAGCCGCTATATGTTGTCGCGATCGATATCGATAAAAATCAAGTTGTGGCGGGGCCTGAAGCGGAAACATATACAGAAAGTATTGTCGCCAACCAAGCTAATTATGTGTCAGGCAGCGGTTTCACCCAGCCGACAAACGTTATGGTCAGGATCCGTTATAATGCCGCCGAGGTTCCGGCAAGGCTAACGCCGATTGAAGGAGACAAGATTCGCCTTGATTTCGACCGGCCGCATCGCGCCGTGGCCCCCGGGCAAAGCGTTGTCTTGTATAATGACAGCGAAGTGTTAGGCGGGGCGGTTATTCTTTAGGTGGCAGAGGGAGGATATATGGCTGATGAAGGCAATAAAGTCACCATCGAACGTGAAGAATGCATCTCATGCGGCCAATGTTGGGAAACCTGTCCCGGCTATTTTGAGCAGGCTGATGACGACGGATTCAGCCAAGTCCTGGAGGCGTATCGCATTAACGGTGATATCGGCCGGGGCGAGGTGCCTGACAGCCTTGTCGACTGCGTAACCGACGCGGCCGACGGCTGTCCCGTAGAGATCATTACGGTCGAATAAGAACTAGGTGTTTTCCTAGTATTAAGAATTTAGACATATCGCTACAGTCGGAGTAATAAAACATGAGTGCGAGCGAGGCGGTGATGACTCATGTTGAACGGAAACGTAGCTACTGTCGACCGGCAAGCCGAGATCAGTCTCTCATTCCTGAATCGCTTCTTGAAGGATTATCATCCGCGTGATTTCGCAGTACGTCTTTGGGACGACACCACTTGGGACCCAGACCCAGGTCAACAGGCTCGGTTCACCCTTGTTATAAAGCATCCGGGCGCTTTCCGGCGAATGCTTTCCCCGCCGAGCGACCTCGCTGTTGGCGAGGCTTTTATCTACGACGACTTCGATATTGAGGGCGACATCGAAGAGGCTTTGCGCGTGGCTGAGACAATCGTCGACTCGTTTGACAGGAAACAACTTTTTGATTTGAGCCGCTATCTTTTAAAACTCCCTTTAAGCGGGCGCCAGCGCGCCGGCCGAGGTCCGGCCGACCTATCGGGCCGGGCGCATTCGAAGAATCGCGACCGCCAAGCGGTCACCTACCACTATGACGTCTCTAATGAATTCTATCGATTGTGGCTTGATGACTTTATGGTCTACTCGTGTGCATATTTTTGCTCATCTGATGATGATCTAAATGACGCCCAAGAAGCCAAACTTGACTATATCTGCCGAAAGTTGCGGCTGAAGCCGGGCGAGCGATTGCTGGATATTGGCTGTGGTTGGGGCGGCCTCGTCAAATTTGCCGCGGAAAATTATGGCGTTATTGCGAAGGGAGTAACCTTGAGCGAGCCCCAAGCGGAACTTGCCAACCGGCGCATTCGTGAATCAGGCCTAACAGGCTGCTGTAGTGTGGACGTCTGCGACTACCGCGACCTGAACGAAGAAGAGAGTTACGATAAATTGGTCAGTGTCGGGATGTTCGAGCATGTCGGCCAGGCACTTCTGCCCACCTACTTCGACCAGGCTTGGCGTCTTCTGCGCCCCGGCGGCGTATTCTTAAACCACGGAATCGCCAACCGTGTTTCCGAAGAGCAACCCAAGGGGGCTAGACAGACATTTATAAACACTTACGTATTCCCCGATGGAGAGCTTACGAACATAAGCACTTCTTTGAGAGCGGCCGAAGAGGCCGGTTTTGAGGTGCGCGATGTTGAGAGCTTGCGCGAGCATTATATTTTGACCCTTCGAAACTGGGTGCGCCGGCTTGAAGCCGCTCATGACCAGGCGGTTGCGGTCAGCGATGAGGTAACATACCGTATTTGGCGTTTGTTCATGTCAGCCAGCGCCTATGGATTCCGGACCGGCCGGATCAATGTTTATCAGACCCTACTCGCCAAGCCCGACAACGGTTCGATCGGCCTGCCGCTACGGCGATCCGACTGGTATCTATAGAGGCCTACCGATATCCGGAAGCGCTATTGCTGTCGCGTTCCTTGTCCTAGTATGCTTGAAACCGCAAGTATATCGAGCAAAACAGCAACAGGAGCCGCATGCAATACGCTTTCTTGATATGGTCGCTAGCATTGATAGTCATATGGACCATTGTCTACTTCTTGGTGCGCTCGAAAGAAATCAGACACGAGATGCTGGTGGTCAGTTTGGTTACATCGCTCTTGGGTTTTAGCGAACCGCTTTTCGTGCCGGCATATTGGAATCCGCCCACCCTGTTCAATCTGGCTCAACGCACCGGGTTTGATATTGAAAGTCTGATTTTCGCGTTCGGGATCGCCGGTTTGGTGGCGGTCTCCTATGAGCTACTGTTCGGAGCGCATCACGTCGCCATGGCATCGCACGAGCGAAGTAGTGCCAGACACCGATGGCATGTGGTAGCGCTAGCTTCACCTCCGGTCATCTTACTGGTTTTTCTCGCGACCGGCATCAATCCAATCTACGCCTCTTTTGCCGCTTTTGTCGGAGCCGGCTTCTTTACGGCGTTCTGCCGTCCCGATCTGATCAAAAAGATGCTTGTCAGCGGCGCCTTATTTACCGGGTTTTACTTTGTATTCTTCCTCACGCTCGTCTTGGCGTATCCGGATTATGTTCATCATGTCTGGAATCTTGACGCCCTGTCGGGGATCCTGATTCTGGGCGTGCCGCTAGAGGAGCTGATGTTCGCGGCCGGTTTTGGGTTTCTCTGGTCAAGTATTTATGAACACACAAGATGGTATCGCGTAATGCGCTAGCGATAGAATATAAACTGAAGGAGTGATACGTGGAGAGTCACGTACATTTGTCCGAAACGACGAATATCAAGAGCCTGCGGATCAGCGCGGTTTTAATCGGGCTCTATTTCATCTTTGAGGTTACGGTCGCTGTTATCACCGGCAGTCTATCCCTCCTTGCCGACGCCGCCCATGAACTTTCAACTGCCGGCGCGATATTCGTATCTCTACTGGCGATTCGTTTCGCGTCTCGGCCGCCGACACCTGAGCATACTTATGGGTACCTACGTGCCGAGATCATAGCCGCTCTCCTAAACGGGCTTCTTTTATTCGGCATGGCGGGATTCATCCTTTACCAAGGGGTGACGAGGTTGGGAAATCCAATGGTCATCCCATCAACACCAATGTTCATTGTAGCCGTCGGCGGTATATGGCTTGAAATAGCCTCCTTGTTCATAATGTATCGTGGCCAGAAAGAGAACATGAACATCCGCGGCTCTTTCTGGCATGTCATCAACGCCTTTTTAGGTAGCATTGCAGTTATCATAGCGGCCATCTTCATCGCCACAGCCCGCATTTACATAGCCGATTCGATAGCCGGCATTATCTTTGCGTTCGTGCTTGTGTATGGAGCTTTCGGGCTGGTCAGGAATTCATTCCTGGTGCTTATCGAGGCGACGCCGGCAGGTGTGGACATGAGCGCGATCGAGAACGATTTGCGTCAGATTCCAGCGGTTACCGACATCCATCATATGCACGCATGGCTCATTGCCAGCGGTATCAAGGCTTTTAGCGTCCACGTTTTGGTAAACGACCTATCTCTTTATGACAATACCCTTCAGTCGATCAAGAGCATTCTGGCAGAGAAATACGGATTTGCACTATCGACTGTCCAGATCGAGACCGCAGATCTTATGGAAACGGAATATGCTCGGCTTGAATACCGGAAGACAGTATGAAAGTGCGTATTTATGTTGATGTTGAATACCGCACTACGTGTAGGCGATCATGGTCGACGTAGCTCGACGCAACCTTTTCCAAGAGAAGCTTAGATTCATCATCAGCGCCGGCGGGGTGGCTCTCGCTATCATGCTCATGGTTATCCTGAACGGTTTCTTTGCGGGCATGAACCGGCAGGTGTCGGCGTATCTCGATAACACGCCCGTCGATTTGGTCGTTTCCCAGAAAAAGGTTAAGAACTTTCTTGGCGCCAGCTCCCGGGTACCATTACAGGACGGGACGAAAGTTGAAAAAACCGCCGGGGTGCGGAAAGTAATACCGATATTTTCTTCATATACGGTTTTAGAACTCGGCGGCAGACGTGAGTTCTCCCTGCTTATCGGGTTCGACCCAGACAACGGCGGCGGACCGTGGCGGATTGTCGAGGGAACCGATAACATCAACGATGACGAGGTGATATTCGATAAGCTAGTGGCCGATCGCCACGGATTTAAGCTCGGCCGGCGGGTGCGAATCCTGGGCAAGGATTTCAAGATCGCCGGATTATCCAGCGGGACATCCTCCTGGATGACAGGTACCTTTTTTGTTACCTTCGAATCCGCTTCTCGATTACTGGCGGCCGGAGATAGTGCCGGATTCTTATTGGTTTCTGCAGAAGATAAGGCAGGAATCGCGGATCTTAAAAGCAGGTTATCGAGCGAATTTCCAGATCTTACGGTCACGACTAAGGACGAACGAGCTAAGAACGACGTAGCGCTTTACGCCGGCGTGTTCAACAAACCGCTCCAAGTCATGGTTATTATCGCTTTCCTGATCGGCGTAATGTTGGTCGGCGCGACTATTTATACGGCAACGGTAGAAAGGGCGCGTGAGTACGGCATGATGAAAGCGGTGGGCGCCCGGAACTCGATGTTGTACCGTGTCGTGTTCGAGCAGGCATTGATCGTCGCAGTAGCCGGATTTGTCCTCGGCGTCGCCTTGTCGTTTCTTGCCAAAGTTGTCATTGCCTGGTTTGCGCCGCAGTTTTTTGTGCTGATCGAGTGGCCGTATCTTGCTTATGTAGCCCTTATCGCAATCCTTATCGGAATTGTGGCCTCATACGTTCCGGTGCGGACAATCGCCGGAATCGATCCGGCAATCGCTTTCAAAAGGGGCGTATAGCCATGTCCGTGCCGATCGCTTTAAGGAACTTGTTCGAAAGCCGGACTCGTTTCTTCATCAGTGTCGGTGGGGTGGCCCTGGCGATTCTGCTCATCTTGACTCTTGACGGTATAGTCGCCGGCTCGATAGAACAGGTGACGATCTACATCGACCAAACGCCTTTCGACCTCATTGTGTCACAAGAGTCGGTCAGAAACCTTCATATGACGACCTCGTTCTTCCCTTCGGCGAGACTCGACCAAATCAAGAGGATTGGCGGCGTCAGCCGTGTTACGCCGATTCTATACGCGACCGACTATCTGGTTTCGGGCGAAAACCGTAGCGTCGCCTACATTATTGGCTACAAACCCGGCCAGCCGGGCGGCCCTTGGGTTTTGTCGAGCGGCCGCAAAGAACTCAAACCGGGTGAGATTATCATCGACGAACAGATCGCGTCCAAACACGGTATTTCTTTGGGAGACCAAGTCACAGTGCTGGGGCGGGCGTTCACGATTGCCGGATTGACAAAAGACACGGTCACTATCGTGAACTCGATCGCTTTTGTCCGGTTTGATGATTTCGAGCGTGCCCGCAACCTTCGGGGCGCGGTGAGTTATGCGTTCGTCGGCGTGGCAAAAGGCTCATCCGCGGAGAAAGTGCGGGGTGACATCCAACGCCGGATTACGGACGTGACCGTACTGGCGAAAGAAACGTTTGCGCTTAACGAGCAACAGGTGATCACGGACATGAGCGCCGACATCATGAAGATTATGGACTTTATCGGTTTGCTCATAGGGTTGGCGGCGCTTGGATTGACGGTATACACCGCGACTTTAGTCAAACTGCGCGAGTACGGAGTTCTAAAAGCGCTCGGCGCCCGCGGATCCCGTCTGTTCGGATTAGTATTCGAGCAAGCGATGGTTAGCGTCGTCGTAGGAGTTCTATTCGCCGTGTTAATGGTTTTCGCACTTCGCGAAGGTCTCATTCTAGCTAAGACAAATATCCTCATTAGTATTGGATTCGCATCATTACTGCGGGTGGCCATAGCGTCGCTCGTCATCGCCGTGTTCGCTTCGGCCATTCCCATCATCAGGATAGCCGGGGTAAAACCCGCCGAAGTATTTAGACGCTGAAAGGAGACGCTGGTGAATAAGAAAGCCGTTATCGAAGCATTACAATTAGTCAAGACATATGGTGAAGGCGCGACAGCTGTGAAGGCGCTCGACGGGGTGGACCTTGTGGTAAACCAAGGGGAGGTTGTCCTGATAATGGGGCCCTCTGGAAGCGGCAAGACAACGCTGCTGTCCATCATAGGCGCCCTGTTGACACCGACATCAGGGACCGTGAACCTGGCTGGCGAAGACATCACCGTCCTATCGGAACGCGGGCTGCCCGATATCAGGATGAAACACCTGGGCTTTATCTTTCAGGATTTCAATCTGCTGTCCGCCTTGAGCGCCCGGGAGAACGTTGAGCTGGTGCTTAATCTGGCCGGAATAAAGGGCGCCGAGGCGACGCGCCGGGCCGAGAAGATTCTAATCGATCTGGGACTTGGCGAGCGGTTAAACTTCAGGCCGGATAAGTTGTCCGGCGGTGAGAAACAACGGGTAGCAATTGCTCGCGCGCTGGCCAACGAACCGGAGATTTTGTTATGCGACGAACCGACCGCGAACCTAGACTCAAAAATAGGACACGATATCGTCCGGCGACTTAGAGATATTGCCAAGCAACAAGGGAGAAGCGTTGTGATTGTCAGCCACGATACGCGGATCAGGGAACATGCGGACCGCGTTCTCTGGCTGGAAGACGGACGTTTCAAGGAGGTTGCCGGAATGGCCGTCGATCCCGTTTGCGGTATGTCGATTGAGAAGGACGCAGCGGTAACCAAGAACTATCAAGGCATTGACTACTACTTCTGCTCCGCAGGCTGTGCTCGTGAGTTTGAGGAAGATCCAGATAAATTCTTATAAGTTCTAACACGTAGGCAAAATTCCTTAAGTTCAGGGACGATTTGAAGGCGTCACCCGGAAACGGTTGGCGCCTTCATAGTATGTGTGTTAAGATAAAAACAAGAGTAACCCAGTCGGAATACTAGGAATTCTTTATGGTAAGAGCCTTATCTATTTTGGCGGAGGAAGGAGGACGCCGATGAAAACACAAACAGTCGTATTAGACTCACACGCTGAAACCACCTTAAACTTCTTTCAGCACATCCTTCAGGACTATCAACTGAATAACTTTGCGATCCGCTTATGGGACGGAACCGTCTGGAGCCCGGGGACAACGGAAGAGCCCCGGTTTACACTAGTGCTTAAACATGCCGAGGCATTGCGCAACATGTTCTTGAACGTCAGCGATCTAACATTGGGCGAAGCGTATATCTTCGACGACTTCGACATCGAGGGTGATATCGAGGCCGCATACCAGGTCGCGGAATGGATGATAGATCAAGGCATAAGCCTGACAGACAAGGCTCGTCTCGGACACATGTTGCTCAAGTTGCCCGCCCGGCAACGGACTTCAGGTTCAGGCTCGGCAGCCGGGCTTTCCGGGGAAACCCACTCCAGGGAACGTGATCGTCAAGCGATTAACTACCACTATGATGTCTCTAATGATTTTTACTCCCTCTGGCTTGACAAGAACATGGTTTATTCTTGCGCCTACTTTGCCACTCCGTCTGACGACATCGATACCGCCCAGGAACAAAAGCTGGATTACATATGCCGTAAGCTCCGTCTGAAGCCGGGTGAGCGCTTGCTCGATATCGGTTGCGGTTGGGGTGGCCTCGTCATGTTCGCGGTTCGAGAGTATGGCGTCATAGCGGAAGGGGTAACACTTAGCGAGTCACAGGCGGAACTGGCCAACCAGCTCATACGCGAAGCGGGTTTGACAGACCGTTGCCGTGTCAATGTCCGTGACTATCGTGACTTAAACGATGAAAACGGTTATGACAAGTTGGTCAGCGTCGGGATGTTCGAGCATGTCGGCAGCGCGCTTCTGCGCACCTATTTCAAACAGGCATTCCGGTTGCTAAAGCCGGGCGGTGTCTTTTTAAACCATGGTATTGCGTCCTGCATCCCCATCGGTGAGAAGCCCAAGTTGACAGGACCGACATTCTTCAGTGAGTACGTATTCCCGGATGGCGAACTGACGAATGTCAGTAAATCTTTAACCGAGGCCGAGTTGGCCGGTTTTGAGGTAAGGGATGTTGAGAGTCTACGCGAGCATTACGCTCTTACCTTGCGTAACTGGGTGAGCCGTCTGGAAGATTCTCGCGACGCGGCGGTTCGTGAAACCGATGAGACGACCTACCGTATCTGGCGCCTGTTCATGTCGGCTAGCGCCTATGGATTCCGGACAGACCGGATCAATGTTTATCAGGCGCTGCTCGCGAAGCCGGATAAGGGTGGGAGCGGTCTGCCGCTCAGGCGCGCTGACTGGTACGCGTGAGTGCGGATGACAGATTTCGATTCGGAAAAATAGGATTACAATAAACAGGAGGTTAACAATGAGCAAGAAGAGTGGGAAGAAGAAACATTCAGGCGCCGCTAAGAAGGCGAAACCTAAGGCTGACGGGAAGAAGTATGGACCGTTTGCCGCGGTCGTGATTGTCATTGCCGTCGTCGTTGGCCTGATCGCGTTTTCGTCGGCCGGTAAAGACGGCCCAGCCGGTGCCGGCAGCGCGGCAAATAGCGGGGCGGCGGGTACCAGCCAAACGGCTGCGGCAGACAAGATCGAAATGACAGACGTCAAAGCGACTGTCGCGAACGGAAGCATAACGGTTTCTGAAAACGAGGTTCGCAAGGCGGGCATCGTGTACTTCGAATACAAGGGAGCGAAAGACGTAAATCTGCTGGCGTACGCGGGTCCTTCAGGCAAGATAGTCGCCGCGGTCAGCCTTTGCGAGCCGTGCCGTGGACAGAAGTTTCATATCGAAGGCACGACGCTGGTCTGCAATACATGCGGTTCGGTTTGGGAACTTGAGACGCATAACGCGGTTTCCGGCGCTTGCACGAAGTATCCGCCAGAGATCTTACAGTCGGAGACTGTGAACGGCCAAGTCGTTATACCGGAAAAAAACGTGCTGGCCTGGGAGCCGCGCGTCTAGAGGACTAGCGTAAAAGCATAGTAAAAATAATTGTCGCAAACCCGATAGATATGGTAGAGTATAAGCGAAAAGAAAGGGCGTAGATCATGACTAACAAAAACAAGAACCCACTTATGGCAGACAATACAGCTGAGTTGATTGGCGGAACCCCGTTGGTGAGGTTGAACCATATTCCGGGAGACGACGCGGCTACGGTCTATGTAAAAATCGAAGCCAGAAACCCCGGGGGGAGCGTAAAAGACCGCATCGGTTTATCGATGATCGAAGCGGCCGAACGCGACGGGCTGCTAAAGCCGGGCGCGACGATTGTCGAGCCTACCAGCGGCAATACGGGCATAGCACTGGCGCTGGTGGCGGCGGTCAAGGGATATAAGTGCCTCCTGACGATGCCTGAAACAATGAGCGTAGAGCGCCGGGCTCTTTTAGCGGCGTTCGGGGCGGAACTGATCTTAACGCCGGGTCCGGAGGGCATGGGTGGAGCGATTAGAAAAGCGGAAGAGCTGGATGCCGATAATGCGACGTATTTCATGCCTCAGCAGTTTAACAACCCGGCCAACCCCGAGATTCATAAACTGACCACCGCGGTAGAGATTACCGGAGCGCTGCCGAATACGACCATAGACGCGTTCGTCGCCGGCGTTGGTACAGGCGGTACGATAACAGGCGTTGGCGGCGTGCTCAAAACACTAAATCCAAAGGTACAGATAGTCGCGGTAGAACCGGCGGACTCGCCGGTTCTAAGCGGCGGCCAGCCCGGTCCGCACAGGATTCAAGGCATTGGCGCCGGTTTTGTGCCGAAAGTACTGGACACCGCGTTGCTAGACAAAATCGTTACGGTGACGAACGAGGAAGCGTTTGAGATGCGGCGCCTGCTGGCCGTGGAAGAAGGCTTATCGGCCGGTATATCATCGGGCGCGGCTACTGTCGCGGCGGTTAAGATTGCCCGCGAATTAGGCAAGGGCAAGACCGTTGTTACAGTCCTTCCCGACACGGGCGAGCGTTACTTGAGCATGAACGTCTAGGGGGTTTAATGGTATGAAATTCTCCGCCAAGGGCGAATACGGGATTCGGGCGATTGTTGATGTAGCTTTATATGCCGAGGCCGGAGAGCCGCGCGCCGTCAATATGATCGCGCGCCGTCAAGGCATTCCGATTAGGTTTCTCGAGCAGGTCATGAACGCTCTTAAGAAAGGCGGTTTGGTCGAAAGCTATCGCGGAGCAGCCGGCGGTTACCGTCTGGCGCGGCCGGCCGAGGAGATTACCCTGGCGGATGTTATCCAGGCTGTCGAGGGGCCGATCACCATGATGGATTGCGTGGCTGAAGGCGGCGCGTGCGATAAGACGACGGAATGCGTGATCAGAGAGGTATTTTGTGACGTCCAGAGATCCGTGATAGACACACTGGCGGCCGTCACCCTAGCCGATGTAATTAAACGCACGGCCGCTAAAGAGGCAGCCCGCGTTCCAATGTTCGAGATTTAGCATAAGGCAAAGGGGAGTAAGATGAACGGGGTCGGATATTCAGACAAAGTCATGGAACATTTCAGCAACCCGTGTAATGTCGGCATGCTGGAAAATCCGGACGGCGTCGGCAAAGTCGGCAATCCTGTCTGCGGCGATTTAATGGAAATCATGATCAATGTAGACAAGAAGACAGACACCATAAAGGACATAAAGTTCAGGACCTTCGGTTGCGGCGCCGCCGTGGCGACTAGCAGTATGGTTACTGAGCTGGCTAAGGGCAAGAAGTTGGACGACGCCTTGAAGATAACGCGGAACGACGTAGCGGAAGAACTGGGCGGACTGCCGCCAATCAAAATGCATTGCTCGAATCTGGCAGCCGACGCGTTACACGTGGCGATTAATGATTACCGGTCCAAACAGAAGAAAGATTCTTGACACGACCGGGATGATATGGTATGTTAATTCCGATAGGAAATGGGTAATATAAGGATGGATATGATAACCAGCGCCAGTAACAGCCAACCGAATATAGCTTTTGGCTCGAACATGATGATGTGCCGCATGATGATGCGGCGCCTTCTTGGCGTTGGGGGGATGTCTATGTAGGCGAGCAGAAAGCTGCCCATAGCGTGAAACAAGCGCAACCCGCGACCAAGAAGGAGAGGTACGCGGGTTTTTTGTTTTTTGTAACAGGGTTGCGCAAGTGATCAAAGAGAAATTCAAGCCAACCAAATGGAGGAAAAATGGCTAAGACACAAGGATTAGAGACAATAGCAACACACGCGGGGCAAGTTCCCGATCCGACAACCGGATCACGGGCAGTGCCCCTGTACCAGACAACGTCATATGTTTTTAAAGACACGGACCACGCGGCCAAGCTCTTCGGCTTACAGGAGTTCGGGAATATCTACACCCGGATCATGAACCCGACCACGGATGTTTTTGAGCAGAGAATAGCGGCCATAGAAGGCGGAATCGCCGCCCTGGCCGTATCGTCCGGACAGGCCGCGACGACTTTCGCCCTGCTTAACGTGACGAATATCGGCGACGAGATCGTTTCGGCAGACAACCTATACGGCGGGTCCTACCAGCTGTTGCACTACACGCTGGCTAGCCTGGGGCGGAAAGTCGTCTTTGTGGATTCGACAGAGCCCGAAGCTTTCAAGCGGGCGATAACCGACAAGACCAAGGCCATCTACGCCGAGACAATCGGCAACCCGAGGCTGAACGTGCCTGATTTTGAACCGATTGCCAAGGTCGCGCACGAGGCGGGTATCCCCTTAATCGTCGATAACACCGTCGGCGTAGGCTTGGTTAAACCTCTGGATTATGGCGCGGATATAATCGTGAATTCGGCGACCAAGTATATCGGCGGGCATGGAACGTCCATCGGCGGAGTGATTGTCGATTCGGGCCGCTTTAATTGGGGCAACGGTAAGTTCCCGTCGTACACCGAGCCGGACCCGAGCTATCACGGGCTAAAGTTTTGGGACGTATTCGGAGACCTGCCGGGGGTCGGGAATATCGCCTTTATCATCAGGGCAAGAGTCTTGCTGTTAAGGGATCTGGGATCGGCGGTCAGTCCTTTCAACTCCTGGTTGTTCATCCAGGGTTTGGAGACCCTTCCCTTAAGGCAAGCAAGGCATTCGGAGAACGCTTTAGCGGTCGCCAAGTTTCTTAAAGGACATCCGCTGGTGGAATGGGTTGCTTACCCGGGTCTGGAAGACGACCCGCATCACCTCGTCGCTTCCAAGTACCTAAAGGACGGCTACGGCGGTTTGGTCGGATTCGGCATCAAAGGCGGATTGGAAGCCGGTAAGAAATTCATTGAATCGGTAAAGCTTTTTTCGCATTTGGCCAACATCGGCGATTCGAAGAGCCTGGTGATTCACCCCGCGTCAACGACACACCAACAGCTTACGGCTGACGAGCAAGCTTCAACCGGCGTGACTCCGGATTATATCCGGCTGTCGGTAGGAATCGAAAACATCGAGGACATCAAAGCCGACATCGATCAAGCATTGAAAACGGCCGCGACATAAATCCGGGGAGGATGACGTGAGCGCCAGTATCGGCCTTGTACAAACCGAATACGCGGAGTTCAAAGAGCTCATTGTGGAGAGCGGCCAGCGGCTCGCCCCGGTTACGCTGGCGTACGAGACATACGGTGAGCTGGATGAGGACAAGGCAAACGCCATCCTCATCCAGCATGCCTTCTCAGGCGACGCGCACGCCGCAGGGTGGCATGAAGGAGAGCCAAAGCCGGGTTGGTGGGAGCCAATGATCGGCCCGGGCAAGGCCTTCGACACAAACAAGTATTTTGTTATCTGCTCGAACGTTATCGGAGGCTGCAAAGGAAGCACCGGTCCGTCGTCGGTCAATCCGGCCACGGGACATCCTTACGCACTTTCTTTTCCTGACATAACAATTAACGATATGGCTGCGGCCCAGAAGCTTTTAATCGACTACCTGGGTATTGACAGGCTTCTGGCGGTAGCCGGGGGATCGATGGGTGGCCAACAGGCCTTATCCTGGGTCGCCCGATATCCCGACAGGATCAAAAGCGCCATTCTGATCGCGACGGCGGCCAAGCATTCGCCGCAGCAAATCGCCTTCAACGTTGTCGGCCGTCAGGCGATTCTTACGGATCCTAAGTGGAATAGCGGAAATTACTATGACGGTCCCGGACCGGACGCCGGTTTGGCTTTAGCCAGAATGGTCGGACACATCACTTATATGAGCGCCGATTCCATGGAGGAAAAGTTCGGGCGGAAGACCGGACCGAGATTATCAAACGCGTTTAGCGGGGGCTTCGAGGTCGAAGGCTACCTTGAACACCAAGGAACCAGTTTTGTCGAGCGTTTTGACGCCAATTCGTATCTTTATTTGACCAAGGCAATTGACTCGTACGACGTATCCGGCGGACGTCCGCTGGCCGACGTTTTCAAGGGCGTTGAGGCGAGCCTTCTGGTGCTGGCGTTCAAGTCGGACTGGCTTTACCCGGCTGAACAATCACGGGAAATCGTCAAGGCATGCAAGCGGGCCGGTGTCAAAACTACATTCGTTGAGTTGAACTCAACCTACGGGCACGACGCTTTTTTGGTAGAGGTTGAAGAGGAGACACAGGTCGTGGAGCATTTCCTGGAGAGAATCAATCATGATAACCACTGAGATCGGCCTAAAAGAAGAAATCATAAGCTCTTGGGTTAAGACCGGTTCAACGGTCCTCGAACTTGGCTGCGGCAACGGCGTATTGCTAAACAAACTGAAATCAGAGCGCGGTGCCGTAGTCCACGGTATCGAGATAGACGACTCGAGTGTGCGCGAATGCGTCCGAATAGGACTGGATGTGTTACACGAATCCGCCGACGGCGCGCTGGCTGATTACAGTGACAACACGTTCGATTACGTAATATTTAACGACAGCATGCAGCGAGTCGTTAACAAACCCGACGAAGTGCTTGTAGAAGCGCTGCGCGTGGGCAAACGCATAATCGTTACGGTTCCGAATTTCGCGCACATCAAGGCCCGTTCGCAAATATTCTTTCTGGGTCGCACGCCGGTAACCGCTTCCTTGCCTTATGAGTGGTACAACACACCCAACCTGCATTTCTTAAGCATCGCCGATATACTCGCGTACTTTCGCAAGAAAGACATCAAGCTGGAAGCGGTGTCATTCATCAGCGGCAACCGGTTGGTGAAAGCTTTTCCGAATCTGAGGGCGTTAACAGGCGTGTTCTTGATTTCAAAATAGCCGAGACCGTTCCCGATGGCTATAATGTTTATGCGAGCCACACGGGAGGTACGGAATGGCTATTACGAAAACATACGAAGAGATTAACGCGAAGATTAAACGCGGTCAGGCTGTTGTCGTTACGGCTGAGGAAATCATCGACGTCATTAAGGAAAAGGGCGTCGATAAGACGTTAAAGGAAGTCGACGTCGTGACGACCGGAACGTTTGGCCCGATGTGTTCGTCGGGGGCGTTTCTTAACGTCGGACACCCGACGCCGCGGATCAAGATTCAGCACGCGACCTTGAACGACGTCCCCGCATACGGCGGAATCGCGGCGGTTGACTTGTTCATCGGCGCGACCGAGCTGCCGGCCGACGATCCTTTGAATCGCGTTCACCCTGGTGACTTCAAGTATGGCGGAGGCCACGTCATCGAGGACCTGGTCGCGGGGAAAGACGTAGCGCTGAAGGCGACGGGGTATGGCACTGACTGCTATCCGCGCAAGAAGCTTGAGACTCTGATAAACATCAAAGACATTAACGAGGCGATCCTGATGAACATCAGGAACGGTTATCAGAACTACAACTGTGCTGTCAACCTATCCGACAAGATAATATACACGTACATGGGTGTTCTGAAGGCGCAGCTCGGCAACGCGCACTATAGCACGTCCGGCCAGCTATCGCCGCTTTTCAACGACCCTCTATATAAGATAATCGGCATAGGCACGCGCATTTTCTTAGGCGGCGGCGAAGGCTACGTGGTTTGGCAAGGGACGCAGCATAATCCCAAAGTAGCCCGGACAGATAAGGGGGCTCCAAAGGGAGGCGCCGGCACGCTGTCCGTCCTCGGTGATTTGAAGAAGATGAAACCACAATGGCTGCGCGGCACCTCGTTCCAGGGCTACGGAGCGACTCTAACGGTAGGCTTGGGCGTGCCGATTCCTCTGTTAAACGAGGAAATCCTGGAGTATGTGGCCGTGAAGGACGCCGATCTGGTTACCCAGATCATCGACTACTCGTATGACTATCCCAACGGGATCAGCCGCTCGCTCGGCGAGGTCACCTACGCCCAGCTGAGGAGCGGAGAGATCGAGGTCGAGGGCAAGAAGGTCCCGACGGCCAGCGTCAGTTCATACTTCAAGGCCAGGGAAATCGCCGAAGAGCTGAAGGCCTGGATAAAGGCGGGGCAGTTTGAGCTGGGACGACCGGTCCAATTACTGCCAGGGCCGGATACGGCCGATACGATCAAGCCTCTGCGCGAGCGCAAGCTGACGGAGGAAGGATAAGCCATGGTTACAAAACGACTTGTCCTGCATTTTCCGCACCGTCTTGTTGACAGACCGATCGTATACAAGCTGATCAAAGACTATGACCTGGTCATGAACATCCTAAAAGCCTCGATCACGCCGAACGAAGAAGGATTTATGGTCATCGAGCTTCAAGGTGAGAAAGACAAATTCGCCGAGGGTATTAAGTATCTGGAAGAGTCGGGTGTAGTAATCGATCCGATTGGCCGGGACGTTAAGCGCAATGACGAACGCTGCACTTCCTGCGGCGCTTGCGTGACGATTTGTCCAACCGACGCGTTGACTTACGAACCGGTGACTCGTCAAGTTGTTTTCAACGATGAAAAATGTATCGCTTGTGAGATCTGCGTCAAGACGTGTCCGCTGGGCGCGATGGAGGTGCATTTTTAATCAACTACCCGTTTAAGCCGCACGGGCTGGCAACCGCGATAGGGAGTTTTCCTTACCACGACGCTCGTAAGGCTCTTGACCTGATATTTAAATACATACCGGGCGCGCCGTGCTGGCCGCAGCTGCCGCAGCGAGCGCCGGAAGAAGACATGATCGCCCAGTTTATCGAGGGCTTGCCCGGCGTTGTCTGGATCGGCAAAGAGCGCCGGCTGTTTTTCAACACCGAAGGCCCGGTTTTTGACGAGGGCATTGTGCACTTCTATGAAAAGTACCTGGCCTTCACTGACGACAACAACGCGGACCTTCTGGAAGAGTTCGCGATAACCCAGAAGCACTCCGCGGGCTTTTACGCTTACCAAGAGAAGCTTTGGTTCACCGACGACATGGAACCGATCAAGTATTTAAAAGGCCACGTAACGGGTCCGGTAACGTTTGGGTTGGGTCTTCCGGATCAGACTGGTAAAGCGTCTTTCTATAGCGAACAACTGCGCGATATGATTGTCAAGAATCTGGCGATGAAAGCCAGGTGGCAGATCGATAGACTATCCGAATTCGGCAAGAAATGCATCATCTTCATTGATGAACCGGTTCTGGCTTCATTCGGCTCGTCAGCAATGATCAGCGTGTCCAGGGAGCAGGTTGTTAAGAGCTTGACCGAAGTGGTAGAGGCCATTCACGCCGCCGAAGGCATAGCCGGAATACACTGCTGCGGCAACACCGACTGGTCTATGGTGTTGGAAACACCGGCGGATATCTTAAGTCTGGACGCCTATGCTTACGGTGAAAGTCTGTTTCTGTATCCGGACGAACTGAGAGCGTTTATCCTTCGTGGCGGAACGATTGCCTGGGGGATGGTTCCGACCAGCGAGCAGGCTACAACGGAAAGCGCGGAGGCGTTGGTCTTCCGCTACGAGGGTTTCCTAAACCAAATGGCTACCTTAGGTTTTTCTCAGGAAACGTTACGCGTGGCGACGATGTTTACCCCAAGCTGTGGGACGGGCTCGCTTAGCGAGGACCTAACGGAGAGTGTGCTGGCCACGCTTAGCGCGGTATCGCATCAGTTTACAGGGAGCTAGGCGTGTCTAAAAGGGTTCTAATGGTCGTGGCTCATGAAACATTCAGGGACGAGGAGTACGAGAAGCCGCGCCGCGTTCTAGAGTCGGGAGGCGTTGAAGTAACCGTTGCCAGTTCTTCGTTAGGCGAGGCAACAGGGAGGTTCGGCCTCAAAGCCCCGATCGACATACTGGTCAAGGAGGCCGTTGAGGCCGATTATGACGCGATTATCTATGTCGGCGGCGGCGGCGCCAGGGAGTTCTTTGACGACCCGGCAGCCCATAAACTAGCGCGAGATTTCAATTCGGCCGGCAAAGTCATAGCCGCAATTTGTATCGGCCCGCATACTCCGGCTGCGGCCGGTGTTCTGGTAGGCAAGCGCGCGACATGTTTTCCCAGCGAGAAAGACGCTCTGACAAGATACGGCGCAGAGTATACGGGAGCGCCCGTCGAGGTTGACGGCAATGTGATAACCGCCGACGGACCGGAAGCGGCTGAAGAATTCGGAAAAGCGGTGCTGGGGGCGATAACCTGATATGGAGTGTAAAAAAGACACGAACATAGCGGGCTGTAACTGTTCTTATCCGGGATGCGAGCGCCACGGAGTTTGCTGCGATTGTGTAAGGTATCATCGCAAACGGGAAGAACTTCCCGCTTGTTTCTTCACTGACGCGGTGGAACGCGAATATGACCGCTCGATAGAACGGTTCATCAAGGAAAACTCATAGAAGGGGAAGAGCATGCCGCCTGAACCAAAACCGGTTGTGACAGACACAATCGGGAAAACACCGTTAGTCAAGATAAACGCTCTATTTAATAAACCCGGCGTCAGCATCTACGCCAAACTGGAGGGCCATAATCCCGGCGGCAGCGTCAAGGACCGCATCGCCGCTACGATGATCGATGAGGCCGAACGAGCCGGGTTGCTAAAGATCGGGATTACCATACTGGAGCCGACCAGCGGCAATACAGGCATCGGTCTAGCCATGGTCGCGGCTGTTAAGGGCTATAAGCTGAAGATAATCATGCCTGATAGCATGAGCCTGGAGCGGCGGAAGATTCTCAAGGCTTTTGGCGCGGAGCTTTTCTTGACGCCTGGCGACCTGGGGATGACCGGGGCGATCGAGACGGCGGAAGAGATGTCGAAAGACCCCGCTTATTACATGCCGAACCAGTTCGCCAACCCGGCCAACGTCAAGGCTCATTACGAGGGGACAGGGCCAGAGCTTCTGAATCAACTGGGTAAGATAGATGTGTTTGTAGCCGGAATCGGAACCGGAGGGACGGTTACGGGAGTCGGCCGGCGGTTTAAGCAAGACAGCCCAGCGACGAAGATCATTGCCGTAGAGCCCGGGTCAGGCACGAAGATTCAAGGGCTGAAATGCTTGAGCGACGGATACGTGCCGCCCATTATTGATTTCACGGTGATAGACGAGAAGGTGCCCATTACCGACGAGGAAGCGTTCGCGTTTGCCAAACGTCTGATGAAAGAGGAAGGATTATCCGTCGGCATTTCCTCGGGAGCGGCGATGGCTGAAGCCGTCCGGCAGGCGGAGAAGCTGGAACAAGGAACTGTCGCCGTTATCCTGCCTGATCGGGCCGACCGGTACGTCAGCACCGAGTTATTCGACTAGAGCGGAGGATGCTATGGGCGACGAAGACCTGATATGGGGGACTTCAGAGGAACTTGAAGGCGCGATCGAGAACCTCAAGCATAACCATCCCGGCTGGTCTCAGCATATCTTTCTCCTATACGCGTTGTATGTTTTCAGGGAGCTTGACTACGCCTGGCGGCAGGGACACCTCGACAACCTGACCGATGACATGACGACTTCTTGTCTCGAGGCTCTCAAGAAAGCGCCGCCGCCGCCCAACATTCCGCTTGACGTTCAGGGCTTACAGCTGGCGGCAATCGGCGAAGAAGGCGAATACGACACGATCGATGTGCGTTATATGGGCAATCGCAGGCAAGGCGGCGAGGGTCCAGGCGAAACGATCACGTATCTAAAGTTCATACGGTACCGGTTTGAACACGCCACGGACGCGGCGACAGGGATGGCAGAAACCTGCCCGAGATGCGGCGGCCGCATTGACCCCACAGCCGATTGGATTTGCCATTATTGCGACCAAAAGGTTAACGAGCAGTCCTCCGGCTGGTTGGTCCAGAAGGTCATGGACCAGGGGAATTATGTTCCTTGAGGTTTTATCGTACATTATTGCCGGCTTCGGGCTCGGGCTGGCCACAGCCGTTATTCCCGGCCCCATCTTTGTGCTCCTGATCGTAGAGACCCTGAAATACGGCTGGCGCGCAGGAGCCGCCGTTGCGGCCGGCCCGGTGCTCGTAGACGCTTTTGTTATGCTTCCCATGGCTTTGATCCTTCAAGGACTGCTGACATCCAAGCCCCTTCAGGTAACTTTTGCTTTGGCCGGTATGGTTTTTCTGCTCTATCTGGGCGGAAATATGATAATGTCCGCGCTGGGCGGCGGTGAACTTGAGGATTTGCGCGGGGTTACTGCGGTCAGCCCGGCGCTGTCGTTCAAACGCGCCCTGACAGCGCAATTGTTAAGCCCGATGGCGTACGCCTTTTGGGCAACGGCTGGGGCGGTATTGGTCAGAAAGGCGTTCGAGAACGGCGGCCTGATATCAGCTATAGTATTTCCGGCCGCTTTTTGGGTGGGAACATTGACCGTCGCCATTATTCTGATTGGCACGACGGCCGCTGGAAGAGATACTCTTAAGAGCGGCGTCTACCGGGCGGTTGTCGCGATCGGCGGCGTAGCGATGGCAGGATTCGGAGTCTATATCGCCGCCCGCGTCGTCTTTGAATGAGGCTTAAGTTTTGATATACGAACCCAGATGGTACAGGGAATCCATGAAGACGCCGGGTCTGGTCTCACGCGAGGTTGTCGTGAGGGAGACCGATCTGTTTGTGGTTGGCGAGACAGACTTAAGCGGCGCGGCTAGGAGAGCCGTTAGCGAGGCGAGAAGGGATATCGAGAGTTTCATCGCCGCGCACTCGCTTTTTGCCAAAACTCATAAACCTTATAGCGTCCCGGAGTCGGCGCCGGATATCGTAAAGCGCATGTCGGCTGCCGGAGCCGCCGCCGGCGTCGGTCCGATGGCCGCGGTCGCAGGAGCGATAGCCGAGTTTGTCGGCCGGGCCTGCCTAAACGAAAGCCCTCAGGTAATCGTGGAGAACGGCGGCGATGTCTTTATCGTGACAAAAGCGCCGCGGCGAATGGCTGTCTACGCGGGAGAATCGCCGCTTAGCGAACAACTGGTTCTGGTAATCCAACCCGACCAGACGCCTCTCGGCGTTTGCACGTCTTCCGGCACCGTCGGCCACAGCTTAAGCTTCGGCGCGGCCGACGCCGCGGTAGCCATATCCCCCGACGCCGCTCTGGCCGACGCCTGGGCAACCCAATTGGGCAACCTGGTCCATACTCAAGACGACCTGGAAGAAGCCATTGAGGCGGCTAAAAACGCCGCCGGTTTGACAGGCGCGATCATCATTAAAGAAGATAAAATGGCTGCCTGGGGAGACATAGAACTCGAACCCCTAAAATAGCTCACTCGGGTCAGATAAATAGACTCGCATGCAGCTCGCGGCCGAGCATCGTTAGTGCATTGGGGTCAGGCCCTTTCTTCTTATGCGATAGGGCCTGACCCCGTGTTTCAAGTCGCCTCGCCGAGCAAACAATGCTCTCCGCTCGATTCGCGGAACGTCCGCACGCTCGATCATATTTATGGCTGACCCTCAAAAAGAAAAGCCCCCTGGACTGGCGTCCCACCCCACCCTGGCGATTGGCGCAAGCGGAAGGCGTCTTCAAGCGCCCAGCCGCCTTATTAAAAGCTGAAAGAAGGAAACCCAGGGTCGAGGCTCCCGCCCACCCTCAATCTAGACTCGCGGATAAGGGGGCTCGACTAAAATACTCTTCGACCGAGCGTAGCGAGTGGAGAAGTATCTCTCCATACCTGCCGGCAGGCAGGCCTTAAGGTGAGGGGGTCAAAGTGAGGGTGCTGCTTGCGGCCCAAGGACACATTCTCGAGAATAAGTCCAAGCAGAACGTCATTTCCGCATTTGCGCAAATGACTAGATTCAAGTTATGTCACTCCTGTTCTTTGGAGAACAGGAGTGACGCAGTTCAGGGGCGTTACAGCGCTCTAGAGCGCTGTAACGGTTGCGACCTGTGGGCCCTTCCGATAAGCTGAAAACATGCCAAATCCCGCGGATAGAATCAAGAAGCTCACTGAAATATTGAATCATCACAATTACCGGTATTACGTGTTGGACGAACCCGAAGTGGCCGACGTGGAATACGACCGGTTGATGCGGGAGCTCATCGCCCTGGAAGAGGAACATCCTGATTTAGTGCGACCCGATAGCCCGACGCAAAGGATCGGGGCGCCGCCGGCCGAGGGATTCCAGTCGGTCAAACACCTGGCAAAGATGTACTCTCTGGCCGACGCTTTTGACTTCGACGAGTTAGACGCGTTCTTTGACCGCGTGGCAAAGACGCTGGACGGGGAGAAAGTCTCTTACGTTTGTGAGCTGAAAGTCGACGGGGCGGCCATCGCCTTGACCTACCGCGACGGACTCTACGCCCGCGGCGCGACGCGGGGAGACGGCGAGACGGGAGAAGACATCTCCGGCAACATCAAGACCATACGATCGATACCGATGCGGCTCAATCCAAACGAATCGCCGGCGGTCATTGAAGTTCGTGGCGAAGCCTTCCTTTCAAAAGACCAGTTCGGCAAGTTGAACAAGGAGCGGGCCGAGGCGGAACAGCCGCTGTTTGCCAATCCGCGCAACGCGGCGGCCGGGACTCTTCGCCAGATGGACCCAAAGGTAACGGCCTCGCGAGAACTGGATGCCATCTTCTACGCCATCGGCTATGTAGAAGGCCGTTCTTTCCAGGCCCACTGGGATGTTCTTCAGTTTCTCAAGGAAGCCGGTTTCAAGATCATGCCGCAGGCAAAGCGGATTGCCTCGTCAGACGAAGTAAGGGAATTCATCACCGAATGGGGCGACAAACGGGAGAGCCTGCCTTATGAGATCGACGGAATCGTGATTAAAGTTGACGATTTTGATCAGCAAGAACATCTTGGCTACACCAGCAAGGCCCCGAAATGGGCAATTGCCTATAAATATCCGGCGGAACAACAAGTCACCAAGCTTATCGATATCGCCGTCAGCATCGGCCGGACAGGCGCTCTGACGCCGACGGCGGTGCTTGAACCGGTGCATATTGCCGGCAGCACGGTCAGCCGGGCAACGCTCCACAACGAAGACGAGATTAAGCGGAAAGGCCTGCTCATCGGCGATTATGTGGTGGTACAGAAAGCGGGAGACGTTATTCCTGAAATTGTGGCGCCGGTCGTAAGCCGCCGGACCGGCGGGGAAAAAGAATTTAAGATGCCCGACCACTGTGTTGTCTGTGGAGCGGTCGCGGTCAGACCGGAAGGCGAGGCGGTAACTCGATGCACCAATATTGCCTGCCCGGCGCAAGCTTTGCGGCGGATCGGGCATTTTGCCAGCCGGGGCGCGATGGACATAGAGGGCTTCGGAGAGGTCGTAGCGACAGAGTTGTATAACCTTGGCCTGGTCAAAGACGTAAGTGACATTTACTATGTTAAACGGGACGAGCTTTTAAAGATCGGCCATTTCGCTGATAAAGCGGCGGCCAACTTATCCGATGCCATTGGCAAGTCAAAATCGAAACCGCTGTCCAGCCTCCTGTTCGGTTTGGGAATACGACACGTCGGCAGTCACGTGGCCGACGTGCTGACGAGGCGATATGCGACTATTGACGAGATCGCCGGCGCCTCTGAAGACGAGCTGACGGCGATTCCTGAAGTCGGTCCCCAGATAGCCGACAGCATCACTACTTTCTTCCGGCAACCGGAAAACCTTCGGGTCATCGAGCGCCTAAAGCAAGCAGGTCTGAACATGCGTGAAGAACGGGAGAAAGTTCAGCAGACATTGGCCGGAAAGACATTTGTCCTCACTGGCGGATTGGAATCTCTCACGCGCGAGCGGGCAACCGAATTGATAGAACGTTTGGGCGGCCGGGTGTCTTCCAGCGTGAGCGCCAAAACAGACTATGTGGTCGCGGGGGAAAATCCCGGCAGTAAGCTGGACAAGGCACGGTCTTTATCGGTCCCTGTTATCGGTGAAAGCGAACTCAAGGAACTACTTGGAGAATAGCACCCGGAAGACATGGGGAACGTTCGACGTAATCTGGTCGATGTCAGCCGTGCTGGGCGGGATTTTTATGCTCCAATATATTCGGTTCGGCGCGTCGGCGCTAGGCAACTCCCTCTATCTCACTACAAGTTATCTCTACATATTCTTCGTCGTCCTCGTCTTCACGGTTGTCAAATATGGGAATCGTCTATCAGACCTGGGCTTAAAGCCGCTCAATCCGGCGCGGGCGCTTGCTTTGGCGATCGGTTGGTGGTTCGCGATCCGCGTTGTCATCCTCGTTTATTCGGTCGTTGTGACGACGATTGCCGAACGGTTCGGCGCCAGACCTCCGGCCGAACTGACCAGCCGCGTTCCCGAGCTATTCGGCTCCGGCGCCGTCGGCTTCTTGTTGGCTTGCCTGGTAGCCGTTTTTATCGGCCCCATAGTTGAAGAAATATACTTTCGCGGGTTTATATATCCGGCTTTCAAACGGGCATTAGGACCATGGCCGGCCATGATTCTAAGCGGCGCCGTCTTCGGTGTATTCCATGTCAATCCGTGGCTGATTTTCCCGACTGGCCTGATGGGTGTAATTATGGCGTATCTCTACGAAAAGGAAGGATCCTTGGCCGCCCCGTTTTTTCTGCACGCGTTGAACAACCTAGTGTCGGTTGTTATCGTGTATACTCTCTATGTAAAGTGAGGAAGTGATGGACGTGACGAAAGTGATAATCATCAGACTTACGTTATTCACTTCCATCACCAGTATCACCAGCGTCACCAACGGGGGACACCTTGGCAGATAACATTTCGAAAAAAGACGTTGAACACGTAGCCCTCCTGGCGCGCCTGGAGCTTTCCGAAGAAGAAAAAGAGATCTACACCAGGCAGCTGGGGCAGATTTTGGAGCACGCGGCGAAAATCCAGAAACTGAACACGGCCAAGATCCCGCCGACCGCGCATATCGCGCCGCTAAACAATGTTTTGCGGGACGACAAGGTGGGTAAGTGTCTCTCGAACGAGGAAGCCATGTCCAACGCGCCCAAGCAAGAAGACGGCGGTTTCGTCGTCCCGAAAATCGTCTGAAAAGGTTATGGAATTCTTCGAGTATACCAGCCACGAAGTGCAGAAACTCTTAACCGCGAAGGAAGTCTCCGCGGTGGATGTCGCCAAATCGGTTTATGACAGGATAGCCGAGGTCGAACCCGACGTACACGCCTACGTGACCTTGACCGAAGAGATGGCCTTGGCCGAGGCCAAGGCCATTGACAAGAAAAGGTCGGCCGGCGAGAAACTCGGTCCTCTGGCCGGCGTCCCTGTCGCCGTCAAAGACAATATGGCGACCAAGAGTGTCCTGACGACTTGCTCATCCCGTATCCTAAGCAATCATTTCCCGGTCTACAACGGAACCGTGGTCCAGAAATTGTACGACGCGGGCATCGTGATGACCGGCAAAACCAACATGGACGAGTTCGCCATGGGCAGTTCGACTGAGACTTCGTATTTCGGAACGACCAGGAATCCATGGAATACTGATACCGTACCGGGCGGCAGCAGCGGCGGCAGCGCGGCGGCTGTGGCGGCGGACGAAGCCATTATGGGCATCGGCTCCGACACCGGCGGTAGTATTCGCCAACCGGCCTCGCTGTGCGGCGTGGTCGGCTTGAAGCCGACCTACGGCCTGGTCTCGCGTTATGGCCTTTTCGCTTTCGCGAGTTCGCTTGATCAAATAGGTCCGATCACTAAGGATGTTACCGACTGCGCGATCATGCTGAATGTAATCGCGGGCTACGACGAAAGGGATTCGACTTCGGTCAGGACGAACATCCCCGACTATACGAAATCGCTAAAGACAGATATTAAGGGACTTAAGGTCGGCCTCGTCAAGGAACTTATGGGCGAAGGTATCCAACCGGAGGTCAAGGAGGCGGTTTCCAAAGCGGTAGAGCTGATGGCCTCATTGGGCGCGGAGGTCAGCGAGGTGACTTTGCCCAACGCGGAATACGCCTTAAGCGCCTATTACCTGATCGCTCCGGCCGAGGCCAGCTCCAACCTGGCGCGATACGACGGCGTCAGGTATGGCCACCGGACCACGCGCGACGTCGAGGATATGGTCGACATGTACATGAAAACGCGCGCGGAAGGGTTCGGCGCCGAGGTAAAACGCCGCATCATGCTGGGCACCTATGCCTTAAGCGCCGGCTATTATGAGGCCTATTACGGCCAGGCGCAAAAAATCCGCACCCTGATTATCAACGACTTCGCCAACGCTTTCGAAGGTGTTGACGTGGTCGTTTCGCCTACCAGCCCGACCGTCGCCTTTAAAATAGGCGAGAAAACCGATAATCCCCTGCAGATGTATCTGTCGGACGTCTGCACTATCCCGGTCAACCTAGCCGGTTTGCCCGGTATCAGTTTGCCGTGCGGTTTATCCGGAGGATTGCCGATAGGGCTACAGATCATCGGCAAGCCTTTCGACGAGGCGACGTTGCTGCGGGCGTCGTTTGCCTTTGAGCAGGCCTACCAGTTCAAAGAAAAACCACCTATGGGGTCAGGCCTATGACATTTAAGAAGAAAGGCCTGACCTCTGGGACAAACAGGAATGTGACATGGCGCTAGAGACGGTCATCGGACTGGAAATTCATGTTGAGTTGAATACGGCAAGCAAGATGTTCTGCGGGTGCCCCGTAACGTTCGGTGAGCCGCCCAATACGGCCGTCTGTCCGGTCTGTCTGGGCCATCCCGGTGTTTTGCCGGTCATAAACAAACGTGCGGTCGAATCCGCGGCTATGATCGGTTTGTCCTTGAACTGCGCCATCGCACCGCTAAACCAGTTCGCCAGGAAGAATTACTTCTACCCCGATATGCCGAAGGACTATCAGATCTCTCAATTTGATTTGCCGATTGCCGTCGGCGGCTACCTGGACGTCGGCGACGGCGGAGGGACGCGTCGGATCGGCATAACGCGCGTCCACATGGAAGAAGACACCGGTAAGCTTATACATAAGGGACAAAGCGGACGGATACACGGCGCCGACTACAGTATCGTCGATTTTAACCGGGCCGGCGTCCCGCTGATGGAGATCGTCAGCGAGCCCGACATGCGAAGCTCGGAAGAAGCTCGCGCTTTTATGGTCAAACTGCGGAGCATCCTGCTCGCTTTGGGCATATCCGACTGTAACATGGAAGAGGGAAGCCTGCGCTGCGACGCCAACGTTAGCTTGCGCGAGTTCGGCGAGGCAGGACTGGGCGTTAAGACCGAGGTCAAGAACATGAACTCTTTTCGGGCGTTAAGGAAAGCCCTGGAATACGAAATCGCCCGCCAGACCAAAATGATTGCCGCCGGTGACAGGATCATTCAGGAAACGCGGCACTGGGACGACGCGGGAGGCGTAACGATCTCTCTCCGCAGTAAGGAAGAGGCGCACGATTACAGGTATTTCCCCGACCCCGACCTCGTCAACATTTTGATGAACGAGGACGAGGTCGCCAAGCTTAAAGCCGCTTTGCCGGAACTGCCCGACGCACGGGCGGAACGCCTGGCGCGCGACTTCAGCTTGGAAACAGACGAGGCGAAAGTTCTGGCTCTGAATAAGCCCCTTGGCGATTTCTTTGAGGAAGCCGTTGCCGGCGGTTCGGACGCTAAGAAAGCCGTCAACTGGCTCCTTCACGAGGTCTCGGCCGCGCTTAACCAAACCGACGCAGAGATCGACGAGACGGCTTTCACGCCGCGGCATCTGGTCGATCTTTTGAAGCTTCTCGACAAGGGCACGATTTCCGGCAAGATGGCCAAGGATATTTTTAAGGAAAGCTTCGAAACCGGCAAGCTGCCTTCGGTTATCGTCGAGGAAAAGGGCCATGTACAGATAACCGACGAGGACGCCTTAACCAAAATTATAGACCAGGTCATTGCCGAGAATCCAAAAGCAGTCGAAGATTTTCGGGGCGGCCAGGCCAGAGCGGTCGGCTTTCTGGTCGGCAACGTAATGAGGTTGACACAAGGCAAGGCTAGCCCCGACCTGGTCAACAAGATACTAAAAGAACGCCTCGCTTAAGCCTTAAGGACAACCACGTCAAGTTGCGAATTGCGCCTGGCTAAATTAAACTATAAAGATGTTCTTGAGAAAAAACTCACTTTAAAATCCCGCTTCAACCAGGAGGGACCTGATTTGACTGACTTCGAAAACGAGATTACTTTAACCGGCATGGACTTGGGCGCTAAGGTCGCGGCCCGTCAGATTAAGATTGACGATACGACGCTTCGCGACGGCGAACAAACCGCGGGAGTCGTCTTTTCTAACAAGGAAAAGATTGAGATTGCCAGGCTGCTCGGCGAACTTGGCGTTCACCAGATCGAGGCGGGCATCCCGGCGATGGGCGGCGACGAAGCCGAGACCATAAAGAAGATTGCGAGCATGGGGTTGCCGTGCAGTGTTCTGGCCTGGAACCGGACGGTTATCGCCGACATCCAGAAATCGATCGACTGCGGCGTAGACGCTGTCGCGGTGTCGGTTCCGACATCCGATATCCACATCGAACACAAACTAAAAAAAAGCCGGGATTGGGTGCTGGAGAGCGTCAAGGAATCCGTTGATTTCGCCAAGAAAAATAAATTATACGTGTCCGTCAATATGGAAGACGCCAGTCGCAGCGACGTCGCCTACCTTTTGGAATTCTGTCAGACGGCTAAGAATGCCGGCGCCGACCGCGTTCGCTTCTGCGACACGCTGGGCATTCTTGACCCCTTTCAAACATACCAGGTCATCAAGCATTTATATGAAAATGCCGGCATAGAGATAGAGATGCACACCCACAACGATTTCGGGATGGCAACCGCCAACGCTTTGGCTGGCTTAAGAGCCGGGGCGACCTACGTCAATACGACTGTGAACGGCCTGGGCGAGCGCGCCGGCAACGCCGCTCTGGAAGAGGTGGTCATGGCCCTGAAAGTCATCGAGAAAATCGACCTTGGTATGAAGACGCAGATGTTCAGGCGAGTCTCCGAATACGTCGCCGAGGCTTCAAGCCGAACCGTACCGATCTGGAAGGCCATCGTCGGGACTAATTGTTTCGCCCACGAGTCAGGCATCCACGCCGACGGCGTTATCAAGAACCCGCTCAACTATGAGCCATATGCGCCGGAGGAAGTCGGCCTGGAGCGCCAGATCGTCATTGGCAAGCATTCCGGCTCTCGGGCCATTATCGCCAAGTTCAATGAGTATGGGATAGATATCTCTCAGCAGGATGCTGACTGTATTCTAGAACAAGTCCGCAAGAAAGCCCTCGAAGTAAAGCGGGCGCTGTTCGACAAGGAGCTCGTCCAGCTATACAAAAACTACTGCGAGCTGAAGTAGTTTGGCCTGCGGTAAGACGCTGGCCGAGAAGATCCTAAGCTCGGCCTCCGGCACCGACGCATACGCGGGCGACATAATCATCGCCGACGTGGACGTTGTCCTGGCGCAAGACGGCACCGGTCCTCTGGTTATTTCCCAGTGGGAGAAATTGGGCGTGGGCAAGGTCGCCAATCCTGAACGGACGATATTCTTTATCGATCACGCCGCCCCGTCGCCCCGGCGCGAGTTGTCCAACGCGCACATGATTATCCGGGAATTTGCTGCCAAAACCGGCGCCCGCTTGAGCGACGTCGCTTCCGGCATAAGCCATCAACGAGTGGCCGAGGATTATACCGAACCGGGTTTTGTCGTAGTCGGCGCGGATTCACACACTTGCACTTCGGGAGCCCTGGCCGCGTTCGCGACCGGTATGGGTTCGACCGATATAGCTGTCGCGCTAACGGCCGGCAAGATCTGGCTGCGCGTTCCGGAGACAATTAAAATCGAGGTCAACGGGGATATGCCGGCAGGCGTATACGCCAAAGACTTAATGCTCACCGTGATCGGGACAATCGGCGCGGACGGAGCCACCTATAAAGCTCTGGAATTCACCGGCGAAACGATTCGTAAAATGCCCATGACAGACCGGATGACCCTATCCAGTCTGGCCGTCGAGGCGGGCGCCAAAGCCGGCTTGATCGCGGCCGACGAGCAAACTAAAAAGTTTATGATGAGCAGAGGCCGGGCGGCCGGTTTTAGAGAGCTGGAGCCCGATAATGACGCCAATTATGAAGCGGTTGTAACTATTGACGCGTCCAAGCTCGTTCCGGTAGTTTCCGCGCCTCATACCGTGGACAACGTCATGACGGTGGAGAAGACCTCCAACACCATAATCAACCAGGCTTTTATAGGAACCTGCACCAACGGCCGTTTGGAGGACCTGCATATCGCCGCGGCTATAGTGAAGGGCAAGACGGTCGCGAGCGGTGTCAGGTTTCTGGTCGCTCCGGCGTCGAAGGACGTCTACCTGGCGGCTCTTAAAGACGGAACCATCGAGACTTTGGCGGCCGCGGGCGCGTTGATAATGAATCCCGGCTGCGGCGCGTGCGTCGGAGTTCACGAAGGCGTGTTGGGCGACAAAGAAGTCTGCCTGAGTTCGCAGAACAGGAATTTCAAGGGACGTTTGGGAAATCCCGACTCGTTCATCTATCTGGCCAGCCCGGCGACCGTCGCGGCCTCCGCGCTGACAGGCCATATTACGGACCCGAGAACCATTTAGCTCAGAGCAAAGAGCGTAGGGCGGAGAGCAAAGGGTTGCGAGTTGAAAAAGGAAAAACATGATACTCAAAGGTAAAGCGCATAAGTTTGGCGATGACATCAGCACGGATTTAATCACTCCGGGGCGGTATTTTCACTTAAGGACAAACCTTCCGGAACTGGCCAAACATACGCTGGAAGACGCGAATCCCGATTTCGTAAAAAACATGCGCCCAGGCGACTTCGTGGTGGCCGGCAACAACTTCGGTTTGGGATCCAGCCGTGAGCACGCGGCCATCGTTATCAAACTTAGCGGCGTGGGAGCGGTTTTGGCCAAGTCTTTTGCCCGCATCTTCTTCCGCAATTCGATCAACCAGGGCGTGCCGGCAATAATCTGCGACACAGATAGGATCAGCGCCGGAGACGAACTGGAGGTCGATGTAGAAAAAGGCGAAGTCAGAAACGTGACTACAGGTGAGACTATTCCGACGACGCCGTTGCCAAAGGCCATGCTCAACATCTTAAAGGACGGCGGCTTGGTCGAGCATTTTCGAAAGAATAAAGGATTCAACCTGTCATGATGCATAAGATTACATTAATTCCCGGCGATGGGATAGGACCGGAGATTACGACGGCGATGCGCCGCGTTGTGGAAGCGACCGGCATCGCAGTCGATTGGGAAGTTGTCGAAGCCGGCTCGGACGTTATCGAGAAATACGGCACGCCGCTGCCCGAGCAGGTGCTCGAATCGGTCAGAAGGAACGGTGTAGCCATCAAAGGACCGATCACAACCCCGATCGGTTCAGGGTTCCGCAGCGTCAACGTAGCCCTTCGCAAAGAACTAAACCTTTACGCGTGCCTTCGACCGGCCATATCGCTCAAGGGCGTCAAATCCAGGTATGACGATATCGACCTGGTCATCGTCAGGGAGAATACAGAGGATTTATACGCCGGAATCGAGAGGATGGTCGATAACGACACGGCGGAAAGCATCAAGCTGATTACCAGGGCCGCCTCTGAACGGATCGTTAGGTATGCTTTCGAATACGCGGTCCGCGAGGGCCGGAAGAAAGTCACGGTCGTCACCAAGGCAAATATCATGAAGTTCACGGATGGTTTGTTTCTGGACATCGCCCGCGCGGCCGCCCTGAATTATCCGTCCATAGAATTCGACGAACGCCTAATAGACAATATGTGCATGCAGCTCGTCATGAAGCCGCACGATTACGACGTACTTGTTACTGAGAACTTATACGGCGATATACTTTCCGACCTGTGCGCCGGGCTGATCGGCGGGTTGGGGATCGCGCCGGGCGCGAACATCGGGGACGGCGTCGCGGTTTTCGAACCTGTTCATGGCAGCGCTCCCAAATATGCGGGGCAAAACAAGGTCAATCCGACCGCGCAGATTCTGTCGGCCCAACTGATGTTGCGGCATATCGGCGAACCGGCCGCCGCCGACAAAGTTCTTAAGTCGACGGCAGCGGTCATCGCCGCCGGCCAAACTGTCACCTATGACCTGGGCGGCTCCGCCGGTACCTCAGAGATGGCCGATGCTATCATCGAAAGAATTACGCGAACGGGCTAGGCGGTCCCGGGACGGACTACTGCAGTGCTCGCTCTGCCCGCGACGGTGCGGGGTGAATCGTCTGGTCGGCGACAAGGGATTCTGTCACGCCGGCGCGGCTGCCAAAGTCGCCAGTTTTAACGTCCACCACGGAGAGGAGCCGCCGATCAGCGGCAGTCGGGGTTCGGGCACCATCTTCTTTAGCTATTGCACCATGCATTGCGTCTATTGTCAGAATTACCCCATTAGCCAGCTCGGCGAAGGCAACGATGTTTCCCCGGAGGAACTGGCCGACATGATGCTTAAACTCGAACAAAAGGGGTGTCACAACATAAACCTGGTGACGCCGACGCATTATGTGCCCCAGATTCTTGAGGCTTTGACGATAGCCGTTGAGCAGGAATTGAATTTGCCTCTCGTCTATAACACTTCGGGATACGATACCGTAGAGACGTTGAAGCTCTTAGAAGGCGTGGTTGATATCTATCTGTCGGATATTCGTTACGCGGATACGGCGCCCGCCCGCCTGTATTCCTCGGCCGCCGACTATCCACCGGTTAACCGGGACGCTCTTAAAGAAATGCACGGGCAGGTCGGGAATCTTGTTTTGGATGACGAAGGAATAGCCAAGCGCGGTTTGATAATCAGGCATCTTGTTCTGCCCGGTAATCTGGCGGGAACCGAGAGGGCCATGGAATTCATTGCCGAGGAGATATCTCGCGATGCCTATATCAGCTTGATGAGCCAGTACTTTCCGGCCTATAAAGCGGTCGGCAACCTGTTGCTGGACCGGCGCGTAACGACCGTCGAGTATGCCGCGGCGCAAGAAATCATGGAGACCTACGGCCTGGTAAACGGTTGGACTCAGGACTATTGAGATGCGTGAGACTTACTTTATAAAAGACGAGCTCGCCCACTTGAAACCAAGGAAGAACTGCGACCGTTTGGCTGAACTGTCGGCCTTGGTAAGGATGACGGGTTCGATTCATCTGAAGCGCGACGGGCTGGACCTTACTATGTCGTCGACTAATCCGGCTGTTGCCCGAAAAACGTTGCTGCTGTTGAAAAGCCTTTTCGATATCGATACCGGATTGGCGACCGAACCTCCTTCGGCCGGCCGGCCAAAACCGGTTTATGTCATCAACATGCCGGCGCAGGCGGGCCTTATCTACACCCTGAAAAAATCCCGGATACTCGACGAGGATTCGCGCTTGCTTCGCGGCGTGCCTTTCCAGATTCTAAAGGACAAGTGCTGTCAGGCGGCCTATATGAGGGGTGTATTTTTATCGGCCGGATCGCTTTCGTCCAGCGAACACGGATACCATTTGGAAATGGCCACGGCTAACGAGACGATGGCGGAAGACCTGCTGACTTTAGTCGAGGAACTCGGGTTTCCGGGGCGGCTGAACGAGCGCAAGAAGGATTTCGCGGTTTATCTTACCGATGCCGGCAGTGTTGTTGATTTTCTAGCCTTGATAGGCGCCCATGCGGGCGTGCTGGAGCTGGAAAACTTGCGCATATTAAGAGCGCTAAAGAGCGAGGTAAACAGGGTCGTGAACGCCGAGGCCGCCAATTTGAAAAAAACCGTCACCGCGGGCGTATCACAAATCAGCGATATTAAATCCATAGATAAAAGAATCGGCCTGGACAAACTGCCAGCCGCCCTCGGGGACGTCGCGCGGGCGCGGCTGAAGCACCCTTCAGCGACGATTGCCGAACTTGGTCACACGTTCCAGCCGCCTTTGAGTAAATCGGCCGTCAACCATCGCCTACGCCGTCTGCATGAGATCGCCGCCAGGATGTAACGGTAATTGCTAGACGTGAGGCGTTTAATGTATAATTCACCTTGTCTTTTATGGAAATTTCCGTCGAATGAGGAGGCAGTCAGATGGCAATTAGAGTCGGAATAAACGGATTCGGCAGGATCGGCAGACTAGTAACCCGAGCCGTGATAAACGATCCGAATGTCGAGATCGTCGCGGTAAACGACCTGACGGATGCCAAGACAATGGCGCATCTTCTGAAGTATGATTCCGTCCACGGCGTTCTGCCGGATGACATCAAGTCCACGGACGATAGCATCATCGTTAACGGCAAGGCCATCAAAGCCAGCAAGGAAATGGATCCGGCCAACCTGCCCTGGGGAGATCTGGGCGTCAATGTCGTCATCGAGTCGACGGGTAAGTTCCGCGACCGTGAGGGCGCGGGCAAGCACCTTTCCGCCGGAGCCAAAAAGGTAATCATCTCGGCGCCCGGCAAAGAGCCGGACGTTACGCTTGTTTTGGGTGTAAACGAGGACGTTTACGACAAAGCGAAGCACAACATCATCAGTAACGCCTCCTGCACGACTAACTGTTTGGCGCCCGTGACCAAGGTCCTTGTCGATAACTTTGGTTTGAGGAGGGGCTTCATGACAACGTGCCACGCCTATACGGGCGACCAGAAGGTGCTCGACTTTCCGCATAAAGACTTGAGACGGGCCCGCGCGGCGGCTATGAGTATCATTCCGACCAGCACCGGCGCGGCCAAAGCCATCGGCGAGGTCATCCCGTCACTTAAGGGCAAGCTGGATGGCTTCGCGCTCAGGGTTCCGACGCCCGACGGCTCGGTCGTTGACCTGGTTGCCGAGCTGGACAGAGAGGTCACTAAGGAAGAAGTCAACGCGGCCATGAAAGCGGCTGCGGCTACCGATCGTATGCAGGGCATCCTGAAATATACCGAAGACCCGATTGTCAGCATCGACGTCGTCCGTGACCCATATTCATCGGTGTTTGACGCGTTGTCGACAATGACCATGGGCAACCTCGTTAAAGTATTATCCTGGTACGACAACGAGTGGGGCTACAGCAACCGCCTGGTCGACTTAATAAAATTTGTGTAGCAAATACAGAGAGCTTAGAGCAGAGAGCCCCAGCGGCAATGTGCGATCTTGCTCTGAGCTCTTGGCGCTAAGCTCTTAGCTGATTGGGAGGTAGATTTGGACAAGAAGACGGTTCGCGACATCGACGTCGCCGGAAAGAAGGTCCTCGTCCGAGTCGATTTCAACGTTCCACTGAACGAACGGCAGGAGATTCAGGACAATAGCCGCATCAAGGCTGCCCTGCCGACCATCAACTATCTCCTTGAAAACAAGGCCAAGGTAATCCTGGTTTCTCATCTCGGGCGGCCTAAAGGTAAGATTGTCCCGGAAATGCGAATGGACCCCGTGGCCAAAGAGCTGGCCAGACTTCTGGGCAAGAAAGTCATCAAGCTTGACGAAGCGATTAATGGGGACGTGGACAAAGCCGTCTCCAAACTAAACGATGACGAGCTCATTCTGTTGGAGAACATCAGGTTTTACCCGGAAGAGACGGAGGACGACCCCGAGTTTTCCAAGAAGCTGGCGGCTTGCGCGGACCTCTTCGTAAACGACGCCTTTGGCACTGCGCACAGAGCTCACGCTTCGACCGTGGGCGTTACCGAATATCTTCCGGCCGTCGCCGGATTCCTGTTGGAAAAGGAAGTCGATGCCCTAAACAGCCTGATCAAGAATCCTACGAAACCGTTTATCGCGGTTTTGGGCGGCAACAAGATCGGAGACAAACTAGGCGTTATTAACAGTTTCCTTGAACTATGCGACGGCCTGATGATCGGCGGGGGTATGTGTTTTACGTTTCTTAAGGCGCAGGGACTGAATATCGGCGATTCGCTCCTGGACGGCGAACAGTTCGACGCGGCTAAGAATATTTTGGCCCAGACGGAACAAGAAGGGATTCCGCTTTACCTGCCGGAAGACTTCGTGATAGCCGACTCGTTTGCCGAGAACGCGGCGACCAAGACTGTCGCCGCTGAAGAAATACCGGACGGTTGGATGGGTCTGGATATCGGGCCGCGGACGATAGAGCTCTACAAAGAGGTCTTGGAAGAAGCCAAGACCATATTTTGGAACGGACCGATGGGCGTGTTCGAGTGGCCGGCCTTCGCCGACGGAACAAAAGGCATCGCCGAAGCCTTAGCGGAATCGTCGGCGCTGACCATCGTCGGCGGAGGAGACTCCGATTCGGCGCTTAAGAAATTCGGCGTGGAAGATAAAATCGATCATGTTTCGACAGGCGGAGGGGCCAGCATGAAAGTTCTGGAAGGCAAGCCGCTGCCGGCTGTCGACACCCTGCTGGATAAATGATAGAAGTTGGTGGTTAGTCGTTAGCAAGTTCTTCCAACTACTAATTACCAACAACTAACTACTAAACGGGAGATCATATGCGTAAACCTGTTATCGCCGGTAACTGGAAAATGAATAAGACCGCCGCCCAAGCCGTTTTTATCCTGCAAGAGCTGGAAAACCTGGTCGAAGACGCCGTCGGCGTCGAAATCGTCGTAGCGCCGCCGTTTATCGCGCTCCGCAGCCTGGAAGTTGTGATAGAACAAGACAAACCCAACATCCATCTGGCCGCCCAAAACATGCACTGGGAAGAAGAGGGCGCCTATACCGGAGAGATTTCACCGTTGATGCTGCTCGATGTCGGTGTTAAGTATGTGATTATCGGTCATTCCGAACGCCGGCAATTGTTCGGTGAGACGGATGAGAATGTGAACCGTAAGGTTAAATCGGCTCTGGCCCACGATCTGATTCCCATTATGTGTTGTGGGGAAACGCTCGATGAACGAGAGAGCGGACGGACGGAATCGGTGATCGAGCGCCAGGTTCGAGCCGGTTTGCAGGATCTTAGTGCCAGCGAGGTCGCCGGCCTTATCGTCGCCTACGAGCCGATTTGGGCTATCGGAACAGGCAAGACGGCAACGCCCGAGCAAGCCAACGAAACCGTTGCTTTCGTCCGCGGCGTCATCAAGGATATGACCGGCGAGACGGTTTCCGAGGAGGTTCGCATCCTGTACGGCGGTAGCGTTAAACCCGACAACATCGACTCGCTGATGGCTATGTCGGATATTGATGGCGCTCTCGTGGGGGGTGCTTGCCTCGAACCGGCCAGCTTCGCCAGAATCGTCAAATTCAACGGTTAGGCCAAAGCCTCTCTGTTTAATCATCATGGACGGCTGGGCGGACGGCCCGGCTTCTCCCGGCAACGCTATCTCACTGGCAAAAACCCCGAACTTTGACGTTTTTCTTAACCGTTACCCGCATACCGAATTGGGAGCCTCCGGAACCGACGTCGGTTTACCGGCGGGGCAGATGGGCAATTCCGAGGTCGGGCATCTGAATATTGGCGCTGGCCGCGTCGTCTACCAGGATCTGACCAGGATTACCAAGGCAATAGAGGACGGTAGCTTCTTCAATAATCCTGTTCTTAAACAAGCGATGGCGGAGGGGGCCAAGACAGGGCGGCGGCTGCACCTGATGGGGTTGTTGTCCGACGGCGGCGTGCATAGCCACGAGAAGCATCTCTACGCACTGGTCGAAATGGCAAAACGTTCCGGCTTGAGCGAGGTCTATATTCATGCCTTTCTGGACGGACGCGATGTTCCGCCGGATAGCGGTCTCGGATATGTAGAAAAACTGGAAAAGAAGCTTAAGGAAATAGGACTTGGACGTGTATCTACCGTCTCGGGTCGTTACTATGCGATGGATCGCGATAAGCGTTGGGAGCGAACGAAGCTCGCTTGGGACGCGATTGTAAGAGGCCTTGGCGAAACCGCGCCGTCCGGGTTAGAAGCGGTCCGCAACAGCTATGACGCGGATGTTTACGACGAGTTCGTCAAGCCTACCGTTGTCGTTGACGATCTCTTCGACGAAGGCCGGCCGATAGTCCGCGACGGCGACGCGGTCGTTTTCTTCAACTTCAGACCGGACAGGGGAAGGCAACTCACCAGGGCTTTTGTGATGCCTGACTTTGACGGTTTCGACCGGGGACCCAAACCGCCGGCGACGTATTTCGCGACCATGACGGAGTATGACGCGACGTTCCCCGGCCCGATTGCGTTCCCGACGACGGAGATAAAGAACACCATAGCGGAGATTCTGTCCGCCCAGGGTCTAAAACAACTTCACATCGCGGAAACAGAGAAATACGCCCATGTCACATTCTTCTTTAATGGCGGGGTGGAGGCGCCGGAGTCCGGAGAGGACCGGATACTGGTGCCGTCGCCAAAAGTCGCGACCTATGACCTAAAACCCGAGATGAGCGCTTATGAAGTTACCGATAAGGTGATTGAGGAGATTGACAGGGACGAATATGACGTAATCATAATGAATTACGCCAATGCCGACATGGTCGGACATACGGCGGTGAAGCAGGCTGTCATCAAAGCTGTTGAGACTATTGACAAATGTTTGGGCCGGGTGGTGACGGCAATCGAGGCGCAAGGCGGGGTGACAATAATAACCGCCGACCACGGCAATGCTGACAAAATCGCGGAGACGGACACAGGTTTGCCGGTCACCGCGCATACCAACAACCCCGTGCCTTTCATCCTGATCTCCGATCGGTCCTACCGGCTGCGAGATGGTGGCGTTCTGGCCGACATCGCGCCGACCATCCTCGATCTGCTCGGTCTTAAGCCGCCGGCCGAGATGACGGGGAAGTCGCTCATATGCTAAACTGAATCCTGTTCAATCAGCTTGTTTTCCGGAGGAGTTTTTAGTGAAAGTCGCTGTCACGGTCGTCCATATTACGGTTAGCCTGGGCCTGATTTTCTTTATCCTGCTGCATAGCGGGAAAAGCGGAGGCCTGTCTGATATGTTCGGAGGAGGAGCCTCGTCTACCTTCTCCAGCACCAGCATCATCCAGAAGAATCTGGACAGAATCACTATCGCGCTGGCCTTAACCTTCGCGGTCACAACTGTTCTTCTTATCAGGCTATAAAGCCTCTACGCTCTGAGCTCTTTGCTCTGGGCTCCTTCTAATGTCGGCGTGGCGGAATTGGCAGACGCGCTAGGTTGAGGGCCTAGTGCCCGGCAACGGGCTTGGGGGTTCAAGTCCCCCCGCCGACACCAATATAGACGAGCATGCTGCTCGCGGCCCACCAGCGTTTCCTCGCCTCTGGCCTTGTTCTTGATCCACCATGCACGAGAATTAGACGGTAAAGTGAGCATCGTGTCAGTTCCTGCGGCGGATTTGCGGGGCGCCCCAGGATGACTCATTCCTGTATGCTCTCCGCTCGATTCGCGGAATGTTCGCATGCTCGCATTTAATGAGCCTAAGACATCTTGGGTGTAGGTTAGCCCCATACTTGTGTTTTGGAGGTGTTTGTTTAGATGAAATTGCTGTTTCTTGATTCATCTGACCCAAAAGGATGTCGTTATAGTATCACAGCCGGTATCTGCGTTGATGCGCTAGATCTTGTTAAAGTGTTTAGAAACTTCAGAAAGGTTAAGAGTGCTTTTGCAGCGGGGCCACCAATCCTTGAAATTAAGTGGTCAGCTCAGGGTGTGTTTGTCGACGGTACGAGAATAGCGACGTTGACCGCCGGTCAGCACGGCAACTTCCGTGAGCAAGTTACGGAATTCTTGGTTCAACCCGATATCCTCCTTTTTGCTGACTTGCTAGAGGGCCTCCAACTTGCAGATTGTGTTGCAGGAATAATTAATTTTAAAGTAAATAGGGATGATGACGATTTCTTTAAACAAATTGAAGGCGGTTTTCACAAGTCAACAAAAGGAAAAGTCGAAAGTTATGGAGTTAGCTGTATTCCCTCTTCGACGATAACAACCATAGGAAACTGGTAATTTCTTTTGGAAAGGCGAGACCCTCAAGCTTTGCAATTATAAGATGAGAGAGCTAGAATTCAAATACAGAGAACATGTGTTCATGAAACACTAGTAGATGACGATGTATATGAAAGGAGGGCTATTATGACTTATAAAGAGAAGAAGCTTGCCGCGGAACTTGGCAAGTGTGCTGGAAAATGGGTAGCCCTTGACGATCATAAACTAATAGCATGCGGCGATAGCATACAAGAAGTGAAGAAGAAAGCAAAAGAGAAGAACGTTGCGAAACCGCGAATATTTGCAGTCCCTGATTCAGAAGCTACGCAGTTCTTTTTCTAATGCTGGTCGACTATCAGCCAGTTGCATATCCCTACGCTGGAACCAAATACTTTCCTTTGGTCGATGTAGAGTTGAGGATTCCGTTTCATCCGCCAACACCGACTGTTGCTTTAGTAGATTCAGGCGCTGACAAATCACTCTTTAACCTAGAGATTCTTCTTGATTTAGGAGTCTCAATTGCGCCAATGCCAAAAGTACAATGCGGAGGTGTGGGTGGTGTTGTACAGGGCGTTGAGTATCCCGTTGAAGCATATATTTGCGGTCATAAAGTGAAGTTGAAAACGATATGGACGCCGGCAGGTAAAGGTAAGCAGTTTAATCTTCTAGGGAGAGATGACTTCTTTAAGTTTTTCAAAGTGACATTCTATCACCCAAAGCGCCAAATGGATATTTCGCCCCATAATAAAAAGTAGGCCAGGCCTCCAGGGTTTTATTACTCTCCTTATCCCTTTCTTTTTCTAGGTGGACCGGTTAAGGCTACCTAGCTCCGGAGTAGGTGCGGATTTCTTCGAGGTCGTCCGGGGTTGTTAGGAGCTTGTGGCTGATGATGGCGTCGTCTCCTAAAACGCGTTTCAGGACTTTATTGACGCGCGCAATAACGGCATCGGCGTTCTTGCCGGCCGTCTGGTCGAGCAGAACCGCGAAGGAATCTTCCGTCGTCCGGCTGGCTTCGTCGCTGGGACGAATAGACTCCTTCAGCTCATCGCCGATGGCCGTTAAAGCGGCTTGTCTGGCGGTTTTAGAGAGCTTGGCCAGGTCGGCAGGGCTGAAATTGAAAATCAGAAGGCTGAAGGGAGAATCGTACCGCTCAAAGACCTCAATGTTGGAGCCGACCAGTTTGAAGAAATACTCCTTTGTGAAGAGACCGGTCTCATGATCCAGAAGATCCGCATGGGAGATGTCATCCAATGTTTTTTTGACGCGGGCGCAGAGCTCGCCGCCCGCCAATCCGGTAAACCCGTACAACGTTATCCGCAATATGGCTGCCGGCCAGACATAGGCGGCCTCCGTTTTTGGCCCGATAGTCAGCAGCGCTCCGAGGTAGATAATGCTCGCGGCCAGCGCCGCCCAACCTCCGCCTTTTTGGAAGTAAAGGACGGCAAAAACAAGAACGAGAACAAAAAGGGCTTGACCCATGGCTTCGACAGGATCGGCATAGCCAAGATAGATAAGAAGGGTGGTTCCTAAAGTTAGCCCTAATCCGAAAACCAGCGCCAGGTTGCGGAAGTAACTGTACGTCATGGCCGGGCTCAAGCCTCAGTCGCTAGTCTAGCCGCCATTTGGTCAAAGCCGTCTTTATCCGCGGGCAGACTTAGAATCTCAAAGTCTACGCTGTTATCGTAGCCGACGCGGCTGGTGGTAATGGAGGCCAGACGTTTGGCCACGACCTCCGCGCCCTGTCGCGGCGTAAAGGGCAAGATGACGCCGAAGGTGTTCCTGTCGATCCGGCCGACCTCATCAACCAGCCGGACGTTGCCGACCAGCCCGTCGGCGATATATTTCATGCCGGGTGTTTTCGTCTCTTCCATATAAGCGATCATGGAGTCGGGGTCGAGTTTGATGACCAGAATGGATGAAATAGTGTTGTAGCGCTCGAATTTCTTGGCCTCCAGGTTAACCAGGTTTCCAAAGTATACGCTGTTGAAAATCTTGGTTTCGCGATCGACGAATTCCTGTCTGCCGGCTTCGATCATAAACTGCTTTATGCGGAAGAAAATCTCGCCGCCCAAAGCTCCGGCCACTAGATATATAGCTGCCCTGACAACGATTAGCGGGCCGACAACCTCAAGACCTTTGGACCAGCCCATGGAGAGAAAAATCGGGAAATGAAACGAGAGATAGATGGCTGTAGACAGGATGGCGGTTATGATTCCGCCGCGTTTGCCATACCATAGCGCTCCGAACAAGATTAAGAAGAACAGAAGCTGGCCGACTATCTCCTGAAGGTTGCGTGTACTGACCGCAACTAAAGCCGTGCTAATCAGGATAAGTAGGATGCCGAAGAACGCCATCGTACGTTGAAATCCCTTATACTCCATAGAGGCCACTCCTCGCTGCTATAGGGTCCTTTTCTTCCATACAAATGCTGGCATTTCAACCCAGAATTGTCAACTCTCGTTGTTACGACCTATGTAGGCTAATATATTATGTGACAGCAAGGGGTTGATATGAGAATCGGACTGGACGCCAGGGATGCACTGCGACGCGAAAGCGGAATCTCTACGCTTACAATGTTTCTATGCCGCGCTCTAGCCGAAATCGAGAGCGGGGACGATTTCTTTCAGTACCTGGATGTTTTTGAAGGAGACGGCCCGTCAAATCCCGGCCTTGTTACGGGCGGTGGATTTCATACAAGGGTTCTGCCTGGAAGCAGGCAAGTCTGGAAGCAGATTCGTCTCCCGGCGGCGCTTCGCCGCGACCGTATCGACGTGTTCCACTCAATGACGTCGACCATCCCGTTTGTCCGCCCCTGCCCGACAGCTGTAACGGTCTGCGATCTATTCTTCGAAGCGCATCCTGAATTCGCGCCGTCAGGTGACAGGTTCAAGATGAGGCGGTTGTATAAATACGCGGCGAGAAATGCCGACCGCATCATCGCCATCTCTAAAACTACTAAGCAAGACCTGATTAAATTCTACGGCGTCAACGAGGACAAAATTTCCGTCATTTACCCAGCCCCCAACCCGTTCTACCGGATTTTGAACCAGGCTGAAGACGCTGAAAAAAGCAAAGCTGTCATGTTGTCGCATAGTCTGGAGCCACCGTTTTTGTTACACGTCGGCGGAATGACCAAGAACCGCAACATTGCCGGCATGCTTGATGCTGTCTCACTGTTAAAGAAGACCGGAATTCGGCCAAAGCTAGTCCTGATCGGTAGGTCATTTTGGGGATTCGATCTTAAGGCCGAACTAGCCAAGCGCTTATTGTGCGACGAAGTAATAGAGATCAAGTACGCGCCCGGCGACGATTTGCGCATCCTTTATAATCAGGCGACCGCTTTACTTCTCCCGTCGCTCTACGAAGGATTCGGCCTACCTATTCTGGAAGCCATGGCTTGCGGGACACCGGTCATTACCTCCAACTTGAGCGCCATGCCGGAGGCCGCAGGCGACGCGGCTTTACTCGTCGATCCTCTCGATCCGAGCGCGATTGCGGCGGCGATAGAGCAAATCATGGGGGACAAAACGCTCCGCGATACATTGATTTCAAAGGGGCTGAAGCAAGTCGAGCGTTTTACCTGGCCGGCCAACGCAGCCCAAACATTAGAGGTCTATCACTCACTGGCGAATGTCTGACCAGGTCTGCTAAACTGATAGATACTCAGGGGCCCATAGCTCAGTTCCAGCCAACGCTGGACGGGCTGGTCCGCCTCTGGCGGAGGTTAGAGCAACCATAAGCCATTATGTATACGTACTTAAAAGTAGAAAGAATGGAAAGCACTATGTAGGGGAGACCGCGGATCTAGCGAGAAGACTCAAGGAGCATCGCTTAGAAACGACGAAGTCGCTCCGAGGTCACGGACCCTTCGACATTGTATTCTTTGAGACGTATCAGAATCGAAAAGACGCTAGGAAAAGAGAAACATACTTTAAGACAGGCCAGGGTCGAAGACTAAGAGGGGAACTGATTGATAAGTTCCCAAGAGAGAGTCTGAGAATTTGGCAAGAATATTTGGGTCCATAGCCCAGTTCCAGCCAGCGTTTCTATAGGCTGGTCCGCCTCAAGCGGAGGTTAGAGCAGCAGGCCAAAAACTGAATACGGGCCCATAGCTCAGTTGGTTAGAGCAGCGGACTCATAATCCGCGTGTCGCAGGTTCGAGTCCTGCTGGGCCCACCAGCCTACGCGGTTGGACTCCGGCCTGAAGGCCTCCGTCCTTAAGGGCGCTACGGCCGGCAGGCCACTAAAGTAAAAGAAGCGTAGGCTGCCCGTCGTAGCTCAATGGCGGAGCGTAAGCGACACCAGGCATAGCGAAGTCGGGCTTAACGAATATTTCGGAGGAGATTTGGCGGAAGAAAAGCATCCTATGGATATGGAGCCGGATAACGGTCACGGCCAGGCCCACAAAAGTTTTATGAACTTCCTCATTGCAGTAGTGTTTATCGTTGTCTTTTCGATCGGGTCCGTTTACGGCCTTTATCAGCTCGCCAATTATTTTCCAGAGAAAGTTCCCTGGAGCTCAGGCCAGAAACTCTCCGGAAAGAGTCTGCCTCAGGATATCCCGTTATATAACGGCGCGGTTTTGGCCGAGAGCGAGGCTAACGGAGGCCGCGTGACTTTCAAATACATGTTGCCTCTTGGCGCGCAATCGACGGCCAGGAACTTCTACGAAACGGAGATGGCCAAGAACGATTGGCGCAGGTTGGCGTCGAACAAGGATTTTATGGAGTTCTACAAGAAAGATGGTAAAAGGCGCGTCGTAATTAGAGTAACTTACACGAATGGTAAGACCTCATTGTATTTTGAGATTACCGGCAACAACAACGGAAGCAATTAATTCCAGGAAATCACCAAGAGTTATTGTCTAACTATGTAATCTTTGCTACAATGTTTTCTTTATCAAGAAAGGAGGCATTTTGCATATTGTTGTTTGTGTAAAACAAGTACCTGACACGCAAGAAGTCAAGGTCGATCCAATAAAAGGGACGCTTATCAGGGCCGGCATCCCGTCGATTGCCAATCCGTATGATATGCATGCGTTGGAAATGGCGCTTCAGATCAAGGACAAGTACGGAGCGAAAATCACCATTATTAGTATGGGTCCTGACCAAGCGGCTGACGTGATAAAACGGGCCGTTTCTCTGGGAGCCGACGAAGGCGTTCTCCTTTCGGATAGGGCTTTCGCGGGCTCAGACACGCTGGCGACGTCTTATATCCTTTCGCAAGCGATCAGAGCGATTGACAAGAAAGAGCACGTCGACATCGTTTTCACGGGCAAGATGGCGATTGACGGCGACACCGCCCAAGTCGGCCCCGGCATTGCCTGCCGGATGGGTTATGCCGTTATGACCTACGTCGTGGGTGTCAGAGAAGTTGACGACAAGAAGAAAAAGATTGTCGTCGAGCGCCGCCTGGAGAAAGGCGTTGAGGTTGTCGAAGCCGACCTGCCGGCGCTGTTAACCGTTATGAAAGAAGCGAACGAGGTTCGTTACGCCGCGCTGCCAAGGTTGGTTGATTCGATCAGATACGAAGTCCCCGTTTGGACGACGGAATTGTTCGATCTAGACGTGTCCCAATGCGGCCTGAAAGGCAGCCCGACTCAGGTCAAGAAGATTTTCCCGCCGCAGCCGAAAGAGGTAGACACCGTGATGGTAACCGATGAAATCAAAGAACCGGCTGCGATTGCTAAGTTCCTGGTCGACAAGATTGAGGAAGCGGGGTTGTTGCCATGAGCAAACCCGCCGTTTGGACATTAATCGAACAGAATGATAACCAAATCGCCGGCGTTAGCTGGGAACTTATCGGCAAAGGCCGGGAGCTGGCCGACGACCTGGGCGGCGAACTATGCGGCGTCCTGGTCGGCCACAACGTTAAGAACCTGGCAACAGAGGCATTCTATTACGGTGCGGACAAGGTCTACGTTATCGATGATCCGGTTTTGGCTTACTACAGGACGGAGCCGTATGCCCATGGAATCTCGGAGCTGGCCAAGAAACACAAACCCGATGTCTTTCTTATGGCCGCGACTACGCTTGGCCGCGACCTGTCGGGGGCGGTGGCGACCCAATTGTCCGCGGGTTTGACGGCGGACTGCACGGTCCTGGAAATCGACCCGGAGACGAAACTGCTTCATCAGACCAGGCCGGCTTTCGGCGGGAACATCATGGCGACCATTTTCTGCGCGACGGCTAGGCCGCAGATGTCGAGCGTCCGCCCGCGGCTGCTGCCGGTGCCTGAACGCGATACAAAGCGCACGGGCGAGGTCGTTGAGGAGAGCTTAGGCTTGAAGGAAGAGGACGTCAAGACGCGCCGTTTGGAGTTTATTCCAGACGAAGGCATGTCAGTTAATATCGAAGACGCTGAATATATAGTGTCGGGCGGCCGCGGCTTGGGTAGTCCGGAAGGCTTTGAGACTGTCAGAGACGTGGCCGAAGCCCTGGGTGGAACTGTCGGTTCCAGCCGTCCGCCAATTGACGCAGGCTGGATGCCTTACGCCCATCAAGTCGGCATGTCCGGCCACACCGTTCGGCCCAAAGTCTACATCGCGGCCGGAATCTCCGGAGCGGTGCATCACCTGGTCGCTATGGAAGGCTCGGATATGATCATTGCTATCAACAAGGACCCTGAGGCGCCGATCTTCAAGACGGCGGACTATGCGGTTGTGGCCGACCTGTACGAAGTGTTGCCGGCCTTGACCGCAGAGATTAAGAAACGGCGCAAGGGGGCGAAGTAGATGAAAGAGAGATTTGATTTAATCGTTGTCGGCGCCGGGCCGGCTGGAACAATGGCCGCATACATCGCTGCCAAAGCGGGCTTGAGAGTCATTATCTTCGAGCGCGGCGAGCAGCCCGGAACCAAGAACATGTTCGGCGGCGTTTTGTTCTGTCACGACCTGGCTGAAGTGATCCCGGACTTCTGGGATTCGGCTCCCATCGAAAGGGTGGTTATCGAGGAAAGATACTATCTGGTATCGGATGATTCCGCAACCACCATCGCCCATCGTGAGAAGGCTTTTAGCCAACCGCCATATAACGCCGCGACTATTATGAGGGCCAAGTTCGACAAGTGGTTTGCCGACCAAGCTGTTGCCGCGGGCGCTCTATTGGTCTGCGAGACGCTGGTCGAGGGCCTGATAATGGAGAATGGTAAATGCGTCGGCGTTCGCACCGGCCGCGAAGACGGAGACGTCTTGGCCGACTGCGTTATTGTCGCCGAAGGTGTGAACTCACTCTTAACCAGGGATGCCGGCATACATAAAGAATGGAAATCTCACGAGGTCGGCGTCGGCGTCAAGGAGCTTATCAAATTACCGAAAGAAGTTATCGAGAACCGGTTCAATTTAACGAATAACGAAGGCATCGCCATGCGGATCCTTGGTTTAACCAGCGGAATGATGGGCGGAGTCTTCCTTTATACAAATAAGGAATCGATTTCGATCGGTATGGTCGCCATGGTTCAAGATATGGCCAAGCACGGCTACAAACAATACGATTTGATGGAAGAGATAAAAGCGCATCCGATGATTGCTCCTCTCATTGAAGGCGGACATACGATCGAGTACACCGCCCACATGGTGCCAGAGCAAGGTCTGAAATCGGTTCCCCAGCTGGTCCACGACGGCCTTTTGATTGCCGGAGACGCCGCTATGGTCTCCAACCTGTTGACCGGCGAAGGCGTTAACCTGGCCATGACGACCGGCCGGTTGGCCGGAGAAGCGGTTGTCTCGGCTAAGGAAAAGGGCGATTTCAGTTACAACGGATTGTATAGATATCAAAGCGCCTTGGAGAACAGCTACGTTATGAAGGACATGAGGCAGTTCAAGGATTTCACGGGCTTCCTTCACGACAATCCTGACATGATGAATCTGTATCCGCAGCTGGCCAACGAATTTCTGGGAGGTTTGCTGAAAGCCAGCGGCCGACCTAGAGGCGAGACGGCTCGCGCTCTCCTCAGGGAAATGAAGAAAAAGAAGTCATACACCGCCATTGGCAAAGACATGTGGCGCGCTTGGAGGGCGATTAGATGAAACTCGAAGATAAACTATTTCTGGACCGCTACATAGTCGACGAGGAACACGCGCACCTTAAGATAAAAGACCCGGCCAAGTGCAAGGATTGCGAGACGAAACAATGCCTTTCCATCTGCCCGGCGAATGTCTATGTCTGGGAAGACGATCATGTCGAAGTAGCCTATATCGATTGTCTGGAATGCGGCACCTGCCGGGTGGCGTGCGACGAGTTCAACAACATCGAGTGGGAATATCCGCGCGGCGGCTTCGGCGTGATGTTTAAGTTCGGTTAAACGTTTGGTATAATAAGAACAACAAATTATTACATAGCTATTTCGCACCAGTGCCAAGTCAAACGAAGTCTTGGGGGTGGGTGACGAAAAAAAGTTTAGACCTGAATACCAGTTTAATGGTTTCGGGTCTTTTGTTTTACCGGGCTCAAACTAGGTAATAGGTAAAGGGGGTGATTTTATGAGTAGAGCCTTAATAATAACTCTGGCTGTGGCCGGAGTAGTTCTGCTGCTGATGGTTGTATCGTTTGTAGCGCTTGAGCAGCCGGTGACCTGCGGTATCTGTCACGACGAAAAGACTATCGTCGATTCGTGGCGGACGACGCCGATGGGGAAGAAGAACGTGATCTGCATGGACTGCCATTCCGACAGCGGTTTTTTGGCGCGGGTGGGAACTCACATCCGGGGGGCGGCTTACCTTATAGCGGGCGAGCGGACAAAGAAAGCGGACGTCCCCACGGAAAGGTGTCTGATGTGCCACTTCGCCTACAAAACGGCGTCGGAACAAGAGACGGCGGCCAAGCACTACAACTACTACATGAAACCGGGAACCACGTGCCAGGACTGCCACTTGCAGATGGCTCATGTTGTACTGGACAAAAAGTCGCTGCCGAAAACGGTTGCCGACGGTTGGGCAGGCGTCGACGTGTGTAAGAAGTGCCACGAAAGAACGTTCATGCGCTGGGAAGAGGAGTCGCGGCACGCCGAGGCTATGCAGACCCTTCAGCCGAAGAATATCGCCAACGACAGGTGTTTGGGGTGTCACACGGTTGGATACAAGAAGAAAGGTTTCGTCAGCCTGGAGAAGACACCGAAACTGGGCAGCGTGCAGTGCGAGAACTGCCACGGCAAAGGCGAGAAGCACATCCAGCAGCCAAAGGCTAACAATGTGCCCAAGGCGTCACTGGCAGCCAAGATGTGCGGCGAGTGTCACAGCGGAAGCCATCACAACACTTTCAGCGATGCGGAATGGAAGAGCACGAAACACGCCGCCGCGCTGAAGACGTTGGTTGACATGGACAAAAAGACGCCGGGCGTTGTGAAAAACGAATGCTTGCTGTGCCATTCAGCCGACTACATCCTGGCGCCGGAAGACAAGAAGCCGACGCTAAAAACGGCGAAAGAAACGTTGACGTGCCCGGCCTGTCACGACGGCCACTCCACGCGGACACGTCTACCAAAAGAGGAGTTGTGCCAGAGCTGCCACCAGGCCGAGAACCTTAAAGTCGGCGACGCGGTTCATCACCCGACAAAGGAGATGTATCTGGGGAAGGTTATCCCCGGGAGCGGCGTCTTCGGGCCTCCGGTGTCGAAGCATGTGCTTAACGCGATCGCCTGTCCGAACTGTCATATGATTCAACAGCCATATGTCAGCGAGGAGCAGCCGGCCAAAACCGGTCACGATTTTATGCCTAAACCGGAAGGCTGCGTGAAATGCCACAACGCCTGGACAACGGATGTCGCGGCGGCTAAGATCGCCGAGCTTCAAGCGCCGACCAAGGCCGCGCTGGACGAGCTGAAACCGCGCGTAGATGCGGCGAAGGCAAAGTACAAGGAGCTGTCGAATAACGGCAAGAAAAAGGTCAAGGATAATATCAAAAAGCCTTATGACTTGTTGGTTCTTGGGTATGATATTGTCGCCCAAGACAGCTCCAACGGTTTCCACAACCCGGAATACGCGGCCAGAATGATTGATCTTTGCCGCACCAACTTGCCGGTGTTTGAGGCAGCCGTCAAGTAATCTGATTTGTACGGAAAAATGCACCGGGCGGGCTTGTCCCGTCCGGTGCTTCCGTTTACTATTAGGTATTAAAGTCGATAGGCTCGCTTAGCTCAGTGGGAGAGCGCTTCTTTCACACGGAAGAGGCCGTAGCCGGCCAACGCCTGGCCAGGCCGATCCGCCTCTGGCGGAGTTCAAATCTCGAGGCGGTAGCCTCGATACGAAAGATATAATAAGAATCATATATGCGGGCGCTTAGCTCAGTGGGAGAGCGCTTCCTTCACACGGAAGAGGCCGGAGGTTCAAATCCTCTAGCGCCCACCATAAAACATTCCGAGATTCCCATGACAAAACACCCGAGAATAGATCGAGAAGCGAAGACCGTTACGGCAATGATAGAAATATACTGCCGTGATCACCACGGAGCGACGGTCGATTTGTGCGGCGAATGCCGTGAGCTTAACGACTACGCCTTGCGCCGTTTAGAGAAATGTCCCTTCCAGGAAGGCAAGACGACCTGCGGCAACTGTCGTGTTCATTGCCATAAGCCGGACATGCGTGAATCAATCAGGACTGTAATGCGTTATTCGGGTCCCAAAATGGTCTATAGGCACCCGGTTATGGCTTTGCGCCACGTAAGCGACAGCCGTCGCAAACAGCCGTTGAAGAAAGCGAAAGGTTAAGAGGAGCGCGAATAGCGCCAGTGCTGAAGTTCCGCCGCGCTTACAATCACCAGAAGGAACAATGAAATCGCGCCGGCGATGATTCCTATCAGTTTCAACCAGCCGAACGGGGTTGACGGCAGGATCGTGCTGGCGGCCGGCTGGCCGCTTGTCTTAAATTCCAGATCAGCTGAACTTGCCTCCAGATCGGCCGGACTCTTGCTGAACACACGGTAATGGTAAACGGTTCCCGGAGACAGCCCCCGTAAAGTGATCGAATGCGCGGTTACGTCCTTGTTGGTTCGTGTTTCGTAATCGTAGGCGGCGGTACGGCCGAACTTAACCTTGCTGTCGGCTTTCATATCCGTCATCCAGGTGATTGTCACGGAACTATTTTTAATATCGGACACGTTGACTTCCATGATGGCGGGTGCTTTCCCTTCGGCTATTGACAATCCTACGGAGGGAGTCCCGGATCCGCTGGCCGGCGGATTGTAGTAAACGACCAGGTAAGGCTGGTTCTTAGGAGCTTCGCGGCTGTTGAAGACCGCGCTATAGGTAGCCTTACCCTTATAGTCGAGAAAGACCCCATAATTAGGGAAGGTGTTCGCTAGCCAACCGGACACGAAGGCCGTCATATCAACGTTCTTGTTGCCCCTGTTGTCGCTAATGGTCGCGGTCTTCTCAAGTCCCGGACCGGTCGGCCGGTTATTCCACGTAAGCGCCGCCTCGTCCCAGTCGCTGGTAGCCCTAAAAGCTTCGATCTCTACAGAGTTTCTGCCGGTCATATCCTTCAGATAAAGTTTCAGCGTCGCTTCATTAATGGTCGAGCCCGAGGGAATCAACGATAAGTCGAATTTAAGGAAAGGCTGGCTCAGGCGGTCCGATCTAGCGTCAAACCGACTTATCAAAAAGACGTCTTGGCCATATGCCGAAGTGGGATTGTCGCTATCGACGTAAGTGTCGACCACCGGACTTAGCATAACCATATCGCCCTGAGCCGGACCGGCTATCAAAAGGATAAGGAACAGGGAGAACGTTAGGGTAAGCGTTATGCGTCTCGTGAGTTGAAGGCAATTCATCACAGACATGATAACACGCTGACGCCTTCAAAGCGTGGGTGCATGCTTTGCTGTATAATCAAGCCGATGAATGACATCCTGCGCGGCATCACCGCTTTCTTTGGCGACCTGGTGCTTAAATATGGGGTCTTGGGTCTGGCAATCGGCATGTTTGCCGAGAGCTTGGGGATTCCAACCGCTTCAGTTGTCCTTGAGCTGACCGCGGGTCCGCTTATCCTTTCCGGAAAAACAACTTACCTAGAGGCGGTACTCTTTGCGACGCTGGGTCTGACTTTGGGATCGATTGTTAGCTACTATCTAGGTTTTTATAGCGCTGACCTCGGACGAAAGATTATGAATAAGGGCGGACCGAAGGTTAAGGAGCAACAGACCAAAGCGCGGAGATTTATCCGCAAGTACGGTGATATCGGCATCTTGTTCGCCCAGTTATTCGGTCCCGCCAGGACGTGGATCTCCGTACCCGCGGGAGCCATGAAATTGGATATCAAGAAATTCGTAATATATACGGCCATCGGCGGAGCCCTCTACTGCTCTTTCGCCATCGGCCTCAGCGTCGCGTTAACGGGCGTCTTCCGTGCTCTTTACTTGAAACTCTTAGCTCAACTGAACTCCCCGATCGGGGCCGGCTTAATTGTAGCTTTCGCGATTGCTTGCCTGGTGGGCAGCGTGTATCTTGGGTTAAGGTTGTTTAGCGATGACGGGACGTAAGTTCTTGCTTAGGCTATTGATGGACATACGCTAGAAAAGGATGTGACAGTTGGAAATCGGTGACAAGCATATTGAACATCCGTATCTTGACATATTCACTGTCATTCTAGTAATCGTCTTAATCGCCGGAGCCGGCCTCTGGTATAGAAGTTACTCCTCGGCGCAGATGCAGCGTGAGAAACAGGCGGCCAGGCAAAAAGCGCGCGTCTCGACGCTTTTCATAACTTGATGGAATCCTGCGTGGAATTTCTAATTCTTGATGCTCAGGTTGACGCCACCCTCGCCCAGGTCAAATCAAAGATTGATTCCAAGATAGCGGATCAGAAAAGCTGATTACGAGGTCCCCGGCGGCGCGGATACGAATCCTTCCGACAAAAGCAACCTGCGGTAACTTAAACGGAAGCTTGTTTCTTAATGCACTTGGCGCAGAGGCTCATTTTTTTCGGCTTGCCGTCTACTATCAACGTCGCTTGCTGGATATTTGGTGTCCAGCGGCGGCGGCTTTTTTTATGGCTATGGCTTACGTTATTACCGAAAACGGGTTTCTTCCCGCAGAGCTCGCATATTTGTGACACGTGTTCCTCCTGAATGGTAGTTGGTGATTAGAGGTTGGTTGTTAGAAAAATCTCTCGCTTATCAACAGCTAACTACTAAAGACTAACTACTAATTACAGCACAGTGCTTCATTATACGGGCAGCCGCCCAAGCCGGTCAAGCTTATGATAAAATCTTGGACACCGACACATTATCCGGGAGGAGCTGCAAAATGTCAGAGGCAAAACCACACGGCCGCATTCTGATTAGCGAAGAAGCCATCGCGGAACTGGCCGGTCATACCGCGACACAAAGCTATGGAGTCGTTGGCATGGACCACCCTTCGTGGGGCGCGCGCTTACGCAGATTATTCAGACTCGACGGGCAGGGCCGCGGGATAAGAGTCACCTTAAACGACGAAGACGTGCAAATCGATTTATATATTGTGGTCGAGAATGGCACCAACATGCGGGAAATTTCTCGCAACCTCGCCGAACAGGTAACCTATACCGTCGCTAAACACACCGGTCTAAATATCAAGGAAGTAAATGTCCATATCTCAAACATCAAAATCTGACGACAAAAGCCATATCGGGGCGTCAGGCGTATACGGCATTACCGCCGGCTGGCTGAGTGCGTTAGACGAACACCGGGATGAGATAAACGCCCTTAACGTTTTCCCCGTTCCTGACGGCGACACCGGAACCAACATGTATCTGACCTTACAGACAGTCATGGCTGAGGTAAACGCGGCTCCTGACAAGACCGTCGCCGGCTATGCCAAATCGATTAAGGATGGATCGCTAAAAGGGGCCAGAGGCAATTCGGGAGTCATCTTGTCACAGATCCTGCGCGGCGCCTGCGATGTCATAGCCGATCAGCCGGAAGTTAGCGCCAAGATCCTGGCGAAAGCCTTAACCAGAGGCAGCGATACTGCCTACGAGGCTGTTATGAAGCCGGTCGAAGGCACGATGCTAACCGTTGTCAAGGACATGGCCAGGGAAGCCCGCCGGATGGCCAGGAAGACTGAGAGCATACGCGAGGTGTTGGAGTCGGTGCTGGCCGAGGGGAAAGCGTCGCTTGAACGGACGCCCGATCTGCTACCTACGCTAAAGGAAGCAGGCGTTGTTGACGCCGGCGGGAAAGGCCTGGTCATTATGGCGGAGAGTACTTTAGCGACGCTGACAGGAGATAGGGTTTGGCTTGAACCCCCGGTGGACTATGTGAAGACACCTGCCGCCGCAGCGTTCGAGGAAGAAGAAATCGATCTGGAATATACATATTGCACGGAGTTTGTCGTGAAGAGCGAGGATTTCAACCTGAATGAATTTCGCGCCGAGCTCGACGGACTGGGCGGCAGTTTACTAGTTGTCGGCGAGAACGGTATCACTAAAACTCATATTCACACCAATCAACCGGGACGCGTCTTGACCGCGGCTGCCGTCAGAGGCGAGTTAACCGGTCTTAAAATCGACAATATGCGGGAACAAAGTGAGGCCAAAGCCGCCGGCAGGGAGGACGAGAGTCCCGTCAAACAAAAACCGTTGGGCGTCGTAGCGGTTGCGTCGGGAGAGGGGATAAAGAAGATTCTCCGCAGCTTAGGCGTGGAGGCAGTCGTCGACGGCGGTCAGACGATGAATCCTTCAACCGAGGATCTTGTCCGGGCGGTTGAGCAACTTCGGGCGGACAGCGTGATCATTCTTCCGAATAATAAGAACATAATCCTTACCGCACGGCAAGCGGAGAAACTGACGGATAAGCGCGTATTTGTTATTCCCACCAAAGCGGTTACAGAGGCTTTTGCCGGCCTACTGCAATATGACGAGAACCGGGACCCCGAAACCGTGGCGGCCGCTATGACGGGCGCGGCGGCGGCGGTCAAGACCGCTGAAATAACTTGGGCCAGCCGCGACTCCAACGCCAATAAGCAAAAGATAAAGAAGGGCGACATCATCGGCATCGCTAGCGGCGACCTTGTCGCGGGCGGCAGAACAATCGGAGAAACGGCCCTTAAGCTCCTGAAAGCGCTGATCGATAAGGATAGCGAAATAGTATCTCTCATTAGAGGAGAGAACTTTGACGAAGAGGCGGCCGCGGCCGTCGCCGCAAAAATAGAAAAGGACTATCCGGACGTCGAAGTTCATGTTTACGAAGGCGGTCAACCGCTATATCCGCTGATCATGGGGGTAGAGTAGCGATGCGAATCGGAATCGTGACTGACAGTACGACGGATAGGACGCCCGAAGAGTATAAGCAAATCGACGTGACGATGGTACCGTTGGTCGTCAGATTCGGAGACGAGGTAAAACGCGATTGGATCGATGTTGAGCCCGCTGAATTCTATAAGAGGATGCGGTCGTCCAATATTCTGCCGCAGACTTCGCAGCCGTCCGTTCAAGATTTCGTGGACGCGTATCACGCTCTCGCCAAAGACTACGATCATATCATCTCTATCCACTTAACCTCGAAACTTTCCGGAACAGTTCACAGCGCGGAAGCGGCCGCCGTGATGGTCAAGGATGAAATACCGGTTACGGTTATCGACAGCGAGGTCATATCGCTACTATTATGGGTGGTCGTAAAAAGGATCGACGCTGCCAGAAGGGCCGGGAAGAGCTTGGATGAAATCTTGAATATGATCGATGACAGTAAGCGACGCGCCAAGCTCTTTTTTAGCGTCGACACCATGAAGTATCTGGAAAAAGGCGGCCGGATCGGCAAAGCTCAGGCGTTCTTAGGCCAATTGCTTAGCATCAAGCCGATTCTTACGCTGACCGACGGCGGTATACCGACGCCGAAAGCGAAGGGGAAGGGTACCAAATCGGCGATCAGGGATATGGTCGCGTTCGCGCAAGAAGAGATAGAAAAACTACCGGTCGGGGAGCCTCCGGCTTTGGTTATGGCTCACGCCGACTGTCTTGATACGCTGGCTTATATGGAGCATTTGGTCGACGTAGCCGGGTTGCCTTATTCGGAGAAACTAACCGGTTGGATCGGAGCGGTGGTTGGGTCGCATCTCGGCCCCGGAACGCTCGCCATAGGCATCATTTAGAGGTGAGTAACGTGATGCTGGTGATGGAAGTGAACAAGAATCACTATCATCACTTAAATCACTTTTGTCACTTAACCTAAAAGATAGCAAGAACAAGAGGAGTCATATATGAGAATCGGGATAGTTACGGACAGCACGGCTGATCTACCACTCGAGTACTACACAAAGAACGACGTAGTTATGGTTCCGTTGACTGTACATTTCGGCGACGAAGTCTACAAGGACTGGACAGATATGCCGCCGGACAGGTTCTATCCGACCATGGAAGCGTCAGTGGCCGCGGGGATTCTGCCGAAAACAAGCCAACCGCCTGCCGGTGATTTTGTCGAGACCTATAATGATTTGGCGACCAAGGGCGTCGACCATATTGTCAGCATTCATATATCGGCAAAACTTTCGGGCACGCTGCAATCGGCCAAGGGCGCGACCGGGATTTTCAAAACAGTCCCGGTCACCCTGATAGACAGCGAAAACACGGCCCTGTTAATGGGATCATTTGTCAAAGAGCTGGTGGCAGCGAGAGACGCAGGCGCGGACGCGGACGAGCTGGTCGCCGTGGCGAATCGCTGCAAGGAATGGGGGCGAATGTATTTTACCGTAAAGACTCTTAAGTATCTTGAACTGGGCGGCCGGATCGGCAAGGCATCGGCTTTGCTAGGCACCCTCTTATCCGTTAAACCGCTTCTTACATTAGAGGACGGCGCGGTTAATGCGAAAGGCAAGGCCTCCGGCGCCAAGAAAGCCATGACTGAGATTGCCAACCTGGTCAAGGGGGAAAGTGACAAGCGGCCGGCCGATTATAAGAGCAAACTTATTCTAGCCTACACGGATAATCCGGAAGTCCTGGATTTGGCGCAAGCGGCTGTTGACGCGGCCGGCGTAAAGTACGATTCAGTCGAACGCGGTCAGGTCGGGTCGGTCATCGGAACGTATGTCGGACCGGGCGCGTATATGATCGGCATTCTATAGGCTGACGTGCTATACTCCTCTTGTACATTTGTATAATAGGAGTATCACATGGAAATAACCGTCGCCGAGATTCTAAAGAGCGATTTTCTTAAAGGCGCTAAGGTTATCGCTGGTAAGAAAGGCCTCTACCGGCCGGTATCGTCGGTTACCGTGGGCGAAGTGCCGGACATAGCGGACTGGCTAAAAGGCGGGGAGGCAGTCTTAACCACCCTCTACGCCGTAAGCGAAGACCCCCAAGCCCAACTTGAATTTGTCCGCAAGATTGTTGACAGCCCCGCGGCGGCTCTTCTCATTAAACCGGGCCGTTTCGTTAAAAATCTGAACCAGGATATCGTCAAGACCGCCAAAGAAGCCGATTTTCCTTTGATTGAGGTTCCTCAGGATGTCCGCTGGACGGACCTTGTTCGCGACATATACGACAGCATGATCAAGACCGAAGTGGAAATCCGCATGAAAGGCGACCTGATCGACGACTTGCTGGCCGGACAGTTCAAGGCGGACGAGCTGGTGAGGCGGGCTAGTTTTTTAGGTGCCGATCTGTCGGCCGGAAGCCTGGCGATGTATACGGATGTAGATTCCCTTAGCGCCGCCATAAGCAAGAACAATCTCGACGAGCAAGCCGTTCAGAAGCTTAAAAGAGAGATTCTGAACGCCGCCACCTGGGTGGTCCGCTCATATAGCCGCAACAGTCTGATCAGCTTGAAAAGCGATAACGTAATAATCTTTTTAACGCCCCCCGAAGGTCGGGCCGAAGTCGACATTAGACAGGATTCTGTACGGTTGGCGGAAGAGATAAAAAACAGCTTCTCCGCACGGTTCAAAGATGTGACTATTTCGGTCGGCTTGGGTCGTTTTTACCCCAGCCCGGAACAGATGATTGATACCTTAGAAGAAGCGAGGACGGCCTTAAGTATCGGTCGGACGCTGGGCCGCGTTGATAGCATCACCATGTTTGACGATGTTGGAACATACAAGTTGCTCTTACGCGCTTACGAACAAGAACCGGCAGAGCTGCAGCTGCTGTACTCCGAATCCGTCGCTCCCCTGGTTGCCTACGACAGACAACATAAGAGCGATCTGGTCGCGACGCTGGAATGTTTCCTGCGAAACGACCGTAACCTGAACGCTACAGCCGAAGAGCTGTATGCTCATCGACATACTGTTAGGTACAGACTGGAGCGGATAGCCGGGATATCAGGCCTGAACGTTGACAAGTCTGAAGACTTAGAAAGGCTGAGCTTGGGCCTAAAGGCTATGCGGTTGCTCGGTGGCTTGAATCCCGACAGCGTCACTTAAGCGCGGCCGGAACGCGGCTTTTAAGAAGAACGGGGTCACGAGCGTGGTCAAAACCGAGACCGCCACGATCATCGTGTACACGCTCGGACTAATCACATGCATAGATAGCCCCATCAATCCGATAATCAATCCTACCTCGCCCCGGGGAACCATTCCCAAACCTGTCTGCAACATGACGCGTTTGCCGTGACGGATCGTGCCTAAAGCCCCCGCGATGATTTTGCCAAGGATAGCCAGCATAAATAGGATGCCGATGGTCGATAAGATATGCGGCTTACCAAGGAAGCTCGCGTCGACATAAGTGCCCATAAGAACAAAAAACACGGGCGTCAACATGTGGCTGATCGGGCGCATCCGTTTTACCAGCTCGTCACTGTGTATCGTCTCGCCTAGAAAAACGCCTGCCAGAAACGAGCCTATGATAGCGGCTAAACCGAAACGATCGGCGCCAGCGGCGAACCCGAGCATTACGGCCAGAGCGACAATGAACGGCGCTTCCCCGGCGGCAAGTTTTTCAACCCAAGCGGAATGCTTGCGGGCGGCTCGGGTGCCGAAAATCATGAAGATTGCCAAAAAAGCCAGCATGCCGGCGCCAAGCAAGGCCAGACTGATTGGATTACCGTGACCGGAGGAAAAACCCCTGACGATCGCCAGGACCATCAAGCCTAAAATATCATCGATAACCGCCGCCGCCAGGATAATCCGACCGGCGATCTCATTTATTACTCCCATGTCCGACAGGACACGCGCCGTGATTCCGACGCTGGTTGCCACCAAGGCGGCGCCGACGAACGCGGATTCGTTCAAGCCGAATCCCAGATAGTAAAAGTACAAGAAACCGAACGACAGCGGCAGGACAACCCCTAGAATCGCGACGGATGAAGCCGCTCCCCCGATACGTTTAAGATCGTCAATGCGTGTCTCTAAACCCACCAACATCATCAGTACGACCGCCCCGATTGCGGCTATTGAGGTCAGTGTTTCCGACGGTTTTATAAGGCCAAGCAAAGATGGGCCGAGAAGGATGCCGACCGCTAGTTCACCGATAATCGCGGGTTGTCTAAGCCGGGCCATCAGTTCGCCAGCCGCGGCCGCCGCGATAACGATTATAAAAAGACTAAAAAAGACCGTTCCCGTACCCATCTCGCTCACCTCACATTAAATATTATTGCCCAACGGCGTTCAGGAGCATTATACAAATGGATAAAATAACGAGACCCATGTTTATCAAAAAGGCTGATGAAACTTACACGCCGAGCGTCTATCTTGTGAATATGTACAAGATTCATGGGCGGACCTGAAAAAAAAGGGGGGTGCTGTAATGATTGACGGTCCGGGAATTGATAACGACAACAAAGAAAGGAGGAAGATTATGTTAGGTAAGAAATTGAACGTACGAGTAATATATACCGCGGTCCTGACCGTAATCATGTTCATTATGATGACAGGCATCGCCCTGGCGGCCGACCAGACAGGTGCCGGTACGGACGGTAAGGCGGTATACGATCTCGTTTATTCCGGGCAAGCGCTTAAAGAAGCCATCGGTCGTAACTCCATCGCGATTAACTTCGTTTGGACGCTGGTGGCGGGCTTTCTGGTGTTCTTCATGCAGGCTGGCTTCGCGATGGTGGAAACGGGCTTTACCAGGGCAAAGAACGCCCTGCATACGATGATGATGAACCTGGTGATTTTCGTTGTCGGTTGCTTAGGGTTCTTTATGGTCGGCTTTGCCTTGATGTTCGGCGGTGTGGGCGGCGTCCCTTCGCTGGGCGGCGGCGCTGAATTGAATGGACTGTTTGAGATAATAAAAGGTTGGGGCATATTCGGCTACAAAGGATTCTTCCTGGTGACAGGCGGAACATATTCGGTCGTCGCTTATGCCTATTTCCTTTTCCAGGTAGTGTTCATGGACACGGCGGCCACGATTCCGACAGGCGCTATGGCGGAGAGGTTCCGCTTTAAACCATTCATTATCTACGGGTTTTTCATTTCCATGATACTTTATCCGTTGTACGGTAACTGGGTCTGGGGCGGCGGTTGGCTGGCCGCTTTGGGAAGAAATCTAAGTCTGGGGCACGGTGCGGTTGATTTTGCCGGTTCCGGCGTCGTCCACGCGGTTGGCGGTTTCTGCGCGCTGGCCGGCGCGCTCGCTCTCGGCCCAAGGATCGGTAAATACAATAAGGATGGGACGCCTAACGCGATTCCGGGCCACCATCTGCCGATGGCTTTTATCGGCACGATCGTCCTGATTTTCGGTTGGTTCGGTTTCAATCCCGGGAGCACCCTGGCGGGTACCGATCTCAGAATTGCCGTGGTGGCCGTCAATACTATGTTATCCGGTGTAGCCGGCGGATTCGCGGCGATGTTATTTATGTGGTTGAAATTCGGTAAGCCTGACGGCTCGATGACTGCCAACGGTATTTTAGCCGGGCTGGTTGCCATTACCGCGCCTTCGGCTTTCGTTGAGGGCTGGGCTGCCATCATAATTGGCGCAGTCGGCGGTATTCTGGTGGTAGTCAGCGTTCTATTCGTGGAAAGGAAACTGAAGGTTGACGATCCGGTTGGCGCGGTTTCGGTGCACGGCGTTAACGGGCTTTGGGGTCTACTCGCGCTTGGCTTGTTCGCAGACGGTACATATGGGATAGGCTGGAACGGTGTTGGCGCAACCGCGGCCAAAGGCGTAACAGGCTTGTTCTTCGGCGATCCGGGGCAGCTCATTGCCCAGCTGATAAGCATGGTGGTCGTGGTCGCTTGGGCGTTCGGCGCCTCGTTCATCTTCTTCAAGGTGCTGAACAGGTTCATGCGGCTCCGAGTGAAACCGGAAGAGGAGCTTGAAGGCTTGGATATGACTGAAATCGGCGCGCTGGCTTATCCTGAATTCTCGATTGTGCCGGGTACGGGTTATTCGGCAGAGAAAGTTAATGGCTTGAAAGGGGGAGAGCTGACATGAAAAAAGTTGAAGCGATCTTCAGACACATAAAGATGGAGGATGTTCGCGACGCGTTGGATAAGCTGGGCGTAAACGGGATGACCGTGACCGAGGTTAAAGGATCCGGCACGCAACGAGGCTACGAGGAAACTTACCGGGGCACCAAGATGACCATCCATCTGCGTCCCAAGATAAAGCTCGAGGCGGTTGTCGACGACGCCAAGGTTGATGTGGTAATCGAGACGATTATGGCCAATGCCAGAACGGGTGAGATCGGTGACGGCAAGATATTCATATACCCTGTTGAGGACGTTATCAAGATTAGGACCGGAGAACGCGAATTAACAAAGCCGGAAAAATAATCAGGTAGCAGAAAGGGCCGGCGTCCCTCGCGCTTGGGACGCCGGCCCGAAAAAGTAGTCATATTAAGATAAAGGTTTTGGCCATCGGGCCAAATAAATGCCCAAAAATATGGCTTTCCGCACAAAGACAATCTCGCCTCCTTTTTCTACGATAAAAACGTGGAAAGCGCGCCACATGTCATTTGACGTTCCTAAAATAAAAGGAGGCGAACATGAACACAGCAATAAATTCGGGCGATACCGCCTGGATTCTGATTTCGACGGCGTTAGTCATGTTGATGACGCCAGCGGTCGGCTTTTTCTATGCCGGCATGGTCCGGAAGAAGAACGCTTTATCGACCTTAACAATGAGCTTCGTTCTTCTGGCCCTGATTTCTATTCAATGGGTTCTGATCGGATACACTTTATCGTTTGGCCCGTCGGTGGGGGGTTTTATCGGCGGCTTGAAATGGATGGGGCTGACCATGGTCGGCCAGAACCCGAACGCCGATTACGCGGCGACAATTCCTCATCTGGCCTTTATGATCTTTCAGATGATGTTTGCCGCCATAACGGTTGCGCTGATAGTGGGCAGCGTGGTCGAGCGCATGAAGTTTAGTGCGTTTCTGATTTTCTCTCTGGCCTGGGCGACCCTCGTCTATGACCCGATCGCCCACTGGGTGTGGGGCGTCGGCGGTTGGCTAAGAACTTTAGGCGCGTTGGATTTCGCGGGCGGCACGGTGGTCCACGTAAACGCCGGTATTTCGGCGTTGGCTTTGGTTCTGATACTAGGCAAACGTAAGGGTTATGGCAAGGATAATATGGAGCCGCACAATATTCCTTTCGTCGTTTTGGGCGCGGCGCTCCTCTGGTTCGGCTGGTTCGGCTTTAACGGCGGCAGCGCCCTGGCGGCGAATGGTTTGGCGGCCAGCGCTTTCGTTGTCACGAACATAGCGGCGGCGGCGGCCGGCATCGCTTGGCTGTTGCTGGCCTGGCGGGAACGCAAACCGAGCGCCCTGGGCTTCGCCACCGGGGCGGTAGTAGGTTTGGTCGCCATCACTCCGGGTTCCGGGTTCGTTACGCCGTTGGCCGCCCTCGCGATTGGCGCGATTGCCGCAACCTGCAGTTATTATGCCATCAAGCTTCGCATGAAACTGCGCGTCGACGAGTCCCTGGACGTCCTCGGTTGCCATGGCGTAGGCGGAATGGTCGGCGCCCTGTTGACGGGCGTGTTTGCCAGCAAAGCTGTTAACGCGGCCGGCGCCGACGGGTTGATTTACGGCAATCCGAAACTACTGCTTATCCAAGCGGCCGCGGTAGCCGTAACAATCGTGTATGCGTTCGCCGCGACATGGGTGATCGCCAAGGTGATAGACCTGACGATAGGCCTGCGCGTGGCGGAGAAAGAAGAAGACGTCGGTCTGGATATGTCGCAGCACGCTGAGACGGCATACTCGCTGAGATAGGAGGGGGGAATAATGCTTAAGATAGAGGCCATAATCAAGCCGGAAAAGCTTGAGGGCGTGAAGGAAGCGCTTGACGCGAAGGGTCATAGCAGTATGACCATACAGGACGTTGAAGGCCGTGGCCAGCAGAAGGGTATCCAGCTGGAATGGCGGGTCGGCACCTATAACGTCGAGTTCCTTCCGAAAATCAAGGTGGAAATAGTCTGCGAAGAAGCCGACTGCCAGGAAATCATCGACACGATCGTCGAGGCGGCCCAGACAGGCGAGGTCGGCGACGGAAAGATATTCATTTCAGAGGTCAAGGATGTAGTCAGAATAAGGACGAAAGAGTCAGGCAAAACGGCCATTTAACAAGGAGGTAAGTACGTGAAGGCGCAAGACATCGGCAAAATAATCAAGGAACGAAACATAAAGATGGTGGATCTGAAATTCAACGATCTGCCGGGCCTCTGGCAACACTTTTCGTTGCCGGTTACCGAGGTGTCCGACATCGGAGATGAGACAAGCAGCATCTGGACCGAAGGAGTCGGGTTTGACGGATCGAGTATCCGCGGGTTTCAGAAGATCCAGGAAAGCGATATGATTCTGATCCCCGATGCCTCAACGGCGATCGTCGATCCAGTCTGCGAGATCCCGACGATTAGCCTCATCTGCGACATCTACGATCCTACGACCAAAGAACCGTACACGCGAGACCCGCGCTACATCGCCAAGAAAGCGGAGGCGTACCTAAAGTCGACTGGTATCGCCGACCTAAGCTATTGGGGGCCGGAGCTCGAGTTCTTTGTGTTTGATGACATCCGCTTCGACCAAACTGAGAACGCGGGATACTATTTTGTCGATTCGGTTGAAGGCGATTGGAATACCGGCCGCGACGAGAAGCCAAACCTGGGCTATAAACCTCGCTATAAGGAAGGGTATTTCCCGGTACCGCCGCACGATAGTTTCCAAGATATGCGCAGCGCCATGGTTCTGACGATGATTGAGGCCGGTATCGATGTGGAAGTCCATCATCACGAAGTCGCTACAGCGGGACAAGCCGAAATCGACATGAAATACAACACTTTGACGCTGATGGGCGACAGGATGATGTTATACAAATACATCGTCAAGAATATGGCCCGCAAGGCCGGCAAAGTGGCGACGTTTATGCCCAAGCCGGTCTTCATGGACAACGGTTCCGGCATGCATTGCCACCAGAGTTTGTGGAAGGGCAGCACAAACCTCTTTTACGACGCTAAGGGATATGCCGGCATCAGCGACACTGCCAAATGGTACATCGGGGGCTTGATTAAGCATGGACGCGCTCTGATGGCGTTCTGCGCTCCGACGACCAACAGCTACAAGAGGCTCGTTCCCGGTTATGAGGCGCCGGTTAACTTGGTCTATTCCAAGCGCAACCGGAGCGCCGCTATCCGCATCCCGATGTACAGCGAGAATCCGAAATCCAAGAGGGTGGAATTCCGTCCGCCGGATCCGTCCTGTAACGGCTATATGGCCTTCGCGGCCATGTTGATGGCGGGTTTGGACGGCATCCAGAACAAGATAGATCCGGGTAAAGCGCTGGAGCACGATATCTTCGAGATGACCGAGGCTGAGAAGATAGGCATCCCGCAGGTCCCCGGTTCGCTGGCCGAAGCGCTGGCCGCGCTTAAGGAAGACAGTGAGTTTCTGCTTAAAGGTGGCGTTTTCACGCCCGACGTTATCGACGTCTGGACGGAGTATAAACAGGCTAACGAAATCGACGAGCTGGCCTTACGGCCGCACCCGTATGAGTTCTACCTCTACTTCGATATCTAAGCTGTTTGATATAATCGGGGCGTGGTATCACTAACCGATTCAGTCAGGTACGTAACCGGAGTAGGTCCGAAGCTGGCCGAGAAGTTTCATTCGCTTGGCGTGGAAACAGCTCTGGACCTGCTCCGTTACTATCCCCGCCGCTATCTCGACCGGAGCGCCGTTTCCCCGATAAACAAAGTCAAAATCGGTGAAGAGGTCACCGTAATCGGAACAGTCGTCAAGGTCGATAAGAAATTCCTGCCCCACCGGCGCAAGAAGATTTTGACCGTTGATATTACCGACGGCGACGGGTACCTCTCGGCCGTCTGGTTCAATAACTGGTGGCATGCCGACAAGATGCCCGTGGGCACAGAGGTTTCGCTTAGCGGCAAGGTGGTGTTCAGCTACGGCAGGCTGCAAATAACTAATCCGGCGTATGACATTTTCGGAAGTGAAGAAAGTGATAAAGAAGAAAAGACTAGTGCGCCGCGCTGGAATACAGGGAGGATAACCCCCCTTTATCCAGCGAGCGGGGAAATCCAGACCAATACAATCAGGCGCGTTGTCGTCAACCTTCTTGAAAGTCTGCCGCCGCTTCCGGACCCGCTGCCCGGCGCGTTCATTAAGACCCGCGGCTTGATGCCGTTGCACGCGGCGATGCGCCAGGTTCATCTGCCGGACGACGCGGATTCGGTCAGGGCTTCCAGAAAGCGCTTGATTTACGACGAGTTCTTCTATCTTGAACTGGGTTTAGGGTTTAGGAAAGCGCGCCTGGAAAAGAACCTGAAGGGCTATAAACACGACACTCATGGCGAGTTGGTCGACACTTTCTTCGATGGATTGCCGTTCAAACTAACGGCCGATCAAATAAGAGTTATTGAGGAAATCAAAGAGGACATGGAAAAGCCGGCGCCGATGCACCGCTTGCTGCAGGGTGAGGTCGGGAGCGGCAAGACGGCCGTGGCCGTGGCCGCTTTGGTCATGGCGGTAAACGGCGGTTATCAAGGAGCGATAATGGCGCCGACCGAGGTCTTGGCCGAGCAGCACGCGTTAAAGATCGCCGAACTGCTGCCTGACGGCGTCAACCTGGCGCTTTTAACCGGGTCGACAACAACGGCTAAACGAGCTGACATTCTCGAGAAGGTAAAGAAAGGCGAGATCGATATCGTCGCCGGCACCCACGCGGTTATTCAGGAAGGCGTAGAGTTTAAGAAGCTTGGTTTGGCGGTCGTGGACGAACAGCATCGTTTCGGCGTACGGCAGCGCCTTGAGTTAAGAAAAAAAGGCGACGCGCCTGACGTCCTGGTAATGACGGCGACGCCTATCCCGCGGACGTTGGCCTTGACGCTTTACGGAGACCTAGATGTCTCCATTATTCGTGAATTGCCGGCCGGACGTAGGGAGATAGAGACCATCGTCGCCGACCAAAAACATCGCGCCGAAGCGTATGAGCTCATCAGGCAGCAGAGTGCGATGGGACGGCAAGCCTATGTCGTTTGCGCGCTGGTTGACGAGTCGGACAAGCTGGAGCTCAAAGCGGCCACAGTGGAAGCCGACCGTTTGAGATCAGAGGTCTTTCCCGATCTTAAGGTGGCTGTTTTGCACGGCCAGATGAAGCAAGCGGACAAGGAGCGGATCATGAGCGAACTCCGCGCCGGCGACCTGGATATCCTTATCGCGACAACGGTAATCGAGGTCGGCATTGATATTCCCAACGCGACAGTCATGCTTATTGAGAACGCGGAAAGGTTCGGCTTATCCCAACTTCACCAGCTTCGCGGCCGGATCGGCCGCGGCGAACATAAAAGCTTTTGCATTCTATTCGCCGACCCTACGACAGACGAGGCGAAGGAGAGAATGAAAGCTATAGCCGGGACAACGGACGGTTTTGAGCTGGCCGAAGCCGATTTGCGTATCAGAGGCGAGGGCCAGCTGTTCGGTCCGAGGCAATCAGGCTTGCCCGACTTAAGGATCGCCTCGGTCATCAGGGATCTGCCGCTTCTCATAGAAGCCCGCGACGACGCTTTCGCTCTTGTTAAGACCGATCCGGAACTCAACCGGCATCCGGCGGTGCTGGCCGAGGTCAAAAGCCGTTACGGCGACAGATTCGGCTGGCTGATGAGCGGATGAGAACCAACAACCCAACACTATCGTGCTCCAGGGCACGATAGTGGCACAGGTCAGAGGGATATTTTGAGAGTAATAGCGGGAATTGCCAAAGGCCATAAACTGAAAGCGCCGCCGGGGGACGCGACGAGGCCACCGCTCGACCGACAAAAAGAGGCTCTGTTCAGTATGTTGGGTGAGCAGGTCGAGGAGGCGGACGTTCTGGACCTGTTTGCAGGCAGCGGTTCTTTCGGTATCGAAGCTTTAAGCCGGGGAGCGAAGTCGGCGGTTTTTATCGACTCTTCACCGGAAGCCGCCGAAACCGTCCGGGACAACCTAGCACATACCAAAATGATAGACAAAGGTATTGTGATTAGGGATAATGTAATTACGTTCTTGGCCAAAAACGCCGCCGCGGGCGCTTCCTACGATTTGATTTTTTTAGACCCTCCCTTTAGAATTGATATGGTTGATTTATCGGCTGTCTTTGAGGCTCTCCTGAAAGGCAATCTGGTACGCGCCGGCGGTTTGGTCGTGCTGCGTCTTTTTTCTAAGATAGAGCCCCCGGACAGGCCCGGGTTTTCGCCAACGAAGAACCGCGCCTACGGAGATAGCCGTTTCTTGTTTTACGAGGTAGAAAGGACTGGTTAAAGTGAAGACGGCTATTGTTCCCGGCAGTTTCGACCCCATAACCAGCGGGCACCTTGATATCATCAAGAGAGCGGCGACACTTTTCGACTCGGTGGTCGTAGGGGTGGCCAAGAACGTCGCCAAGAAGCCGCTGTTTACGACAGACGAGCGGGTAGGCCTGGTCAAGAAAGCGACCAGCGATATCGCCAATGTGGCCGTAAAGGAATTTGACTCGCTACTTGTCGAATTCGCTGATAGACAGGATGCTCATGTCATCGTTAAAGGTTTAAGGGCGGTATCTGATTTTGAGCACGAGTTTCAGATGGCCCAACTAAATAGAGAGTTGAACGAAACGGTCGAGACGTTGTTTATGATGGCCAGCCCCGAGTACGCGTACTTGAGTTCCAGTTCCGTTCGGGAGATCGCCGAATATGGCGGGGCAGTAAAGGGCTTAGTGCCGCTGGTCGTCGAAGAGGCCTTAAGGAATAAGTTTTCTTCCTGATGAAAGGAGGAGGAACGAATGGATTTAGAGGCTCAAATCAATGAGCTTGAGGAAATGGTGTCCAAAGCGCGGCGGGTGCCGTTGAGCAGTTCGATCATGGTGTCGGAAAAAGGTATTTTTGACCTGATCGATCAGCTTCGCGCAAACCTGCCAGAGGAGCTTAAGCAAGCCAGGTGGATTATCAAGGAACGCAATGAGAGGCTGGACGAAGGCAAGCGCGAGGCTGACAAAATGATTGCGGAAGCCCGCATCAAGGCCGATGAGATGGTTACGGAAACGGAGGTCGTCAGAGCGGCCAAAAAGGAATCGGCTGAAATCCTGGAAGAAGCCAGGTCGAACGCCCGTAAGATCCGCTTGGAAGCCGAAGATTACGCGGATGAGAAGTTGGCCAACATGGAAGCCACACTGCATCGTATGGTTTCAACGATCCGTAAGGGCCGTGAGAAACTACAAGGAAAGGTCGAGAAGGTCCAAGACGTCGAGATGATTGAAGAAGACGCCTCGGACGAAACGCAGTTCTAGATGAGCGGATTAAGGGTTGACGTCTCGGGGCTCCTGAAAAGCACGGGGGGCGTCGAGACGCTTGTCGTTACGGAGCCTTTGCCGCCTGTTGAGAAGGGACATGACCGGATTGACGTTGTCGGTCCCGTTAGATCTGAGGTTGTTTTAAGGGAAGCGGGCGGAACGGTCTTAGCTGAAGGAACCCTGCTGACCGATGTAGTTTTGACATGCGGCCGCTGCTTAAATAAATATACGCAGCACGTCAAGCAGAAGTTCCGTGAGGTTTACAGGCCACACCGCGACTTTAACCGGGGAGATCCGGAAGAGCGCGAGGAAGAGCAGGCGTTCGCGATCGAAGAAAGCAAGATCGATTTGACGCCGCTTCTTACGCAGACGCTTGTGCTGGCTGTCCCGTTTAAGCCGTTGTGCCGGGAGGATTGCCCTGGTTTATGCCCGGTCTGCGGCGAAGCGCTTGATAAAGGAAAGCACAACCACGGAGAAACAGAAGAAGAAGAAACAGGGTATAAGGCGGCGCTAAAGCGCTATTTGGAAGAACACCCTGAGTTGGACAAGTAAATATTTGGGAGGAATCTAAAGAGATGGCAGTACCGAAGAGGAAGACCTCGAAATCACGCCGCGACAGCCGGCGGGCGCACCATAAGCTGACGGCCCCCAACACGGCGGAGTGCCCGCAGTGTCACCAGCCGAAATTGTCTCATCATGCCTGTCCTAATTGCGGCTACTACCGAGGCCGTCCGGCAATCGAAGTCGACTAGACCCGCACTTCCATGAATTCTGCGAAGATCACGATTGCAATCGACGGCCTGGGCGGCGACTACGCGCCTTTAGAGATCGTCAAAGGTGTCGCTGAATCCGCGCAGCTGCGCCCGGAGATTTTATTCATAATTACCGGCCCTGAAGCGGTCATTCACTCTGAGCTGGGCAAATATCCCTCGTCCGACAATATTAAAGTCGTTGACGCTCCCGAGCTCATAGAAATGGGCGAGGAACCGGGAAAGGCCGTCCGGGGTAAGAAAAACTCATCGATTGTCATTGGAACCGGGTTGGTTAAAGAAGGTAAGGCCGACGCTTTTATGTCGGCCGGTAATACCGGCGCGGCGATGGCGTCCGCGCTGCTGGATTTCGGCCGCATCGAAGGGATCAAGCGTCCGGCTATTGCAGTGCGGTTAACCACCAAAAAAGGCAATGTGCTTCTTCTGGACGCCGGCGCCAATGCGGACTGTAAACCGGAATACTTACCTCAGTTCGCGGTTATGGGCGCGACCTACTCGCGGGACGTATTGGGTGTGGAGAAACCGCAGGTTGGCCTGCTGAATATCGGCGGGGAAGCCGAGAAAGGCAGCCTGTTCACCAAGGAAGCGTTCAAGTTACTGAAAAACTCGCCGGTGGATTTCAGCGGCAACGTCGAAGGCAAAGAGATGTTCAACGGCGATATCGATGTGGTCGTAACGGACGGTTTTACCGGGAACGTGGTTTTGAAGATTGTTGAAGGAGTCGGCTCGCTCTTGCTAGGGATGTTGAAAAACGGCATCATGAGCAGCCCCCGCGCCAAAGCCGGCGGTTTTCTTCTGACGCCGGCGCTAATGGATATAAAGCGGGATATCGACCCGGAAGAGACAGGCGGGGCCGTATTGCTCGGACTAAACGGAGTCTGCATCATCGCGCATGGCAGTTCGTCGGCTAAAGCGATTAAGAACGCGGTGGGCGTAGCCGTCAAATCCGTTGAGAATGACGTGGTCAAGCATATTAAGCAGGGAATGTCATGATCGATTCTCCCAGGCCGAGAAAAACCAAGAAGAAACCGCCCAGCCCGATGCACATGCTGGGTTCAAAGATAAAGGACAGGGCGACAGGCCGGAAGGAACTTGTCTGGGCCGGCATAACCGGACTTGGCAGTTATGTTCCACCCAAAACGGTAACCAACAAAGACCTGGCCGCGACGATTGATACCACCGACGAATGGATCTTTGGCCGGACCGGGATTTCCGAACGTCATATCGCCGCAAAGGGTGTTAACCCGAGCGACCTCGCGGTTAAAGCGGCCAGGAAAGCGCTGAAGGACGCGGGCCGGGAAGCCGCCGACGTTGACCTGATTATAGTTACTTCGGCCTCACCAGACCAGTTGTGGCCATCGACGGCGTGTCTAGTCCAGGCAAAACTGGGCGCCGTCAATGCCAGCGCGTTCGATCTGCAAGCGGCTTGCGCGGGGTTTGTCTACGCGTTAACCGTAGGCTCCCAGTTCGTTGAAACCAGAAGGGCAAAATGCGTTCTGGTTATCGGGGCGGAGACCATGAGCCGTCTGGTTGACTGGACGGACAGGACGACTTGCGTATTGTTTGGCGACGCCGCAGGCGCCGTGGTTCTGGAACGGGTAGAGCACGGCTATGGTTTCATGGCCAGCTTCACCGGAGCCGACGGCACCGGGTCGGACCTTTTAGAGGTCCCGGCCGGCGGTTCAGCCATGCCGGCCAGCGAGGAAACCGTCGCGAAACGCATGCATTACATCAAGATGAACGGCAACGAAGTTTACAAATTCGCCGCCAGGGTTAGCTTGGAAGCAGCCGCCAACGTCTTAAGGCAGGCCGGTTTGCACCGCACGGATATAGATTTCTTTATCCCGCACCAGGCGAACGCCCGGATCACGGAAGCCGCGGCCAAAAGGCTGAAACTTCCGCCCGAAAAGGTGGTTAGCAATATTGAGAAATACGGCAACACGTCGACCGCGTCCATCCCGCTTGCGCTGGATGAACTGTGGCAAAGCGGCCGGCTCAAGTATGGTAACATCTTGCTCATGGTTGGCTTCGGCGGCGGTTTGACCTGGGGCGCCAATGTCATCCGTTGGGCGAAGAAACATTAGAAGGGGGCAACCAAGTATATGGACTATCAGCTGACTGAAGAGCAGCAGATGATTAAAGACTTAACAAGGACTATCGCCGAAGATAAAGTTCTGCCTGTCAGGGCGGAGCTTGACGAGAAAGAAGAGTACCCGACAGAGATTATGAAGGTCATGGCTGATTCGGATCTTTTCCGAGTTTTCGTGCCCGAGGAATACGAAGGCTTGGGCGGCGGGGTAATGGAAGAGTGCATCATAATCGAGGAGGTCAGCCGGGTTTGCGGCGGCGTCGCTTTGAGCTACGCGGCGACCTTGCTGGGCACGATACCGATTCTACTGTTCGGCGACGAAGACCAGAAGAAGAAATACCTGACGAAAGTCGCGGGGGGTTCGCTGGCCGCTTTTGGTTTGACCGAAGCCAGTGCCGGTTCGGACGCCTCCAACATGACGACAACCGCGACCGCGGACGGGGACTTCTATGTCTTGAACGGCACCAAGCAATGGATTACCAACGGCGGTCAGGCGGACGTCTATACGATCATCGCCATGACGGACAAGTCCAAGGGCAGCCGGGGTGCTTCAGCCATAATCGTGGAAAAAGGAACAGACGGTTTTACCTTCGGCAAGAAAGAAAAAAAGATGGGTATACGGTCGTCGGCGACCACTGAACTGATCTTTGACAACTGCCGCGTGCCCAAGGCGAATCTACTAAGCAAGGAAGGTATGGGTTTTGTTATCGCTCTGAAGACGCTGGACCTTTCCCGGCCCGGCGTGGCCGCCCAAGCACTGGGAATCGCCCAGGGGGCTTTTGAGGAAGCGCTTAAGTTCGCCAAGGAGAGAGAGCAGGGAGGCCAGCCGGTCATACAATATCAGGCGGTCGGACACATGCTGGCCGATATGGCTATGCAGATCGAAGCGGCCAGAGCGCTAACCTATGCGGTAGCGCGGACGATTGATTCGGGAGAAAAAACCTATACCAAGCACGCCAGTATGGCCAAGTGCTTCGCTTCCGACGTCGCCATGAAGGTAACGACCGATGCCGTTCAAATTATGGGCGGACATGGCTACATGCGCGAATACCCGGTTGAGAAGATGATGCGGGACGCGAAGATTACCCAGATCTACGAGGGCACGAACCAGATTCAGAGAAACGTCATCCAGGCTGCCTTGATCAAAGAGGCAATAAACAAATGAATCTGGTCGTCCTCATAAAGCAGGTGCCGGGGTCGACCGACATAAAGGTCGATCCTGAGACAAATACCCTAATCAGAGACGGCGTCGAAGCCGTCATCAACCCGTTCGACACCTATGCGGTCGAGGAAGCGGTTCGCCTGAAAGAAGCGCACGGCGGCACGGTGACGGTCATTACGATGGGGCCGCCACAGGCCGCTGAGGCCTTACGACAGGCTGTGGCCGTCGGCGCCGACCGGGGGATTTTGGTTTCCGATAGGGCTTTCGCGGGCGCCGATACCCTGGCGACCTCGTATACTTTAGCCGAGGCAATCAAAAAGGCCGGCCCCGCGGACGTGATTATCTGTGGCAAGCAAACCATCGACGGGGATACCGGCCAGGTAGGCCCGGAAATAGCGACCCACCTAAATATTCCGTTCGCGACCTATATCAAGAAAATAGAGAACGCCGGCGAAGGCAGGATGCGCGTCGAGCGCTTGGTTGAGGACGGCTACGAAGTATTGGACGTTCCATTGCCCTGCCTGATCACGGTGGTTAAAGAGATCAACGAACCCCGGCTTCCCTCACTCCGGGGCATTATGGCGGCTAAAAAGGTTGAGATAGAAACCTGGACGGCCGAGGACCTAGGCGGCGACGGGAAAAGGTACGGTTTGTCGGGCTCGCCGACGCAAGTCGTCGAGTCATTTGTGCCGCAAAGGGACAAGACCGGCGAGATATTTACCGGCTCATTGGAGCATCAGATCGACCAGCTCGTCAGCAAGCTGAAGGAAGCGGGTGTTCTCTAGATGGCCGTGAAGGTAACCAAAAAGTGCATCGGGTGCGGCGTTTGCGTCGATGTTTGCCCCTATAGCGCGCTTGAACTATTTGAAGGTCAGGCAATTGTTAGCGGACACTGCACGGTCTGCGGCGCCTGCGCCGAAATCTGCCCGGTCGACGCCATTGTCATCGAGGGCACGGCTTCGGAAGGGCTGGCCGCCCAGACCAAAACGGATTGGAGCGGTATTTGGGTGCTCGCTGAAACCGATGGCGGCAATATCGCCCCGGTGGCGCTGGAGTTACTGCACGAGGCGGACCAGCTGGCAGCGGAATTGAAGGAACCGGTTTCGGCTATTCTTATCGGTTCCGGAGTTACGGATCTGGCTAAGACCTGTGCCGCGAACGGAGCGAGCAAGGTTTACGTCGTCGATAACGAGGCCATGAAAAACAACCTTGTTGAGCCTATGACAAGGGTGCTTGTGGATATTATCAGCCGGGAGAAACCGGCCGTTCTCTTGGCGGGGGCGACGGTGCTCGGCCGGACGCTAATGCCGGCGGCGGCGGCGGTTCTGGAAACCGGATTAACGGCCGATTGTACGGCTCTGGCCATCGATACCGAGACGAAGCTCTTGAGGCAGACGCGTCCCACGTTCGGCGGCAATCTTATGGCGACTATCATCTGTCCGGAACGACGTCCCCAGATGGCGACCGTCAGGCCGCATGTCTTTAAGAAAGGTGAGCCGGATAGCTCAAGGACCGCCGACACAGTCCAGGTCAAACTCGACCCGGCCTTGTTTGCGTCCAAAATTACGTTCGTCGACAAACACACGGAGTTGGCGGCCGACGAAAAGCTGGAGGACGCCGAGGTTATCGTGGCCGGCGGCCGGGGCATGGGCAAGCCGGAGAATCTTCAGATTCTGAACGAGCTGGCCAAACTGTTCCACGGCGCCGTCGGGTCATCCAGGCCGCTGGTCGACGAAGGCTGGCTGCCGTATGTGCATCAAGTTGGACAAACTGGTAAGACAGTCTGTCCGAAACTTTATCTCGCCTGCGGCATTTCGGGAGCTATTCAGCACGCGGCCGGCATGGCGACCTCGGAAGTCATAGTTGCCGTCAACCGCGACGCCGACGCGCCGATCTTTGACCTTGCCGATTATGGTATCGTCGGCGACGTGAACGAAGTCCTCCCCGCGCTGCTGGAAAGGCTAAAAAAGGAGCGCGCTTAGCATGGGCGGCAAGACCGCTATTATGTTTCCAGGCCAGGGCAGCCAGGCAGTCGGCATGGGCAGGGATATCTGCGCCATTCATCCCGAGGCCGCGGCCGTTTTCGACCGGGCCGACCAACTTTTGAACCGGGATCTGACCGAGCTCATCTTCGACGGGCCGGCTGAAATCTTAAACGAGACCGTTAATACGCAGCTCGCAGTGTACGCAATGAATCATGCTGCTTATGTTTTATACAAGAAGTCAGGGCGTCCCGCCGATTTTTCCCTAGGCCACAGCCTGGGCGAATACAACGCTTTGGTCGCGGCGCGGGTGATTGATTTCGACGAAGGCCTGGCGCTGGTCGCCGAACGAGGCAGTCTGATGCAGGAAGCCGCGTCCCGGCGCAGCGGCAAGATGCTAGCCGTCTTAGGACTCGAAGACGACGAGGTCAGCCGAATCGTCTCAGACGCCCCTAGTGGCGGATTCTTAAGCGTCGCCAACTACAATTGTCCCGGCCAGGTTGTCGTGTCGGGCGAATCAACGGCGGTTGACGTGTTAAAGGAAAGGTTCGCCGACGCCGGCGCCAAGAAGGTCGTCGAGCTGAATGTGAGCGGCGGCTTTCATTCGCCCTTGATGGCCGCGGCGGCCGACGAATTCAAGGAGGACCTTAATAACGCGGAGTTCGCGCAGGCTTCAATCCCTGTTTGCTCTAACTTCACGGGTGAATTGTCAAGTGATCCGGAGGTTCTCCGGGACGCTCTGAAACAACAAATGACCGGCTCGGTTCAATGGACGAAGTCGGTCAAGACGGTGATGAACGCGGGAGCCGGCAGATTTGTCGAGCTAGGCGAGGGCAAGATCCTGAGCGGTTTGGTAAAACGGATTGCCGGTTCTGACGCGTCGATAGATAACGGGAGGAACGCTTATGAATAACCTTAAGGGCAAGGTAGCCGTAATTACGGGCGGAGCGCGCGGCATCGGCGCGGCTATCGCGCGAAGGCTGGCCGGCGAGGGCGCCGATATCGTTGTCAACGACATCGCCGCGGGGGATACGGCCGACCAACTGGTCGCGGAATTAACCGCCGCCGGGGTCAGGGCGAATTTCATCGCCGCCGACATTTCCAAATCGGTCGAGGCCAAGCGGTTGATCGAGGAGTCGATTGCGGCCATGGGCCGGATAGACGTTCTGGTAAACAACGCCGGTATAACTCGCGATAATCTGATTATGAGGATGAGCGAAGAGGAATGGGACGCGGTCATAGCCGTGAACTTGAAGGGAACCTTCAACTGTATTCAGGCGGTTACCAGGCCGATGCTCAAACAACGCTCGGGAGCGATCGTGAATCTGGCCAGCGTCGTCGGCGTCGCCGGGAATCCCGGCCAGGCCAATTATTCGGCCTCCAAAGCCGGCGTTATCGGACTGACCAAAACCGCCGCCAAAGAGCTGGCTTCTCGGGGAATCCGCGTAAACGCAGTCGCGCCGGGCTTTATCGAAACCGACATGACCAAGAAGCTGCCCGAGGAGTATTCAGGTAAGTTGAAAGAGCTGATTCCGCTCGGCGTATTCGGCGCGCCCGAGAACGTCGCCGACGTGGTTACTTTTCTGGCCGGAGACGACGCGGCTTACGTAACAGGCGAGGTCATTAAGATAGACGGCGGCCTGTTTATTTAGCTAAGAGCCTAGAGCCTAGAGCGGACAAAAGCTCTCCGCCCTGTGCCCTATGCTAAACGACCGGGTATAATGTAAACTCTTAACATTATGTGCTTTAAGGAGGTGGATTCATGGATCGCGATCAGGTATTTGAGAAAGTTAAGGAACTAATCGTCGAGCACTTAGGCGTAAACGAAGCGCAGATAAAACCGGAGGCGACCTTCGCCGACGACCTAGGCGCCGATTCCTTGGACATCGTCGAGCTGGTTATGGCTATGGAGGAGAAGTTCGGGGCGGAAATCTCGGACGAGGCCGCCCAGAAGATCGCCACCGTCGGCGACGCAGTCCAGTATATAGTTGACCAGCAAGGTTAGTCCCCGCTTTAAGGAGACGCGTATTTGTCGCAACGTGTAGTCATTTCCGGCGTAGGCGTAATCGCGCCGAACGGGTTGGGTAAAGAGACTTTCTGGAACGCCCTGACGTCGGGCAAGTCAGGCATCGGCAAGATCACTTGCTTTGACGCCAGCTCTTATCCCGCCCGTATCGCCGGCGAGGTAACCGATTTTGACCCGGCGGAATACCTCGACCACAAAGAAATCCGTCGTTTGGATAGGTTCTGCCACTTTGCGGTGGCTGCTTCAGGCATGGCTTTAGGAGACGCGGGCCTAAGCGACGGCGCGTTCGTTCCGGAACGGGCCGGCGTTATCGTAAGCTCCGGCATCGGCGGAATAATAACGATGGAAAAACAGCACGTGGTCCTGCTTGAACAAGGGCCGCGGCGGTTAAGTCCTTTTGTCGTACCGATGATGATCGTGAATATGGCCTCAGGCCATGTCAGCATCCGTTACGGTTTGAAAGGGCCGAATATGTGCATCGTTACCGCTTGCGCGACCGGCACCAACTCAATCGGTGAGGCCTTCCGGATGGTTAAGAATGGCCTAGCCGATGTTATGCTGGCCGGAGGCGCCGAAGCGGCCATCAGCGGCTTAGGTATCGGCGGTTTCTGCGCGGCCAAGACCTTGTCCACCCGGAATGACGAACCCGAGCGCGCCAGCCGGCCGTTCGATAAAGACCGGGACGGCTTCGTCATGGGCGAAGGCTGCGGCGTCGTCGTTTTGGAGGAGTTGTCGCACGCTTTGAACCGTGGCGCGAACATATACGCGGAGGTCGCGGGCTATGGCGCGACCGCGGACGCCTATCACATGACGACGCCTGACCTCGACGGGGACGGCGCGACAAGAGCGATGACGTTGGCGGTCGAGGAATCCGGTTTGAAACCTACGGATATCGATTACATCAACGCGCACGGCACCTCCACGGACTACAATGACAAGATTGAAACGCTGGCAGTCAAGAAGGTTTTCGGCGACTACGCTTACAAGATTGCTTTAAGCTCGACCAAGTCGATGACCGGTCATCTATTGGGGGCGGCCGGAGGCGTGGAAGCCGTTGTGACCGCCCTGGCCGTTAAATCGGGCGTTATCCCGCCGACGATCAACTACGAGAACCCGGATCCCGAATGTGACCTGGACTATACGCCGAACAAAGCGGTCAAACGGGAAATCAAAGCGGCCATGTCCAACTCATTCGGTTTCGGCGGCCAGAACGCGGTGCTTCTTTTTAAGGCATTTACGGCCTGATGAGCGGTTTGAAACAAGCCGCTGCCGATTTGGGGCTGGATTTTAATAACGAGAAACTTCTCCGGCAAGCCTTAACTCATCTTTCGAATGTCTACGAACACAATCTTCCGCTCCTCGACTCCAACGAGAAACTGGAATTCCTTGGCGACACGATACTCGGCTACGTCATCACTAACATAATCTATGCCCGCTTCCCGGATCTGTCGGAGGGACAGTTGTCTAAGTTCAGGGCGCGATTGGTTAACACGGGCATACTCGCCGATGTGGCCAGGGAAATAAACCTTGGCAGCCATCTGCTCCTGGGGCACGGCGAGGAGGTCAGCGGCGGCCGCGACAAGACGTCGATCTTGGCCAACAGCTTCGAGGCGATTATCGGAGCCTATTATCTCGACCAGGGATTGGACGCCGCGCACGATTTCATCTTCAGATTGTTTGAAAAGCGAGTCGACGAGGAGAGCACCAAAGAAGCGTCGGCCGACTTTAAAACGCGGCTGCAGGAGCTGACCGTTAAGAAATTCGGCCTGGCGCCGGAGTACAATATATATAAGGAAACCGGCCCGGACCATCACAAAATGTTCCACGCCCAGGTGTCGGTCGGCCGTCACGTTTACGGTAAGGGCAAGGGGACGAGCAAGAAAGAAGCCGAACAGGCCGCCGCGAAGGAAGCGCTGCAGATTTTGGAGTAAATGTGGGAAGGAAGAAACGCGTGCTGACCGCTGTAATGATAACCGTCGCCGTCATCGCATTTATCATATTATTGCTGCCCGTCGCCGCCGGCCGGTTATTTTCGCGCGTAGAAGAGGTCAAAGACCCGGTTAAGGCCAAAGCGAACGGCCGGCAGTTGCTCAAAGACGCTCGTGTTGTCCTGGCGGTTGGCGCCCACCCCGACGACCTGGAATACTACACGGGCGGCACATTGGCGGTCCTGGCGGCGGAGGGCAAGACCGTCATCGGGGTTCTGTCCGCGGACAAATCAAATATTCAGGCAACGCGGCGCGCCGAATCGCGTAAGGCGGCCAGCCTCCTCGGCTATAAGCCTTTGTTCATGGGACACTTTGAACGCGGCTTTAACGGCGGATTGTCAGACAAAGACAGGGCGGAAATCCGGCGGGAGCTTAAGGATATCATAAAGAAATATAAGGTCGACACGGTTCTCGCCTACGATTACGCCGATCAGGGGCCGGTGTATCATCACATCGATCACATTGTGACCGGCCGGGAAGCGCGGGCAGCCGCCAAAGAAGCAGGCGTCAAGAACGTTTATCTCTATTTCTCCGCCAGTCCCGACACGACCGTCGATATCTCCAGCGTCGTAGCCAAGAAATCCGAAGCGATGGCTGCGCACGTCAGCCAGCGAAACAAATGGTATATGGCGCCGCTAAGATTGATATTCGGTTGGGCTCAGCCGGCCAGGTCGGCCGGCAATGGGGACACCCAGGGCGAGGCGACCGGCACCGCGACGTCGGACGACCACCGCTTCGGTAACACCGAATCTTTTCGCAGATTATAAGAAAAAGCACTTCACAGCCACCGTCCGTTTATTATAGAATATGATTTATCCCATTTTTACGTGGGCATTCTTAATTATTCTCATTTTCAAGGAAAGAGGAGCGCATGGACCGCATCAGCAGAACGATGAAAGAGGGCATTTCCAAAGCGCCTCAGCGAGCCCTGCTGAAGGCCGTCGGTCTGTCGGACGACGACATCAGAAAGCCTCTGATCGGCATCGCCAACTCCTTCAACGACATAGTGCCGGGCCATATACAGTTGGACAGGATTGCCGGAATGGTCAAGGAGGGCGTGCGCGAAGCGGGCGGCACGCCGCTTGAGTTTTCGACCATCGGCATCTGTGACGGCATCGCCATGAGCCACGCCGGCATGAAATATTCCCTTCCCAGCCGGGAGATTATCGCCGATTCCGTGGAAGCGATGGCGCGGGCGCACGCTTTCGACGCGCTTGTCCTTGTCGCCAACTGCGACAAGATTGTCCCCGGAATGATAATGGGCGCGCTCAGGGTAAATATTCCCACGATTTTAATCAGCGGCGGACCGATGCTGGCGGGCACCTATAAAGGCAAGAAAGTTGATTTGATCAGTATGTTCGACGGTGTTGGTAAAGTCAGCGCCGGCGTTATGACTGAAAAAGAACTGTGTGAACTGGAAGCGGTCGCCTGTCCGGGCTGCGGCTCCTGCGCCGGTCTGTTTACGGCTAACTCGATGAACTGCCTGACCGAGGTCTTGGGCATTGGTTTGCCCGGCAACGGCACGATTCCCGCCGTCTATAAGGAGCGGATGAGTCTCGCTAAAACGGCGGGCATGGCCGTTATGAACCTCTTGGCGAAGGACATTAAGCCGGGGGACCTGATAACGCAAAAGTCCCTGAGAAACGCGATTATTACCGATATGGCGCTGGGCGGTTCGACAAATACCGTGCTCCACCTGGCCGCCATCGCCTACGAGGCCGGTCTTGATTTCGATTTGAACATGGTCAACGAGATAAACTCAAAGACACCGAACCTATGCCACATCAGCCCGTCCGGTGAGGACCGGATGGAAGACTTATATGAGGCGGGCGGCATCTCGGCGGTCTTGAACGAGTTGAATAAACGGAACCTGCTCGACACGACGAGCTTGAACGCCAACGGGCGGACGATGGCGGAAAATATCAAGGATACACCAGTGAAGGACCACAAAGTCATCAGACCGATTGACGATCCATACACGCCGACAGGCGGATTGACGGTTCTCTGGGGCAATCTGGCCAAAGACGGCGCCGTCGTCAAACAAGCTGCCGTCAATCCCGAGATCCTGGTTTACTCCGGTAGCGCCAGGGTTTTCGACAGCGAGGAAACCGCGGCCGCGGCAATCCTGGCCAACGAGATTAAACCGGGTGACGTCGTCGTCGTCCGGTATGAAGGGCCGAAAGGCGGGCCGGGCATGCAAGAGATGCTGGCTCCGACATCGGCCTTGAGCGGCCTCGGCCTGGACACAAAGGTCGCGCTGGTCACAGACGGCCGGTTCTCCGGCGGCTCGCGCGGCTGCGCCATCGGGCACGTCTCCCCCGAAGCCATGGAGGGCGGCTTGATTGCGTTGGTCGAGGAGGGCGACACGATAGAGATAGACATTCCGAACAGATCGATTAACCTGGCGGTTGACGAAGCTGAGATAGCCAAGCGGCGGTCGCGGTGGACCGCGCCGCCGGTCAAAGTGAAGACGGGATATCTGGCGCTGTACGCGAGATTGGTTTCTTCGGCCAACCGCGGCGCCGTTATCGAAAGATAGGAAAAGGAGGGAAGGGTATGAAGATGACAGGGGCGCAAGCCCTGGTCAAGAGCTTGGAGAACGAAGGTGTGAAACATATGTTCGGCATCCCCGGAGGGCGATTGATCGCCGTACATCACGAACTTCACGTATCCAAGAAGATCAAACACTTCCTGATGAGACACGAACAGGTTGCGGCCCACGCGGCCGACGGTTACGCCCGCGCGACCGGCGAAGTCGGCGTGTGCATGGCGACTTCCGGCCCCGGGGCGACAAACTTGGTCACGGGTATCGCCAACGCGTATATGGACTCTATTCCGATAGTGGCCATAACAGGGCAGGTCGGCAGCATGGAAATCGGCACCGACGCGTTTCAGGAAGCCGACATAACCGGCATAACCCTTCCGGTCGTCAAGCATAGTTATCTGGTTAAGGACGCTCGCAATATCGGGCGGTACGTGAAGGAAGCCTTCTATATCGCCAAAACAGGGCGCCCGGGACCGGTGTTGATCGACTTGCCCAGCGATATCGCCATCCAACAATTCGAATACAAGGAGCCTGGAGACATCAAGCTGCCTGGTTTCAAACCGATCTTCAAAGGCCACGCCAAGCAGGTCAAATCGGCAGCCAAGATGATTCTGGAAAGCCGGCGCCCCATCTTCTACACGGGCGGCGGTATTATCAGCGCCAATGCGGCCCCGGAACTTGCCAAGGTCGCGCGTCTGACGCAGATTCCGGTGACGACGACGCTGCTCGGCAAAGGCGGATTCCCGGAAACAGACCCGCTCAGCCTGGGTATGCTCGGAATGCACGGGACGGCTTACGCGAACCACGCCATATCCGGCAGTGATCTTATAATCGCCGTCGGGGCAAGATTCGATGACCGCGTCACCGGCAAGGTGTCGACGTTCGCGCCGCACGCCAAGGTCATTCACATCGACGTCGATCCGGCGGAAATCGGCAAGAACATCGCGGTGGCCATCCCGATAGTCGGCGACGCCAAACAGATTTTGAACGAGCTGTACAAAGAACTGAAGGAGGATTTTGCCAAGGTGAAAACCGTGCCTTGGACGGAATGGCACGATACTATTCTGGCCTGGAAAGCCAAGCACCCGCTGACCTATAAAAAAGACAAAGCGCTAAGGCCGCAATACGTTATCGAACAGATACACGAGGCGACCAAGAATAAGAACGCCATAATCACGACCGGCGTCGGCCAGCATCAGATGTGGGCGGCCCAATATATCAAGACGACAAAACCGCGGACGTTTATTACGTCCGGCGGCCTGGGCACAATGGGATTCGGGCTGCCCTCGGCAATCGGGGCGCAGGTCGGAAAGCCTGACGCACTCGTATTCGACATAGACGGCGACGGCAGTTTCCAGATGGTTTCTCAGGACATGGCCAGCGCGTCGGCGTTCGACCTGCCGATTAACGTCTGCATTCTGAACAACTCTTTTCTCGGCATGGTGCGGCAATGGCAAGAACTGTTCTGGGACGCTCGATACGCCGCGGTCAATTTGGCGCCCGGGATGCCGGATTATATGAAGTTGGCTGAGGCCTACGGAGCTCAAGGGATCAGGGTGACAAAGCCTGATGAAGTCCGTCCGGCAATTGAAAAAGCCATTAAAAGCAAGAAAGCGAACATCCTGGAATTCGTCATTGAGCGGGAGGAAGCCGTTTTTCCGATGGTCCCGCCGGGCAAAGGTCTGCAGGATATGATCTACGAAAAACCGGCCGCCAAGAAGGGAGGCTCACGATGAGACACACGGTATCCGCGCTCGTCGAGAACAAACCGGGCGTCCTGGTCAGAATAGCCGGCTTATTCAGCCGCCGGGGTTTCAATATCGAAAGTCTGGCCGTCGGCCCGACAGAACGACCGTCGATTTCGAGAATGACCATAGTAGTTGATATCGCTGACCGGCCGCTGGAGCAGGTCAACAAACAGTTAAATAAGCTGATTAACGTGTTAAAAACCAGCGACCTGAAAGCAGATGAAGCCGTCGAGCGCGAGCTGGCGCTGTTTAAAGTAAGCGCGGCTCCGGCCAAGCGCGCCGAGATCATCGAGATCGTGGACATCTTCCGCGCGAAGATTGTCGACGCGACGCGAGACGAACTCATCATCGAGGCAACGGGAACAGAGGATAAGATCGCCGCAATCGAGAACATGCTGAGGCCTTACCAAATTAAGGAAATGTCCCGCACGGGTAAGATTGCTCTAGCCCGCGGCGGCCATATGACAGAATAGAAGGAAGTGATGAGGTGATTTATGAAGTGATGGAAGTAAGTTTCGAAGTGATGGAAGTGAACTCATCACTATCATCACCCCCATCACCACAAATATCACTGCTAGTATCACTTGATTGAACAAGCAAGCAAAGAAGAGGAGTAACAATGGCAAAGATTTTCTATGATAGCGACGCGAACCTGGATGCCCTGAAAGGCAAGAAGGTCGCCATTATCGGCTACGGCAGCCAGGGCAGGTCGCACACGGCCAACCTGGCCGACTCGGGTGTCGATGTCATCGTCGGCAGCATCAAGGACGCTTCCTGGGACGCGGCGGCTGAGGCAGGCTTTAATGTGATGCCGATCGCCGAAGCAGCCGCGGCGGCGGACGTCATCATGATCCTACTGCCGGACGAGTTCCAGAAGGACTGCTATTACCAGGATATTCATCAGCATATGACCGAGGGGAAAGCGCTTTTCTTCGCGCACGGATTCAACATCCGTTTCAAACAGATCGTGCCGCCCGCTAACGTGGATGTCATCATGATTGCGCCGAAAGGACCAGGCTTCCTGGTCAGAGAGACGTATCTTGAGGGCAAGGGCGTGCCGGCGTTGATTGCTGTCGAACAGGACCACACCGGCCAAGCCCACGAAATAGGGCTGGCTTACGGCAAAGCGCTCGGGGCCACCCGCGCCGGTTTGCTGGAAACGACTTTCGCGGAGGAAACCGAGACGGACCTCTTCGGAGAACAGGCTGTTTTGTGCGGAGGCGTGACGGAGCTGATCAAAGCCGGTTTTGATACCTTGATTAACGCCGGTTATCAGCCGGAAGTCGCTTATTTCGAGTGTCTGCACGAGCTTAAGCTGATTACCGACCTCGTCCAGAAACACGGTATCTCCGGGATGTGGACGTTCGTCAGCAACACCGCCGAGTATGGCGGCTTGAGCCGGCGCGAACGTCTGATTACCCAGGGAACGCGGGCCGAGATGAAGAAGATGCTCGACGAGATTCAATCGGGCAAGTTCGCCGACGAATGGCTGAAAGAGAATGCCGACGGCCGTCCGAATTTCAACCGGATGGAAAACGAGGAGAAGAATCTTCAGATTGAGAAGGTCGGTCGCGAGCTTCGGCAGATGATGGACTGGCTGAAGAAATAGGAAGTGATGAAAGTGAAACAGGAAGTGATGGAGTGACATTATCACTAGCATCGCAACCTTTATCACCAGCATCACAATAAAGGCACGGCTATTAATCGCAAAAGATCTGTTTAGGTATATAAAGAAGTGCTTTGTTTGCGTTACTATATTGATAAATATTTCACTTATTCCTTAGAGGAGGATGCTGTATGAGGAAAGAGTACTTGATGACCCCTGGCCCCACCCCGGTACCCCCGGAAGTACTGCTGGCGCAGGCTCAGCCGATGATTCACCACCGGGCGCCCATCTACACCGAGGTCATTCTGGCGGTCTTAGCCGATTTAAAGTACGTCTTCCAAACCAAGAACGACGTCATCATGTTCGCGTCATCAGGCACGGGCGGCATGGAGTCAGCCGTCGCCAATTGTTTTTCAGCGGGCGACAAAGTCCTGGTAGTGTCCATCGGCAACTTCGGCGAGCGTTGGGCGAAGATCTCCGAGACATACGGTCTTAACGTGACCAAACTCGATTATGAGTGGGGGACGCACGCGAATCCGCAGGATATCGCGGACGCGCTGACCGCCGATCCGGACATCAAGGGCGTATTGGCGACTCACAGCGAGACCTCTACGGGCGTTGTTAACGATATCGAGGCCATGGCGGCCATAGTCGCCAAAACGCCGGCCATCTTTATCGTTGACGCGATCTCCGGTCTTGGCGCCTCCGACCTGCAAACCGACGCCTGGAAGGTAGACGTCGTCGTAGCCGGCTCGCAGAAGGCTCTCATGACTCCTCCGGGGCTCGCCTTTGTCAGCGTTAGCGACAAGGCATGGCAGGCCGTCGAGAAATCAACCCTGCCCAAGTTTTATTTCGATTACAAAAAGAGCCGCGACGCTTTGCACAAGGAACAGCCGCAAAGCCCGTTTACCCCGGCCGTGTCAACGATTCTCGGCCTGGCGGAAGCGTTGAGGATGATTAAGGAAGAGGGACTGGAGAACGTGTTCGCGCGGCATCATAGCAATGCGGCGGCGACAAGGGCCGGCGTTAAAGCCCTCGGCCTGGATCTATTCGGCACGGAGGACCCGAACGCGCACTCGGTGACGGCGGTCAGAGCGCCGGAAGGCGTCGACGGTCAAGCAATCGTCAAGGCCATGCGGGTAGACTACGGTATTACCGCCGCCGGCGGCCAGGGCAAGGTCAAAGGAAAGATATTTCGCATCGGGCACTGCGGTTATTACGACAGGTTCGACATATTATCGTGTATGGCCGGCTTGGAAATGGCTTTGTCCGACCTGGGTGTTAAAACCACGCCGGGCGCGGGCGTAGCCGCGGCCGAAGCGGTTTTCGAAGCCGCTAAAAAATAATCGATCGACATAAAACAAGGAGGTGTGTCAATGGGCAAGATGAGGGTTCTGGTCAAAGATAAGATCGCGGACGCGGGCATCGAGATGCTGAAAGAGCATTACGACGTTGACGTCAAGCAAGAATGGACTCAGGACGAGCTGAAGGAGCACATCAAAGACTATGACGCGGTGATCGTGAGAAGCGCGGGAAAAATCACTGAGGACATAATCGACGCTTCAGATCACCTTAAGATCATCGGCCGGGCCGGCATCGGTTTGGACAATGTTGACATACCTGCCGCGACAAAAAAGGGCATAATCGTCGCCAACGCGCCGCAGAGCAACATTATCTCGGCGGCGGAGCATGCGCTGGCGTTGCTACTGGCTGAGGCTCGGATGATTCCGCAAGCGCAGGCGACGCTAAAAGAAGGCGAATGGAAACGGAGTAAGTTTAAGGGCGTAGAGCTTTTCGGAAAAACGCTCGGCATCGTCGGGTTGGGAAGAATCGGCGGGTTGGTGGCCAGCCGGGCTCGCGGTTTCGGGATGAAGGTCATTGCCTACGATCCGTACGTAGCCGCGGACAAGTTCGACGAGTTAAGCGTAGAGATTGTTCTGGACCTTGAGGACCTTCTAAAGCAAAGCGATTTTATATCGATTCATCTGCCGAAAACGCCGGAAACCAAGGGCTTTATCGGCGCCAAGGAAATCAAAATGATGAAGGACGGGGTTCGCATAGTCAACGCGGCCCGCGGGGGCATCGTCGACGAGAAAGCCTTGTACGACGCGCTGGTAAGCGGAAAGGTGGGCGGCGCGGCGCTTGATGTTTTCGAGAACGAGCCGCCGGCGGACAGCCCGTTGCTTAAACTAGATAATGTGGTCGCCACCCCTCATCTTGGCGCCTCGACTAACGAGGCTCAGGATAAAGCGGGCGTTATGATCGCCGAGCAGGTAATCGCCGCGCTAGACGGAGACTTTGTCAGCGCGGCCGTAAACATAAGCGCGTCACCAATGGGAATCGCCGATGAGGTTAAACCTTATATACCCCTGGCCGAGACCCTGGGCGCGATTTTCACGCACCTTCATGAAAACAAACTGAACACTATCGATATTGAATACAGCGGGGAGCTGGCGGATTTCGGCGTTGAGATCCTGACGGTCGCCGTCTTAAAAGGCATGTTCTCGCCGGTCGTATACGAGCCGGTGACTTTCGTCAATGCGCCGCTTATGGCCAAGGATCGAGGGTTGGAGGTTCGAGAGATCAAGAACTCCAAAGCGCGTGAGGGATCGGGTTATATCAAGGTCAGCGCGGGCGGCAAGGATACGATGTACGTCAAGGGCAGCCTGGGCGGCAGCAGGGGCGAACCGCGTATCACCGAAATCGGCGGATTCGAATTGGATCTGAAGCCTATGAAATACATGGCTTTCTTCCGCTATCACGACCGGCCAGGCGTTATCGGGTCGATCGGGACGATGCTCGGGAAGAACAGCATAAACATCGGGATGATGCAGGTTGGTTTGGCGCCGGACCGCGAAGAGGCAATGATGGGACTGACTGTCGACCAGGAGATCCCGGATAAACTGATGAAAGAGCTCGTCAAAGTCATACATGTGACGATGGCAAAATTCATTACGTTGTAGGACGCTTAAGCGCCGGGGGTTGAATGGTCAGGATCATCTTAGTCAGGCACGGCGAAACCGCTTGGAATAAGGAAGGCAAGTTCCAGGGACGGCTTGATATCGAGCTGAGCGACATAGGCAGGCAGCAGGCCAAAAAGCTGGCTGAAGCCCTGCGGGATGTTCACGTGGACTACATTTACTCTTCCCCGCTGAAGCGGTCGTTCGAGACGGCCCAACTTATCGCGGGCTGGCATAGCAAGGAAGTTGTTCCCGCCGAAGAATTCAACGAGATTGACCACGGGTCATGGGAAGGCATGCATTTGGACGCGGTCATTGACGCTCACGGCGAGCTCTATGAGACCTGGTTGAACAATCCTCATGAGGCGAAGATGCCGGGCGGCGAGGAACTGCGGGATATCAGGGAACGGGCGGTCCGTAAGATGACCGAGATTCTGGCGCTCACGCCCGACGGAATGACGGTTGTGATCGCCGGCCACGACGCGACCAACAAGGTCCTGCTATGTTATGCTCTCGGCCTGGACAGCTCGCATTTCTGGCAGTTTAAGCAAGGCAACGCGGCTATCTCGATTCTCGAATACGAAAAGGGCATATTCCGGGTGACGTTGCTCAACGACACGTGTCACCTGGGCGGGGTGTTGGACGAAACGACTACTGGAGCACTCTAATAAATAAGAAATATTAAATAAGAAATAAAAAACCCGATAAGGGCGGCAGAAATATTTTTCGAGCGAAGTCGCCATAGGCGGCTAAGTCGAGAAGTTAAACAAAGGAAGAGCATGGATAGAGTATTAATTTTTGATACGACTTTAAGAGACGGGGAGCAAAGCCCCGGTATAAGCTTGAACTCTCGGGAGAAGCTGGAGATTGCCGAGCAGCTGGCTAAACTGGGCGTTGACATAATCGAAGCGGGCTTTCCGATTACCAGTCCGGGAGATTTCGAGGCGGTCAAGGCCATCTCGGAAAAGGTTCGCGGACCAGTTATCGCCGCGCTGGCCCGGGCCATAGACAAGGATATAGACCGGGCTTGGGAAGCGATACAGCCGGCCGAGAGGCCGCGCATTCACACGTTTATAAATACTTCCGACGTCCAGATCAAACATCAATTACACAAGACGAAGGACGAAGTCCTGGAGATGACCGTGGCGGCCGTCAAGCGCGCCAAGGGCTACTGCGAGGACGTCGAGTTTTCCGCGATGGACGCCAGCCGGAGCGATTTGGATTTTCTTTATAAGATATTCGCGGCCGCGGTCGGGGCCGGAGCGACGACGATAAACATCCCCGATACGGTAGGATACGCGCTCCCCGAGGAGTTCGGCGCTTTAGTTCACAACGTCATCAGAAACGTACCGGGGATTGAGGATGTTGTAGTCAGCGTGCATTGCCATAACGATCTTGGGCTGGCCGTGGCTAATTCAATAGAGGCAGTCCGTAACGGCGCCCGGCAGATCGAATGCGCGGTCAACGGACTGGGAGAACGCGCCGGCAATACGTCGCTGGAAGAGGTTGTCATGATCCTGGATATAAAGCAGGACATAATAGGGCCGAAAACCGGATTGAAGACTATTGAAATCGTCCGGACCTCCAGGCTCGTGAGCCGATTGACGGGTTACAACGTTCAGCCCAACAAGGCGATTGTCGGGGCCAACGCTTTCGCTCACGAATCCGGCATTCACCAGGATGGTGTCTTGAAAGAAAGGACGACGTTCGAGATTCTGGATCCGAAACAGGTCGGCTGGACGACCAGCCGGATAGTTCTTGGCAAAACGAGCGGCCGCCATGGCTTTAAACAGCGCCTGGGGGATCTCGGCTATAAGTTGAGTGATGATGAATTGAACAGCGCCTTTGAGCGATTCAAGGTTCTGGCGGATAAGAAAAATGAGATTACAGACGACGACCTGGAAGCCATCTTGGCTGAGGATATCCGGGCGGCAACGGCTGTTTACCGGTTGGACTTCATCAAGACGTCGAGCGGGACCGGCGAGACACCCCGGGCGACAATCCGTTTAAGCAAGAACGGCGAGACAATAGAGATGGAAGAAACGGGCGACGGCCAGGTCAACGCCGTATGTAAAGCGATAGATAAAGCGGTCGGCTTAGAGCCCCAGCTTCTTTCGTATAACGTCAGCGCCATCACGGGCGGCCTGGACGCCCAGGGCGACGTCTTAATCAGGCTAAGCATTAAGGATAAACAGGTTTTAGGCAGAGGCGTGTCGACGGACATAATCGAAGCCAGCGCGCGCGCCTATCTTAACGCGATTAATAAGTATCTTAGTAAGTGATGGGGAATAGGGGAAGAAGGGGATAAGGGAAGATGGGTTCAACGATAACCGAGAAAATACTGGCGGCTCACGCGGGCAAAGATACAGTCCGGCCAGACGACCTTCTGGAAATCGACCTGGACGTCGTCCTGGCCAATGATGTTACGGCCGCGATCGCCATAACCGAATTCCGCAAAGTCGGGAAGTCGCGCGTTTTTGATAAAGACAAAGTCGTGCTGGTCGCCGATCATTACGTTCCGGGAAAGGACGTTAAAAGCGCAGAACAGGCCAAGTTCATGCGGGAGTTTGCCGAGGAGCAGGACCTTACGAACTACTATGACGTCGGCTGCGGCGGCATAGAGCACGCCCTGTTGCCGGAGAAAGGCCTTGTTAAGCCGGGTGACGCCGTCATCGGCGCCGATTCTCATACCTGCACCTACGGCGCCTTGGGCGCTTTCGCGACCGGCATGGGTTCGACGGATATCGCGGCGGCCATGGCCACGGGGAAGATATGGGTCAAGGTTCCGGCCAGCCAGAGGTATATATATAAGGGAAGTCTCAGGCCCTGGGTGTACGGCAAGGACCTGATGCTGGCCGCGATAGGCCGAGTCGGTGTCGACGGAGCGCTGTATAAGGCGATGGAGTTCACCGGGCCGATCATTGACTCGATGAGCGTAGACCAGAGGCTAAGCATGACGAACATGGCCATCGAGGCGGGCGGCAAGAACGGCATCATGGCGCCGAATGTGGCCACTCTTAAATATGTTAAGGAGCGCGTTAGCAAGCCGTTTTCTGTGTATGAAAGCGACATGGATGCGGAATACGAAGCCGAATACGAATTCGACGTTACGGATATTGAACCGCTGGTCGCCTTTCCCCATCTGCCATCGAATATCAAACCAGTCGGCGAGGCGGCGGGAATCAAGATAAACCAGTCGGTCATCGGCTCGTGCACCAACGGACGGATCGAGGATATGCGCGTGGCAGCCGCGGTTCTTAAAGGGCATAAGGCGGCCAAGAACGTGCGCCTGATTATCATCCCGGCCACGCAGGAGATTTACCGTCAGGCGATGAAAGAAGGCCTGTTCGACATCTTCCTTGACGCTAACGCAGCCGTGTCCACGCCGACCTGCGGACCGTGTCTCGGCGGACACATGGGCGTCTTGGCGGAAGGGGAAAGGGCCATCGCCACGACTAATAGGAACTTCATGGGCCGGATGGGCCATAAAGGCAGTGAGGTGTATCTGTCCAATCCGGCAATCGCCGCGGCCTCGGCGATTTTGGGGCGGATCGGATCACCGGAGGAACTGTAATGAGATACAAGGGAAACGTCTGGAAATACGGACGCGACGTTAACACGGACGATATCATAGCGGCTAAATACCTGGTCAGTTGGGATGCCGTTGAGCTTGGCAAAAACTGCATGGAGACGTTAGACCCGGAGTTTGTTAAAAAGGTCAAAACGGGCGACATCTTGGTTGCCGAGGAAAACTTTGGCTGCGGAAGTTCGCGCGAGCACGCGCCGATGGCCATCAAAGGCGCGGGTGTGTCCGTCGTCATCGCCAAGTCGTTCGCCCGCATATTTTTTAGGAACGCGATCAACACCGGGCTGCCGCTGCTTGAAAGCAAGGCCGCGGTTGACGGGATCAGTAACGGCGATAACGTGTCCGTGGACACGGAAACGGGCAAGATCGTCAACGAGACGACGGGACAGACATATCAGGCCAAACCGTACCCTGAGTTCTTGCAGGAACTCATCAAGGCCGGCGGCCTGATCAACTACATTAAAGATAGAGCGTAGTGATGGAAGTGAATTGTGAAGTGAAGAAGGTGAGTATTGAAGTGATAGGAGATAAAGGTATTAACAGCTATCACATATATTACTATCATCACCTCTGTCATCACTTATTTCACTAGCATCACCAACAGATAAACAGGAGATCATATGTACAAAATAGGTGTTATGCCGGGCGATGGAACAGGGCCGGAGGTTGTCCGCGAGGGATTGAAAGTTCTCGAGTCCGCCGCGGAGAAGTACGGCTTTAAATACGAGCTGGTTCAGTATGATTTCGGCGGCGACCGGTACCTGAAAACCGGCGAGACTCTGCCCGATTCGGCCATTGAAGAATTCAAGAAGCTCGACGCGATATTTCTGGGCGCCATCGGGCATCCGGACGTAAAACCCGGCATTCTGGAAAAAGGCATCCTCCTGAAGGCTCGTTTCGCGTTAGACCAATATATTAATTTACGACCGGTAAAGTTATATCCGGGCGTCGAGACGCCGTTAAAGGACAAAGGCCCGGAGGATATTGATTACGTAGTCGTCCGGGAGAACACCGAGGGGTTATATGCCGGCGCGGGCGGCTTTCTGAAAAAGGGAACGCCGGACGAGGTGGCTATCCAGGAAAGTATCAACACGCGCAAAGGCGTCGAGAGATGCATCCGTTACGCCTTCGAGTATTGCCGCGCGCGGAACAAAGACAAGAAGCTTACCTTGTGCGGAAAGACGAACGTCCTGACCTTCGAGTTCGATCTATGGGAAAGAGCTTTCAACGAGATCGCGGTCGAGTATAAGGATATCAAGACGGACTACGCGCACGTCGACGCCATCTGCATGTGGATGGTCAAGAATCCCGAATGGTTCGACGTAATCGTGACGGACAATATGTTCGGCGACATAATCACCGACCTGGGCGCGATGACGCAGGGCGGCATGGGTATCGCCGCCGGCGGCAATATCAACCCGGAAGGCGTGTCGATGTTCGAGCCGATCGGCGGCTCCGCCCCTAAATATACCGGTCAGAACGCTATCAATCCTCTGGCGGCCATTAGCGCCTTGGGGCTTTTGCTGGCCACGTTGGGCGAGACTGAAGCAGCGGCCAAGATCGAAGCCGGCGTGGCCGATGTGACCGGCAACAAGCTTAAGAGCATGGCGGCCGGGAAAATGGGCTACACTACCTCAGAAGTCGGCGACCTAATAGTTAAATACGTACAAGAACAAGGTTAATCTGTCAGCCACGAGGCGCGAGCCACGAGCTATGAGGATGATATCAAACCAGCCTCACGGCTTATGGCTCATGGCTAACAAAGGAGGATATTAATGCCGATAACGGAAGTTAAGAAAATCTGGATGAACGGGAAAATGGTGGACTGGCACGACGCCAAAATCCACGTGCTGACGCACGCCCTGCATTACGGTTCGGGCGTCTTCGAGGGCATAAGGGCCTATAAAACGGCTGACGGGCCGGCGGTATTTCGTCTGACCGACCACATGGAGCGGTTGCACCGCTCGGCCAAGATCTATTACATGGAGATTCCTTATTCAACGGAAGAGCTGGTCGCCGCGACTAAAGAGCTCGTCAGGGTGAACGAGCTGGACGGATGTTATATCAGGCCGATCGTTTACCGCGGTTACGGAGAGATGGGTTTGAATCCCCTAAACGCAACGGTCGACGTCAGCATCGCCTGCTGGCCGTGGGGCGCTTATCTTGGCGAGGAAGGGATCAAGCACGGAATCCGCGCCAAGGTTTCCAGCTATCGTCGCATAGACGTAAACGTCCTGCCGCCGGCGGCCAAAGCCAGCGGCAACTACATCAACTCCATCCTGGCCAAAGTGGAGATCATCCACGCCGGCTACGACGAAGCCGTCCTCTTGAACACGTACGGATTCGTAACCGACGGTTCCGGTGAGAACATCTTCATGGTCAAAGACGGCGTCTTGTATACGCCGCCGACGCACGCCGGCGCGCTGGAAGGAATCACGCGCGACTCCGTCATCACCATCGCCAACGACCTCGGCTATACGGTTATCGAGGACAACCTGGTCCGTTCGGACCTTTACCTGGCGGATGAGGCTTTCTATACGGGTACCGCGGCGGAGATCGTGCCGATCCGCGAAGTCGACGACCGCGTCATCGGGGATCCGGGTCCAATCACCAAAGCCATCCAAGAAGTCTTCTTCGACGCCATCGTAAGCAAACGCGAGGAATACAAAGACTGGTGTGAGCTCGTCTAAGTCCTTGCCACCGGGAGATTTCTCATTGACAGAAACCTTAAAATATGGTAGGAATAACTGTATTCGGGGTGAGCCACTTTCTACATCACGGGGGCTGATGTGAAACTGTCAAGAAAAACTCCACTGCTTTCGTACGTAAGACTCGTTGTCGGAGTCATTTTAGTGATTCTCATCTCGCTAGCTGCCAATGCTACCCCAGGACTTGCTCAATCCGATATTGCCGATTGCTCAGCATGCCATGTAGCAGCGCTAAGGACCTTTGACGCAGATCCCGTAGGTTCTTCAGCTTGCGGGACATGCCACCAAGCCTTACTTCCCGGGACGTGTGATATTGGCACGATAGCGTCGCCTTTCGGTTTCTTCAAAAGCCCATATCCGACAATGGAAGCGTCTGCTCTTCATGTTAACCACTCGGGAGTGAACGGCAGGGCCGATCAACCTGAATGCTCGAGATGTCATAGTCAAGTCGACTGCAATGTGTGCCACGTTCAGGTATCTCACTCCAATCACGGGGCGGTTTTTCCTGGATTTATGCCTCTCACCGTAGCCAACGGGTTCACTCAATACCAGGTCAGCCCGACTTGCGCGAATCCGCAATGCCACGCCGTCGTCCAGAACTCGCCGATGACGAGAAGCTTCTGTTTAAAGATCGACAGTACGACATATTTCCCTCAGTCCCTTCCAAGCGGGAACAATCCCAAGAGCGTCGCGGAGAGCATGCTTCTAAAACGTATATATGTCGCCAACTACGCCGACAACACCGTTTCCGTAGTTGATAACGACATCACCAGTCCGCTCTATGGACAGCTATTGACAAATATTCAGGTGGGAGCCGGGCCGTGCAGTGTAACCGTTAGTGAAAGTACCGGCAAGGCCTACGTGGCAAACGCGTCTTCGAATGACATATCTGTTATCGATTGTTACTCAAACACCGTAGTGAACGTAACTCCTATAGGAGGCAGTCCTAAAGACGTTGCCATCGATAGATCTACGGGTTTACTTTATGTCTGCTTATATGACAGAGACGCGATAACCGTCTTGGACGCGTCCGGAGGAACGATAGTGAACTCGATACCTCTGACCGGGGGCGCGATTCGTCCGCAAGGCATAGAGATAGACCAAAGCGCAGGTAACATCTTTGTCGCCTGTTATGACAATAGTATGTTTACGGGCATCATCCAGGTCATTGATCGCGTCACCGGGACTACAATGGCGTCGGTGGCGATACCGGGTTTGATTTCCGACATGGCGTCCGATGATGCCACCGGTCGCTTGTTTATTGGTGGGACCGCCGGGCTAAACGTATTAGATACCAGGATGGGCATGAGCGTATCCTCTGTGTTCCTCGGCGGCAGCCCGACAACGAAAATAACTTTGGCCTTAGACGCCGCAAGCAGGCGCGTCTATGCGGTCGCCAATGCGTTTAGCGGCGCGAGCACCTTATATCTCATAAACGCCGATACCATGTCGCTGCTAATAGCCCTGCCGACCAGGATGTATTCGCAGGATGTTTTCCTGGGGAGCGACCAGTTTGTCTATACCGTGGGCGGCTCTTCAACACTAGTTCCGGAACCGAAGCCCCAGTGCATGAGCTGCCACACAAACGATCAAGTCGAGCCGCATAGAACGGTGCACGAACCCAATCCCTACGTGGATGGTTCTACTTGTCTGCCATGTCACCAGAACGATTTGTCAACCGAGCACAGCCAAAGGGGCCTTGCGTGCGACTCTTGCCATCTCGGCAAAGGGCCTCTTTACGGAGCAACGGCGCTTCGGGTGATCCAACAATATAAGATGAGTTTAAAAACCTATGGTGACAAGGCGGGCTGTCAGGACTGCCATCCGACGGTGCAGGGGACTAAGGGCATACCGGCGTCGCTGGCAAATCAGAACCACATAACTCTGCACTCAAATGTGCCCGATCTTGTAGGAACCTCCTGCGCTATGTGTCATGCCGGCAACTTGGCAAATGAACACGCGGCGCGCACCAACCCGGTGACGGCCAAGCCGTATGACTGTCAGACTTGTCACGGGCCGCAAGCACCTCCGGCAACCATGAGCGCCATTTCAAGGTACTCCGTGACCGGAGTCAAATCCGGATGTGCCGACTGCCATACGGGCATAAGTCCCGACTACTCTACGTATACGGGCCACGTTGCGTTACATGAATCAGCGGAAATAAATGCGACCTGCTCGATACCCGGATGCCATGCCAGCTCGAATCTCGCGAACGAACATCAAACGAGAGGATTAAGTTGCCTGTCATGCCACGACTATCAAGGAACGAGGTTAGACCCGGTTCAGGTGAAACAGGCGATAGAAACGAAGAACACAAACTGTAGCGGGTGCCACACATTACATAATATAAACGCTATACACACAGCGGTTAACATCGGAACGACTTATAGAGGCTATGAATGTGTGAAATGCCATAATACGGCGTTGATAACAGAGCATAATGACAAACCGTCAAGTTCAACTTATCAGGTGCAGTGCTCAACGTGCCACCCGACGCCACGGGACTCGTTCACGGTTTGGGATAAGAACTGTTCCCAGGGCGGATGTCATACCGTGACAGCCGGAAACGGCAGCGTGCACACCCTAGACGCGCAGAAACACGCCACAAGTTCTACTGAATGCGTAGAATGCCATTTAGCCGATGTCAGCGCGTTGCATTTGAATACGACAGCTATCAACGGAACGACGAGTTGCGGGATCAGCAACCTGTTCGGTGGCTGCCACGCGTCACCGGACGCGTTACCGACCACGAACCGCTGCCAGGACTGCCATGTTGACAAAACGACAAGCAACCACGGGTATGACGCTGTTCAACATACAGCCAGCTCATCGCCCACGGGGTGTTTCGCGAGCAACTGCCACAACAGCGAGTTGAAATCGGAGCATGACAAGTATATTTCGAAACTTGGATATTCGACGAGCTGCAATATCTGTCACACCGTATTGCCCGGAAGGAATATGACCTGGGCGAAGCAGGTAAAGCCATGGGACAAGACATGCGACGCGTGTCACGGCCAATCGCCTCATCACCTTAGGGAGCCATATAGCGCTTGCGGTGAATGTCACGAGCATACATCAAACGAGATCCACGGAGAGGATGACCATAAAGCAACCCCGTGCAGCACATGCCATGGACAGAACGCGCCGGCTTGCGTATCATGCCATGAGCATTCGGTGAGCGACATCCATGGGGAACACTCAGGTGAAGTATCCTGTAGTACCTGCCATACATCCGGTACACCTCAGCCGACACCACCGTCACCAATAATTGTATCGGCAAATAAAGCAACCTGGATCACCGGCTTGTACTCACCGTCGAGCAAGGAATCATATTATTCCAGCATTGACATAACCGCGGCGTTGAAAGACGGCATTTTGGTGAACGGATACGATGTTGTCAAAGCCACGAGCTCAAGTAAGGTAGTTACGGTTAAGCTGGCTACCGATTCGAGGGCATACTCCAAAGTGATTATGAAAGCTAATGTATCAAGCATCCTTACCGCGCCGGCCACTGTCCGCTTATATTGTTATTACAGTGACGGGGTAAATGTCAGATCATACATTGATATGCCGGTTATTTCGACCGGGTGGCAGCAATGGGATGTCACTTCTCTGGCTCAGATGATGAGGGGCTATGGCTGGATGAAGTTCCGGATCACATCCGCAAACACGACTTTTAGAGTCTCCGAGCTTGAGTTTGTTAACACTCCTGTTACAAGTTCATATTCAGACCATTCGCATGACTAGGAGTCTTAGGCAATATTTTGACTGAAGTTCCTGACTACTCCTATAATTAGCGAATGATAAGAGCAAGCCTTTATGACACCACATTACGCGACGGAGCCCAACGCGAAGGATTATCATTCAGCGTTGATGACAAACTGCGCATCACCAAGCGCCTGGACGATTTCGGCATCCACTATATAGAAGGCGGCTGGCCCGGCGCGAATCCGAAAGATATCGAGTATTTCGAGAAAGCTAAAAAGCTTGAGCTAAGCAACGCGACCATCGTCGCTTTCGGCAGCACCCGGCATCCAAAAAACAAAGTCGCCGACGACGAGAATCTAAAGCACCTGATGGACGCCGGGACCAAGGCGGTCTGCCTGGTCGGCAAGACTTGGGGTTTTCATGTCGAGCACGCGTTGAACACGACGATCGAGGAAAACCTGAAGATGATCGGCGAGTCCATCGCGTATTTAAAGGAAAAAGGACGGATCGTCTTTTTCGACGCCGAACATTTCTTCGACGCGTACCACTATAATCCCGAATACGCGATTCAGGCGCTGCAAGCGGCCGATAAAGTCGGCGCCGATTGTTTGATCCTTTGCGATACCAACGGCGGGGCGCTGCCGTCGGATATCAGCAGTGTCGTCAGGCTGGTCAAGAACCAGTTTAAGACAGACATCGGTATTCACGCCCACAACGACGGCGACTGCGCCGTAGCCAATTCAATCGTCGCCGTAGAAGCGGGCGCTACGCAGGTCCAGGGTACGATTAACGGATACGGCGAGCGCGCGGGTAACGCCAACCTGTGCTCGATAATTCCCGGGCTTACGCTGAAACGAAACATCCAATGCGTTACCCCGGAGCAACTGTCCTTATTGACCGAGGTGTCCCACTTTGTTAGCGAGGTCGCCAACGTTAGCCCGAACACCCACCAGCCGTATGTCGGGGAGAGCGCCTTCGCGCACAAGGGCGGCTTGCACGTCAGCGCGCTCACGCGCCACAACGCTTACGAGCACATCGACCCGGCCCTAGTTGGTAACATCCGCCGCGTCCTGGTCAGCGAGCTGTCGGGGAAATCGACGGTTGTCATGAAGGCCAAGGAACTTGGTCTTGACCTGACCGAAGAGCCTGAAAAGGTCCAGGATATTCTGAACACGGTTAAACAGCTGGAGCACGTCGGCTACCATTTTGAAGCGGCCGACGCTTCCTTTGAGATACTGATCCGCAAGTCGACCGGGACTTACTCGTCGTTTTTCCAGCTGGAGAGCTTCCGCGTCATCATGGACAAAACGGCCGAGGGCGGCGTCAATACAGAAGCCACCATCAAGCTTGGCTGTAAGGGAAAGCGATACGTGGAAACGGCTGAAGGCAACGGTCCGGTCAACGCGCTTGATACCGCGTTAAGGATGGCTATAGGACGCGCTTATCCCGAGGTAAACGACATCGAACTGACCGACTATAAAGTCCGCGTGCTGGACGAGAAGAAAGGCACCGGGGCCGTGGTCCGCGTCTTAATCGACAGCAGTAACGGCGAGCAAGTCTGGTCAACGGTCGGCGTATCCGAAAATATCATCGAGGCTTCGTGGCAGGCGTTGGTCGACAGCATCGACTACGGTCTGACCCACAAAAAAAGTTAAGAAAGAAGTGATGAAGTGAATCGTGAAGTGATGAAAGTGAAAATATTAACCTCCATCACCTCCATCACTAGCATCACCTGACGGAAGAGAGGGCCGCTTGCGTTTTTGCCGCTTCCTGTATAACCAGAATATCTCCTACGGTCTTATCGACGGCGATTATGTCTACGCGATAAATCCCGATCCCTTCGCCAAATGGCAAAAAACCGGCCGGGAGTTTCATTTGGCCAAGGTCAAGCTGCTTGCTCCCTGCGAACCGACAAAGGTCGTCGCGGTCGGCTTGAATTATGTGGACCATGCCGGCGAGCTTGATATGGACATCCCGACGGAACCGATAATTTTCTTAAAACCGGCGGAGGCGATTATCGGGCCCGACGACGCGATTATCTATCCGGAAACCTCACAACAAGTAGATTTTGAGGCGGAGATAGGCGTGGTCATTAAGAAACGGGCGTCGCATGTCGCGGAGGAAGACGCGGCCGGATTTATCCTCGGGTATACCTGCGCGAATGATGTGACCGCTCGTGATCTGCAGCGCAAAGACGGGCAGTGGACGAGGGCAAAAGGTTTCGATACCTTCGCGCCGATCGGCCCCTGGATCGATACGGATTTTGATCCCAGCGGCGTGACCGTTGAGTCAATCCTGAACGGCGAGGTCCAGCAGTCTTCGTCGACGAAGAATATGATTTTCGATATCCCGAAGCTGGTCAGCTTTATTACCGGCATCATGACACTTAATCCGGGGGATGTTATCATGACGGGGACGCCGCCGGGCGTCGGGCCGATGAGTAGGGGCGACGAGATAGACGTGGTCGTCGAAGGCCTGGCCACATTGAAGAACAAGGTCGTTTGAACTACCATTTAAGCAAGTAGTAGACAAGGAGGAGATATGAACCTCGATTTCTTTGATGTGATTAAGCGGGCCTGGCAGATTACCTGGAAGCATAAGTTCCTCTGGGTTTTCGGATTTCTCATCGCGCTGGGCGCGGGCGGATCCAACTTTAGCAATTCCACAAACTATTCGTTTAACGGGAATGAAGGCTCGTCGGTATCCACCGGCGCGGCTGGTTTCGCGGAAGCCTATCTTGTGGTGATACTCATCATCGCGGCCGTATTAATGCTCATAGGCCTGGTTATATGGATCTTATCCATCATCGCGACGGGCGGATTGGTCGGCGCGGCGGCCAAGATTGAGCGCGGCGAGACGACGTCTTTAAAAGACGGTTTCAAAATCGGCGCCAAGAATTTCTGGCGGGTTTTCGGATTGAACATAATCGTCGGATTGATAATCTTCTGCCTTGTCATCGTGGTTATTGTTCCCCTCATAATAATCATTGTTGTGATGGCCTCGTCAGGAAATAACGGTTCGGGGGCGGTGGCCGGCTTGATTTGCCTCATCCCGGTTTTTATCCTCGCCATATTCCTGATCGCCCTGGTAGCCGCGGTTCTGAGCTTGATCGCCATCTACGCTACCAGGTATATAGTGCTGGAAAAAGGGCGCGTCTTCGCGTCTCTCAGCAACGGCTGGCATTTGATGCGCCGCAGGTTTGCCGCGACCTTCCTGATGTTCTTGCTGGTCTTGCTGATTTCCGCTTTGGCCGGACTTGCCTTCGCGGTACCCGGCCTCTTGATCGGCATACCGGTGATCGTTACCCTGTTGTCTGGTATTGCCGCCAAGAACTTCATAGTCGTCTTTTTGGCCTTTATCGGCATAATCTTCCTGGTTATTGTCATGTCGTTCTTTAACGGCGTTCTGGAAACATACAGGTCGGTTGTCTGGACGCTGACGTTTATGAAAATAAGCGGCGGAGAAGAGGACAAGGACAAGGCGAAGCTTCCGGAAACCGCGCCAAAGCCGCCGCCTGTGCCGATGGTTATAGAGAAGCCAGAGGCAGCCGAGGCGCCGGAGAAGCCGAAGAAACCTGCGGCTAAAAGGGCCACCAAACCCAAGAAACCGAAAGAATAACACCTTGCGATTTCCCGGATATTCAATATTGTTCGAGTGACCTCGAGCGTAGCGGGGGTCATCGAGAACCGCTATATCGCCTCTCCATGCGCCCTGATTCCTAGATCGGGCTTAGTCGAGGAATATTGTTATTGCCGATCCCTGTTCCCATTAGAGTAAGTAGTTCGTCACCTCCATAACTTCTATTTCTCCCAAAGACCTTGACAGATTGGAAAAATTAAGGTATATAATAAACGTTATGAAAAGACAAAGCCTGTCGTTTAGCGGGAAGAAAATCGCCGCGCGTCCTCCCTGGGTTTACGCGGCGGCCGCTGGAGCGATAACGTTTCTGATTCTCGCGTTCCTGTCGACAAGCACGGCAGGCGGCAGCGGCTCAAAGCAACAATCTAAGGTCGCGGGGAAAAAACCGGTAGTCGCTACCGCGGAGGCTTTATCACCGGAGCGTGGTCGCCGGGGCTACGCGATCAGGACAAGCGCGGAGGACGCGACATTAGAATTAATAGGTGAAGGCAACAGGATAGACGTAATCGCGTCGTTTGCGGCCGGGCCGAATGGAGCGCCTATGACCAGGACGGTTATAAGCGGGATCCGCCTGCTGAGATATGACGCCAGTAAACGCATCGCTGTTGTTGAGGTTTCGCCGTCGGAAGCGGAGAAACTAGCCTTTAGTGAAGCTAACGGTCAGATAAGGTTGTCGGTCTGTCCGCCCGGACCGGACGCGGCGGTTCGCGGGCAGGGGGCGACCTTTGAGGACATCTAAGGAAGCCGGCCGGGAACGAAGAGTTTTTATCGCCGACGACGCGCCGGACGCATTCGAGTTTCTAAAGGCCGCGGTAACCGGCGGCGACGGCTTGATCATGGCGGGCGAGGCCAGAACGCTTGAAGGATTTATGGAGATTGCGAACGAGGCGCTCGCGGATGTCTGGCTGGTGAGCTCGGCGTGGCTCGGATTGTTGTCGAAGAGCGAACTTAAGCGAACAATGGCTGCCAACCCGGAAGTCATAATCATTGCGGTTACGGATTCAAAGGATTTCGCCGAGCTCAAAGCGGCTTTACGCCGGGGCGCAAGGGACGTTATTGTTCTTGGCGCGTCAGCCGAGGAAGTCCGTACTCTAATCCAGACACATTGCGAAGAATCGGTTAACCGTCGTGAACTAACTAATCTGCAAGCTCCGGCCGGAATGGCGGATGGCGTAGCAAGCGACGGTCGTGATTTTACCGCTGGTGAAAGCTGTCTCGTTTTGATTACGGGCGGAGACGGCGGAACAGGCAAGAGTTTTATCGCAGCCCAACTGGCCGGGATTATCGCCGAACACGCTAAGGTCAGGACCTGCCTGGTCGACATGGATTGTCTCTACGGATCGTTGACCGCTACTTTAGGCGCGTCCGACTCCGGACCGTCGTTGATGGACTTGGTGCAGGTGGCCGAGGAGCTGGAAGCGGACCAGATTGCCAACGTGATCACCGAACATCGGGCAGGTTTTAGCCTGGTTCCCGGCGCGGCGGCCTGCTCCTGTGCCGAGTACGATAGCGAGACGGGGAAGGTGCCGGTCCGCAAGATTCTCCGCATTCTAAAAACCCTTTTTGACGTGGTCATCTGCGATATCCCTCAAGTTTTGTGCGACGCCGAGATTCTTGAGGAAGCCGATGATGTTTATGTTGTCGCGACGCCCGACAAAACAGGAGCGCGTTGCGCGGGGATATTGGGACGGAGAATCGACGCCGGGCGGCTGATAGTCAACCTGGCTGACCGGCGCGGCGCTTTTCCCCCCGCTAAGATGGCGGAGCTGTGCGGGATGCCTGTAGAAGCCGCGGTTCCGGAGGACGCGGGCGCGGGCCGCCTGTTCGATAAGGACGGAGAGATTTTAGCCGCCCGAACAAACCTGGCCATAACCAGGTCGCTTATACCGGTTGCCCAGCGGTGCAGGCATTTCGACCAACTCGCGACGCGGTCCAGGCCGGCGTGGCTGCGGGGTTTTAGATGACAACCGAGTCTTTCAGCGGGTTTAAAGAAGCCTTTAAACGTTATTACGCTTCGAGACACGAGTCTTTAGGCGACGGGCCGACGCCGGCCGATATCAGACAGGCTCTATCGGCCTATATAAAGCGCGAGCGACTGATTATGAAGGCCGGTGATGTCCGGGCCCTAGAAGCCGGCTTGATAGAGGAGATCACTGCTTACGGACCGCTGACGCCGCTTTTCCAGGACGGCGAGGTTACCGAGGTTATGGTTAACGGGACAACCGGTGTCTACATAGAAAAAAACGGGACGTTATCGGCCGCCGAGAGACGGTTTGCGTCGAACACGGAAATCTTCAGGCTTATCGAAAGATTCTTGTCACCGATCGGCGCGCGCGTAGACGAAAGCAAGCCGTATGCTGACGGACGGCTTAACGACGGTTCGCGCATCAATGTAATTATCCCGCCTGTCAGTTTGGACGGCCCTGTTGTCACCATACGCCGCTTTCCCGACCGATCCTTAACGCTGGATAAGATGGTTGAATCAGGCTGTTTGACGGCGGCTCAGGCAAAACGGCTATCCCGGGCCGTACGGGCGAAGAAGAACATAGTCGTTTCAGGAGGCACCGGCACAGGCAAGACGACTTTCTTAAACGCCCTGGCCGGCAGAATCGCTAACTCGGAAAGGTTGATAACAATCGAGGACGCGGCCGAACTCAAACTGCCAAAACCGAACTTGGTCAGACTGCAAAGCCGGCCGCCCAACAACGAGGGTAAGGGAGAAGTAACCATTCGCGACCTGGTCCGTAACGCCTTGCGGATGAGACCGGACAGGATAATCGTCGGTGAGGTAAGAGGCGGGGAAGCGCTGGATATGCTGCAGGCGATGAATACAGGCCACGAAGGATCGATGACGACCGTCCACGCGAACTCGTGCGCCGACGCTCTCAGACGCTTGGAAATCATGGTTCTAATGGCCGGCGTCGGTCTGCCCCATGCAGCGGCGCGTGACCTTCTGCTGGCGTCGCTCGATATTGTTGTTCAGCTTGCCAGGGGACCGGACGGGCGGCGGCGCCTGGTGGAAATCTTGGAAGTCTCCGCCGAGGCCGTGGATGCTTAAAGCGGCTGCCGCGGGACTGGCGGTCGGTTTTGGCTGCCTGATCCTGCAAAAAATGCCAGGAAAGGAGACAATCGTCCGCTTTGTGGATCCGGCGCAAGATTACGGGCGCCGGCTTTTGCGCCCGCTGCTAAGGAAAACGGACGAGAGAAAAAGGAGACGAGAGATTGAAGAAACACTGCCGGTTTTCCTGCGGCAAACGGCCTCCTGTCTGCAAGCGTCGTTAACAGTCAGACAGGCGGTCAGTGAAGGCGCCCGAGCCATACCCGGTCCCTTGGGCGAAGAGCTGAGGGCGGTCAACAGAGAACTGGATTCGGGAATATCGCTGGATAATTCACTGGACAGCCTGGCCAAAAAGACTGACTTAAAGGAGATGACCATGTCCGTAGCGGTACTAAAGGCCGGCGCCAGATACGGCGGCGATATTTCAAACGCGGCCCAATCGCTCTCCTTGCTCGTCCGCAAAAGACAGGCGGCTAAACGCGAACAGAACGTGCTGACCGCCCAGGCAAGGTATTCGTCGTTGATTTTGGGCGCTCTGCCGGTCGCGTTCTTACTCTTCTTTCCCGCGGACAACGGCCAGGGACTTGGCGGCGTTTTGTCGTCTCCGGCCGGGTGGGCCGTAGTCTTAGCGGGATTGACCCTTAACGCCGGGGGATTTTTGGTTATGCGCAGACTGGCAGGCTCCGATTCCTTATGAACCCGGATAAACTGCTGGTTGCGCTGGCCGGCGTAGGTCGTTATGTTCCTGATGGTTGGCCGGTTTGGCAGGGAGGCGTTTCCGAAGGGGCGCCCGACGCGGCTGCCCGGGGCGCCGGCCTTATAGCGTGTTTGGCCGGCGTGATATTGTTGCCTAAACCGTTCGCGTACGCCGTTCTGATTCCGATATACTTTGTGGGAACACGGGCGCCCGCCCTGATCAGGCAGGCCGCAATGGAGAGAAGAGGCGCGGCCATTGACGCGGCTCTGCCGGATCTGGCCGATCTGATGACGCTCCTGGCCGAGGCGGGCATAAGTATCAGCCGCGCCCTGCCGATAGCCGCTGAAGAAGCTAACGGGCCTTTGCGCGAGCGGCTGGACGCCGCCTTGGCGCAGATCGAGATCGGTGCAGCCAGGCAGGAAGCGCTATTAAACTCGGCGGCCGTCTCGCCGTCAAAAGAGCTGAAGGCTTTCGCGGGTTTGTTCGCGGAAGCGGACAGGTACGGGACGCCAATCGCCGCCGCCTTGCGCGCTTTTTCCGACGACGCGCGCGATAAGCAGCTATGCCGCGCCCGCGAAGAGGCCCAGAAGCTGCCGATTAAAATGCTCTTCCCTCTGGTCTTCATGATTCTTCCCGCGTTTATGCTTTTAACCGCCGGTCCGCTGGTCGTGAGCCTGATTTAGGCGGGTTCAGAGACGCGCCCTATGCTATACTGAAAAGGCATTCTGTTACTGGATTGAGGTATTGATTTGGCTTTTAAGCAACTGGAAAAAATCCTACGGTTCGGCGAGGGCAAGCAGATTAAACAGCTTGAAGACCTGGTAGAAAAGGTCAACTCGATTGAACCGGACATCGCTCCGCTAACCGACAAACAACTAACCGCAAAAACGGAAGAATTCAAGAAACGACTGGTCAACGGGGAGACGCTGGAAGACGTTCTGCCTGAGGCCTTCGCTGTTACGCGGGAAGCAGCCAAGCGCGTGATGAACATGCGCCATTTCGACGTGCAGATAATGGGCGGAGTCGTTCTCCACCAGGGCAAGATCGCCGAAATGAAGACCGGTGAGGGAAAGACGCTGGTGGCTACGCTGGCTGTTTACTTAAACGCCTTAGCCGGACTGGGCGTGCACGTTGTGACGGTTAACGATTACCTGGCAAAACGAGACGTCCAATGGATGGGTCCTATTTACGATTTCCTCGGCCTGAAGGTGTCCGTGCTTCAGCACGAAACCGCTTACATGCTGGACTTATCCCTGGAAGCCGGGGATGAAAGCCTGGCTCACCTGCGTCCTGTCTACCGCGACGAGGCCTACCAAGCCGATATCACATACGGCACCAACTCGGAGTTCGGCTTTGACTATCTGCGCGACAACATGGCCACGTCCAGCGAAGAAAAAGTTCAGCGCGGACACGGCTTCGCCATCATTGATGAGGTCGACAGCATCCTCATCGACGAGGCCAGAACCCCGTTGATCATTTCCGGCGCGCCGGAGCAAGCGGCTAAAACATATCGCCAGTTCGCGCGCCTGTTGCCCATGTTGAAGACCGGCGTCGACTATGAGGTCGACGAGAAAACGCAGACCATTTCGGTCAAGGAGGAAGGCATCGCTAAGGTCGAGGGCCACCTCAGCATCGACAACCTTTACGACTTCGCCAATACCGGTCTTGTCCACCACCTAAACCAGGCGGTTCGGGCGCACGCCCTGTTCAAGAAGGACAAAGACTATATTGTCAAAGACGGCGAGGTCATTATCGTTGACGAATTCACCGGCCGGCTGATGGAAGGCCGGCGGTACAGCGACGGTCTGCACCAAGCCATCGAGGCCAAGGAAAACGTCGCCATCAAGGAAGAGAACCAAACGCTGGCGACGATCACCTTACAGAACTACTTCAGGATGTACGAGAAGTTAGCCGGCATGACCGGTACCGCGGCCACCGAAGCCGACGAATTCCTGCACACCTATAAACTGGAGACGGTTATCGTTCCGACTCACCGGCCGATGGTCCGCGACGACATGGCCGACCTGATTTACCGCAACGAAGAGGCCAAATTCAATGCTGTCATCGAGGATATCGCCGACCGTCATGAACAAGGCCAGCCGGTTCTAGTCGGCACGATCTCAATCGAAAAATCAGAGGTCTTGAGCCGTCTGCTATCCAAGCGGGGCGTCAAACACGAGGTCCTGAATGCCAAGCAGCACGAGCGCGAAGCGCACATCATCGAGGAGGCGGGCCAGGCGGGCGCGGTCACGATAGCCACCAACATGGCCGGCCGCGGCGTCGATATCGTGCTGGGCGAAGGCGTCACGGACGTTGGCGGATTACACGTGTTGGGCACGGAGCGCCACGAAGCCAGGCGGATCGACAACCAGTTGCGAGGCCGTTCAGGCCGGCAAGGGGATCCCGGCAGTTCGCAATTCTACATAAGTTTGGAAGACGACCTCATGAGATTGTTCGCCAAAGACCGCATCGCCGGTTTGATGGAACGGATGAACTTCCCGGAGGACATTCCGATCGAGCATCCGCTGATAAACCGGGCGATTGAAACAGCCCAGAAACAGGTCGAGCAACAGAACTTCGGCATTCGGAAACACGTTCTGGAATACGACGACGTTATGAATACGCAGCGCGAGTTAATCTACAAAGAACGGGACCAGATGCTGGGCGGCGAAGACATTCATGAACATGTAGTCGAGTCGATCGAGAGCATTATTTCGGAGTCGGTCGCGCTGTATGTCAATCGCGAGACACATCCGGAAGAGTGGGACCTGGACGGCCTGACGACGTATATCGAACAGCTCTACCCGGTGTCCTTCGGCAAAGAGGCCATAGACATCGCCGCGGATTCCCCGGAAAAGGTCAGCCTGACGTTTGTGGACGACGCCAAAGCCGCGCTTGAGCGACGGGAAAAGGAAGTAGGTCCGGAACTTTTCCGACAGATTGAACGCATGGTAATGCTGAACGTGATTGACGGGCTTTGGCGCGAGCACCTCTACGAGATGGATTATTTGAGGGAGGGGATCGGCTTAAGAGCGATTGGCCAAAGAGACCCCCTGGTTGAATACAAGAACGAAGGTTTTGCCATGTTTTCCGCGATGATCGACTCGATAAAGGAAGACTTCGTACGGATCATATTCCATTTGCAGGTCAGCGAGGCCGAGCGGGCGCCTGTCGAACGGGCAAAACAGCCGCTGGTAGAAACTGGCCCGACGCTGGACAGCCAGCTGGGCAAGGCTCCCCAACCGGAGAGGAGACAGGCTCCATCCGGCTCGGGCGGGCATAAGGTTGGCCGCAACGACCCCTGCCCCTGCGGCAGCGGCAAGAAATATAAGAAATGCTGCGGAGCCTAACGATATGCATGTAGATCACTCCAGCGAAATCGAAGACATAAAGGGTAAGATCGCGCTCCTTAAGGAGTATCTTTGACTTGCCGGGAAAGTCCGAGCGGGCGGCCCTGCTGAAACGCGAGGTCGAGAAGCCGGAAATCTGGGATAAGCCCGACCGAGCCCGCGACATCACTAGCGAATTATCCCAGTTAGAAAATGAGATAGCCGTCATCGACCGTCTAGCCAAAGAGGCCGATGAAATATCCGAACTGAACGGACTTAATCTGGCCGAGGAAGACGTCGAATTGTCGTCGGAGCTGGAAAAGGAACTCGCTGCCCTGGTCAAAGACGTAAATCGCCTGGAAATAGAGAGCCATTTTTCAGGCGAGTTCGACAGGAACGGGGCGATTATGAGCATTCACCCGGGCGCCGGCGGTACCGAGAGCCAGGACTGGGCTGAGATGTTGCTCAGGATGTACCTGATGTGGGCGGAGAAGCGAGGCTTCAAAACCGAGATCAACGACTATCAGCCCGGCGAAGAAGCCGGCTTAAAAAGCGTCACTTTGTCTTTCTATGGAAAATACGCGTTCGGCTTGCTGGAAAGCGAGAAAGGCGTTCACCGACTTGTCAGGATATCGCCGTATGACCAGGCGAAGCGGAGGCACACGTCTTTCGCCTCCGTCGACGTCATCCCGATCGTCGACGAAGACGCGAAGATAGAGATAAATCCCGAGGATCTGCGCATCGACACCTACCGGGCCAGCGGAGCGGGCGGACAGCATGTTAACAAAACGGATTCCGCGGTCAGGATCACGCACATTCCGACGGGTATCGTCGTCCAATGTCAGAACGAGCGCTCGCAGTTTAAAAACAAGCAGGGCGCAATGAAGATCCTTAAGGCCAGACTGTTCAACCTGGCTCGCGAGGAGCAGGAGAAAAAGGTCGCGGCGCTGCGGGGCGCGCAAAACGACATCGCCTTCGGCAGCCAGATCAGATCTTACGTGTTCCACCCGTATCAGTTGGTGAAGGACCACCGGACGGATTTGGAGACCGGAGATATTCAGAAGGTCATGAACGGCGGACTAGATGTTTTCATCGACGCTTATTTAAAAAAGGCCAAGGCTTAATGGAGCTATTAGTCGATCTTCATACCCACACGGTAAACAGCGGGCACGCTTATAGCACGTTAACCGAGAACGTTACCGTGGCTGCCGCGCGTGGCCTGAAAGCGATCGGTATTACCGACCACGGACCGGCGCTGCCCGGCGGGGCGCACGACTACCACTTCTGGAACCTGCGGGTTCTGCCTGACGAGATGGACGGAGTCAGGGTTTTTAAAGGGATAGAAGCCAATATCGTTGACGACAAAGGCCATCTTGACCTGGATGATCACGCATTGGAGGCGCTCGAAGTCGTGCTGTTCGGATTCCACCCGAAATGCGGATTTGAATCGGATGACATTAAGAGGAACACGACTACGCTTATCCGGGCGATGAGCAATCCACTGGTTCACGTGATCGTGCATCCCGGCAATCCCTGGTTTCCAGTCGATCCGGAAAAAGTCGTCGAGGCGGCGGCCAAATACAACGTCTTGATGGAAATGAACAACAGTTCGTTTGTTATGAGCCGGCCGGGCGGCCAGGATCTGTCTCGAGATATCGGCCGGGCGGTGTTCGAGTCCGGACAGGACATAATTCTTGGGAGTGACGCTCACTGGTCGGCGCAAGTCGGCCATCTGGACGAGGCGCTGGACGAGGTGGAGAAGATCGGATTTCCGCCGGAACGGATATTAAACACCTCTCCCGAACGTATTTATGAATTTCTGAAATCAAAGAGGCAGTCGTGACGGACGCAATCCCGAAACCGGCGCCAAAACCGTCAAGGAAACACGGTTGTCTTGTTACCCTGCTGCTGTTACTTGTTTTTTTCACCACACTCTCGCTGTTTGTGGAGTTCGCGACGCCTATCAGAGTCCGGTATCTGATCGCGGATCAGCTGCGGCAAAGTCTTAGATTGCGGGAAACGCCGACGGTCCGCGTCAGCCTGCACCCGCTGCTATACAAGCTGGTCATAGGCAGGGTCGATGACGTCTATGTAAAAGTGTCGGATATCGACGCCAAAGAGGGATTTACGATCGATTCGGCTGAGGTTCAGATCAAGGGTGTCAAGGTTGACATGCTGAATCTGTTGCGCACGCGGCAGTTGTCGGTGGAACGTATAGACGAGGGACAAATCAGGGTAGTATTATCGGAGAAAGCGGTTAACGATTTAATAGGCGGCCAATTGCCCGGATCGAAGGTTAAATTGGAGAAAGGCAAGATCGCCTACACGGGAGACTTGCCCTACCTGCTGCCCGGTTTTTCGTTTACGGTATCAGGGACGGTTTCGGTCTTGCCGGATAACACCCTGTCGTTTAAGCCAGCCCCGGAAGATATCGATAAATTGGCGGTGCCGCAGGAAGTAAAGGACTATCTGGGAGACGCCCTGTCGATAGACTATCGTGTCCTGGAGTTGCCGGACGGAGTGACGTTGACGGGCGTGAAAGTAACGCCGGGCCAGATGACCATAGAAGCGTCAATCGAATCGTTGGACGCTATCATACAAACCTCAGTGGGAGGAACGTAAGTGGGTAAGCCAGACAGCGGCCGAAGCGAACTCAGGAGCTATCTTGAGGAAAGAGCCAACACCCTAAGAAAACATTGCCTGGAAATGATCGGCCGCGCCCGATCCGGGCATCCGGGCGGCTCGCTAAGCGCGGCGGACATCGTCGCCGTCCTCTATTTCCACCACATGAAACACAGCCCCGCCAACCCCAAAATGCCGGACAGAGACAGGTTTGTTTTAAGCAAAGGCCACGCGGCTCCGGTCCTATATTCGGCTCTGGCTGAGAGCGGGTATTTTCCGGTTGAAGATCTGAACACCCTAAGACAATTGGACAGCAAACTGGAAGGCCATCCGGACATGAACAAAGTTCCCGGCGTGGAAATCACCTCGGGCTCTTTGGGTCAGGGGCTTAGCGCGGGAAACGGAATGGCGCTGGCCGGGCGGATAGATAAAAATCCCTACGGTGTATACGTCTTGTTGGGTGACGGAGAAAGCCAGGAAGGAATGGTCTGGGAAGCGGCCATGTTGGCCGGGCATTATAAGCTGGACCGGGTGACCGCGATAGTCGACTATAACAATCTGCAGATAGACGGCTTTGTCAGCGACATCATGGATGTCAGGCCTCTGCGCGACAAATGGGAAGCTTTCGGGTGGCGGGTTCTGGAAATTGACGGCCACGACGTTTTGGCTATCGTCGACGCCCTGGCCGACGCGGACGCCGCGAAAGACAAACCGACGGCCATCATCGCCAGCACCGTCAAATGCAAAGGCGTGTCGTTTATGGAGAATAAAGTCGAGTTTCACGGGAAGGCCCCCAACGCCGACGAGCTGGAGCGCGGCTTGGCCGAGTTGTCTTGCGTCGAGGAGGTCGGCGAATGAAAGCGACCAGAGAAGCCGTTCCGGCCGTCCTGATCGAGCTGGGCAAAGCCGGTAAAGACATCGCCGTTCTGGACGCGGACCTGGCCAAATCGACCGGCACGGAGAAGTTCGGCGCGGCTTTCCCTGAAAGGTATTTCGATTGCGGCGTAGCCGAACAGAACATGCTGGGGACAGCGGCCGGATTGGCCGCTTCGGGCAAGACAGTCTTTGTCGGCGGGTTTACGGTCTTCAGCGTCGGACGCGCCTGGGACCAACTCCGCAACGTGACCTGCTATGCCAACCTGAACGTCAAACTTTGTTCAACACACGCCGGCATAAGCGTCGGCGAAGACGGCGCGACGCACCAGACGTTTGAGGACATCGCCTTGACCAGGGTTCTGCCAAATATGACGGTGCTCGTGCCGGCCGATTATTATCAGGCGGCCGAGATGCTAAGGGCGGCGGCGGATATCCCGGGACCTGTTTTTGTCAGGATGGGCCGTCCCAAAACGCCCTTTATCTACGACGATTCATATAAATTCAAACCGGGAGTTGCCGAGATTTTGCGACCAGGTACCGACGTTACGATTATTGCTTGCGGTTCGATGGTCCAGGCGGCCTTGGACGCCGCGGAGGTTCTGGCAGGCGGCAGTGTAGAGGCTGAGGTCATTAACGCCGCTACCATCAAGCCTCTGGACGCCAAGACCATTCTCGGCTCGGCCGCTAAAACCGGACGCGTCGTCACCGCCGAAGAGCATTCCGTAATCGGCGGCCTTGGCGGGGCGGTCGCGGAGCTGCTGAGCGGGGAGAGTCCGGTTCCGGTCAAACGAGTCGGGATTCAGGATCGCTTCGGCAAGTCGGCGCCGTTCGAGGAGCTCTTTCCTTATTTCGGCCTGACGCCCGAAGCAATCGTCGAAGCCGCCCGGCAACTAGTTGTTGGCAGTTAGTACTTAGCTGTTAGCAAGTACCTTTTAACAACCAACCACCAACTACTAATCACCAACTTCAAGTATGACTATCGCGGCCGCGTATTCACGGCTGTGCGTCAAAGACACCGCGATCCTGGTAAGGCCGGCCGCCTCGACGATTTCCCGCGACCGCCCGTAGAAGGTAAAGCCCGGTTTCTTCAAGCCTTCGCCGGCGACCAGTTCGATTTCGTTAAGCGACAAACCATCGGACGATATGGGCGACAGCGCTTTGATGAAAGCCTCCTTGGCCGCGAACCGGGCGGCCAGCGACGGGTAAGGATTGGCCTTGCCCGAAGCGTAAGCTATCTCCCGCTCGCTGAAGACGCGTTTTAGCAAACGGTCTCCGAAACGCGAGACGGCTTGCTCTATGCGATGTATTTCGATAAGGTCTATGCCTGTTCCGTTGATTGCCATATGTAGTATAATAATAACGTTAATTGAATAGTTTTAGACAAATGGCCTGTTTGTCAGCAGGCCTTATGTTTGTTAAAGTTTTTTCGAGGAGTTGGTTGCGTGATAAAAATGCGAGGGGTCACCATGAACTACCCCGGTGGCCATCTGGCTCTCGACAATGTCAGTCTTGACATAGAAAAGGGAGAATTTGTGTTCTTGGTGGGCCCCAGCGGGTCCGGAAAGAGCACCTTAGTTAGACTTCTCTTGAAGGAACTTGAGCCCTCAACAGGCAAGATATTCGTCGCCGGCCGTGACATCGGCCGTCTTTCCAGGTCAAAGATACCCTATTTAAGGCGCAACATCGGCTGCGTTTTCCAGGACTTCAAACTTCTGCCGAACAAAACGGTTTACGAGAACGTAAGCTTCGCGCTGGAGGTTATCGGCAAGCCGCGGTATATGACTAAGAACCAGGTGGAAGACGTCCTGAAGCTTGTCGGGTTGGGTAATAAGATGGAAAGGTATCCGAACGAAATATCCGGCGGCGAGATGCAGCGAGTGTCGATCGCCCGCGCTTTCGTCAATCATCCGCCGATCCTGCTGGCCGACGAGCCGACAGGTAATCTCGACCCGGTCACCACGATGGGCCTGATGAAACTGTTCAATCGCATCAACCGTTTGGGCACAACTGTTGTCGTCGCCACTCACGATAAGGAAATGGTCGACAGCATGCGGAAACGCGTTGTCGCGTTGGAAGCCGGCCGGATTGTCAGAGACCAAGCAAGGGGAGTGTACGGACATTGATCGCTAGCATCACATATTACTTCAGAGAAGCGTTTGTCAGCTTCCGCCGGAATATCCTGATGAGCGTAGCGGCTATCTCGACCGTGGCGATATCGCTGTTCTTCCTGGGCTTCTTCATCATTGTCGCCCTCATCTTCAACGCCAAGTTCGGCGGTCTGGAAGCGGAAGCGAACATCAACGTGTACCTAAAGGACGATATTTCGGTCGAACAGACCAAGACCATAAACAATAAAATCACCGGCCTGAAAGAGGTCCAGTCGGCGACCTATATTTCAAAGACGGAGGCCCTCAACCGGTTTAAGACACGGATGAAAGACTCACCTGGTCTTTTGGACGCCTTGAGCGGCAATCCGCTTCCGGCCAGTTTCGAAGTCAAATTCAAAGACCAGTACAAAACAGCCGCCAGCGTGGATAAGTTAAAAGCCGAGCTCAAGAACAACAAAGAAATTGACGAAATAATAGGACAGGAGGTCGTTAAGCGACTCTTCGCCATAGCGAATGTTGCCCGGTGGATCTTCGTCACGGTAATCGTCCTGATGAGTTTCGCCGGCGTTACGCTTATCGTCAACGCGATACGTCTGGCGATCTACGCGAGACGTAAGGAGATAGAGATCATGAGACTGGTCGGAGCGTCGAACTGGTTCATCCGCTGGCCGTTCATTATTGAAGGCGTGATGTCGGGTTTCCTAGGCGCGACGGCGGCGGCATTGTTCTTATTTATCGCCAACTCCCAGCTTTTTAAGCGGGTTGAGACCATGGTTCCGTTCATGACATTTTCCGTGAACCAAACCACGTTTTTATACGTTGTCCTGATCTTGTTCGCCGTGGGCGGCCTGATCGGCGCGCTCGGCAGCAGTTTCGCGCTGCGGAGATTCCTCAAGATCTAACTCTCCGCATAGCGGGAAAAACCGGGAAGGTAGTCGGCAATGGAAAGAAAGCCGCATAACACAAGAAAAATCTTAGCGCTAATCCTGGCGCTCGCCCTGGCGCTAAGTCTGACAGGAATTCCGGCTTCAGCACGTACCCTGAAAGACATCCAGGATGATATCTCCGATACGCAAAACCAGCGTAATTCCGCCGACCAGCAGCAAAAAACAGTCGCCCAACAGCTGGCTGAAGCCGAAAGCAGGCTGCACACGCTGGAACAAGATATCGCGGTGCTGCAGGACCAGCTCACAGTGGTAGAAAGCACTCTGGCGACCGCCGAACAGGACTTGATCCGCCTGCAGGCCGAGCTTACTGTTACGGAAGAGCACCTCGACCAGCAGACATCCGTACTTGATACCCGCCTGTCCAGCATCTACAAGCAAGGCGATATGGGATATGTCGAAGTCATCCTGGGCGCGACCGATTTCGACGACTTCATCAACCGGATCACCTACCTGCAGATGGTCGTCAAATCGGACAAAAAGGTTCTTGATGAGATAACGACGACCAAGGATGAGGTCGAAGAGGATCGCGACCGGGCGGCCGCTAAGAAAGAAGAGATCGACAACAAAGTCAGCGCCATCAAGAACATCAAGACGCCGCTCGACATCAAGCAACAGCAGATCGTAGCGGAAAAAGAATACAAGCAAAGCCTGTACGCCCAGCTGGCTACCGATATCGCGTCGAAAGACCAGATATTAAAGGATCTGATCGCCGAGCAGCAAGCGGCGGCGGGCAGGTCGGTCGGCGGCGGGGAGAGGCCGGGCTACTTCGGTGTTTGGCCGGCGGGCAATGCCGCCTGGGTCACTTCTTATTACGGATACCGGACGCACCCGATTTATGGCGACATCAGGTTTCATTACGGATTGGACATTGGGGTTGACGAGGGCACGCCGGTGCTCGCGCCGGCCGCGGGGACGGTTATCTATATCGGTTGGAACGACGCGGTCGGAAATACCGTGGAAATAGACCACGGCGGCGGCGTCAAGACGCGGTATTGTCACCTGCTGACAAACGGCATTTCGGTCAGCGAGGGTGAGCATCTGGCCATGGGCCAGCGGTTCGCCCTCTCAGGCAACACCGGTTATTCCTCGACGGGCGGGCACCTGCACTTTGAGGTGTTCGACTACCAGCTGTCGAATAACGAGTACGTCCCGCCTTATAATACATATCAGAGAGCTTACACGGTCGACCCGCTGGGCTGGCTGCCTTAAAATGCAAGAGAACGGACCTTAGTTGCGTAATAGAATACTTAAAATAATAGGCATCGTAATACTATCGATCTTCGTTGCCGCTTGCGTATTTGCGGGCGGCTTGTTTATTGGCGAGAAGAAAGCCGTTAGCGACTTTATGAACGCCCACGTCACCGTGGGATCGGCCAAGAACGGCGACTTCAAGATCCTGGACGAGATCTACGGCGTCATCAACGAAGAGTATGTTGACAAGGTCAGCAAGGACAAACTACTCGAGGGCGCTATTACAGGCATGCTCAGTTCGCTGGGCGACGATTATACGCGGCATTTCAAGGCCAAGGATTTTCAGCACATAAACGAGGTCACAGAGGGTCGGTTTGAGGGCGTCGGTATGACCTTAGAGGTTATCGACGGCACTCTGAATATTATCAGCGTCATCGAGAATACCCCCGCGGCAGCGGCCGGCTTAAAGGCGAATGACAAGATTCTGGAAATCAACGGCAAGACGACCAAGGGTATGGCGATTGATAAAGCCGTGAGCCAGATTAAAGGGAAAAGCGGTACCGATGTGACGGTAAAAATCAGCCGCGCGGGCGCCGATCCTTTCGACGTAACCATGAAGAGGGCTGAAATCCGGATACCCAATATCCAGTCCCGGATGGAAGGGGACGTCGGCTATATCCGGCTAATCCACAGTTTTGACTCCTCCGCCGGTGAGGATGTGCGGAATGAGGTTAAGAAGCTTAAAGAACAGGGCGCCAAAGGAATAGTATTGGACTTACGCGGCAACCCGGGCGGCCTTTTGATGTCTGGCGTCGAAGTCGCCAGCGATTTTATCGAGAAAGGCGTCATCGTATCCATTAAGGAGAGGAAGGGCTCCGAGCGCAAGTATACCTCCGTCGGTAACTCCGATAAGGACATCCCGCTAGTTGTGCTAGTGAATAAAGGCAGCGCTTCGGCTTCGGAGATTGTAGCCGGCGCCATCCAGGATTATGAGCGCGGCCCGGTTATCGGCGACCAGACATTCGGCAAGGGCAGCGTGCAGAGTGTGCTAGACCTGAGCGACGGCAGCGGCCTCATCATCACCACCGCGAAATACTACACCCCTAAGGGGCGCAGCATCAGCAAGGTCGGCGTAACCCCCGATATCAAAATCTCCAATCCGGAGGGCGAAGGTCAGCCGGATCTACAGCTGGAAAAAGCCAAGGAAGTCCTGGCAGCGATGCTGGCCGGCACCGACTGGCGCACCCTCAAGAACTAAGAAAAAAGACCCACATGCCGCTCGCGGCCTACCATCGTTAGTGCTTTGGGGTCAGGCCCTTTCTTCTTATGCGATAGGGCCTGACCCCGTGTTTCAAGTCGCAACGCCTTCGCAAACAATGCTCTCCGCTTGGCCTTTCAATGATTTCCTCTCCCCTGCGGGGAGAGGATTAAGGTGAGGGGGCCGTTACTCTTCGAGTGAGCGCAGCGAATCGAGAAGCTCACCTCGCAACTGCGGAGAGGAAGGAAACCCAGGTTCGACGTTCCCGCCTTGACTTCACGGCACGATTCTAACTGGAGTGAAAGCATCGTCTGAGCTCCTGCGCTCACATAGAACGTGAGCCCAGGATGACTCTTCGCGGGCTGGGGCGCTCGATATACATATTTATATCTGCGCATATATGATATATGCGCAGATATAAGCATGAGGTTATGTCACTCTCGTTCTTTAGAGAGTGAAAGTGCCGCCAGATTCTGCTGACCAGGGGCTATGGTATTATGGTCAACACAGTAAGACTAAGCATCTTGTTTTTGTTTGGGGGAAGTAGGTGGCTTCGGAGATTAAGATAATCACGCTGGCTGGTGTGAATAAATTGAAACGCAAAGACATAAAAACCGTTTACTCGATAGTTGAGGATGAAGAATGAGCATTACAGATCTGGAGACGCTTGGATGGAGTCCGTTTTTTGCATCCGCCTTTAAACTTTTTTCTAAATCTGGATATTCAGTTGGCAGGGTGTATGAGGCGCATAAGAATTTCTATCGTCTTCTGACGGAGAACGGCGACTTGCAGGCGAAAATATCGGGTAAGATGCGTCATGAAAGCGTCGTCGGCGGAGATTTCCCCACGGTCGGCGACTGGGTCGTCATCCAGGTAAGAAACGAAGAAGGTGAAGCCACGATCCAAGCCGTTCTTCCCAGATTCAGCAAGTTTTCCCGCAAGGTGGCAGGCGGCGTGACGAGAGAGCAGGTTCTGGCCGCCAACGTAGACACAGCCTTCCTGGTCAGCGCCCTCAATAATGATTTCAATGTCAGAAGGATGGAGCGGTACTTCGCGGTCGCTATGGAGAGTGGAGCCAATCCGGTTGTCGTGCTGAACAAGGATGATCTATTTAGCGACGATGTCATAGAAGCGAAGATCGCCGAAGCGAAGAAATCCGCGTCAGACGTGCCGATCTTTGCTGTCAGCGCGTTAACCGGTCATGGTATGCAAGACCTTGCCGGCTATATTCCCAAAGGGAAAACGGCCGTCTTCCTGGGTTCATCCGGAGTCGGCAAATCCGCCCTAATCAACGCTCTGCTCGGCAGATACACCCAGAAGACAAACACGGTTCGAGAGGGTGACGATAAGGGAAGACACACAACGTCTTTTCAGAAACTGATTATCTTGCCTGACAAAGGTATGGTAATAGACACTCCCGGCCTTCGCGAACTCCAGCTTTGGGATATTGAGGGCGGTTTGGGCGGCGCCTTTAAAGACATAGAGGACATCGGGGCCGGCTGCAAGTTCCGAGACTGTTTGCACGAGAGCGAGCCGGGATGCGCGGTTAGAAAAGCCATCAGTCAAGGGACTGTCGATGCTTCCAGATTGGAAAACTATCTAAAGCTACAGCAAGAAATCGCTTACACGGCCGACAGGAAAGAGTTTCTAGCGAAGAAGAACGAGCGGGAGCGCCACATCAGCAAAATTGCCAAGAAAATGCGCCATTGATAGAAAGAATGGGCTTAGACAACTCTCATATCTTGAAGCACTCCGCAAACAAAACTACGAATAATTTGTTATGCTTGCTTAGCAAATTATTAAGCTGCGTACCGCCATGCTGAGGGGGCTCTGAAGTGAAGAAGAAAACGCTTTCGAATAAAGAACAACCAAAGGCAAAGTTAGGCCAGAGTACGCAAAACTTGCAGCAAAAAACGACTCATAGGAAAAAACTCGACACAAAACTATCAGAGGTAAAATCTCAAAGCAAACACCGAGAGACCAAGGCCGCAGCCGTCACCGCAGCTGCGGCTGACCTTGCTGCCGACGAGACCAACACCGCCGCTGCCGCTACCACCGCAGCCGCCACCGCAGCCGCCACCGCAGCCGACGCTGCCGCTGCTGCCGCTGCTGCCGCCGCGGCTGCTACTGTTGCTGCCGATGCCGTGGCCGATGCCGTGGCCGATGCCACAAATACGGCCGCTGCTGCCGCCGCCACTGCGGCCGTCACTGCCGCCGCTGTTGTCCACGCCGCTGTTACGGCCGCTGCCACAGCCGCCACTGACGCTGCCACTGCTGCTGCCACTGCTGCTGCCACTGCTGCTGCCACTGCTGCTGCCACTGCTGCCACTGCTGCCACTGCCGCGGCCGCCGCAGCCACCGCCGTCACCACAGCTACCGCTGCCGATACCGCAGCTACCGCTGCGGCTGATGCGGCCACCACCGCTACCTCTGCCTTAGTTGAATCTGAGATTCGGCGCGGCCGGCAAGAAGAACTTGCGCGAACCGATAGACTAACTGAGCTTGGAAATCAGAGCGGATTCTTCGAGGATCTCGATCGACAATTAAAGGTACTTATCCGCTATAAACATCCGGCTGCTCTTGCGGTAATTGATATCGATGATTTCAAAGATGTCAACGACACCTTCGGTCATATAGCCGGTAACAGACTCTTGAGAACTGTTGGACTTGCTATCCGTCAGTCAATTCGCTCATCCGATATGGCCGGCAGAATCGGCGGCGACGAGTTTGCCATCTTATTCCCTGAGACGGAACCTAAAAAGGCGAAGCAAGTAGTGGACAAATTGTTGGCCGCCCTTTACAGAGTCACGAAAGATGAGTTTCCGGACGTTACCTACAGTGTCGGGATAGCTGGCTATAAAAGCGTGCCAACCGCCTATAAGGATATGGTACGGGCGGCCGATCTATTGATGTATGAAATTAAGAAGAAGGGCAAGAATGGCGTAAAGCTTAAGATTATCAATTAATACTACATTTCTTCCTGCGGCGCTCGCGCCACAAACACATTTATCAATTGTACGATGCCGAACGCGATTAGCAAGTAAAAAGCCATGGCAAGGAGAATCGGCCATTCAAAGACATTATTACCGATGGTGGAAGACGGGAAGATCAGATTAAATGGAGCCATAAACGGTGCTGAGACGGTGTCGATGAACACCACAATACCCGAAGCCGCGTTGGCAGCGAAGAGACGGAAAATGAAGCGGAAGACAAGCAGAACCTCGATTACTCCCGCTAAGTAATAAATGATGTTCACGGCCTTGAAATGGCGGATCTCCCGGCGGGGCGCCGGAACAACGTCTTGCGGTTTCTCTGGGGTATCATTTCTTTCTTGAATATCATTCATGATATCACTCCCTCTGCGTAAGGATTGGCTGAACACTCTATGCCGATAGCGTAGTCTAGAGCGTCATTACGGTCAAGCCGGACGGCGGCGGTGTTATACTTGTATAAGGGGTAAGATTGAAAACCGTCGCTACGAACAAAAAAGCCTTTCACGATTATTTCATCGAAGAGACCTACGAAGCCGGGATGCAGCTTAAGGGAACCGAAGTTAAATCGCTGCGGGCCGGCCGGGCGAACCTGAAGGACAGTTTCGGGCGGATAAGCGGCAACGAAGTCTTCGTGCTGAACCTGCACATCAGCCCCTATGAACAGGGCAACATCGCCAACCACGAGCCGACAAGGGAACGAAAACTTCTGCTCAACAAGGCGGAGATCGGGCGGCTGACGGGTAAGGTAAAAGAGCGGGGATATACGCTGATCCCACTGAAGATATATTTCAAACACGGTTTGGCGAAAGTAGAGATTGGCTTAGGCAAGGGCAAAGCGCAGTACGATAAGCGCCACACCATCGCCGAGAAAGAAGCCAGACGTGAGATGGAAAGGGCTTTCAAAGCCAAGCACCAACCCAAGCAGAAGCAGAGAGCTTAGGGCGCATAGCAGTTAGTATTTGGTGGTTAGTAGTTAGAAAGTACTTACTAACGACTAATAACTAACAGCCAACAACTAGGCAATGTAACTTGAAAAAGACCGTTCGACCGAGGGGGTGCACTGGTTTCGACCTTGGGGATACGGTAAGAGAAGCGAGCCGAGTCCCGGTCCTCGTTAAACAGCCGGAACGGCATTAACTGCCGACACTGAACTAGCATACGCTGCCTAATTAGTTAGGTAACGTCGTCTACCGGGGAGTCCCACGGCCCCGAATAGGCGTCGCAAGTGGGAAACCGTAAGGCCGGACTCCCGCTAAGGCCTGCGGTAACCAGCGGGATGGCTGTCCGAACCCTGTCTTTGGGGTCCCGGGCGGCGAGATTTAAACAAAGGCTACGCTCGAAGATGCTCTTATCTAGGCTCTAAGGGACGCGGGTTCGATCAACATAATGGTCGCCCTTGGCAGTAACGCCAAGCGGAAAACGAGGCTTACATCGGTGAACTCTAAGTCCCGTACAACGGGATACGACAACGCCGAGGGGTCGAAAGGCCCTGTAGAGACTGACATAGCTGTCAGTGCTGGAAGGCAAATCTAAGACGGCTATTATACGCCTCGCTCCTCTATTAATAATAGAGGATGAAGACATAGTCCCTGCCCGACGGAAACGCCGGGGATTCAGGTCCCGCCACCTCCACCAGTTGACAGAAAGGTCGCCTACCAGGCGGCCTTTCTGCATTTCTTAACAGAAACAAAAACGAAAACAGAAACTAGAACAGAAACTGCCATAAAAGAGTCATCCTGGGATTCGACCCCAAAGTCGAATCGCAGGAACTGACACGCCACCCACTATCCAGGAAAAATCGTGTTTGGTGGATCAGGAACAGAGGCATCGGCCATTTTTTGTCGCTGAAAATAAAAATCCCCTCTGATTTGTTGTCCCCACCCAAACAACAGCCTCGCGGAAGAGGGTGCTCGATGATATAATGGTTTACAACAGTTATAGACCGCAAGGAGTGATTAGAATGTCAAGAACAGCAAAGACATTGGGGTTCTCTGTAGCCCCGGAGCTTAAAGAAGAAATCGAGGCAATGGCCGCAATAGAGGGTGTTTCCAAAAGCGCGCTGTTCAGGGAAATGGTAAAAGCGTATAAAGTGATGAAGAAAGAGGAAGGATTCTTCGCAGTACAGCGAAATATCGTTAAGCGAAGAAAAGAAAAGAGACAAAATCACGATTTCGATGAGTTCTTTGGTGCTTGGAATAAAGAAGAAGCGGACGAATTTGACAAGGTCATCGAGGAAATGTTTGAACAAATTGATGAGGATATGTGGAAATGAGCGCAGCGATTATTGATACTTCAGCATATTCGGCAATGCAGCGGGGAAGCCAGGGCATAAGAGATGTGCTGCGGAAGAGTGACATGATTGTCGTATGCCCGATTACCCTTGGGGAATTGCAGGCCGGATACGCGTCCGGAAATCGCGAGCAGCAAAACAGAGATGAACTAGATCATTTCTTGAGTAAATCCAGCGTTTTATTAATAGACATAGACGAAGACACAGCTGATCGCTATGCACTGATCATGAAAACCCTTAAAGAAAACGGTACGCCGGTGCCGACGAATGATGTCTGGCTGGCGGCGTTGGCCTGGCAGTATGGGTATAAGATTCTGACGCTGGACGACCACTTCAAAAGAATCCCCCAAGTGGCCTTAGTGCCTTTAAAATAGCGCGGACAAACCCGCCCCCAATATCTCCAAAATAGTGCGGACGAACCCGCCCAAAATATCCCTCGCCCCTTCGGGGAGAGGATTGAGGTGAGGGGGCCAGACCCAGACCATTGCTCTTCGAGTAAGCAAAGCGAGTGGAGAAGCTGAGGGTGCCGCTTGCAGAAACAGAAACCCCCTCAGATTGATTGTCCCCACCCACCCTATAAATAGACTCGCGGGACAGTTGCTCGATAATAATAGAAGTGATAACATAACTGTAAGAGTGATTACACAACATTTGGAGAATGTAATGGTCAGAACTCAGATACAATTGACGGAAATACAGTCGGAAAAGATTAAGGCAATGGCGAAAGAGCGAAAAGTATCAATGGCTACCATCATCCGTGAGTCGCTTGATGCAACTCTGGCGGGAGAGATTACGATTTCAACTCGTGAGAAGCGCGAACGAGCCAAGAAAATCGCCGGGGCGTTCCGTTCCGGCATGCCGGATGTAGGCAAGGAACATGACAAATACTTGAACAAGGCTTTTGAGTGATTGTATTTGTAGATACTTCAATATTATTTGACACACTAGACGCCTCCTCTAAAACGCACAAAATCTCGAGCAAGAGGTGGTCTAGAGCACTGGACGGCGAGGACGTCTTGTTTACTCATAACTATGTGCTGGTCGAGACGCTAGCTCTTATCCAAAACCGGTTAGGCATGACGGCTGTGACCGCTTTCGCAGAAGACGTGCTGCCAGTTCTTTCGGTTCGCTGGATCGACGACGCAACGCACAAGGCCGCTCTGGCCGCCTTGTTAACGGCCAAACGCCGACAGATGAGCTTCGTTGATTGCGCAAGCTTCCAAATAATGCGAGAACTTAGTATCAAGTCCGCGTTTACCCTGGACTCTCATTTTAAACAACAAGGATTTAGGATTTATAGATAAACTCGGCTAGTAGCATCCCCTCTGATTTGTTGTCCCCACCCACCCAAAAAGGTGAAGGTTGAAGTTCAATAAAGGAAGTGATATCATAGTGATATCATAAAGGAGGTTGCCGTGAATCGTTTTCTTGTATCGATGCCCGACAGTTATATTAAGGATCTTGACCGCCAGGCCAAGCAGGAATCCAGGTCCCGTAGCGAAATCATCAGGGAACTAGTGAAGGACCATTTCGAACGCAAGAAGCAAGAGAAGGAAGTCGAAAAACGTAGGGAGGCTGCTCGGCGGGATATGGACCGGATTCGTGCTCTGACGAAAGGCTCCGGGTTCAGCGGTTCCGATTTCATTCGTGAATGGCGGTATCGTGACGAGAAGTAATTTAGAGTCGCCTTACCTTATCGACACAAGTGTTCTGGTCAAATGGTTTATTGAAGAACATGGTTCTGAAAACGCGATTCGGCTGCGTAACAAGTCGGCCGTCGGAAATATAGATATTGCGACAACAGAGCTGGCCTATTATGAACTTGCCAACGCTCTTAGGAACAGCCGGCTTCTGCCGGAAGCCGAAATCCACCGAGCCGTAGAGGATCTCCGCGCGGAAAGAATCCATGTTGTTCCATTTGATATGGACGCTCTGCATATTGCCATTGAAAACGCTGTTGAATATGAGATATCAATCTACGACGCCTACTTTGTCGCCTTGGCTGATCTAGAGGGAATGACTCTAGTGACGGCAGATGAGAAGCTGGTCGCCAAAGTCAGCGGCCGTTCAGCTGTCATAGCACTTCAAGACCTCGCGTAAATAGCCCTGCACACCGCGCGAACTAAAATGTAAAGGATGTCCGGTTTGCACATTCTTTATGGGGAGAGGGAGCTTCTCGATTCGCTTCGCTCACTCGAAGAATATAGTAGGCAATAAAAAGGCCGCTGGTGGGCGGCCTTTTTGGTTGTTAGTGTGACTTCTCGATTCGCTCGATGAGCTTCTCCAATCTCTCTCGACAAGCTCGAGATCAGTCGAAGATCGAGATCAGTCGAAGAATATGTTTTAGGTTTAGCTTGATTTTGCGGCGTAGTGGAAGTCTTTGAGGGTGCGGCGTTCGATGGGACGGCCTAGAGTCTTTTCGATGTCTCTGACGGTGCCGTGATCGTCTTTCGTGACCAGGGTGAAGGCGTCTCCTTCATTCTCCGCGCGTCCTGTGCGGCCGATCCGGTGGATATAAGAATCGGCGCAGTCGGGAACGTCGTAATTGACAACGTGAGACACCATAGCAATATCTAAGCCGCGGGCGGCGATGTCGGTCGCGACCAGTAGATGTGTGCGGCCCGACTTGAAATCGCGCAGGGCGGCTTGGCGCTGCGACTGGGATTTATTGGAGTGAAGCACGTCTGTCTTGAAGCCGGCCCGGCCGACCTGCTGGGCGACCCGGTTGGCCCGGTGTTTCGTCCTCGTAAAGACAAGGACGGACGACGTGTCTGTGTTCTTCAAAAGATGAATCAAGAGCGAAGTCTTCTGGTGATGGTCGCAAGGATAAAGCGCGTGCGACACTGTCTTGGCCGGCGCGATAATATCGACGGACACCCGTTCGGGGTTCTTCAAGGCACCCGCCAGCGGTTTCAAGCCCGCCGGGAAGGTCGCGGAGAACAGCATCGTCTGCCGCTCCTTGGGAAACTCGTTTATTATTCTGGTGACATCCGGGATAAAGCCCATATCCAGCATCCTGTCGGCCTCGTCTAAGACGGCGATCTCAACCCGAGTTATGTCACCGGTCGCGCGCGTCATGTGGTCAAGCAGACGTCCGGGACAGGCCACGATAATCTCGGTGCCGTCGCGCAGCGCGTCTTCCTGCGGGTTAAATCCGACGCCGCCATAAACGGTCGCGGAGCGGATATCCGTAAACCGGCCAAACTCGCGAAATGCTTCATTGATCTGTTCAGCAAGTTCGCGCGTCGGCGCGAGAATTAAAACTCTGGTCGCTTTATAGTTTACGGGATGATCGATCAGATATTGCAGAATCGGAATGGCAAACGCGGCGGTTTTTCCGGTGCCCGTTTGGGCCGTGCCGATGATGTCGCGTCCTTCCATAAGAATCGGGATGGCGCTGGCCTGGATGGGCGTCGGTGTGACGTATCCGGCCTTGTTGATGCTCTTAAGGAGCATCTCGTCCAAGCCAAAGTCCGAAAAGACGATTCCTCCGGAAGCGACACTGGCGGACGTGGTGACTGGTTTGTGTTCCGGACGCATTGAATGATGTCTGGCCTGGCGTTCGGCTGAGTTCGACGGAACTCGCTCGCGGCCAGCCTTTTTCTTAGCCCGACATTCCGGGCATCTGACTGGCGGATTGAATCCGCGTGAAGCGAAGAACTCCTGTTCTTCTGTGGTAAACATGAATTGCGCGCCGCATTCACGGCACGACAACGACGTGTCGGTGTAGCTCAATATTCTTCTCCTTCGACTAATGAACATACGCATTGTCTCGAAGGCTTGAAGAACAAGAGCCGGGGAATTCCGGAGGGCCAAACCCGCGATAACAACCTTATCAGTATAACACATCTGCTATAATTGGGTTTCAGCTTGCACGGAAGGAGAGCCTTGAACAACAGGCCTATCGGCATATTTGACTCAGGAGTCGGCGGTTTGACCGTTGTCCGGGCGGTGCTGGAGCACCTGCCCGAAGAAGACATAATCTATTACGGCGATACGGCCCGCTTTCCATACGGGCCGAAAGATTTGAGGGACGTCAGGGGTTTCGTCTTCGAGATCGCGCAATATCTGATCGACCAGGGCGTCAAGATCATAGTAATCGCCTGTAATACGGGAACCGCGGCCGGATTAGTAGACGCGCAGAGGAAGTTTGACATACCGATCATCGGTGTCGTCGAGCCGGGCGCCAGAGGCGCGGCGCTGGCGACCGTCGACCGCAGAGTCGGGGTAATCGGAACGGAAGGTACGATAGCCAGTGGCACCTACCAGCGGGCCATTGAAGCGCTGGACGCGGGCATCAAAGTGACCGCGCAGGCTTGCCCGAGGTTCGTCGAGTTCGCCGAGAGCGGGGAGACGGAAGGACCGGCCATTACCGCCGTCGCGGAGGAATATCTGGCGTCTTTGAAAAAGAGTAGAGTTGACACGGTCATTCTCGGTTGTACGCATTACCCGCTGCTGACCGAGGTCATTCAGAAAGTCATGGGGCCGGACGTGAAGCTGATTAGCTCGGCGACGGAAACCGCGACGGAAGTCGAGGAGAATCTGACCAGACGCGGGTATCTGGCGGAAAACAAGGACGGCGCGACGCATCGCTTTATCGTTAGCGGCGATACGACGTCCGTGCACGATCTGGTAAAAAGGTTTCTCGGCCGGGACGGCGAGAGCGTTGAGCAGGTAGTGATTGGGTAGTGATGTAAGTGAATATAGAAGTGATGAAGGTGAAGATAGTGATGGAAGTGAGAGATTGAAACGGGCGGATGGAAGGGACTTCGGCGAACTGCGCGAAGTCACCATAACAAAAGACTATATAGAATGGGCCGAAGGGTCATGTCTATACGAAGCTGGGAACACCAAGGTCATATGTACGGCCAGCGTTGAGGAACGCGTCCCGATGTGGCTGCGCGACTCGGGCGGCGGCTGGGTGACCGGCGAATACGGGATGTTGCCCCGGGCGACGCACACCAGGAAGCAGCGGGAGGCGTCCAGCGGCCGTTTGGGCGGACGCACCCAGGAGATTCAGCGCCTGATCGGACGGGCCTTAAGGTCCGTCGTCCATTTGGATAAACTAGGCGAAATTACCGTTTGGGTTGATTGCGACGTGATCCAGGCCGACGGCGGAACCAGAACGGCGGCGGTAACGGGCGGATTTATCGCTCTTTATGACGCGCTGATGGGACTGGCACCCGGGATGGGCTGGAAAGAGCCGCCGGTCACGGAGTTTCTGGCGGCGACTAGCGTCGGCATTGTCGGGCGACAGTATTGCCTGGACCTGAACTACGAGGAAGACAGTAAGGCGGAAGTTGACATGAACCTGGTAATGACGGAGAGCGGCAAGATCATCGAGGTTCAAGGTACAGCCGAAGCCTATCCCTTCAGCAGGGACGGAATGGACAAAATGATCGACCTGGCCGGCGCCGGAATAAAACAACTGACTAAGAAACAAAAAACAGTCTTGGGGCTGATTGAGTGACAGACATAATTATCGCGACCCAGAATGAGGGCAAAATTGACGAGATTATCGCGGCTTTAAGTATGCCCGACATCCGTTGGCTAACCTACAAAGACTTCAAGGATTGGCCGGAAATCATCGAATCGGAGCCTGATTTTGAAGGAAACGCGCGGAAAAAAGCAATAACGCTAGCAAATTACTTCGGGAAATACGCCCTGGCGGACGATTCCGGGCTGGAAGTGGACGCTTTAAGCGGAGAACCGGGCGTTTTAAGCTCCCGTTTCGCCGGAGAACCCCCAAATACTGAGAATAATAACGTAAAACTGCTTAAGCTTTTGGAAGGCGTGCCGTATGAGAAAAGGACGGCACGGTTCCGTTGCGTTATTGCGTTGGCCTCTCCAAAAGGCGACGTGAAAGCGTCCGAAGCCTCTGTTGAGGGCAGGATAGTTCTAAAACCATCGGGAGACAGCGGATTCGGCTATGACCCGTTGTTTATTCCGAACGGACACGAGTCAACGATGGCTGAGCTGGAGTTAACAGAGAAAAACAAGATCAGCCACCGCGGTTTAGCCCTCGGCAAGCTAAGAGGAGCGATCGAGAGCCTAGCGCGCTAGGTTGCGTGTCATCAGCCCATTCCTTTATCATAATAGGGTTAGGGTGTTGGAGGTCGACGGGGTGTGGCGCAGCTTGGTTAGCGCGCGTGCTTTGGGAGCACGAGGCCGGAGGTTCGAATCCTCTCACCCCGACCATTAATAATCAGCGGGAGTAGCTCAATTGGTAGAGCCCTAGCCTTCCAAGCTGGTGGTCGCGGGTTCGAATCCCGTCTCCCGCTCCAGAAGTACGGTAGTTGGTTGTTAGTTGTTAGGAAGGCTTTGCTTGAAGATTCTTCGCCAACTACTAATGACTAATTGCTAACAACTTGTGTGTGGTGATCGTAGCTCAAAGGCAGAGCACCGGACTGTGGTTCCGGTGGTTGGGGGTTCGAGTCCCCTCGGTCACCCCAAAGTTTAAGGGTGAGAACGCCCCAAAGTACGGTAGTTGGTTGTTAGTTGTTGGTATTTAGATGGGATTTGGCCGAACGTTCTTTGCTAACGACTAATAACTAACCACCAACAACTAGTATGTTGGCGCCCGTAGCTCAATTGGATAGAGCATCGGACTTCTAATCCGGTGGTTGGAGGTTCGAGTCCTCCCGGGCGTGCCATCCCCAACCTAGCGGTTGGGTAACAAGGAACGGATAACTGACAACTAACAACAAAAGAGCAGACAGAAAGACAATGTTGTAGGTTGTTCGTAGTAAGTTGTAAGTTCGAGCGATAGCGAGATGGGCGTGCCATCCCCAACCTAGCGGTTGGGTAACAAGGAACGGATAACTGACAACTAACAACAAAAGGGCAGACAGAAAGACAATGTTGTAGGTTGTTCGTAGTAAGTTGTAAGTTCGAGCGATAGCGAGATGGGCCGTTAGCTCAGCTGGTAGAGCAGGGGACTCTTAATCCCAAGGTCACAGGTTCGATCCCTGTACGGCCTACCATTCTTCGCGGTTAGGCTGCGAAGTTTTGTAGGGCTCCGCCTTAAAAGGCGCTACGAATGGCAGGCCATTCTAGAATAGAGCGAAGTATAGTAGAGTCCGTCATGTACGTGCGAGGATGGCGGAATTGGTAGACGCGCCAGGTTTAGGACCTGGTGCCGAAAGGCTTGGGGGTTCGAGTCCCCCTCCTCGCACCAGACCGATGACGAAGACGAGAACCCCCAAGCAAGGGGGAAATCTCCAGGGGGAAAGGTTCCCCCGGGAGTCTATTGTAAGGAAGGGGATATATTAAAGGGGAAACCGTTGGTTGCCCTTGTGAGGAGGGCAGACGGTTAGGTGGCTGCCCGACGCTTGGGCGGTTCGAGTCCCCCTCCTCGCACCAGAGCCGCCAAAAGGCGGCAACTGACAACCGACAACAAACGACACACAACGTGTCGACAAGATGAAGAAACCAGTTGTTGGTTGTAAGTGGTAAGTTATTGTTCACGAACGTAGCAGAGCGGAGGAAGTGTGAAAACGACCGTTAAGAAACTTGGAGACAGCAAGATTCTCCTAACCGTAGAAGTATCCGAAGTAGACATGAAGCGGCTTCTCAACGAAGCCGCCAGGGAATTATCGCTCCGCATAAACATACCAGGCTTCCGGAAAGGCAGCGCCCCGAGATCCGTCCTTGAGGCCAAGGTCGGCCCGACCGCGATTGTCGAAGAATTTCTGCAAGGCGGCGGGTTGCCCAACCTCTACAGCAGGGCCGTTGCCGAGTCCGGCTACGAACCAATCGCTCAGCCCGAGGTTGACATGAAAGACCCGCCGGAACCAGGGAAACCGTTTAAATTTACGGCAACCGTCGAGGTCAAACCGGATGTGGATCTGACCGACGTCAAGAAAATCAAAGTCAAGAAACCCGAAGTCAAAGTAGCTGAGGAAGAATTGGAACACGAGATTACCGGGCTACGGGATCGGTTTGCGGAGATTCAGGACGCTGAGGCGGCCAAGATTGAGAACGGATTGTTTGCCATGATCGACTTTGACGGATCGGTCAGCGGCCAGCCGCTGGAAGGCGGAAAGGCGGAAGACTATCTTTTAGAGATCGGCTCGAATATGTTCTGGCCGGGTTTTGAGGAACAAATTATGGGCGCCAAGCGGGGCGAAGACAGGAAGATAACGGTAGCGGTTCCCGAAGAATACTTTGAGAAGTCGCTGGCCGGCAAGACCGCGGAGTTTAAAGTCAAGGTCAAAGACATAAAGAAAAAGATCGTTCCGCCGTTAGACAAGGAATTTGCTAAGAAGGTCGGATTTGAGTCCGTCGAAGGCTTTCGCAAGGACGTGAAGGACAACATCAGACGCGTTAAGGAAAATCAAGCGCGTGAAGCCTTCGGGGCGGATGTTGTTCGGGCGGCCGCGGCGGCGGCCAAAGTTGAGGTCCCGCAGTCTATGACGGACCAGTATACCGAAAGGATGATTTCCTCTTTCATGCAGCAGCTCCAGGAAGTCGGAGCAACCATGGAAGATTATCTCGCCACGCAGGAAGGATTGACGATAGAGAAGTTCAGAGAGGGGGTCGCGGCCGACGCCGCGATAACGGCGAAATCCGATTTGGTGCTGGACGCCCTGGCCAAACAGGAAAAGATTATTATCAGTGATCCTGAGCTGGACGAGTCTATTAACAAGTACATTAGCAGCATGGGAGACGAAGGCAAGTTTTTCACTGAGGGGCCGGACGCGCTAACCAACCGGGCCAGGTTGCGGACGGCGATAAAGCAGGACCTTTTGAAAGCCAAGGCCGCGGATTTTCTTCTTAGCCTGGTAGATAAGCCTGTCAAAAAAAAGAAAGCTGAAACTGCGGACGCTGCCGATAAACCTACCGCGGCAAGCAAGCCGGCTAAAGCCGATAAACCTGCCAAGGCAGGTAAACCCGACAAGGAGGATAAATAATGAGCCTAGTACCGATTGTCGTCGAACATACATCACGCGGTGAGAGGTCGTACGATATCTTTTCGCGGCTTCTTAAGGACAGGGTTATCTTTCTGGGGACGGAGATCAATGACGATATCTCCAATCTTATCATGGCTCAGATGCTTTTCTTGGAGAGCGAGGACCCGGAAAAAGACATTAACCTTTACATAAACTCTCCGGGCGGTATTGTTACCTCCTGCCTGGCGATATACGACACTATGCAATACATCAAGCCGGATGTCGCGACCACATGCATAGGCCAAGCCGCCAGCGGCGCGGCGGTCCTCTTGGCGGCTGGGGCCAAAGGGAAGCGCTATGCCACCCAGAATTGCCGGGTGCTGATGCATCAACCGCACGGCGGCACCCAGGGACAGGCGGCCGATATAGATATCCAGGCCAGGGAGATACTTAGGACGCGTAAGCTGTTGGATAATATTCTGGCTAAGCATACCGGGCAAAGCGTCAAGAAAATCACGTCGGACACCGACCGCGACTACATCATGACGGCCGAAGAGGCCAAAGTGTACGGCGTGATTGATCAGGTCTTTGTAAACAGGAGCGAAGCCAAGGGGGCATAACATGCCGAACGGCGAAGAAAACGAACTGCTGACCTGTTCATTTTGCGGAAAAAGTCAGCGCCAGGTCAAGAAACTGATTGCCGGACCGAGCGTCTATATCTGCGACGAATGCATCGAACTCTGCAATGACATCATTTTGGAGGAACTGGAACCCGAGGCTGAGATGCCGCAGATGGAGCTGGCTAAGCCTAAAGAAATCAACGAGTTTCTTAACGCCTATGTTATCGGACAGAATGACGCCAAGAGAGCCTTGGCCGTGGCGGTATACAACCACTATAAAAGGATTAAGATGCCGGTCGACGACGAAGTCGAGCTGGAGAAAAGCAATATCCTTTTAATCGGACCGACGGGTTCCGGTAAAACCCTGCTGGCCCAAACGCTGGCCAGAATGCTGAACGTTCCTTTTGCCATCGCCGACGCGACCGCGCTAACCGAAGCGGGCTATGTCGGAGAGGACGTTGAAAACATCCTCTTAAAGCTAATCCAGGCGGCGGACTATGACGTTAAGCGCGCCGAAGCCGGCATCATCTACATCGACGAGATCGACAAGATCGCCCGTAAGGCGGAAAATCCTTCGATTACCCGCGATGTTTCCGGCGAAGGTGTTCAGCAGGCTCTCCTGAAGATTCTGGAGGGATGCGACGCCAGCGTACCTCCGCAAGGCGGCCGCAAACATCCGCATCAGGAATTAATCCAAATCAACACGACCAACATCCTGTTTATATGCGGGGGCACGTTTGTCGGCTTGGACAAGATCATTGAGTCGAGAATCGGCAAGAAAGGTCTTGGGTTCGGCGCTGAGCTGGCCAAAGCCAAAGATGCGCGGACAACAGAGGCGCTTAAACACTTATTGCCGGAAGACCTGGTAGCTTTCGGTCTGATTCCTGAATTCGTAGGGCGGCTGCCGGTCGTCACAAATTTGCAGACCCTGAGCGAGCAGGACCTGGTACGCGTCTTGACGGAGCCAAAAAACGCGCTTATCAAACAGTACATTAAGATTTTCGAGGCGGAAGGCGTCGAGCTGTCGTTCAAGGCCGACGCGTTGAAACAAATCGCCAAGAAATCGATGTCTCAACACACCGGAGCCAGAGGCCTCCGTTCGATTCTGGAGGGTTTGCTGCTCGACGTGATGTATGAGATTCCGTCTATGCCTGATGTCACCAAGTGCGTTGTCACCAAAGAAGCGGTAAAGAAAGGCATCTCGCCGACTCTAGTGACCGAGGGCATGCCGGCTGACAAGGCTTTGGGCGAAGAAACGGCTTAGAGGGACAATCAGTCGTGGAGAAAACCCCCCTCGCCAAAGCCTATGAACCGAAGGTCGTAGAGGCTTCCTGGTACGCGAAATGGCTGGAAGGCGGCTACTTCAGCGCACCGATCGATCCGGCTAAACCTTCATATTCCATTGTCATCCCGCCGCCAAATGTAACCGGTTCCTTGCACATCGGCCACGCGTTTAACAATACCCTGCAGGATGTCGTCATCCGGAAGAAGCGCATGCAGGGTTTCTCCGTTTTGTGGCTGCCGGGCACCGACCACGCCGGCATAGCCACCCAGAACGTCGTTGAGCGGGAGCTGGCCAAAGAGGGCAAAACGCGTCAGGATATCGGCCGTGACGCGTTCGTCGAGCGTGTTTGGGAGTGGAAGGCGCAATACGGAGAGACGATTATCAACCAGCTTAAGGTCCTGGGCTGTAGCTGCGACTGGGACCGGGAGCGCTTTACCATGGACGAAGAGTACTCCCGCGCGGTAAGGGTGGTATTCAAGAAGCTCTACGACGAAGGATTGATCTACCGGGGCAGTTACATCATCAACTGGTGTCCAAGGTGCCGGACTGCTTTATCGGACATCGAGGTCGAGCACGAGGAAAAGCAAGGTAAACTCTGGTACATAAAATACCCGTTCAAAGACGGAAGCGGTTTCCTGACAGTGGCGACGACTCGCCCGGAGACGATGCTGGGCGATACGGCGGTCGCGGTGAATCCGGACGATAAACGCTATCGGAATGTGATCGGCTCAACGGTTATTCTGCCCTTGTTGAAGAGGGAGATTCCTGTCATAGCCGACGAATTCGTCGACGCGGCGTTCGGCACGGGAGCAGTCAAAGTCACACCGTCGCACGACCCCAACGACTTCGACATGGGGATCCGGCATGATCTGCCGCAGATAAATATATTCACCGAGGACGCGGTCCTCAACGAGAACGCGGGGCAATACGCGGGTCTGGATAGAAACGAAGGGCGGGAAGCCGTCCTAAAGGACCTGGCCAAGGGCGATTTCTTGGAGAAGGAAGACGCGCATGCTCATGCCGTCGGCCATTGCTACCGCTGTCATACGATTGTCGAGCCATACCAGTCGCTGCAATGGTTTGTAAAAATGAAACCGCTGGCGGAGCCGGCCATAGAAGTCGTCAGAAACGGGGGAACGACGTTCCATCCGAAGCGCTGGGAGAAGATCTATTTCGAATGGATGGAGAACATCCGGGACTGGTGCATCTCGCGCCAGCTGTGGTGGGGCCACCGGATTCCGGTCTGGTATTGCGCCGGCTGCGGCGAGACGATTGTCGCTATTGACGATCCGGCGGCTTGTCCTAAGTGCGGCGGCGCCGATCTAAAGCAAGACGAAGACGTCCTGGACACCTGGTTCTCTTCCTGGCTTTGGCCCTTCGCCACAATGGGATGGCCTGACAATACTCCAGACCTAGAATATTTCTACCCAACAAGCTTGCTGTCCACGGCTTTTGATATTATTTTCTTCTGGGTAGCCAGAATGATAATGGCCGGTTTGCACTTCACCGGAGAGACGCCGTTCAAGGACGTATATGTCCACGCGCTGATCCGGGACGAGCACGGCCAGAAGATGAGTAAGTCGCGCGGCAACGTCATCGATCCACTTGATGTTTTGGAATGGAGCGGGACGGATGCGTTGCGTTTCACACTAGCCTCTCTGGCCGTTCCGGGACGCGACGTGATCCTCAGTAAAGACAGGATTGAAGGATACCGACATTTCGTTAATAAGCTGTGGAACGCGAGCCGGTTCGTTCTTATGAACCTGGACGGCTATGATCCGGCGTTCACTCCGGACCACGACTCGATGACGGTCGCCGATCGATGGATATTAAGCAGGCTGACAACGGTAACCAAAGAAACCGACAAATACCTGGAGGCCTATAACTTCAGCGAGGCCTGCCGGACGCTATACGCCTTTGTGTGGGGCGATTACTGCGACTGGTATATAGAATGGTCGAAACAACGTCTGAACGGCGAGGATCGCGCAGTCGTTCAGTATGTGCTGGCGCATGTGCTGGAGACGGTACTGAGGCTGCTTCATCCGGTCATGCCGTTCGTTACAGAAGAGATCCGGCAGAAGTTGCCGGGCGTTGAGGGTACTATCATGCTGGCCGACTGGCCACAAGCCGATAAAAGATTAGTCGACAAGAACGCCGAAGCCGAGGCGGCGCTCCTTATCGAAGCGACCGTCGCGATCCGTCAGATTAGACATGACCTCAAACTGTCTCCTAAAAAGCCCGTCGACGCCATCTTCGCCTCTTCCGACGCGCCTAAGATCGGCTTGATAAAAGACCACGAAGACGAGATTAAGATGCTAGCCGGTCTGGGAACCGTTTCTTACGAACAAGCCGGCCATAAACAAGGTCAGGCCGCGAAAGCCGTGGTCGGCGGTGTCGAGGTCTACATTCCGCTGGCGGGTCTGGTCGATTTGGAGAAAGAAAAAACACGGCTGCAAGGCGAGGTGGACGCGATCGCGGCGGACCTGAAAAAGGCGACCGCTAAGTTGGACAACCCCGGCTTCGTGACGAAAGCGGCGCCGGAGATCGTGCAAAAGGTTAAAGACGCGGCGGCGGACCTTACGCAGAAACAGGAGAAACTACGCCACCAGCTCGAGCTGTTGAGCGGCTGATGGATTACCTGGAAGCGATCGGATACCTTAATACCGAAACCGCCGAAGGCATCAAACCAGATATCTCCCGCATGAATAGAATGTGCCGCGACCTCGGCCATCCCGAAGCGGCCTTTCGCGTTATCCACGTTACCGGCACCAACGGTAAGACTTCGACAGCCCGTATGATCAGGTCGATCCTTTCCGGCTTGGGATTCACCACAGGACTTTATTCGTCCCCGCACCTGGTGTCATATACAGAACGCTTGTCAGTCGACGGCGTGGAGATTTCCGAAGACGAATTCGCGGCTGCCCTCGAGCGCGTTATCCCAGCTATAACCGACACCAACAGGGCGGGCCTTGGCGGTATCGTTACCCAGTTCGAAGCCTTAACGGCCATGGCATTGGCGTGGTTCGCGTCGATGGAAATTGACGCGGCGGTTATCGAAGTGGGGATGGGCGGCCGTTGGGACGCGACCAATGTCGTCAAACCGGATGTGGCCGTGATAACGAACATAGCTTTGGAGCACGTCGACCGTCTGGGCATGACCATCGAGGCGATCGCCGGCGAGAAAGCCGGCGTTGTCAAATACGGATCGACGATTATAACCGGCGTCGACCAGCCGTCCGCGTTGGCCATTATCAAGGAGCAGTGCAACCAGACGGGGGCTGATTTAAAGATTTTCGGCCGGGATTTCGACCTCTTGGACGCCGAATTCCATCCCGACGGCTTGAGATATCTGACAATCAAAGGCTTGCGCCGCGTTTATCCGGGAATACCGCTAGCGCTAAAAGGCTCTCACCAGGCCCTGAACGCGACGATGGCGACAGCCGCCGCAGAAGCGTTCCTAAACAAATCTAAGGACGCCGAAACTTTTTCCCTTGGGGAGACCTTGGCTCGCATTATGCCGGAGGTAGATTCGCCCGGCAGGCTGGAAATCGCGGCCAGAGATCCTTTGCTTGTCCTGGACGGAGCGCATAATCCCGCGGGCGCCGAGACGCTGGCCGCGGCCCTAAGGAACGAGTTTGAATATGATAAACTAATCCTGGTTTTGGCCGTTCTGGAAGACAAAGACGCGGAAGGAATCGTCAGAGCTATAGGCCCGTTGGCCGACAGGATTATCACGGCCGCCGTGCGATCACCACGGGCTATGGACGCCGACAGTCTGGCGGGCATGGCGGAAGCATACGCGGACAATGTTTCGGCCGCCGCGTCTGTCGGGGAAGCGTTGACGCAAGTGCGCCGGGAAGCCCGGCCCGGCGACATGATACTAGTTACCGGGTCGTTATATACGGTAGGAGAAGCTAAAGAATCTCTCGATAGCGGAGAGCAAAGAGCGGAGAGCAAAGAGTAAGAACACAAAGGAGTCTTAAGTATGGCTGATATGCAGAAATCATTAGTATTGATCAAGCCGGATGCGGTCAAACGTAAATTGATCGGCGAGATAGTCTCGAGGTTTGAGAAACGAGGCCTGGACGTAACGGCGCTTCGACTGCTTGACGTCGACAAGGCTTTAGCCGGCCGGTTATATGATATCCACGAAGGCAAACCCTTCTTTAACGACCTGGTAGCGTTCATAACGTCAGGCCCGATTGTGGCCATGGTAATCGAAGGCCCCGATGTAATCCAGCTTGTCAGAACCATGTTGGGAGCTACCAATCCCGCCGAAGCCGCCCCCGGAACTATCCGCGGCGATTACGCTTTAATCATCGACTCTAACGTAGTGCATGCCAGCGACGCGCCAGAGCGGGCGGAGTACGAGATCTCCCTGTTCTTTTAGGCAATCTCCAAGCCTGTGGTAAAATAGAACGGTACGCGAAAACGCGCATTTCAAAGACTGGAAGCAGAGGTCTTTTTTGATTATTAGGAGAGACGATCACGTCGGGCAAGCCGTTGCCCTGCTCATAGGGGCTGTTATCGGTGGCGCTATGGGAGAGGTTTTCCGGCCATATGTGCCCATCCTGGGCAGCGGTGTAGTCATAGGTTTTAAACCTGTCACTGTTGACCTGCATGTTATTACCATGACGCTTGGAATGATGTTTAAGGTCACCATTTCAGCCGTCATCGGTATCCTGCTGGCCTTTCTGCTAATTCTTAAGAAATGATGGCCGCATTTAATAGGAGTAATTTGAAAATTTTCGATAACCTGATGAATATTTTCGGCCGAGACATGGCCGTTGACCTTGGGACAGCCAATACGCTGGTATTCGTCCGCGGGCGGGGAATCGTCCTGAACGAACCGTCGGTCGTAGCGATCGATAAAACGACCGGCAGCGTTCTGGCTGTCGGCTTGGAGGCCAAACGGATGATCGGCCGGACGCCGGGCAATATCGTCGCCGTCAGACCCCTGAAAGACGGCGTGATTGCGGATTTCGACGTTACGGAACGTATGCTCCGGTACTTCATCCAGCAGGTTCATAAGCGTCGTTTTCTGGCCCGTCCTCGCGTTATCGTCGGCGTGCCTTCGGGCATCACCGGCGTCGAGCAAAGGGCCGTCGAGGAAGCCGCGGAACAGGCCGGCGCACGTTCGGCCCACCTGATTGAAGAGCCGATGGCCGCGGCGATCGGCTCAGAACTGCCGATTCACGAACCGTCGGGGAACATGGTCGTCGACATCGGCGGCGGCACGACGGAAGTGGCGGTCATCTCTCTGGGCGGCATCGTCGCCTCGGAATCCATTCGCATCGGCGGCGACGAACTCGATGAGGCAATCATCGCTTATATGAAGCGCGAACATAATCTTATGCTGGGTGAACGGACCTCAGAGGAGCTGAAGATCGAGGTCGGCTCAGCCTATCCGTTAAACCAGGAAGAGCAAGCCGAGATCCGGGGGCGAGATATGGTTACCGGGTTGCCGAAGACGCTCATTATATCTTCCGTAGAGGTGCGCGCGGCGATCGAGGAACCGGTCGCGGCCATCATCGATGCGGTTAAGTCAACGCTTGAAAAGACGCCGCCAGAGCTCTCCAGCGATATTATGGACCGCGGGATCGTACTGACCGGCGGGGGAGCGTTACTACGGGGCTTAGACGAGCGCTTACGTCAGGAAACCGGTATGCCGGTTCACATAGCCGAACAACCCCTCAACTGCGTCGCGATCGGCGCGGGTAAATGTCTGGAAGAATACGAAAGCTTGAAGAAAGTCCTCGTTAGTTCGCGGCGTTAACCCGCCTTAAACCAACATCATGCTCGAACGCAAAGTCAATTGGGGCAACCGAATAGCTCTGGCGCTACTCATCCTCATCAGCGTTTCCGTGTTAGTAATCCATTTCCGCGAATCCGACAACGGTTTTCTGCACAACCTTCAGCGGTTTTCCGTTAACCTTCTGTCGCCTCTTCAGGCCGGCTCGTTCAGCGTCGCCCGAGGCTTTTCCGATACCTGGCAGTCGGTAACGAACTTCGGCCGCCTTCAGGAAGAGAACAGAGCGCTTAAGAAAGAAGTGGCGGGGCTGCGGAAAGACACGATCGACTTAAAAGAGCTTCAATTGGAGAACGCCAGGCTTCGTAAGGAAGTCGGCGCGCCGGTGCGCGAACAGTTCGTCACCACGTTCGCTACGGTTATCGGCAAATCGGTCAATACCTGGCAGGCGACCGTTATATTAGACAAAGGCAGCAAAAGCGGAATTCACACCAAAATGGCCGTAGCGACCTCCGACGGGTTGGTCGGCCAGGTCATGTCGACGACGGCCAACTCATGCTTGGTCCAGTTGATCATGGACCAAAAAAGCGCCGTCGGCGTAAGACTGCAGAATAGCCGAGCGACCGGCATCGTCGAAGGCGAAGGTGAGAACGCTCTAAGACTGAATTATCTTGCCAAGGACGTTAAGACAGCCAATAACGAGATCGTCATCAGCTCCGGACTCGGCGGGCTCTATCCGGCGGGACTTGTCGTCGGTACGGTATCCAAGGTCGGCCAGCGGACGGACGGGCTGTTCCAGGACGTCTCGGTCAGCCCGGCGGTCGATTTCTGGACGATTGAAGAGGTCTTCATCATCACCGGAACGAGGTAACGTGCAACATCTTCTCTTATCCTCACTCATACTCATCGGAACCTTTCTGGCGCAAACGGTCATCGTTCCCCACCTGACGGTAGCTGGTATCCAACCGGACCTAATGCTCGTGGTGATCGTATGTTTCGCGCTAACGGAAGGTATGATGAAAGGGGCCACATCGGGCTTTGCCGGGGGACTTCTGGAGGACCTGGTGATGGCCAACTATATGGGATTCAACATGGTGACCAAGACGATTATCGGGGCGGCCGCATCGCTGTTTAAGGACTTGGGCCCGCGAGAGGGGATTCTGTGGCCTCTGGTGGCGGTATTTTCGGCTAGTTTGGTTAGCCAGGTTATGACGGCTCTGCTGGCGTTCCTTTTTGGGGAAACGGTCGTCGTCCGGTCGATTCTTAACTGGTCCATGATTCCCACGGCAATCTACAACTCTTTATTCACCCCATTCATCTATCCGGCTTATATCTGGTTCCTCAAATGGCAGGAACGAGTCGCCTGGTATCAGGGGGCGAAATAATGTACGAAAACGAATTGGTGGAACGGCGCGTCGCCGTTTTGGCCTTCCTGATTCTGGCCGCAGCCGTGATTATCCTGGTAAGGTTGTTGTTTCTACAGGTTATTCAGGGGCGTGAATTCGTCGCCATCGCGACGGAGAACAAAATCAGAGAGGTCGCTCTGGACGCCGTCCGCGGCGACGTCTACGACCGCAACGGCGTTCTAATGGTCGGCAACCGTCCCAGCTATGTCGTTTCCATGACGGACGTACAAGCATCAAAGGGAGAGGATGACGTCAAGGAAGAGAAAGACGTCATCAAACGGTTGGCCGGTGTGTTAGGAGTTTCCCCGAAAGCGATCGAGGAGCGGCTCAACAACCGTCGCATCGATCCATACAAACCCGCCCCTATCAAAGAAGACGTTAACGAGCAGGTGGCAGTCTACCTTAAGGAGCACCAGCTGGAGTTTCCGCATATCTTGATCGAGGGCAAGCCAGTGCGGGAATATCCCAACGGCAATACCGGCGCCCATATCCTGGGTTATCTGGGCGAGGTAACAGACAAGGAGCTTAAAGAAAACAAGTTCAAGGACTATCATATGGGCGACGTGATCGGTCGGGAAGGCGTCGAGCTTTCTTACGAGAAGGAGCTGGCGGGCAAGAGCGGCTTGGAGAGGATCGAAGTAAACGCGGCCGGTTATCCCGTATCCTCGGTAGTAATCCGCAAGCCAAAACCAGGTCAAGATATCACCATGACCATCGATAAAAATCTTCAGGCCTTATCGGAGAACCTCCTGGCCGAGGCGCTGATACAGGCGCGGCAAGCTTATGACAAAGACACGCAGAAATACTATAACGCTCCGGCCGGGGCGGTAGTGGTCATGGACCCGAACAATGGCGAGATTCTGGCGATGGCCAGCCAGCCGTCGTACGATCCCAGATTGTTTTCACACGGCATATCCGACACCGACTGGAAGGCGTTGAACGATCCGGCCAACCACTATCCTCTCAACAACAGGGCCATGGCCAACAGTTTCCCGCCTGGCTCGACTATCAAGGGTATTACAGGGTCGGCCGCTTTGCAGGAAGGCGTCGCCTCGGCGGTTTCGGAATACAATTGTACCGGCAAGTGGACCGGGGCGGGCGATCAGTGGCCTCAATTCTGCTGGCTGAAAACCGGCCACGGCAGGCTTACCCTAGAGGAAGGGATCATTCAATCATGCGACACGGTCTTCTACGAAATAGGCCTGGCTTTCTACAAACTGATTTCCTCCAAGGGTGAAAAAATGCAGGAGTACGCGGCTAAATTCGGCCTGGGCAAACCGACCGGCGTAGATTTGCCGGGCGAGGACGGCGGAAGGGTTCCGACCAAGGACTGGAAAAGAAAATGGAATAAGAACGACCCCGAGTATCAGATATGGTATCCCGGCGACTCGACCAATATGGCGATCGGACAGGGTGATGTGCTGGCGACGCCGCTCCAGATGGCCAATGTTTACGCGGCCATCGCCAACGGCGGAACGCTATTCAAGCCCCACATCGTCAAGAAGGTGGTCTCTCCCGATAAAGGCGCGGTCAGCGAGGTTAAATCAGCGAAAATCAGAAATGTGGGCATTGACCCGGCGCTTCTTGGAATAGTCCGTGACGATTTGGTTCAAGTTGTAACGGACGGAACGGGCAAGAGCGCGTTCGGCGGTTGGCCGCTGGACTCGATTCCAATAGCCGGCAAGACCGGCAGCGCCGAGATGTATGGTAAGCAAGCCAGCGCCTGGTTTGTCGCCTACGCGCCGGCCGATAAGCCCCAATATGTCGTGGTCGTGATGATCGAGGAAGGCGGGCACGGCGTGTCGGCCGCCGCCCCCGTGGCCAGAAAAATCCTGGAGAGCTTATTTGGCTTGAGCTCAGATTCCGAAATCAGAATCGAAAGCTCGGTGGATTAAGTGGCCAGAAAGCTGTCTGCGTCGCACCCGATCAAGCATATAGACTGGACGTTTGTCGCCCTAATCATTGCCCTGGCGGCTTACGGCGCCCTTTTCATCTACAGCGCGACGGCGGCGACGGACGGATACCATTTTCTGCGCCTGCAGATCGGCTGGATTATCGTCGGCCTGCTGGGGATGGCCTTCATGGCCAGTTTCGATTATCTGAAGTTAAGGACTTACTCCGGCGTTATCTACGGCGCCGTGGTCGTATTGCTGATTCTTGTTTTTATTATTGGCCAGGTACTGCTGGGCGCCCAGCGCTGGATTCCTTTGGGACCCTTTACGCTACAGCCATCGGAACTCGCAAAACTTGCGCTGATCATTATGCTGGCGACGCTGCTTAGCAAGAGGAAAGACGCCGGGGTGGAGAAGCAGGACTTCTTTGTCGCGCTCGGCTACACCGGCCTTTACTTGATACTGGTGTTCATCCAACCGGATTTGGGAACGGCGCTCGTTTTCGCGGCCATTATGTTCGGCATGATGTTCGCCGCAGGCGTCAATCTTTGGGCTTTGACCGGGCTGGGCACGGCGGGGGTGTTGGGCGCCATCCTGGCCGTTAAACTGAATATTCTTCATCAATATCAAGTGACCCGTTTGTTGGTTTTTCTGAATCCGCAATCCGATCCCACCGGAGCCGGTTATAACATAACCCAGTCCAAGATCGCGGTCGGCTCAGGCCAGCTTTTCGGCCGAGGCTTGTTCCTCGGCAGCCAAACGCGGCTGAATTTTATCCCACACGGTTACGCCGACTTTATTTTCGCGGTTTTGAGCGAACAGCTAGGTTTCTTAGGCGGTTTGGCGCTCATCGTTTTGTTTAGCCTGCTCCTATGGCGGATTCTTAAGATTGCCAGGGACAGCCGTGATTTGTTTGGTACGTTGCTTTGCGTGGGCGTCCTTTCGTCATTCTTGTTTCAAGCCTTTGTAAATATCGGGATGAATATCGGCATCATGCCGGTTACGGGAATACCGCTGCCTCTGATAAGCTATGGGGGTAGCTCTTTTCTGGCGACGATGATGAGCCTGGGATTGGTTCTAAACGTAGCGATGAGAAAATACGGGGGCGTAGCCGAGAGGGCGCAGACATTTTAGTGAAGTGAAGGAAGTGAAGTTAGTGATGGAAGTGAGAAAATCACCAGAATCACTGGCGTCACTTCAAAATTAACTACCGGGAGAGTTTTTGGCGAGTACTGTAAGCGTTAACAAACTGAGAGAAATCTACGACGAGGTCATGGGCGAGGTTGATCGCACCATTACGATCGCCATCCTCGGGCGAAACAAGACCGGCAAAGCCGAAGTCGGCGCCTGGTTTTTGCTTGACCGAGGCAGCCTGGCCGAGCGGCAGATAGCCGATATCTCCATCTGTGAGTTCGGACCTAAGCCCGAGAGCGTTGCCTCGTCCCTGGCGACGGCAAGTCAAGCCGATATCGTGCTGTTCGTCGTTGATATTTCCGTCCGCGATAACAAAAAAGACCTTGCCGTCTGGCAAGCCGTAAGGGACATGAAAAAACCTTATCTGTTGGTCGGGAATAAACTGGATTTGGCAGGCGAGGACGCTAAAGACATCAAGCACAGACTGGCTGACGTTTTCGGGGCGCCCATGAATCAGATCGCGGTCATTTCGGCGACAGCGGGAACCAATGTTTTGGCCGAATTGATGCCGCGGATTGTCGCCCAGGCCAAGGACGTAGAGATTCCGCTTGCCCGGCGTTTCCCGGTTTTCCGCAAAGCGGTTGCCAACCGGATTATCACGGCGACGGCGGCCGAGAATGTGGTCATAGGCGCGCTTATATTCCTACCCGGCGCCGACATGCCGGTTATGACCGCCAATCAGGTAAAAATGATTCTTAAGATAGCCGTAGTTTACGGTCAGGATATCGGAATCGAACGACTGAAAGAATTACTGGTCGTCTTCGGAAGCGCAGTCGCCTTCCGCGCGGCGGCCCGCAATCTGGCGGCTTTCATTCCAATTCTAGGTTGGGCTGTTAAGGGCGGTATCGCTTACGCGGGCACGGTTGCCCTAGGTAAGGCCGCCATTAAATATTTCGAGAACGACGCGGAATTGAGATTGCCCGGCGCGAAAGCGCTCAAAGCGGGGCAGGACGTTATTGACGTTTGATTATGAAGAGCTCTTGATCTCGGTGCGCAGACCGGGACGCTATATCGGCCGGGAGTGGAACACGGTTGAGAAAGACTCCGCTTCGGTCGATGTCAGCGTTGCGTTGACATACCCGGACGCCTACGAAATAGGCATGCCTAACCTTGGGCTGGCCATCCTTTACGAAATCATCAACAAAGACCCTAAAGCGGCGTGCGAGCGCGTTTTCGCGCCTTGGCTGGACATGGAAGAGGCCATCCGCGAATCAGGCGGTGTTTTATGGTCGCTGGAAACCAAGCGGCCGTTAAACGAGTTCGATATCGTAGGTTTCACCCTGCAATCGGAACTAAACTTCACCAATATCCTGACTGTTCTCGATTTAGGGAACATCCCGCTTAAATCAGTCGATCGCCGAGAGGGAGACCCCGTTGTTATCGCCGGCGGCCCCTGCGCATTTAATCCCGAGCCGATGAGTGCGTTCATCGACGCTTTTGTAATCGGCGACGGAGAAGATGCGGTAACGGAGATAGTTGAAGTGGTAAGGGAGCATAAGAGGGGAATAGGGGAAGAAAGGAAGAAGGGAAGAAGGAACGATTTGCTGGAAAAACTAGCGAAGCTGGATGGGGTGTACGTGCCGTCGTTATACGATCCCGCGAGCGGACCTGTGAGAAGCCGCGTCGTTAAAGATCTGGAATTATTCGCGCCCCCTTGCCGGCCGCCGGTCCCGTATCTTGAGGTTGTTCACGACCGTTATCAGGTCGAGGTTATGCGCGGCTGCGGACGCTCCTGTCGTTTTTGCCAGGCGGGCATGATCTACCGGCCGGTCAGGGAGAGAAAAGCCGAGTCGGTAAAGCAGGCGGTGCGGGAAGGATTGGCCAATACCGGCTATAACGAAGCCTCACTGGTATCGCTAAGCAGTAGCGACTATTCGCATATCCTCGAGGTCAGCCGGGAGCTGGTGCCGGAGTTAACCGCCAAGGCGATTACCTTATCTTTGCCGTCGCAACGCGTCGACGCTTTCTCGCTGGAGCTTGCCAAGATCATAGGGGCGGGCAAAAAAACCTCTTTGACTTTCGCTCCCGAGGCCGGTACGCAAAGAATGCGTGACGCGATTAACAAGGGAGTCACCGAGGAAGACTTGCTGAAGACAACAGCTATCGCCTTCCGCAACGGATGGCGGAAGCTTAAACTCTATTTTATGATCGGCCTGCCGGGAGAGACTATGGAGGACGTGGCCGGCATAGCCGATCTGGTTTATAAGGTGCGCGCCGCGGCCATGGACGAAACGCCTCGCGAAGAACACGGCCGCGTGAATATAACCGTCAACATCAGTTCCTTTGTCCCGAAGTCGCACACGCCTTTTCAATGGGCGGCTCAGGATAGCTTAGATTCGTTAACGGAGAAAAGCATGCTGCTACGGGACAAACTGAGGAAAAGTCATCTTAAATATCGCTGGAACGAACCGGCGATGGCTCTGTTGGAAGGCGCGATAGCGCGAGGGGACAGGCGCGTCGGCGCGGCGATTGAAGCGGCCTGGCGCTCGGGCGCCAGGTTTGACAGTTGGCACGAGCAATTCGACTTCGAGCGCTGGCGGTCGGCTTTCGCGTCGGCCGGTTTGACGATGGAGGACTATAACGACCGGGAGCGTGCCACCGACGAAACGCTGCCGTGGGATTGCGTCGCCGACGGCGTTTCGAAGAAGTTTTTGATCAGCGAATACGAGAAGGCAAAGGCAGCCGTGACAACTGTCGATTGTCTGGCCGGATGCGCAGGCTGCGGAGTAAAATGCCCAGGATAAGGATGACGTTCGACCAGAATGGGCTGCTAAAATACATATCGCATCTGGATACGATGCGTTTGTTCGAGCGGGCGTGCCGAAGAGCCGATTTGCCGCTGGAGCTGACTCAGGGGTTCAATCCGCATCCGAAGATTTCCGTTACGCCGGCGAGACCGGTCGGCCAGGATTCGACTAATCAGTTTGCCGACATAACCCTTAAGGTTATGATTCCTTTAAGGGAGTTGGCTGAGAGAATGAGCAGAAACCTTCCGCCGGAGGTTCGGATGACGGGCGCCCGCGAGATAAGGAAGGTAAAAATAGGAGGAAAATCCCAATGGGTGTAAAACAGATTCTAATTATGGTAAAGGAGCAAGAGACGCAACTCGCTATTTTAGACGGGAAGCTCCTGCAGGAAGTCTACGTCGAGCGCCGCGACACCGGTTCGATCACCGGGAATATCTATCTCGGACGCGTCCAGAACGTTCTGCAAGGCATGGAGGCCGCGTTTGTCGATATCGGAGAGGCGCGTAACGCGTTCTTGTCGGCGGACGACATTATCGGCGAGGGGACCGAGGGTGACGTCGGCCAGCACCACAGAGAGCCAAATGGCGATGCCGGAGAGCATATCGGCAAGAAGCCCAAAGAAATCGGCGTCCGCAAAGGGCAAAGCGCGCTTGTTCAGGTCACTAGGGCGCCGCGCGGCTCCAAGGGAGCCCGCCTAACGACACAGATCGCCTTGCCCAGCCGCTATATGGTCCTGGCGCCTTACAAGGATTTTGTCGGCATATCCCGGCGGATAGAAGGCAAGGAACGGGAGCGGCTGCAAAAGCTGGCGACCGAGATAAAACCCGACAATATGGGGATTATCGTCAGGACGCAGGCCGAAGGCCAGAGCAAACCGACGCTTATTGGCGACCTGACCTATTTGAAAGATCTGTGGGAAAAGGTGCAGCAGGACGCGACCAAGGCTTCTCCCGGCACGCTTGTTTACCGGGAAATGGACTTGCCCATGAAGATTATCAGAGACGTTTTCGGTCCGGACGTAAAGCGGATCCTAGTTGACGACAAAGAAAAATATCAGGAAATAGTTTCGTATATCGGGGACATTGAACCCGGCCGGTCGTCGGTCGTCAGATATTACCGGAAGCGCGATCCTCTGTTCGCCAGGTACGGCGTGGATAGCCAAATAAATAACGCGCTTAAGACAAAGATTTGGCTAAAGAGCGGCGGATATCTCATAATAGAAGATACCGAGGCCCTAACCTCGATTGACGTCAACACCGGGCGTTATGTCGGCCGGGTGAGCCTGGAGAAAACGATCATCAAGACGAACCTGGAGGCCGCCAGCGAAATCGGCCGCCAGCTGCGTTTGCGAGATATCGGCGGGCTTATCGTCGTTGATTTTATCAACATGGGCAGCGCGAGCGACCGCGACAAAGTGCTAAAAGAGTTTGAGGGGATTCTGGAAGAGGACCGAGCCAAGTCAGAGGTGGTCGAGATTTCTCGCTTAGGGCTAATTGAAATGACCCGCAAGAGCTTCACGCCAGGTCTTTTGCACGCTTTCACACAGAAGTGTCCGACCTGCGAGGGACGCGGTTTCGTTCCAAAGGAGTACGAACCCTGCCCGGACCACGCCGAGAACAGCTAGGAGGGCTATGACACTAACGCGACCCAAAGATAGACTCATCCTCATCGTCGGAGAACGGGGTTCCGACACTAACATGATCAAAGGCTATTTAAAGGAAGACGGGTACCGGATTGCTTCGGCTTTTAACGGCCAAGATGTCGTAGACCTGGTTAACGGGGATAGACCCGACCTTATCATCTTGGACGACCATATTCCGGGTTCGGATCCGTCCAACCTGTGCGAATGGCTTAAGGGCCACGCGTCTCTTATGAACATACCGGTCGTTATGCTGTTGTCGTTTGCCGGCCTGGCGGACAAACTGACGTGCATCGAAGCCGGCGCCGACGAGGTTCTGGTTAAACCGGTGGACAAGCGCGAGTTGTTAGTCAGCGTTAACCGCTCAATGAAGCTGCAGACGTTTCACGAACAGCTCATTTCCGTAGAAAACGTAATCCAGAGTCTGGGCATCGCTATCGAGTCTAAAGACCATTTCACGCGAGGGCATTCTATCAGGGTCGCCGAATACAGCGTGCAGCTGGCTAAGACCGTCAGCGTACCCGAAGCGGACGTAAAGATCATCTATCGCGCCGCGATGCTGCACGACATAGGTCAAATCGCTATCGAGGAAAGCGTTCTGCATAAGCCGGAGAAATTGCAGCCGGATGAATTCGAACAAGTCAAGCAGCATCCGGACATCGCCGTAAAGATTCTGGAACCGTTGCACCTGCCTAACGAGCTACTGGAGATTATCAAGCATCACCATGAATGGTGGAACGGACACGGTTATCCGGATGGATTGGCCAGACAAAATATCCCGTTGGGCGCAAGGATCCTCTCAATCGCCGACGCCTTCGACGCCATGACCAGCGAGCGACCTTACCGGGCCAAGATGAGTATGCCGATGGCCTTGAACAGGCTTGAAGACGGAGCTAACAAACAGTGGGACCCGGATCTGGTCAGGACATTTCTTGGCTTCGAGCGCGCGATGCTCGACCGGAAACCAGCTGAAATCCGGACCGAAAACCTCTGGTCGGACTACAAGCTGCGGTAAGTTTTACCCTGTTAAAACCACACGAAACCTTGCGACAACACCGAAAATCCATTATTATTATTTAGTTACGCACGAATACGGGAGGATTAATGTACGCAGTTATAAAAACCGGTGGCAAACAATACCGGGTTGAACAAGGCGACACGCTGACCATTGAAAAGCTTGACGCTGAAGCCGGCAAGACGGTTACTTTTGACGACGTTCTGCTGATTGGAACCGAAAAAGAAACCATAGCCGATGGTAAAGCGCTGGCTAAGGCGTCCGTTAAGGCAACCGTTCTTGAGCAGATGAAAGACGACAAAGTGCTGGTCTTCAAGTACAAAGCCAAGAAGGGCTACAAGAGGACGCAGGGACACAGACAGCGGTTAACGAAGATCAAGATAGACGATATTTCGAAGGGAAAAGACGTTGGCTCATAAAAAAGGCTTGGGCAGCTCCCGGAACGGGCGGGACAGCAATTCAAAAAGGTTGGGCGTAAAAGCCTATGGCGGCCAGATGGTTAAGGCCGGCACGATAATCATTCGCCAGCGAGGTACTAAGATTCGACCGGGGCAGGGCGTCGGAATCGGCAACGACCACACGTTGTTTGCCACGACCGACGGCTACGTCCGGTTCAACGGCGGCAAGGTAGACGTCGTAGAGAAACTTTAAGGCCGCTGAACTAGGCGATGTTTGTCGATGAAGCCCGGGTCCTGTTAAAGGCAGGCAAGGGCGGCAACGGCGCGGTAGCATTCCGTCGTGAGAAGTGCGAGCCGAAAGGCGGCCCCAGCGGGGGCGACGGCGGTCGCGGCGGCAACATAATATTCATAGTCGATTCCGGATTAAAGACGCTGATGGATTTTAGACATCAGCGTCGTTTTTTTGCCGGAAACGGCGGCGCCGGACAATTTAAGAACATGACGGGGAAGAACGGCGATGATCTGTTCATCAAGGTCCCGGCCGGCACGTTGATTAAAAACGAGGATGGAGACATCCTGGCCGACCTGACTAAAACGAGCGAGCAAGCAGTGGTCGCCAAAGGCGGCCGCGGAGGCAGAGGAAACGCCAGATTCGCGACCTCGACCAACCGGACGCCAAGGTTCGCGCAGCCAGGCGAGTCGACCGAGGAGTTTACGGCAATCCTGGAGCTCAAGCTGCTGGCGGACGTGGCCATTATCGGGCTGCCGAACGCGGGAAAGTCGACGCTGATCAACGTTATGTCAACGGCCAAGGCGAAGGTGGGCGATTATCCGTTTACAACAAAGGCGCCTAACCTGGGAATGGTACGGATCGAGGACGACCGGGATTTCGTGGTCGCGGACATTCCGGGGCTGGTGGAAAACGCGCACCTCGGTAAAGGCATGGGTATCGCTTTCTTAAAGCATGTCGAGCGGGCAAGGCTTCTGGTGCATATTTTGGACCTGTCGGCCGGCGACGAAGATACGGTTTTGAAGAATTTTGATTTGGTTCAGAACGAGCTGCGCTCTTACAGAGAGGACTTGAACAAGCTGCCGGTTATGGTGGCCGGCAATAAGATAGATTTGCCGGAAGCCAGGAAACGAGAGAAACGACTGGCCGAGGTCTTTAAGCAACGCGGCTTTGCGTTTTTCGGAGTCTCGGCTGCCACGGGCGAAGGCGTGGATGCGCTGAAGTTTGCTCTTGCCGACAAGATTGATAGCATAGAGGAAGAAACACAATAATTATTCTTCGAGCGAGCGGAGCGAGTCGAGAAGCATGAGAAAGGCTTGTATTTCTAAAGCCAGGCGAATAGTGATCAAGGTCGGATCGGCGGTTGTAACGAAGGAAACCGGACGGCTCGATCACAAAAGGCTGGCCGCCATCACAGAGCAAATCGCCGACTTAAAGGCGGAAGGTAATCAGGTAATGCTGGTAACTTCCGGCGCTATCGCCGCGGGATTGGAGCGGTTGGGTTCGGATGAGCGTCCTTCGTCTATTCCTGAGTTACAGGCGGCGGCGTCGGTCGGCCAAGGTCTTCTACTCCAACAATATACCGGCTTATTTGAGGAGAGAGGAATCCACGTCGGCCAAGTCCTTCTCACACAATACGATATTACACACAGAGAACATTATTTAAACGCGACCAACACCTTCGAAAAACTATTGGATTTCGGCGTCGTGCCTATCGTCAACGAGAACGATACGACAGTTGTCGAGGAAATCAAATTCGGGGACAACGACACGTTGGCGGCGCTTGTCACCAATCTTACTAAGGCTGACCTGCTTGTTATTATAAGCGACATAGAGGGCTTACACACCGCCGACCCCCGCAAAGACGGTAAGGCTAAACTTATAGCGGAGGTTGAGGACATTACTCCGGAGATAGAAAAGCTTGCCGGCGGAGCGGGTTCAGTATTCGGTTCAGGCGGCATGATTACAAAAATCAACGCGGCGAAAATCGTTACACTAGCCGGCGCCGGTATGCTTCTGATTGACGGGCGGAAAGCAAACGCTTTGACGAAAGCCATGCGGGGCGACAACATAGGAACGTTTTTCAAACCCCGGGGCAAGAAGATGGCCAGCCGCAAAGCATGGATCGCTTTCGGCACCGTTGCCAAAGGAACGATTACCATCGACGACGGAGCGAAAGACGCGTTAATCGGGAAGGGCAGAAGTCTGCTGCCGGCCGGAGTGATCGGAGTCGGCGAGGATTTTGAGGACGGCGATACCGTGGATGTCGTCGACAGGGAAGGCAATGTTGTTGCTAAGGGTTTGGTGAATCTGAATTCAGGTGATTTGGTAACGATAATGGGCCGGTCAAGCGATGATATCCGCAAGATTAAACCCGAATTGGCGGGACGCGAAGTAATCCATCGCGACTGCTTGGTAATCTTAAAATAGGATTACGAAGAGTACAAGGAGACAGCCATGTCTGATGTTAAAGAACTTGGTAAAAACGCAAAAGCGGCGGCGCTAAAACTCGCGACGCTTTCTGAGGGCGCTAAGAACGAGGCGCTGTACGCGATGGCCGACGCTTTGTCGAAGAACATGGGATTCATTCTGGCGGCCAACGACAAAGACATGGCGGCAGGCAAGCGCAAGGATTTGACGGAAGCCCTGCTGGATCGCTTAACGCTAAACGAGGAGCGTCTGGAGGAAATCGCCGACGCGGTTCGCGAGGTCGCGGCGTTGCGGGATCCCATCGGTGAGATAATTTCGGGCTGGAAAAGGCCGAACGGATTGGAAATCAATCTTACCAGGGTGCCGCTGGGAGTTGTCGGGATGATATACGAAGCCCGGCCGAATGTTACCGTTGACGCGGCGGCTCTATGCGTGAAGACCGGCAACGCGGTTATCTTGCGCGGCGGTTCGGTGGCTGTAAATTCATGTCTGGCCTTAAGCGATATTGTCGCAGCGGCGGCGACCAAAGCCGGCTTACCGGAAAACTCGATTCAATCCGTCAGGACTACGGACAGGGCGGCCGTGACCGAACTCATGCAGCTCAACGGATATGTCGATGTATTGATTCCTCGCGGCGGCGCGTCGCTTATCCAGTCGGTTGTCCAGAATTCGACGGTTCCGGTTATCGAGACAGGGATTGGGAACTGTCACGTCTATGTAGACAAAGCGGCCGATCTTGATATGGCTGAGAATATAATTATCAACGCTAAATGCCAAAGGCCTGGCGTGTGCAACGCGGCCGAAAGTCTGGTTATCCATAAAGACGTGGCCAAGAAGTTTTTGCCCAAAGCGGCTAAAGCTCTGCACGAGCGCGGAGTGGTAATGGTTGGCGACGACCTGGCAAGGTCGTTCTCTGACAAGATAACGCCAGCAATGGACATCGATTGGGGCACTGAATTCCTGGCACTAAAGCTGGCAATAAAGACGGTTGGAACGCTAGATGAAGCGATAGACCATATCAACACTTACGGCAGCGGTCACTCAGAGGCCATCATAACCGGCGACTATAAGGCAGCCAGACGATTTACCGCGGAGGTCGACGCGGCCGCGGTCTACGCCAACGCGTCAACCCGCTTTACCGACGGCGGACAATACGGTCTGGGCGCCGAGATCGGCATCTCAACGCAGAAGCTGCATGTGCGCGGCCCGATGGGCTTGGAAGCTCTGACGTCTACGAAATATATAGTTTATGGAGACGGACAGGTTCGGGAATAGCGCATAAAGCTTTCCGCATAGTTGCTCCCATCTTGACACTTATTCTAGTAGTGTTAAAATTGTTATCTGTTGTTAATTAATGTTACTTAGAGTTACTTAAAGTTATTAACTGATAACAATTACTGAAAAGGAATAGATGGAAACCTCCCTGGGTGCGAGTAGCGTTAACGATCTAATAGGGATGTTTGAGGGCTGGGAGAAAGTCCAAGACCTGGCTGCTCAGTTGAGCGGGGTAAAAGCCCAGTTGCTCGACTCGCAAGGCAAGGTCATCTCCGGCCGTGAAGCGCTGCCCGAATTCTGTCGGTTGATCCAATCCTCAAAGATCGGCGAGACGCGATGCCGTAAGTGTTACGAGCAAAACGTCTTAAGGGCAAACGCGGAGAAGAGAAAGACCAATGTTTTTACCTGCCACGCCGGCTTAGACAACATCGCCTTCCCCCTGTCGGTTGAAAATCGCGTTGCCGGAGCCGTGGTCTGCGGGCGCGTTCTTAATCCCGAAACCCGTCCCGATAACCGTGACTTTCAGAGTCTTGCCGGCGAACTCGGCGTTGATATAAGAGACATTGAAATGGCAATCGGAAGTCTGAGTTCAGCGAGCGCGTCCGACCTGGCCGCATACGCCAAAGTCCTAAAACCGTTTATCGACGTTCTAGGCGCGACCATCTTCCGATATTTCTCGCTCCTCGAAAAGAGCGAGGCGCTGATTGTTACGGCGAAGGAGAGCGAGAATCATTTAAGTGTCGACATCCTAACGGGACTCTTCAATAGGAAGTATTTCGACTCTCGTCTGGAGTCCGAAGTATCCAGAGCCGTTCGTTACCGGCACCCGTTAACACTTGTCCTGATAGAGTTGGACAGCTTTGACTCTAAAACCGACGACTTTGGGTTAGCCGTAAAGGATCTTGTCTTAAAGGAAGCCGCGGACGAGGTTGTCGGAAACGCCAGGCAGGCCGAGGTGGCGACCCGATATGACAATAACCGGTTCGCCATTATCATGCCGGAATGCGACCACGAACAGGCTTTCCGGTTAGCTGAAAGAATTCGAAAGAACATCGCGATCAAGTCGTTTGGGCGGGCAGGCAACGCGGATATTCAATTGACGGCGAGTTTCGGCATCACCGCCATGTATGAAGACATGACCAGCGAGAGGTTGATCGAGAAAGCCGAACAGATGTTGGCGCAGTCGAAAAGCGACGGCGGAAACAAGATTCGCCTTAGTCCCATGCAGGGAGTCATCCAAAGGGATAAACAGACCCCCTATGTGTACGTCCCCAACGCGACCAAAAAACGCCGCGTCGTCATCACCGGCCTCGGGCCGGTCACTCCAATTGGCATTGGCAAGGAAGCTTTTTGGAAATCCTTGAGGAATGGGTATAGAGGAACTGCGCCAATAACCTTATTTGATCCCGCCAATGTAAAGAGTAAGGTAGCGGCAGAAGTAAGCGGTTTTGACCCAACAGATTTCATTCCAGCGCGAGACGCTCGTCGGATGGACAGGTTTACGCAATTTGCAGTAGCGGCAAGTCGTTTGGCTGTTGATGATGCAGGAATAACGAATCGTGAATCATCACGAATGGGCGTAAGGTTGGGGACCAATATTGGTGGTATAGGTTTTGCGCAAGATCAGTATGATGTGTTGCTTGAGCGTGGGAGCGGCGCCCTAAGCCCATTTCTAGCAATTGCGTTTTCTATAGGGTCGTCTTCCAGCCAAGTTGCATTGAATATTGGAGCGAAAGGATCAAGTTTAACAATTGCAGGGGAATGCACATCAGGAGCGTCAGCAATCGCCAGCGCATACGACGAAATTGTTATAAACAATGCCGATATTATGATTGCTGGCGGCGCAGAGGCCCCCATACGCCCTATGTTCTTTAATTCTCTGGAGACAATCAGACTGGTTTCAACCCGCAACGATGAGCCGGAAAAGGCGAGCCGTCCTTTTGACTTGCACCGTGATGGCATCGTAGTAGGTGAGGGAGCTGCTATGCTCGTCTTAGAAGAAATGGAGCATGCGCAAAGACGCGGAGCGCACATATACGGTGAACTTATGAGCTATGGAATGACCTGTGATTCATTTCATATGGTTCAACCAGATCCGGAAGGAACTGAAGCGTCTCGCGCCGTTGAAATTGCACTAAGAGCCGCCAATCTAAGACCTAATGACATCTGTTATATAAACGCCCACGGGTCTTCAACACCGATGAATGACGTTATTGAAACCAAGATTATCAAGAAAGTATTTGGGGACCATGCCAAAAACATTCCTGTTAGCGGCACAAAGGCAATGACAGGGCATGCCATTGGCGCGGTTTCTGCCATGGAGGCAATAGGGACAACGCTTTCGCTTAGTCAGAGTTATTTGCCTCCTACGATGAACTACGAAGAGCCTGATCCCGACTGCGACTTAGACTATGTTCCAAATATTGGACGCGACCACGTTGTGGACTTTGCGATATCCAATTCTTTTGGATTTGGCGGTAAAAATACTATCCTTGCGCTGGGCAAGATTGATGAAAATTAGTGTTGAAAAGCTAAAGTATCAGGTTAGATTTGCCGAAATGGTTAAGTACCTCTAATACAAACGAGATGAGGGGGCTGATCTCATTGGACGACGGCATGAGGGTTCTAAACAGACTGGTTGAGCAACTCCACGATTCGGATTCTATTATCCGCGAGAATAGCGCGTACTTATTGGGCGAAATGGCTTTAGAGGCTAAGGCGTTATCACACAATACTCTGAAGAGTATGGAACAGCTTGAAGGATTAAACATACTGGCAAATCCGAAAAACACAGCTATTGTTGTCAAAGAACTAATTAAAGGGTTGGTTGACGTTGACCCATGGGTTAGAGGGAATGCAGCCGACGCATTAGGGAAAATTGGCAGCATCGAAGCGGTTGTACCGTTATCTGCCCTTCAAAAAGACAAAGATAAAGTAGTTAGATACAGCGCAACAGAGGCGATAGGTAGTATCGGAAGCGCCGAGTCTGTTGATTACCTGATAGAGGCATTGTTAGATGAGGAATGGAGCGTCAGGTTGATTGCGGCAAAATCTTTGGAAAGAATTCCTAACAAGCGGGCTGAGTCGGCGCTGAAGAAAACTGCAAAAGACTCAAATGCCGATGTGAGACAAAGATCCTTATCGGCATTGGCAAAACTACCAGCCTAGCGCCCTAATCGACAAAGCCTATGCATAAATACTACATGATATACGCCATCCCTCCTTTAGTGGCCAGCCTTGGCAATTTGTTCCTTGGCGGACTTGTGCTAGGCAAAAAACCAAACAGTAGAATGCACCAGATATTTGCGCTATTTAGTCTTTGCGTGGCTATTTGGAGCTTTGGCTTCTTTATGGTTTACGTAAATACTGACAATAAACAAGCAGCGTTATTGTGGAATAAATTCTATAGCGTTGGCATGGTAATGATTCCCGTCGTCTATCTCCATTTCGTTCTAATCTTGACAGATACCAAGAACAAGCTCCTATGGACGCTCTGCAGATTCTTCTATGTTGCTAGTGTTTCCATAGTATTGACAGTACCAACTCATCTATTCAACAAAGATCTTACGCTTCTTTATTGGGGCTACTCCCCGATTAGAGGCATATCAGGAATGATTTATGATGTCCTCTATCCAATAATCATTACAATTGGAGCCGCACAGTTATTTAGGGGGCTTAAGACTAGTTTTGGACATCGGCGGGCGCAGATTAAATTTGGGATTCTAGCCTCAGCCATTGGCTTTGGATTGGGGCTAACTAATTTTCTACCACTGTATGGTGTAAGAATGTATCCGATTGGGCATATTGGTAATTTTGTGGCCAATTGCCTAATCGCATATAGTATCATGAAGTTTTCTTTCTTAGACATGAACGTAATCATCAGGAAAAGTGCTGTATATACAGTTCTAACTGGCATGGTTGCCGCGGCCTACATAGGCGTCGTTTTCTTTACACAAGCATTTTTGCAGGGATTGACTGGGTATAAGTCAGCTTACCCTGTGATTATAGTTGCCCTAATAATCGCGATAACTTTTGAACCAACTCGTCGAAATGTTCAAAAGTTTGTTGACAAGGTCTTTTTCCGAAAGAACTATGAATACCAAAAAGTAATCAAGACAACCAGCGAGAAATTCCGCACATTGATAAATCCAATAGAGATCACATCGTATCTTTTACAGGCGATTACGGACACCTTACAACCCAAGAATGCTTGGATCATGAGCTACGATCGGCAGAGCGACAAGTACCTAATTGTCGCAGCACGAGGAATACCGGCGGAGCTGCAAGTTACGATGGCTCTAGATCGTCATGAACGGCTTGTGGAGCATATAGAACATCACAATAGGCCGGTCTGGTTTGACGACAAAGATGAACAAATATTAAGAAGAAAGGTTGATCGCGGATCTCGTCGCGAACTTGAAGGCCTCGGATTAAACATGATTTGCCCCGTACAAGGCAAGAGTGGTCTATTGGCAATCCTTTTTCTTGGAGATAAAAAATCTGGCGCGGTGTTTACAGACAACGATGCCGAATTGCTTGAGACTTTATGTAGCCAGGCTGCGTTTAGTATTGAGAACTCGAAACTATATGATGATTTGCAGGCAAGTTATCTAAACACCGTAAGGTCACTCGTGGCTGCGCTGGAAGCGAAAGACGAGTATACAAAAGGACATTCTGAGCGTGTCGCGAATTATGCCAAGTCAATCGCCGTGGAGATGGGCTTGTCGGACAAGGAATGTCAACTACTGTACGAAGTATCACTTCTTCACGACGTCGGTAAGATCGGAGTCAGCGAGCAGGTCTTAAATAAAAAGTCTAAACTTTCAAGGTCAGAGTTCCTTCACGTCCAATCCCACACAATAATGGGTGAGAAAATCTTAAGCTCTGTTGAATCGATAAAGGATGGCTTGTCGGCGGTTAGACACCATCATGAACGTTTAAATGGGGATGGATATCCGGATGGGCTTTCTGAGTCAAATATCCCGCTTCCCGCGAGAATACTTGCCGCAGCGGATGCTTATGATGCTATGATCACAAAGCGGCCATATCGAAAGGCAATGACTTCGATAGAAGCAATCGACGAGCTAAAAGCCCATTCTTGTCAGCAATTTGACCCGCAAGTCGTTAGAGCATTTATTTCAGTGCTAGTTAGATCGCAAAAACGTGGCGCGAAACCTGTTCTCACCTTGAACAACGCGCGCCGCCGCGGACACCTGAAAACAGCATAGACTAAAACCTTTCTAAAATATCCTAACTTCTGCTAGAATGATGCCCTGTTTAGCATTGGCTGATTGGGGAAAGAGCAATGATTTACGGGGCTTTTGATAGTCATTTTTTTGCACTAATCTTATCTGGCAGTCTTCATGTTCTATTATCATTGTTTATTATCTGGAAAAGCCCGCGGAACAGGCTCTGTCTTTCATTTGCCCTTCTGAATATCTTTGTTGCATTTCTTTTAATAGGGGATGCGTATGTCTATTCAAGTGGAGACGCAGTTACTGCGGTGATTCGATCTTGGGCATATGAAGCAGGTATTTGCTTCACGATGCCGACTTTTCTGCTTTTCATTGCTTTCTTTGTTGAACCTGAGCGTAGAAGAAGGGTCAGCCGGATTCTAATCCTCTTTACCTACATTTGGGCTGCCACGCTCTTCCTACTGGATAGGACTTCTTTAGTAAACCAACAGGCCTTAGAGTTTATGAACGGCTATTATTTGAAAGCGATTCCCATACAGTACTTTCTTATTACTCTAATAATTCTTTGCTTCTTATCGTGCATTCACTTGCTTGCTCTCGGATATTACCACGCAAATGTGAAGCGCCGTCTTTTATATAGACTTATTATGGCGGGTACTGTTTTGAGCGTATTGCCGTTTTTTTCATATTTTGCCGCACCAGTTGGAGTAGTACTACCGCCCGTTGGATATATAGGGTCATTGACTCTTACCGCCATAATTGCATACGCAATATCGAAGTATCAGTTTCTTGATATAGCCGTAATTATAAAGAAGAGTATCGTATACTCGACCGCATCGGCAATATTGGTCGGTGTATATGTGTCAGTCATTTTTGCCTGTCAGCAATGGTTTCACATCAGCCGGTTTGGTAGTGCAGCTTCTCTCATGTTTATGACTGTGTTCGGCATTCTAATTGCCATTGTATTTGAGCCTTTGCGGAGTGTGATCCAGAAGTTTGTCGACAAGAGGTTTTTCAAGACGCATTATGATTACCGGGAGGCAATCAAAGAGTTCTCCCGCATGGTCGTGATGATACTGGACCTTGACCAGCTTCTGCAAAAGACCGCTGAGACAATCAGGCAGACTCTTCAGCTTGATCAAGTCGTCGTGTTTTTAAAGAATGCCGACACAAATGTCTTTGAAGTCGCTGCTTTTACTGGCGGTGATGAATCGATTATCGCGAACTGGTCTTTTAAAGAGGAAAGCGGCCTGGTGCAGCGGCTGGCCGCGGCGAAACAAAGCGTTATCCTGGACCGAGATCAAGGCGTCGCCCAGGCTGTTATGTCATTGACAATAGACAATAAGATTCGCGGGTTCCTTGTTTTGGGGGAGAAGCTTTCGGGCGATGTTTATACGCCAAATGATATCGATCTGCTGTCGACGTTGGCTGACCAGCTCTCGATCGCGGTTGAAAACGCCAGGCTTTATAGGGCTGCGGTTACAGACAAAGTCTCCCGGTTATTCAGCGGGACGTATTTCTACGACAGGCTGGAGGAAGAACTGGCGAGAAGCAAGGAGCATAAGACATCTCTGGGTGTCCTCATGCTGGATATTGACGGTTTTACTTTGATAAACGACAGAGAAGGCTCGGCGGTCGCGGATTATATTATCTCAGCGATCGGTGCGGAGATAGAAAACGAAATACGACCTTATGATATCGCCGCGCGGGTGGGCGACGACGAGTTCGCGATAATGTTGCCCGGGGTCCAGCGCGATGAGATACATTTCTGGGAAAGCAAAATGCAGGCCAGCGTGGCCAGGCTTCGGATAAACGGCGAGACGGGATTGGTGACGGTGAGCGCGGGAAGCGCGTTTACGGAAAACGGCCTCAAGCCGTCAAGGCGGCTACTGAACGAAGCCAAACGGGATTTAATACAGACGAAAAGCCGCCGAAACGCTAGCGGCCTTTATTCTTGACGATTTTGATAATAGGGGATCGATAAATGGATGTAATATTCTTGCTTACGGTAGCGCTAACCGTTATGGCGTCATTTGGAATCGCTTTTATTGTTGCGCTCAATAGACCTCGTAGTCGATTACACGTCAATTTCGCAGTACTTGCATGTGCGATAGGTTTGTGGAGTCTAGGAATTCTGATGATGTGGTCTAGTCCGTCGACACAATTGGCGCTGTTTTGGGCTCGACTATCTGGTATTGGCCTTGTTTTTATTCCCTCAGCGTTTCTCAACTTTGTTCTAGAGTTTCAAGAATCATTTGGTTCAACAAAGATTAGCCATGCGTTCGACGTGACACTCTATGCGGGAAGCAGCGTTTTCGCTACTACAACGTTCACACCATATTTTTATAGAGCTGCAACTTATGTAAAAGGCGGGTTTTATGTTCTGCCGGGTTTGTTGAGCCGCGTTTTTGATGCTCTATTCATTATGATAATGCTGATCAGCGTTTACATACTTTTACGTGAATTACGTTTAACTGACGGGGCAAAAAGGAATCAGGCAAAATGGATATTTTTTGCAGCAGCGATTGCCATTACAAGCGGTATTGTCAATATTATGCCACTCTATGGGATTTGGCTTATCTTTCCACTTGGTCATTTTGGCATCGCGGCATCCATCTTACTCGTAGCTTACGCAATTTTAAAACAAAGGTTAACGAGGCTCGATATCATTGTCAAGAGAAGCGCTGCTTACTCGATTCTTACAGCTATGATTGCTGTTGGATATGTTGCCTCTACGTTTATAACGCAGACAATGTTTCAGAATCTGACGGGCTATAAATCCTTAGCTCCGGTTGCTCTAATGGCTTTAGCGGTTGCGCTAACTTTTGAGCCTGTGCAGCGCAATGTTCAACGCTACTTAGACACAGTTTTCTTCAAAACGCATTATGAATACCAAGACGCAATTAGCGGGTTTTCAAAGATGGTAGTAAAGATTCTTGACCTTGACGAGCTACTTCACAAAACCGCTGCAACGATTAAAGATACGCTGAAACTGTCTTACGTAGAAGTCTTCTTGCATGACTCGGAACGAAGAGAGTTCTCCATTGCGGCTTTTGCGGGAAAGGACGAGAGTTTTATTGGCGAGACGAGATATGGGGAAGACAACAATCTCGCGGCCAAGCTAAGGAGTAACGGAAATCGTGTCATTATGGGCGTCGACAAGCCTGTCAATGTCTACATATCATTGTTCGTGAAAAACGAGCTGATTGGATTCCTTGTTTTGGGGGAGAAGCTTTCGGGCGATGTTTATACGCCAAATGATATCGATCTGCTGTCGACGTTGGCTGACCAGCTCTCGATCGCGGTTGAAAACGCCAGGCTTTATAGGGCTGCGGTTACAGACAAAGTCTCCCGGTTATTCAGCGGGACGTATTTCTACGACAGGCTGGAGGAAGAACTGGCGAGAAGCAAGGAGCATAAGACATCTCTGGGTGTCCTCATGCTGGATATTGACGGTTTTACTTTGATAAACGACAGAGAAGGCTCGGCGGTCGCGGATTATATTATCTCAGCGATCGGTGCGGAGATAGAAAACGAAATACGACCTTATGATATCGCCGCGCGGGTGGGCGACGACGAGTTCGCGATAATGTTGCCCGGGGTCCAGCGCGATGAGATACATTTCTGGGAAAGCAAAATGCAGGCCAGCGTGGCCAGGCTTCGGATAAACGGCGAGACGGGATTGGTGACGGTGAGCGCGGGAAGCGCGTTTACGGAAAACGGCCTCAAGCCGTCAAGGCGGCTACTGAACGAAGCCAAACGGGATTTAATACAGACGAAAAGCCGCCGAAACGCTAGCGGCCTTTATTCTTGACGATGTTAATCACGATGGACTGCGCTCGGGGCGTTGTTGTTTCGGCAATGCGCCGGCGGACATCCTCGTCTGATAGAGCGTTCAGCGATTTGTAGAAGTCGTTCCTGAGGTCGTCGCGCAGCTTGTCGGCACCTTCTTCGTCGTAAAAATAGGTAATCGGGACCCCGAAAAACTTGGAGAGCGCTTTGATTTTGCTCATGCTCGGATTACTGAACTTGCCGTCGCGGAGATTCATTAAATATGTCGGGGAGATTGAACCGTTGGTGCCTTCGGCTACTTCAAGCAAAGTGAAAGGATCCAGATCGGGTGATAGACGCGTCTCGAACAGGAGCGTCAGCTTTTCGGCGAGGGTTTTGTCGCCGCAGTCTTCTTTCTTTACTCTCATGTCTAGCTCCTTCTCTAATAGTTCCGCATCGTAACCACATTCTATAAATAGTTTACAGTCATTATATCAATTAGGAGTTCATTTTAACAACCAAGTATCCGATAATAGACAATAAGTCACCTGACGACTTTGAAAGGCGCAGCAGGAGGTTAAGTTATTTCTACAACAATTGAGGCGATTCTGGCGATATTGCTGGCGCTAGTGCTGGTCGCGCTGGTAATCATGATCTGGCTGAACGTCCGGCGGACATCTTTCCCCTCGGGTTCTTCGGCGGTAAATCCTGACAGATATTTAAGTGAAGTCACTATCTTGTCGGAAGTTGCGCGCGCGATTTCCGGCGATTTCGATTTGGATAACCTACTGGACAGGATTCTGGCTTTTGCCATCCAGGTCATCAGCCAAGCGCAAATCGGGGAGATTTTGCTGATCGAGGAGGCGAAGCGAGATCGTCTGGCCGTTCGCGGCACCTACGGATTCACCAAGGACATGAAAGGCAACGAGCATTTCATGGGCGAGGGTTATACCGGCTGGGTGGCACAAGAGAAGAAGCCGTTGATTGCCCACGATGTCCCAAACGACTATAGCCGGGGCAAATTCGTCAGCCGGTTCACGCCGCTCAAGATGGAAATGAATATCCAATCATCAATAGCTGTTCCGGTTATGATTCGAGATAAAATATACGGCGTAATCATTCTTCACTCGACCAGCGAAACCCACGCTTTCGACCACGAGGATCTACGGCTTCTTACCGTTATTAGCGACCAGGTCGCCATCGCCATTGAGAACAACAAGCTGTATAACGAGACGCAGGCTTCATTGATAGAGCACCAGGCCCTCTACTCCATCGGATTGATGCTCACGCGGACAGAGGATATGTCGGGAACGCTCGATTTGATTGTTGACAGCGCTGTTAAGATTACGGGCGCGCCCGCGGGCAGCCTGGCTTTATATGACCGAGACAAAAGGGAATTCTATTTGGCGTCCTCGAAGGGTTTCTCGCCGGCTTTTGCGACTCTGCCGCGCTGGAGGTTACGAGAAGGCGGTCTGACAAGTAAGATTCTTAAAGAGGAAACGCCGTTGGTTATATCGGATATATCGGACACGATCGACGACGTGAGCTCGATTCTCATCAAAGAAGGCATTAAGTCTCTGGTCGCTTTGCCGCTGAGGCTGGAGAACCGAGTCGTCGGAATTCTCTATGTTGACGATTTTGAGCCTCACGATTACACAAAGCGCGAGCTGTCAGCCCTGGTCCTTCTGGCCAACCAGGCGACGATCGCTCTTTTAAAGGCCCAAGCGCTTGAACAAACGATGGAGCTGGCCATCACCGATGGATTAACCAAGCTCTTTAACCACCGGTATTTCCAGGAGAGACTGGATCAAGAGGTCCGGCGAAGCCGCCGCTATAAACACAAGCTCTCTATGATTATGGGTGATTTGGATTTCTTCAAAACCTACAATGACCAATTTGGCCACCCCAGAGGCGACACGGCGCTTAAGACCGTCGCCAATGTCATGCGTGGCATGACGCGGGAGACCGACATCATAGCCAGGTACGGCGGGGAAGAATTCGTAATTATTCTGCCCGAAACCGTCAAGGACGAGGCGATCAATCTGGCCAACCGGATCTGCAGCGCCATTGAGGAGGAGGAGTTTTTCGGCGAGGAAGCCATGCCGAACGGCAAGTTTACCATCAGCCTCGGCGTTGCCTCAATGCCTGAAGACGCCGGCAACAAGCAAGCGTTAATCGACGCAGCTGACAAGGCACTTTATATGGCCAAGAAACAAGGCCGCAATCAAGTAGCCATAGCGAAGAAATTAGGGAAGCCGGTCAGGAATGTCGCCAAAAAAGCTGGTTGAGTCCCACCGACTCGGCCTTATGGGCGGGTCGTTTAATCCAATCCACTACGGCCATCTGACCGCCGCCGAAGAAGCCATCGCCCGGTTCAATCTGGACAAGATAATATTCATTCCATGTGGGAAACCGCCGCACAAAGACGTAAGCGCGTTGGCGCCGGCCGAAGACAGATATTTGATGACGGCGATTGCTATCGCAAACGATCCTCGTTTTGAAGTCTCCAGGTACGAAATAGACAAACCGGGGCCATCTTATACTATTGATACAATGCGGCACTTCAAGGAGGAGCTGCCGGATACTGAATTCTATTTCATTACCGGAGCCGACGCCGCGCTGGAGCTTGACACCTGGCGTGAACCCGAGCAGATTTATAAATACGGCCACTTGATAGGCGCTACCCGTCCAGGATACACTGTTGACAAAGCTCCTGCGGTCGCCGAACGCGTGATTTGGATGGAAATTCCGGCGCTGGGGGTCTCGTCGACGGATATACGTCAGCGATTGCGGGACAATCTTCCGGTGACGAATCTGCTGCCGGCGGGTGTTCTGGAGTATATTAAGAGTAGGAGTCTATACCAAGGGTAGTATGAGCGAAATGTCGAGATACCGGGCCAAACGGACCCGGAACAAACAAAAATATCTTCGTAAGCGCAGACGCCGCGTCTTTATTTGGGCCGCGGCTGTTTTGCTTATTATTGCCGCCTTGATTGTCGGTTTGTTCGCGCTAATCGGTTTTGATTATAGAAATATACCGTTCTTGAAAAAGCAGGCCGTCGGACCGGTTTACAAGCAACCGGCGGAACGCGTGACCGCTTTGATTATCGGGGTGAAGGACACATCTGTAGGAGAAGAAGCGGACGCGTTCTTGCTGGCCACCTATGATCCCAAAACAAAGAAACTTGACGTGATTTCGATGCCCAAGAATCTCATGGTCGAGATTCCAGGGAAAGGCGCTGGGGACCTAAAGCAGGCTTACACGACCGGAAAAATCTCTCTGAGCAAAGCTACTGTTGAGTACCTGACGGGCGTAAAGATAAATCACTATTTTAAGGTTAGCGAGAAAGCTTTGGCGAGGATTGTTACCGAGCTGGGCGGTGTTACGGTCGCCGGTAAGAAGCTGAACGGGGAAGGGGTAACCGATTATCTCAGCCCGAACACGGCTGATGAAAAGGAGATCGACCGTTTGGGCCGGCAGAATAAGTTCATCACCGCGCTAAAGACCAAGGCCGCCGGCGCGGACGTTTTTGACAAGTTGCTGTCTATACTCCCGAAGCTTAGGGGCGCTTATGATACGGACATCGGGGCGGCTCAAGTTGAAAGCGTGATCATGGCCTCCGTTACCACCACCGCGAGTAATTTCAAGGTGGCCACACTACCGGTCAAGGAAGTTCTGGTGGACCAGAAATATTACTATCAACCGGAAAAAACCGCGGTCGACGCCATGATAACCAGGATATTTTACTCAGACAAGAGCAACACGGCTAAGAACCTCAGGGTGCGCGTATTGAATGGAGCGGGCGACCCCGGTATCGCAACGGAGGTAGCGGAAAAGCTTATCAACAAGGATTACAGGGTTGTCGACACAAAGAACGCGGACAACTTCGACTATGCGGAAACCCAGATTATTATTTACGCCAGCAGCGCGCAAAAGACGGCGTTGGCCGATAAGATTAAAGACATACTTGGCGTCGGCAAAATCGTAATCAACAACCTGCCGCAGGATGTAGCGGACGTTACCGTTATTGTCGGGAAGGACTACGTCAACAAAAACAAAGCCTACACGCTTACTAAGAAGGTTGAGGTCTTGAACGGAGCGGGACGCTCCGGGCTGGCCCAGACTTACGCGGACAAATTGAAAGCCGGCGGATACGACGTCGTCAACACAGGAAACGCTGACCGGAATGACTATAGCACGACTGTCATAACGGTATACGTGGATAACACGGTGGTTCGTAAAATGGCCGAAGACATTAAAATTCTTCTAGGGGCGGGAGAGATTAAGACCGCCGCTACGCCAAGGACTGATATCGAAGTCGGGATAATACTCGGGAAGGACCTCTAGTTGCGGGAAACCTCATCCGATAAAAGGACGTTGGACGCCGTTAAGGTGGCTGTGGCCGCGGCGGAGGACAAGCAAGCTGAGAATATTCAGGTTCTGGACATGAGAGAAACATTCCCCATCACCGACTATTTTATTGTCATGAGCGGCTCCAATACCCGGAAGCTCCGGGCTATCGCCGGGAACGTGGAAGCGGAGCTCGGCAAGATCGGGTTGAAACCTTACATGCGCGAGGGAACACCGGACAGCGCCTGGATACTTCTGGATTACATCGACTTTGTCTTACATATTTTCCGGACGGAGGAGCGGGAGTTCTATCAGATCGAGCGCCTGTGGAAAGACGCACCAGTGGTCAAATTGACGGGTGAAGCATGAAGCCCGTATACTACTCTTTGTTCCTAAAATTGGGGGTGTAGCTCAGTTGGGAGAGCGCGTCCTCGGCATGGACGAGGTCAGGGGTTCGAATCCCCTCACCTCCACCAATAAAAAGAACAGTCCTTCTAAGAATTCAGAGACCCCCGCTAAGTACGATTTTGCTGCCGTTGAGAAGAAATGGCAGCAGGCTTGGGCGGAGTCCGATCTGCACAAGGTGACGGAAGATCCAGACAAGCCCAAAAAGTACATCCTCGAGATGTTCCCTTATCCTTCCGGCGAGCTCCATATGGGTCATGTTCGTAATTACGGTATCGCCGACGTTGTAGCCCGCTATTTCGCCATGCGCGGCTTCAATGTCTTACATCCAATCGGCTGGGACGCTTTCGGCCTGCCGGCGGAAAACGCGGCCATCAAGCGTGGCATCCAGCCGGCTGAATGGACCGACCGGAATATTACCGCGATGAAAGAGGGATTAAAGGCGCTTGGTTTCTCGTATGACTGGTCGCGAGAGATAAACACTTCCCAACCTGATTACTACAAATGGGGACAGTGGATTTTCCTGAAGTTTATGGAGCGGGGTCTGGTTCACCGGAAGAAGGCGGCCGTAAACTGGTGTCCTTCTTGTGATACCGTCCTGGCCAACGAGCAGGTTAACAACGGGAAATGTTGGCGTTGTGAAACCGCCGTGGAAAACCGGCAGCTCGCTCAATGGTTCTTTAAGATCACCGATTATGCCCAGGCACTGCTGGACGGACTTGATAAGCTGCCAGGTTGGCCGGACAGAGTCAAGTTGATGCAGGAGAACTGGATCGGCCGTAGCGAAGGCGCGTCGGTCGATTTCAAGGTGGTCGGGGATGGCGAGGTCATAACGGTCTTTACGACGCGGCCTGATACGCTGTACGGCGCGACGTTCTTCTTGCTTGCCCCGGAACATGAGCTGGCGGACAAGCTGATCGTCGATCCGAAGCTGTCGACCGGTTTGGAGGAATTTCGCCGGCAGGTCGCCTTGGAGAGTTCAATTGACCGGACGAACGCCGAGGTGGAAAAGCTCGGCTTCTTTACCGGCCGTTACGTATTAAATCCGCTGAACGGTGAGAAAATCCCGGTTTATCTGGCCAACTATATTCTGACCGGTTACGGGACGGGCGCGGTTATGGCGGTGCCCGCGCATGACCAACGTGATTTCGAGTTTGCCAGGAAATACGGGTTGCCGGTCAGAGTTGTTATTCAGCCTGAGGACTTAGTGCTGGACGGCAACGGTATGACTGAAGCCTATGTTGGCGAGGGCGCAATGGTCGGTTCGGGAGTTATAACCGGGCTGCCGAGCTTGGAGGGCAAGGCGCGGATTACTGGTTATCTTGAGGAGCAGGGCATTGGCCAGGCGGCGGTCAATTACAAAGTGCGGGATTGGCTGATCTCCCGACAGCGTTACTGGGGCAATCCGATTCCCATCATCTATTGCGGGAAGTGCGGGACGGTACCGGTGCCGGAAGAGGATCTGCCTGTGGTATTGCCGGTCGAGGTCACGTTGGGCAAGAAGGGACACTCGCCGCTTCCCGATATGACTTCTTTCACTGATGTGGTTTGTCCTATCTGTGGCGGCAAGGGCCGGCGCGAGACGGACACGATGGACACGTTTACCTGCTCAAGCTGGTATTTCTTAAGGTACACAAGTCCGAGCGAAACGGAAACGCCTTTCACCTATAAGGCGGCCGCCTACTGGATGCCGGTTGATCAGTACATCGGCGGAATCGAACACGCCGTGATGCATCTGCTATACGCCAGGTTCTTTACCCGCGTCTTTAACGACATGAAGATGGTGCCCACGCCGGAGCCGTTTACGAATCTTTTGACTCAGGGTATGGTCATAAAGGACGGCCAGAAGATGTCTAAGTCAAAAGGTAATATTGTTGACCCGCAAGCGATCATGCAGCGTTACGGCGCGGACGCTTGTCGTTTGTTTATTTTGTTCGCCGCGCCGCCGGAGATGGATCTGGAATGGAGCGACCAGGGCGTTGAGGGCGTGCATCGTTTCTTGAATCGCGCTTACCGGGTGGCCGCGGACAACATCGCGTTCGCGGGGTCTGGTGGTGCGGCTGCGGGTTCTGCGGCTGGGGCTACGGGCGCCGATGGTGCGAAAGAATTACGAAGTTTGACGCACCGGACGATCCGAAAAGTCGGCGAAGATATCGAGAGGTTTGGATTCAATACCGCCATCAGCGCGATTATGGAACTCGTCAATGGGATGAGCAAATATAACGAAACCGTTGGGACGTCTCGGGACGTGGACGCCGTCACGGAGGCGACTCGAGCGCTCGTGCTGTTATTGTCGCCGTTCGCGCCTCATATCACGGATGAGCTTTGGAGCATGATGGGCGAGACAGGCAGTGTTCATGTCGCCGACTGGCCTCCTTATGACCTGGCGTTGTGCGAGACGGACACCATAACTCTGATTGTCCAGATCAATGGGAAACTGCGGGACCGGATCGAGGCGCCCGCCGGTATCACCCAGGCTGATATGGAGAAGCTCGCGCGGGAATCCGAGCGGGTGACAAAACACCTTGAAGGACGGTCAATCGTCAAGGTTGTGGCCGTGCCCGGGAAATTAATCAACATAGTCGTTAAGTAAGAAGACTTACAGATTAGAAATTAATAGACAATAACTATAACATATGGTATTGTCCGGCTATGGAGTTGAATCAGCCGGACCTCGTCGCCCGCATTATCGAGTTTATTTCCTTCCGTTTTGACCAAGAAGTAGATCGTTGGCAAGTGATCGCCGCGTTATGCGTGGCTTTGTTGGTCATTATGTATTCAAGCTACAACCTCTTCCGCGCCTGGTCCGCTCGCGGCGTTCAAGTCATCGCGACAACCGCAAACGAGAAAAATAACGGCACCGGCGGCGGCAATGATACTGGCGGCGGCAAGAGCGGCTCCGCCAAGAAAAGCCAATGGCTTTTCGTATACCTGTGCGGGGCGGTCCAAAAGCCTGGCGTCTACCGGGTCGGAGCCGGCACACGCTTAAATGCCGCAATCGCATTGGCCGGCGGCTTAGCCGCCGAAGGCAACGGAAACGCCGTCAACATGGCCCGCCTGGTCGTGGACGGCGAGCGGATATACATCCCGAAAGTAGGCGAGAAACTCTCAACAACCACCTCAATTGAAGGTTTAGGTTCCAGCGAAGGCTCAGGCAGCGGCTCCGGCGGAGGCTCAGGTTCCGACAGCGGCGCCGGACAAAAGGATGACAGCGGGCGGATTAACATAAACACAGCGAACGCCGCCGCACTGGACACCATTCCCGGAATCGGACCGACTCTCGCAGGCCGCATTATCGACCACCGCCAAAAACGCAACGGTTTCACTGATATAAATCAATTAGGAGAAGTTGAGGGCATCGGCCCGAAAACCTTCGCCAAAATCAAACCCTACATCTATGTCGAATAACCGCAGCAAGGAGGGCAAAACTACATCGCTACGTAGCGATGTAGTGGGTCTGAAGAGGCTTTATGAAAATAACTCTTGTCAGGAACCATTGGATTCGAAATGGAATCAGGACGCGCTGTTTGTAGATTTTTTCGTTGCTATGTCGTCTATTGAAAACGTCGGGGAAGCCCAATTATTTTTAAGCGACTTATTGTCGAATGCTGAGATTAGGATGCTAGCTAGAAGGCTCCGTATTGCGATTTATCTTGTTTCTGGTTTTACTTACTCACAGATCAGGAGGGATCTTGGCGCCTCTCCTGGTACAATCAGGAAAGTCAGTCAGTGGTTAGAGATGCAAGGCTTAGGATATACACTAGTGATTCAGCGCATGGCAGAAATCGGCGGATTAGCGGAGCCAGGAACATTCTTCAATGGAGATGCCTCAAACAGAACATATCAAAAACCATCTAGAAACGCGCAATATTTTTGGCCGACCGCTCTGGTTAATTCAATTATTAAATCAACGAAAAGTAGAAACAGCAGATGAGAGGCACTACATCGCTACGTAGCGATGTAGTGATGGGTGGGAGATGAGCATAAAAGCAGGAAAATCACATGAGGAGTGAAGTCAACCTTAAGCTTTGGATTATTACTGCTGTCTATGCTGTCGGTATTGTCGTCGGAGCTAGGGTGCTGCCAGATATCGATTTACCGACATTGGCGACAATCATCGGAACCTTGATAGTTGTAGCGATTTCTTTTTCTTTGTTTTGGGCGGTCAAGCAGTCAAACCCGCGGTGGGGGCTGGTCTATGGTTTATTGATCGTCGTGATCTTGTCCGCCGGAGTGATGGCCGGACTGTGCTCAAAGAGCGTGATAGACGGTGATCAGCCAGCGGGCGGAGGCTGCAAAGTAAGTCCCACAAAAGGAAAGAGCATTAGCTCTGCCAAAATATCGAAGGCAGAAAACGCAACGCCGAAGAGACAGGCGTCCACTGGGTACGATACGGAAAAGATTACTGTCGTCAAAGCGGCACGGCGTCATGTTGAAGACACTATTGCTAAGACAATATCAGAGCGATACCGGGGCTTGATGATGGGCATTGTTCTCGGGATGACCGAGGATATCCCGCCGGACATAGCGGCGGATTTTAAAACGACCGGCCTGTCGCACATCCTGGCCGTTTCTGGTTTAAACATCTCAATTCTAATAATTGCTTTCGGCTATCTTGTCCGCGCGGCAACGATAAATATGGGTAAGCTGGGGCGGATGCTGGCCTTCACCGTTACAGCCAGCGCGGTCGTCTTTTATATGTTTCTGACAAAGCTCCAGCCCTCGGTTGTCAGAGCGGGCGTGATGGGGTTGGCAGCCCTTGGCGCAATTCTCGCTTCCAGGCGGGGCAATCCGTTTCCGGCTCTGGCTGCGGCCGCCATGACCATTCTTGTTATCGACCCAGCCGCGTTGTTTGATATCGGATTTCAGTTGTCGTTTGCCGCCACGATCACGATCCTGGTTTTTACCCCTCCGCTTGAAACCGCTTTCAAGACCAGGCCCGGGGGACTAGGGTCGGCGGCCTGCCTTACTTTGGCCGCTCAGTTGGGCGTGGCGCCCCTGTTGATTCTTTATTTCGAACAGCTGTCGCTGGTTTCGATTGCGTCCAATGTAATGGTTGGCCCAGCTATAGCCCCGGCGACGATCTTCGGCATACTGATAACTTTAGCGGGTGCGATCTCAACCGGACTAGCGAGAATCATGGCGATTATAGTCGAACCTTGCCTGGCGTACATCGTCGTAGCGGCCAACTATTTCGCCGGCTGGCCATATGCGTCAGTAATGCTGCCGCCGGTCTCCGCCGTGTGCGTCGCAGCATATTACGGTTTGCTCGGATTGTTCTACTTTGGGCTTATTAGGTACAACCGTTGGCGGTCGGCCAGGGCAACTATCAATGATTTCCCGAACCGCCGCTTTGCCAGGACGGCGACGGTCTCGATTCTTTTGGCCGTGCTTGTGGTCGGTTTGTTCGGCTGCCAGGCGGCCAAGTCCCGACCTCCCGCCGGGTTGCGCGCTGTTTTCATAGACGTCGGACAAGGAGATGCGACGTTAATTCAAGCCGAGGACGGCGCCACGATATTAATAGACGGCGGGCCGGAACCGGACAGCGCTGTGGCCGTTCTGAGGAGTTACGGGATAAGGACGATAGATTTGCTGATTATGACGCACGCGCACGCAGACCATGCCGGCGGTCTGGAAGCAGTGGTTAGCGGCTATTTCATTAAGAAGGCGGTTCTGCCGGATAAAAGCTCTAACCTGAACCTTGGCCGGCGGATAATTGACGCGCTCGAGCAAGGCGGTGTTAGCAACGCAAAGGGGAAGCAGGGTCACTCGTACGCGGTGGGAAAGTATATGAAGGTAAGCATCATGTCCCCGGATGAGGCCATCCTGAACGCGGCGGAAGCCGACGAATCGGACGATGCTAATAACCGGGCGGTTGTCGCGCTTATTCGATACAAGAAGATCAAGTTGATGTTTACCGGCGATATTGAACTGTCGACAGAGCAAGCAATGGTCAACGACCAAGATGTAGACCACGTAGAAGTTTTGAAAGTACCGCACCATGGCAGCAAGAACGGCGCTGACGCGCGCTTCCTAAACGCTGCCCATCCCGAAATAGCGGTTATATCAGTCGGCGCCAACAACCCTTTTCACCACCCGGCGCCGTCAACGCTGGCTAAATTAAGACAAGCCGGCGCTGCGGTTTATCGAACCGATAAAAACGGCTCTGTTATAATCGAAAGCAACGGGTCAACAATCCATGTATCAACAACCAAACAATAAGCACATCAGGGCCACTACAGCGCTATATAGCGCTGTAGTGATAGTAACAAAAGATGTTACACGGAGTAAAATGGCGGAGACAAAAGAGAAAAACGCAGACAAGGATAAGGACGCAAGCCAGGACAAAAACGCGGCTCAGAGCCAGGACAAAAAAGACCTGAAGCCGGTTTACCTGATTTTCGGAGACGATTTTCAGGTTAACGAAGCTATCAGGCGGTTGAGAAAACGCGTCGGCGCCGGTGGCGACGCGCGGCTGAATGTTAAAGAGTTCGATGTTGTAGCCGGCGATCAGGCCGCCGACGCCGTTCAGGCCGCCGACATGCTGCCTTTCTTAGGCGAGACGCAACTTATCATTTTGCAGCGAGCCGACAAGCTGAACAAGGACGACCAGAAGACTTTGGCCGAATATGTCGCGGCGCCCAACGCCACGACCGTTATGGTTTTGACGGCGGGGGAGAAAGCCGCCAAGGCAAGCGAGCTGTATAAGGCGGTCGACAAAATAAAAGGCACGGCGGAGTATAAGGCGCCGCGAGGCGCCGAGTTGGTTAGGTGGGTGGAGGCGCTTTTTGCCGAGCAGGGCAAGAAGATTGACAACCGGACGGCCAGACATTTTGTCGATATGGTCGGGACGGACCAAAGCGCCCTCGTCCAGGAGGTCAATAAACTAGCCGTGTTTGCCGGCGACCGGGAGACCGTCACTATGGAGGATGTCGACGACGTGGCGACGCGCAATCCGGAGGCGAACATTTTCGAGATGGTCGACGCGCTGGGACACAAGCAAACCGACAAGGCGCTGACCGAGCTGAACCGGTTGCTTTTCAGCGGGGAAGCGCCGCACCGGGTGCTGGCGATGGTCGTCAGGCAGTTCCGGATAATTATTAAGGCTAAGGCATTGGAAGGCCGGCGCGTTAGCGCCGGCGAGGCGGCGGCGGTCTTAGGCGTTAGACCTTATCTTGTGGACAAGTACAGGCAGCAGGCGAGGTCGTTTAGTATGGCCGAGCTGAAGGAGATTTACAGGCTGCTGAAAGACGCCGACGTAGCGATAAAAACAGGTCAGCGGGAACCGGGTCTGGCGGTGGAGATGCTGGTCGGAAAGATAGCGGGGTAGGCGGTTCTCGACTTGCTCGAGCTTGGTAGATTTGGAGCTCGCTCGAACAATATAAATTGATCTTCGAGCGAACGTAGTGAGTCGAGAAGTAGGGTTGCCGCCCCGATGAGATTGCTTAGCCACGCTCGCAATGACGACAAGAAATGATCTTCGAGTGAACTTGCCTGCCGGCAGGCAGGCATAGTGAGTCGAGAAGCTACTTAGCTTTCTTGGCGGCCGGTTTCTTGGCGGTAACCTTCTTAATAATGGACTTCTTCTCAACCGGTTTCTTGGCGGCGGGTTTTTTGGCGGCCTTCGCGGCCGTGGCGGCTTTAGCCGGCTTCTTGGTCTTCTTAGGTTTCTCCGCCTCGACGACCGGCGCTGGCGGATTGGCGACAAGCGCGTTGTAGTTCTTCGTCATAGTTGACTTCTTGCGGGCGGCCTCGTTGGCGTGAATAACCTTGTCGGACGCGGCCCTATCCAGCGCGACGATGGCCTCTTTCAACCTTGAGCCGGCTTCCTCGACGCCGACCAAAGCGGCCTCGTTGAACCGTTTAATGGTGGTCTTCAGAGCCGATTTGACGGCCTTGTTGCGCTCCCTGGCCGCCTCGGCCTGTTTGTTCCTCTTAATCTGAGACTTTATGTTCGCCAAAATCAAATCCCTTCTTTTGTTAGTAGACTAAAGCGAAATATTAACATATGAGCACTGGGAGCACAAGGCGTCGTTAGGGCATCCATCAATATGTGTTGCGAAGCGTAATACCAGGTGGTAAGATATTAGTCGTTTTGGCAAGCGCTGTATCCGAAAGGATTATCTCATGGCTGAGAAACAAGAGTTCTGGACTGAACAACGCCTAAAAACAGGCATCTACGTTCTTATCGCCGGCATCGTAATTATCATCATCGCCATCGCCGGCTGGTGGTACTATCTGAACAGGCCGGAAGGCAGCACCCCGCCCGTGCTTCAACGCTCGATCACCGAGGCGCAGGCGGCCATCAAGAAAAATCCCAACGACATCAACGCCCGCCTTACTCTAGCCCAGCTTTATATCCAGAACAAGCAATACAACGACGCGATCGTGGAATGCAAGCTGGTTATCAAGTCCAGCAAGAACAACGAGATCGCGTATTCCCTGATGGGCATAGCTGAAGACCTTAGCGGCGACAAGAAAACAGCCATCACCTATTACAAGAAGACCATCGACCTCGGCGCGAAGAAGGAAATGAGCGGTTTGAACGCCGCCCTCATCCAAGCCCGATTCAGACTGGGCAAGATATACCTGGACCAAAAGAACTACGACGGCGCGCTGGTTCAGTTTCAGACCCTGGCCGACACCAATTCCATGGACGCGGACAGCCGGTATTATCTGGGTCTGACTTTCTATGACATGAAACAATACGACAAGTCGATCGAGTGGCTGGAACAGGCCGTTAGATACGTGCCGGATTATTACGAGGCTTTCTATAAGTTAGGGCAAGCGTACGAGAAGAAGGGCGACAAGGCCAAGGCGATCGACGCTTACAAGAAAGCGCTTAAAGCAAAACCCGAATATCAAGAGGCAAAAGACGCTCTCGCCAGATTGGAGAAGTGATTAAGACATGACGAATGGAGAAGCGAGCGTCCCCACGACGCAAGACAGGAAGAAGAAGAACCTAAAGAGGGTACTATACACGATGGCGGCCATTTTTTTAATCCTCCTGCTGGCTTTGCTCTATTATCTATTTACCCAGCGTCCGATCATCAGGACCGTACCGGGATTACCCAAACAGGGCCCCAGGTTCGTTAAGTCGGTGTTCGGGGATTTTACTGACTTGCTGGGCATCGCGGTTAACCGTAAGGGCGACAAATTCTTTGTCGTCGACGGGGCCGCCGCCAAGGTGTGGATGGTAAACAAGGACGGCCGGATCCTGGGCAGCTTCGGGAAACGCGCCGAGACTCCGGAAACCGAGGACGGCTTCGGCTCACCGATCAGCGTGGCGGTCGGTCCCAACGACGAGGTCTATGTGGCCGACAGGTTGGGCGCGCGGGTGCTGGTTTTCAGCCCGACGGGTAAGTTCGTCCGCCGGTTCAGGCCCGCGGACGCGACCTTCGCCTGGAGCCCGATCGGGATCACGGTCGACTCTAAAAACAATGTGTACATATCGGACGCCACCAAAGGCCAGCACCGCATTCTGAAATTCGACAAAGACGGCAAGCTCTTGATGCAGTTCGGCAAGGAAGGGACAGGCAAGAGAGAGTTCAACTTCGCGAACGCGGTCGCCGTGGCGACCAACGGCGATATCTACGTTTGCGACAGCAACAACGCCCGGCTGCAGGTCTTCGACAGCAAAGGCAAGCTGCTGCGGATAATCACAGGGACGGCCGCCGGCGCCTTCACCCATCCGACCGGCTTGGATATAACCCGGAATAACGAAGTCCACGTCGTGGAATCGTTCGGACACGACGTACAAGTCTATAACAGAGACGGCGGTTTCTTGTACTCTTTCGGTGAGTTCGGCATCGCCGACGGGCAGTATCGTTACCCGAAGGGTATCGCGATCACAACGGATGGAACGGTGTTTGTTACCGACCACGATAATCGGCGGATCCAGATCTGGAAATACTAGAAATAAGCGCCCCGGGCGTATTGACAAATCGCCGTCTAGCTGGTACATTTCAGACAATGAGTTGTTTTCATTCGCGGTGTTCGTTCGCGCGTAAGGCCGAAAAGAACCGGCGACTAAAAAAAGGTATCTCAAGGCCTAGCAGCAACGAGCGGAGCAGAATGAAGCACTCAGTTCATGGTAAGGCCAAGGTAAATATGATTCGCACGCCGGAAAGCGGTTCCAGGCGGTAATTTGCGTATATATACGCAGGTTGCCGTCTTTTTTATTGACATCTGGTCTTTGAAAAAATAAGATACGGGAGCGCCAGCTGGTCTTAAAAGGCCTGCCTTAATTTGCTCCCCAATTGTGAAATAAGTCGCTAACCAAGCGTCGCTAAAGGATGTTGGCGCTTGTTTAATAGCGTTCCGGCCTTTAACGGCCGGGCACCCCGACACCAATTGTGGTCGGGGCGCGTAGATCGAGATTTTCGATACTCTTTAAAACGAAAGGAGGTGGAACATTTGAAAAAGCTAGCTTTTCTAATTGTGCTGGTAGTCGCTTTCGCTCTGATGGGCGGGGTAGCTTTAGCTGAGACACCGCACGGACCGTTCGACACCAACACCGCGGTATGCGGCGCCTGTCACAGGGCCCACACTTCAACCGCCGAGTACCTTCTGGCTACTCCGCGGGTGACCACGTTGTGTATTGGTTGTCACGATGGTACGGGCGCGGACACTGATGTCATCAATGGTGTCTACGTCGTTGGGGGCACGGAGACCGGGCCTTCGGGAACCGGCTATAACCATGCTGACTGGGGCGCGCAGGCTTCACCGCTTTTGGGTGGTGGATTTAACCAGATCCTGGCCGGCGTTGGCGCTTCCAACACTACGTCAAGGCACATGCAGCCGACCGCGATCGACGTCGCGAAGACCACGTTCCCGATTCAGTGGGGCGTGGGCACGACTGGACCAGGGGCCAGCAAGTTGTTCCTGGACTGCGTTGACTGCCATATGCCTCACCGTAGCCCGAACTACCGGATGCTGCGCGTCAAGCCGACCGGCTATAATGGCGCTAACTTGAGCGTACCGGAGGTAACGGGACGCATCGTCTCCAGCGTAGGCGCTTACAATCCGGTTTCAATGCCGGGCCGTCGCTATACTGAGGACAGCGGTATGTTCAACTATACGATCACCGCGACACAGTCGATCAGCAAGTGGTGCGGCACGGGCTGCCACGATTACTACTATCGGAGCGCAGTCCGCAACGATAACGGCCACATCGTCACCGGGGCTTCACCGTCCATGCAGACCAGGACGGTTGAGACCTACACTGCCAATACGACGAGCATTCACGTCCCGGACGCGAGTCTAGTCCCGGTAGGTAAAAGGATCAGGATTTCCGGGCAGTGGCTTAACGTAACGGTTTCAAACACCGGCACGGACATTCTGACCGTGAACCCGGCTCTTACCGTTTCGGGTACGCTGTTCGCGGGCGCTGTGATTTCGATCGAGGGCGCTGGAATGGAGGTCTACTACGACTTCAACGGCGATCAGGTTGCCGATCCGGGCTTCATGCACGCGATCGACGTCGACCTGGCGTATTGGCCGCGGAACCTGGGCACCTCGGCGACGAAGCAGAACCTCGCTCCTAACCTTGGCACCAGCCCGAACAGGCGTTACGCTAACACGATGCCTGTAGCGGACACCGGCGCGACGCCAGGCGCTTACGACGAGTCAGACAGCTTAACCTGTCTGACTTGCCACAGGGCGCACGGTACGGACGCACCGATGGCGTCTGGAGCCGCGTTGCCCGCAAGGCAACTCGGCGGACAGGGCGTTGCTTCAGTTAACGCTCCGTCAGGCGCGACAGTCGCCACCAACGGCAGCATGCTGCTGAGGTTGGAGAACCGCGCAATCTGCCAGCAGTGTCACGAGATGCCGACCGGCTTCTAGGAGCCGTAAGCATATCAGCACTTGAGGTAATTAACGGGAACCGATCCCGCAACATGAATAAAAAAATGAGGGGGCTTCGGCCCCCTCATTTTTTGTTATACTAAAGCTCATGGACTTACAGCTCATCAGGAATTTCTGCATCGTCGCCCACGTGGACCACGGCAAGTCCACACTCGCCGACCGATTGATGGAAAAGACGCATCTTTTTCCGGAAGGCCGGCACGTGGAATTGTACCTGGACAAGATGGACCTTGAGAAAGAACGGGGGATCACTATCAAGGCCCAGTCGGTCAGGCTCACCTACGGGGCGCGAGACGGAAAGACCTATACGTTGAATCTCATAGACACGCCGGGCCACGTAGATTTCTCCTACGAGGTGTCGCGCAGCCTGGCCGCTTGCGAAGGCGCCGTCCTGCTGGTCGACGCGACGCAGGGGGTGCAGGCGCAGACCGTCGCCAACACGCATCTGGCCGACAACGCCGGGTTGACGTTGATTCCGGTCATAAACAAGATCGACATGCCGAACGCCGACCCGGTTGTCGTCAAGCAGGAGATAGAGCAGGCGCTGGGGCTGGACGCGTCGGACGCGCTGGAAGTAAGCGCGCGCACGGGAGACGGGGTGGACGAGCTTTTAGAGATGATTGTCGCGCAGGTACCGGCGCCGAGCGGGTGCCAGGGCGAACCCACGCGGGCGTTGATTTTCGACAGCATATACGACGCCTACCGCGGCGTCGTGGGCTTTGTCAGGGTGGTCGACGGGGAGTTGAAGCCGAAAATGAGAATCAAGATGATGGCGACCGGACAGACGGCTGAGATCGAGGAGGTAGGCGTGGTAGCGCCCGACAGGATATCCGTCGACTCGCTGCCGACAGGTACAGTCGGCTACGTGATAACGGGCGTCAAAGACGTCAGCTACATGAAGGTTGGCGACACGCTGACCGGCGCGAAAGAACCGGCGGAGAATCCGCTGGCAGGTTACCGGGACCCCAAACCGATGGTGTTCGCCGGCATGTACCCGACGGAGGGCGAGGAATACGGGAACCTCCGGGATGCCTTGATCAAACTAAAACTTAACGACGCGAGCCTGATATTCGAGCCGGAAAGCAGCCCGGCTCTGGGCTTCGGGTTCCGCTGCGGCTTTCTTGGCTTGCTGCACATGGAGATTGTTCAGGAGCGCCTGGAGCGGGAGTTCGGCGTTAGCCTGCTCGTAACCGCGCCGCACGTCAATTACCGCGTCTTTATGAAGAACGGGACCGACCGGATGATAAACAACCCGGGCGAGTTTCCCGTAGCCGGCGACATAGATAAGACAGAGGAACCGTTCGTGGTGGCGACGATTCTGGCGCCGGCGGAGTTCGTCGGCCCCGTCATGGAACTGTGCCAGAAGAGGCGGGGGAACCTGAAAAACATCGCTTATATAAGCGCGCGCACGACCGAGCTGGTTTATGAGTTCGCGCTGGCCCAGGTAATTAAGGACTTTTTCAACGCGCTAAAAGCGGTCAGCAAGGGATACGCGACCTACGATTACGAGCTGACCGAGTATAAGAAGTCGGATTTGGTCAAGGTTGATATCCTGCTGGCGGGGACGAAAGTCGACGCGCTAAGTATGATCACTTACCGCGACGCGGCGCCTTACGAGGGCCGCAAACTCGCGGAGAAGTTAAAGGAAACGATCTCGCGCCAGTTATTTGAGGTGTCCATCCAGGCGGCCATCGGGGGCAAGATTATCGCGCGCGAGAACGTTAGCGCGTTAAGAAAAGACGTTATCGCCAAACTGTACGGCGGCGACGTGACGCGCAAGAGGAAGCTCCTGGAGAAACAGAAGAAAGGGAAGAAGAGAATGAAGACGATCGGCAAAGTGGACATCCCGCAAGAAGCATTCTTGAGTCTGCTAAAGATCGACTGATGGCTAAGAAGAAGAAAAAGAAGAACCAGGAACTGAAAAAGAGGGTTGGCCCCCTCACCCCAACCCTCTCCCCGCAGGGGAGAGGGAGTAACGTCGACTCGAGCGGTGACGTGGAGTTCTCGACTACGCTCGAACAGCAAGGTGGGGGTAAGGCGAAGGGGTCAGACCCCGACCGTGAGGCGAAGGGGTCAGACCCCAACCGAAAAGGGTCAAGGGTGCCGGATACCGTTGTTCTTTACTGTCTGTACGCATTGGTAGGGTTGCTGCCGCTCGCTTTCGCCTATCCAACCTACGATATTTTCGAGCTAACCAAACTGACGGTGTTGCGTCTCGTCACGCTGACGATGGCTGGTGCCTGGTCCTGGAAGATTTTCAGGAGCCGGCGGCTGGAGATCGCCAGAACGCCGATTGACTGGTTCATCCTCGCTTATCTGGCTGTCATGACACTGGCCGCGATCTTTTCCCCGAATATTCGGCAGAGCCTTCTTGGCGATTACGGCCGGTTTGAGGGGTTATTGACTATATTAAATTACGGCGCTGTTTTCATGCTCACAGGGAGCCTGATACGAGACAATACCGTTATCACCGACAGACGGGTGTTCCTGCGCAGCCTTTTCTTTACCACCATCGCGGCCGCCGACATCATGTCCTTATACGGCGCTTTCCAGCGGTTCGGCATGGACTTCCTTGTTTGGAGCAGCGCGGGCACGGACCTGTCTCGCGCGTTCTCGACGCTCGGAAATCCGATTTATGTCGCCGCTTATTTAACGATAATCCTGTCTTTGGCTATCGCGTTGTTTATGGCGGAGAAGAACTTGCCGGCCAGGATCTTTTTGGGCGCGTCAACGGCTTTAATGATCTCAGCCCTTATTTTTACCTACAGCCGAGCCGGTTGGGCGGGCTTCCTGGTCTCGCTAGCGGTGATGGCTGTTCTCGGGCTTATCGTGAGGGTACGAGGAGCGCGAGTCGAAAGTAGGGAGCCGGGAGAGGGTAAACGCAGGAACATAATCGCGGCGGCGGTCTTGATCGTCGTGATTGTAGCTGTCGCCGCGGTCTCGGTCACTGTCAGCTCAAGAGTCGCTTCAACGGAAACCAGGTCCGCTTTCTCCAGGGCGTTAAGCTCCCTTAACCTTAAAAGCAGCGGCGTAGCCGATCGAATATTCCTTTGGGAAAGCGCGGTCGCTATGATTAAAGACCGGCCGGCGCTCGGCTGGGGCCCCGACACTTTCGGCACCTATTTCCCCAGGTATCATTCGGTGGAGTTCGTCCAATACGAACTTAAGCTGACCGGCATGTGGAAGGCGCGGCACCAGAACCGGCCGCATTCCGACATCCTGCAGGCGGGCACGTCCGCGGGAATATTGGGCATCATCTCTTATCTGGCGTTTCTAGGCGCTTTCTTCTTTTTCGCCGTCAAACAATTATGGCGCACGGCAGCCACGGCTTTTGACAAAGCTTTGCTGGTCGGCATTATCGCCGGTCTGGCGGGCTACTACGCTCAGCTGCAATTCAGCTTTAACACCATCGCGATAAGCCCGATCGTTTGGTTGCTGATGGCGGTGGTGTTCCTTGTCGGCGAGCCCTCGCGCGGCGTATCATTCAAACTTGATTGGCCGCAGCCCGCCGTTATCTTTGTCGGGGCGGGTGTTGCCGTGGCGATTCTGGCGGGCGCGATAACGGCAGTCCGACAACTGGCGGCTGATTATTACTTCGATCAAGGCGTCACCGCTATGGAAATACCGGATTCCTTCACTGCCAATCAGGCGTTTGGTAAGGCCATGAAGCTGAACCCGTACGAGCCCGAGTATCCGAACTATGGCGGCACCATGTCTGTTGAGATCGCCAAAGCCAGCAAGGACGCGGAGACGGCTACGACCGCGTTGACGACAGCTATAGAATACGAGGACATAGCACTCGCTTTGAATCCCGATATGCCTGGCTTCCACTACAATATGGGCAACGCCAAGTATTATTATTCGATGCTGCCCGGTTTGGATAAGGTCGTGGCCGAGAAGTCGATGAAAGAGGCGCTGCGGGAATATATCATCGCGGTGGAAACGGACCCTAACAACCCGGACATTCATTTCAATCTGGCCAGCGCTTACATGCGTTTCAGCCAAAAAGAGAAGGCGATCGCCGAACTTAAGAAGGGGCTGGCCATCAATCCGAGTCAAACGGTCGCCAAGAACGCTCTGAAGAAACTGGAAGAAGGGAAGTAGCGCTGTTTGACGGGGCGTTACGGCAGGTGGTAGTTTAGTAGCATTGGCACTCAACAAGAGAGAGTGCTAACAATTCGGGAGAGAACTGTGTTGGACGACAGGAAGGCTTCGATACTGGAAGCCGTTATCAATCAATATATTGGGACGGCGGAACCGGTCGGCTCCAAGGTCATCGCCGGGGAATACGACTTGGGCGTCAGTCCGGCGACAATCAGGAACGAGATGGTCGCGCTGGAGGAGATGGGGTATCTTGTCCAACCTCACACCTCGGCGGGCCGGATTCCGACCGACAAGGGATACCGGTACTACGTCGACAGCCTTCGCGAGAGGCTGGGTCTGGCGGAAGATAATGTAGCAACGCTCGAGGCCAAGCTGGCCGAGCTGCAACGGATGGAAACGGAAGACCTGCTGCGGGAGATTTCGTCGCTTTTGTCGTCACAAAGCGCGACAATCAGCCTGGTCTTAACCCCGGGCAGCCATCGCCGCGCCTATTTCTGGGGCGTGAGCCAGATTCTTCACCAACCGGAGTTCCTTGATGTCAGACGGTTTGAGTTTCTAATGGAGTTCCTGGAAACCGGCAGCCGTCTGACGGCTTATCTGATGGAAGAGACCAACGAACCGACGGTTCACGTCCGCATCGGTTCGGAGAACCGCGTCAGCGAATTGAACGATTTAAGTTTGGTCGCGGCCGGGTATTCGCGCGAAGGCGAACCGGCCGGCATCGTCGGCCTGTTGGGGCCGAAACGTATGGACTACGGCCGGGCGATCCCCATGGTGGACCTGACGGCTCGAAACTTAAGCCGCCTCCTCGACGAGGAATAACCCCTTGCGGTCACACTATTTCATTATTGAACCCTCAGCCTTTGCCGGCGACGGATCGGTTTCTATCGTCGGACAAGACGCGAGACACATCTCCAAAGTCCTAAGGTTGCGCGCCGGCGACCGTATCACCGTGTCGGACGGCGTCGGCCAATCATACCAAGTTGAACTTGGCGCGGTCGGCGACAAACAGGTTTCAGGCCGCGTGTTGAACAGCTCTCCGTTTGTGATTCCCAGGCACGGGCTCACCGTTTTTCAAGGACTGCCGAAAGGCCGCAAGATGGACCTGATAGTCGAGAAATTGACCGAAATCGGCGTAGCCCGGATCGCGCCCGTTGCTTTCACGAGAAGCGTTCCCGAATACGGAGCGGACCGCGAGGCCAAGCGGCTAGAGCGTTGGAAGGCCATTGGCTACGAGGCGTGTAAGCAGTCCAGAAGGCCGTGGCTGCCGGACATTAGCGAGGTTCTTTTATGGGATGAAGCATTGGAGGAACTGAACGTTTTTGAAGAAGTTCTAGTCCCCTACGAGGAGTTCCGTGGTCTTAAGTTGGACGACGTGTTCGAAGCACTCGGCAACACGGCGGTTTTTGTCGGTCCCGAGGGAGGATTTGAGGAATCGGAGATAGCCGATTTGGATAAGCGAGGGGCCAAGCTGTTTTCCCTGGGAAGCAACATACTTCGCACGGAAACCGCGGCCATCGTATCGGCGACGCTAGTGCTGGACAGGATGAATTCTTGAACGTGTTAGGTCTTGCCGGTCCTTCGACCCATTCGACAAGCTCAGGGCAGGCAAGCTCAGGACTCGGGAAATGACAAAACGAAGATGAAAGCATTAGTCATTTCCCTCGGGTGTAAGGTTAATCAGTCGGAAGGCGAGGAGATCCTTGATCTTTTCGCGGCGGCGGGCGCCGCTAAAGCCACCCCGGACGAATCCGCGGACATCATAATCGTTAACACCTGTACGGTCACCGGAGAGGCCGACCGAAAATCCCGAAAGCTTATCTACCGCGCCATTGAGACGAAGAAAGCCGGCTGCCATGTCGTCGTGACCGGGTGTTACGCGGAAACGGCAGCGGATAAGCTTCGCGGGATTCCGGGCGTGGATCTGGTGGTTCCGCAGAGTGAAAAAGACGGGCTGGTGGAGAGGGTTTTAAGGAAAACTAATTATTATTCGAGCAAGGAGGCGCAAGCCGACGAGTCGAGAATAAGCGGTTCTCGACTCGCTCAGAAAAAGCATTCTGAGCTCGCTCGAACAGAAATATTTTCTACATCGATGACTCAAGCCAGACATCGGGTGTATTTGAAGATTCAGGACGGGTGCGACAACCGCTGCGCTTACTGCATCGTCCCCGATGCGCGCGGCAAGGCTCGCAGCGTCCCGCCGAACGAAATCCTTAGCAAAGTCGCCGGCTTGTCGGCCGGCGGAACAAAAGAGATCATTTTGACCGGAATCAATGTTGGGAAGTTTGGCACTGATGAGGTTGCTCCGTCGCAGTCTGAGGGCGCTCCTCGCCTGCCTGCCGGCAGGCAGGGCAAGGCAGGCAATGACGGAATCACACGACTTATCAAGAGGTTGATGCAGACGCCCGGGCTGGAGCGCATCCGGCTTAGTTCGATAGAACCCGAAGACGTTACAGAAGAGCTTGTAGAAATACTTAAAACAGGCGGCGAGCGGCACCCTCACCTTAATCCTCTCCCCGCAAGAGAGAGGCAGTCAAACTATTGGCTCTCAGCTCTTAGCCCTCAGCTCACAGAGGCCTACCTATGTCCTCATCTGCATATACCGCTGCAAAGCGGCGACGACGAGACGCTTAAGCGAATGAGGCGGCGGTATACCGCCGACGGATACCGGAAGACTATTAAGAGGATTAGGGTCGCGTGTCCCGACGCCGCGATTACGACGGACGTTATCGTGGGATTCCCGGGAGAGACGGACGAGGAGTTCCGGAACACTTACCGGTTTATCGAGGAGATCAAACCGGCCAGGCTGCATGTTTTCAGATACTCAAAGAGGGCGGGCACGCCGGCGGCGGATATGCCCGGCCAGGTGACGGCCGCGGCCAAGGCCGAGCGAAGCGAGGCCTTGCGGGAGCTGTCGGGGCGGCTGGAAGCGGATTATAGAAAGATGTTTGTCGGCCGCGAGCTAGAAATATTGGTCGAGAAGGCGAGCGGCGGCCGGTTGACGGGCACGAGCGAAAATTACCTAACGGTCACATTTAACGGCGACGACAGCCTGATCGGCAAATTAGTAAGAACTCGCCTCTTAGATTAATAATAAGTCGAGCGCCCGTATCTGCGAGTCTATTTTTAAACGGAGAGTAGCGCTTTCGGCGAGGCTAGCTTTCGATTTTGAGGGCGGGTTTTGGCATCAACCGCTCGATCAGGTTTACCACCCACACCACCAGCGGATTGGCCATAAACAACTTGTCGTGGTTGTGGATCAGCGGAGCGTAAGCGGCAAAACCCTTATCCCCGGTTTTATGGCACCTCCGACAAGTTTTTGTCAGATTATCCCCGTACACCAGTGACCCCTTTTCCCGGGCGTACATAATGGAGTGGTTGCCGTGGCAGTCCCAGCAAGCCGGCGCGGCCATCATGCCCATCTTGTAGGCGCGGCCGTGGTAATAATCGTTGTATGAGGCGTAATTGGCCTTGTGGCACTTGCCGCACCTGTTCACGGCGTCCATGTGCCGCTCCTCGGCCCAGACCTTATCTTTCTTCGGGTTAAACTCTTCGTGGAAATTGTGGCAATCCAGGCAGGTCGGCTGGTCTGTCAAGGCCTCAAGAGTCGGCGTGCCGGTATGGGCGCTAATCGACATCTCCTTGATCTGTTTCTGGTGATCTTTGCATTTGACACAGCTGGCCCTGGCGATCTTTATGAATTTTTCGGTGTCCTCATTGCTGATGTTCTCGTGGGCTTTCGTCGGCTCCGTCGTGTAATTGCTGTGACAACCGGCGCACCCGACATTATAGTGGGCTGATTTCTTAATGGTGTCAGGGGCGAAATATAAGGTCTTCAGGACTTTATCGTCTTTTAACTTAACGTCGGCGTGGCAGACCAGGCAACCCTGAACGGCCGGCAAACCTTCAGTGTACTGAGGGTTCGGCGTTATGGTAACGGCCTTAGACTCGACGCCGGACGCGCCGGTGATAGCCCCCGCGGCCGAAACGGGCGCGAGCGCGAACATGGCCAGCGCGACCATCGGGGTAAGTATTCGTCGGAGGTAAGGTTTTATGTCTGATTTCATTCCACTATATTATTCGTCTCAACTCGGACAGTTCTTTAACGCTCTTGAATGTTATCAACATTTTGCCTGCTTGACAAGGCAGGACGCCGGCTGTATAAAGAAATAAGCCAGATATCGCACTCCTGCCGAACCCGGGAAAGTCTGTGTGATTCAGACGCGGTGCCGCCACTGTGATCCGTAACAAACAACGGAAAGCCAGGCCGCCGGCCGACAGGGAAGGAAGCAAACTCCTCGAGCAAGGAGTAGGCCCTTTATTTATAATAAGGAGAGAAAATGATCAAAAAGACCGCCACAATCGTACTGGCCTTATCAATCTTTCTTGGCAGCGCGGGCATTGCCGGAGCCTCAACCGGAAGCGACAAAGCCGCCCTAAAAGCGGCTGACTATCTGAAAAGCATCCAGCGCGACGACGGGGGCTTCGGCACCAGAGAAAGCACTGTTGTAGACACCTGTATTGCTGTCATCGCGCTTAAGGCGGCCGGCGCAAAACTGCCCCAGTCGAAGACAGGCAAATCGACCGTCGACTATTTGAAAGCGAACGCGTCCAAACTGGCCGACCCTGACAAAAACATCGCTGTTCAGAATACGGCCAAGGTGGCGCAGCTCATTATGGCGTTGAAGCTGGCCGGGGAGAATCCCAAGACCTTTGCCGGCACCGATTGGATAAAGTTCCTTTTGGACAACCAAGAAAAGGCAACCGGCTGGTTCGGCATAACAGACATCGATCACATGTGGGCGATGCTGGCGCTGGAAGCGGCCGGGGAGCCAATCGACAGCGGCCCTATTATTTGGTTAAAAGGCCGCCAGAACGCCAACGGAGGTTATGAAGTCGACAGGAGCGTCGGTATGGGCGCGTTCACCTATTCGACGGCTTTGGCCATCCAGGCGCTGGTTGGCGCGGGCGTTGATCAGTCCGACCCGTCTGTAAAGAAAGCGGTCGTCTATTTAAAGACACAGCAGAACACAGACGGAGGTTTCCCGGTCATAACGCCCTCGTCCTACGGGTCCGAATCAGATGCGAGTTCGACATCCTGGGTATTGCAAGGATTGGTGGCGGCCGGCGAGGATATCGAGAGCAAGACCTGGCTTAGGGCGGCTATTACACCGATGGGATTTCTGATGAGCATGCAAAACGCGAACGGCGCGTTCGCTTACCAGAAAGCCATACCGGAGGACAGCCTGTTGTGTACGGCCCAGGCGATACCGGCGCTAATGCTTAAGCCCTTCCCGATTAAGACCACCCCGCCGCCATCGACGGCCGAGACATTGCCGCTTGAAGACGCTTCATTCAGCACGGAAGGCCTGCTTCTGATTATCATCGGCGCTATCGCGGCGATCGCCGTGGTTGCCGGGTTGGGATTTGTCTTGTTCAAACGCCTGAGGGATTAAGCGCGTACACGGTCATGAAGGACGGAAGCGGCAACCCAGCCGTCTGGGCAATCTGGTTTACCGCCGTACTCGTTTCGGTCTCTTTGACCAAGAATCCCTTATACCTGCTGATCATCTTACTGGCTGTCGGGGCCGTAATAGCGGCCCGACGGGCTGAGGCGTCATCAGGGCCCTGGAGGGCTTTCGTCGGCCTCGGTCTGAGCTTCGTTTTTATCTCCGCGACATACAACATTCTGATCTCTCATTACGGAGAGACGGTGCTATTAACGCTGCCGGCCGGAATTCCGCTTGTCGGCGGGCCGCTGACCTTGGAAGCGGCCGTTTTCGGTCTGACTTTCGGGCTTACATTCATGGCGGGGCTGCTGGCTTTTGCCGCCCTTAATATGGCGGTCGGCACGGGCGAACTGCTGCGAATTTTACCCAAAGGGATGCGGGGCGCGTCGACGGTCATTTCGGTTTCACTTAACTTCATTCCGGCAACCGTATCAGCTGCCGCCGAGATCAGCCAGGCGCAGACAATCAGAAGGCTGGAATACGGAACGGGCTTAACGGGCAGAATCCGGAAGGCCGGGGCGGCCTTTGTCCCTCTGGTGATAACGGGGCTGGAAAAGGCCGTCGTCATGGCGGAATCCATGGAGTCCAGGGCTTACGGGGGTGGGGACACGACCAAGCTTAAACGGGCGCGCCGCCGGTGGACGGCGGCTGACTACCTGTTGGCCGCATTCTCCGTAACAGCCGTCGCCGTTATGTTGTTTTGCCTGGCCGCCGGAACCGGCTGGTTGATTTATTCGCCATACCCGAAGATTGCGGTACCCGGATTCAATCCGGCTGTAGGGTTGGCCCTGGCTTTGCTGGCAGCGCCGGCGGTGTCTAAATGATCGCGCTGGACGATTTCGTTTTCTACTACACGGATGTCGAGAAACCCGCCCTGGACCATATCAGCTTGAAGATCCAAGACGGCGCCTTCGTCCTGGTGACCGGGCCGTCCGGATCGGGAAAAACGACCTTCTTGCGCGTCTTGAACGGACTGGTGCCGCACTTCTACGGGGGCCGTATCGGCGGCAACGCCCTGGTTTACGGCCTGGAGGCCAAGGAGGAATCGGTCAGACGTTTAAGCGCTTCGGTCGGGATGGTATTTCAGGATTCAACGGCCCAGTTCGTAACGGACACGGTGGAAGGTGAAATCGCTTTCGGCTTGGAGAATATCGGTCTGGCCGGCGACGAGATCGCCCGCCGCGTAGACGAAACGGCCGGTCTTATGGGCATCAAACATTTAATCGGGCGGCAGGCGGCAACCCTTTCGGGCGGCGAGCGGCAGAAAGCGGCCGTCGCTTCGGTTATGGCGATGCGTCCGCGGGTCCTGGCCTTGGACGAGCCGACCGCCGAACTCGATCCTGACGCGGCGGGCGAGTTGCTTGAACTTTTGATTAAACTGAACCGAGAGCGGGGACTGACCGTTATCCTGGCCGAACACAGGCTGGAGAGGGTCGTTCAATTCGCCGACAGCATTATCGAACTCAGGTCGGGCAAGGCGGAGATGGGGCCGACGTCCGAGATGGCGGAATCAATCGTTAACGCGCCGCCGGTGATCGAGCTGGGCCGGAAAATGGGTTGGCATCCGCCGCCCTTGTCCGTTGAGGCGGCGAGGGAACGGATACGGCTTGAACCCCTCACCCCAACCCTCTCCCTGCCTGCCGGCAGGCAGGCCCGCCGGGGGAGAGAAATTGTGGATAAGGGGTCAGGCCCCAACTGCACTGTGGAAAAGGGGCCTGACCCCAAAACCGCGGTTTGCGCCCACGGATTATCATTCTCGTATGACGCAAATAAGGTTTTGGAAAACATCAATCTTACATTCAACGACGGGCAGATTACCGCTTTGATGGGGCCTAACGGCGCCGGGAAAACGACTATGCTGAAACTCTTGTGCGGGTTGCTGAAGCCTGCTTCAGGGAGCGTTACGATCGGCGGTCTGGATACGGCGAAGGCAAAAGCAGCCGACGTTTTTAGGATAGCCGGCTACGTGCCGCAAAGGCCGGGCGCCTTATTGTTCGCGGATAGTGTGGAAGAGGAGGTTGCTTCGGCTGCCTCGCAGCCTCGCAATGACGGAATCACTCGAGCCCGTGAACTTATTGATGACTTCGGATTGGCAGGACATGAAAAAGATTACCCGAGGGACCTGAGCCAGGGTGAACAGCAACGAGTCGCGCTGGCGGCTATTCTGGCCAACGATCCCGAGATCATTCTTTTTGACGAGCCGACGCACGGTTTGGACTTCGCGGCGAAGAAAGCCGTGTCGGAGCGCTTGCGGGGGCTGGCGGACGGAGGCAAAGCCGTTATACTGGCGACGCATGACGTGGAAACCGCGGCGCGGGCGGCCGACAGGGTGATCGTGATCGACGGCGGCAAAGTCGCCGCCGACGGCCGTCCGAAAGACGTCATGCCCAAGACACCGATGCTCAGGACACAGATGAACGAGATCTTTGGCGGTAAGACTCTGACGGTTGAGGATGTGACAGGAAAATGAAGGACGAAAGGAAGAGGGGAAGACTGGTAACGTACGGGTCGATAGCCCTCGCTTCGGTTATCGGTTTGGCGGCCTTCTTGTACCCGTTCTTTTTAAAACCGGTTTCGCCGCAGGCGGCAGCCGGCTTTGAGCGCTCAGGGGAAGCGTCGTTCTTGTTCCTTATCCTTATGCCCGTTCTGTTTGTCGTGATCTTCGGCGGCGTACTGGGACGCGGCGGGACAAAGGAAATCGCGCTCCTGGGCGCGCTAACGGCTATCAATGTTACCTTAAGGTTTATTCCGTTGCCGATGGGGGGTTCGGCGATTTTCTTCCTTCTGATCCTGAGCGGGTACGCTTGGGGTGCGCCGTTCGGCTTCCTTCTTGGCAGCCTGACCATTCTGGTGTCCTCCTTCTGGGCCGGAGGATTAGGCCCCTGGGTGCCGTATCAAATGATCACGACGGCTTGGGTTGGGATGACGGGAGGCTGGCTTAGAATCTTGCTCAACGCTCTGCCGGGCTCCGCCACCAGCAAACCCCGCCTGGCCGCCTTGGCTATCTTCGGTTTTGTCTGGGGTTATGTCTTCGGCGCGATCATGAACCTTTGGTTTTGGCCGTATCTGGGAGGCTCAGCAGCGGGCTCGGCGGGCGCCGCCAAGTACGGCGCCTTCTACCTTGCGACATCGGCTTTTTGGGATACCGGCCGGGCCATAGTAAACTTTATGTTGTTGTTGCTTTTGAGCGCCCCGGTCTTAAAGGTGTTCGAGCGGTTTAAGAGACGGTTTGAGGTGGAGTATCTATGATTCAAGTCTATACCGGCGATGGAAAGGGTAAGACGACCACGGCGATGGGCTTGGCTGTCAGAGCGGCCGGGCGCGGTTTCAAGGTGGCCTTCATTCAGTTTCTGAAGGAGAGTGCCGGCGGCGGGGGCGACGCGGCGACCCTGGCGAACTTAAGCTTGCCCATTGAAGCGTCCAGGTTCGGCGAGGATATGCTGGAACCGGCCGACGAAGACAAGAAAAACAGGATCGCCGCCCGGGTGGCCGAGGGCTTAGACGCGGCCCGGGAGAAGCTCAAGACGGGCGTCGACGTTCTTGTTTTGGACGAGATCAGCCACGCGATCAACCTGGGTTTATGCCGTCAGTCGGAGGTCGTCGAGTTGATCGAATCGGTTCCGGAGAAGGTCGAACTTGTCCTAACGGGCCGAGACATGCCCGAGGAAATCGTGGAACTGGCCGGCCTGGTGACGGAGATGCGCAACATCCGCCATCCGTATGACGACGGCGTTGCCGCGAGATATGGGATAGAATATTAGTTTAGATTTGAGTAATATGAGAGGAATGGACATGAAAGGTAATGGATGCTAGCGCAGTTTAATATCTGGGCAGACGTACTGGCCTTGGGAATGGTTATACTAGCAACTCTGTTCTGGATATTTCAGCTGTTCGGCAACGCCGTTACCGGCCGCTTCAAACAAAAATTCCGTTTCGGGCAGTGGCCGGAGCACGATGAAATAATCCCCGTCGTTCCTCGCTTAATGCATTTTGCCCATGTTTTTACATTGATCTTCCTGGCCGTTTCAGGGCTATATATAAGGTTTCCATTTTATCCCGGGATGCGGCCCTTAAACGAGCAAATCCACTTTATCGCCTATTACGCGATCCTGATTATCCTGGTTATCCGGATCGTCTACGCGATATTTGTCGATCATCGTGAGTTCGCAATTCGTAAAAAGGACCTAAAGGCGGGGGCGCAGGCTATTCTTTATTACATGTTTCTCCGGCGGCAGTATCCCCACTTAAGCAAGTACAACGCCCTGCAGAAGATTATTTACGGATATATCTTCCCGGTTATCATTGTTCTTATGGCCATTACCGGATTCGCCATGCAATACCCTAACGCCATGCTTGGCTGGGCGAGTTCGGTCGACCTGGCCGCGGCTTATGCCAGGGTGTCGCATTTCTTTCTTGGCGCGATCATCGTGTTTCTCGTTCTCATCCATATCTGCTTGTCGTTCGTCGAGGACTTCCCGGCCTTAATGATATTCTTCGGGCTTCGCCGACAGTACTGGGAAGAAGATTATGAGGATTACTACGAGGACGAGGAATACTACGAACCTGAAAACCCCGAAGCGCCGCCCGCGGAAGGACAACCCGTTAAGGGAGAATAGGGCGGTTCTCTCCAAATCTCCTTAATCACTTGTTCTGCCCTCGATAGGGGCTTATGCTTAATAGTGGGAGTGGGCCGGGTGGCCGCCGCGTATCCGCGCTTTCGCGCAATTTAGGACACGGGGAGGAAAGTCCGGGCTCCACAGGGCAGAACGGTTGCTAACGGCGACTGAGGGCGACCTTAAGGAAAGTGCCACAGAAACAAACCGCCCCGCATCGTTTTGTTGATATGAGTAGTTGGCGGTTGGTGATTAGCAGTTATCTGACTAACTACTAACAACTAACGACTTGCGATTCGAAACGTTGTGGGGTAAGGGTGAAATCGTGCGGTAAGAGCGCACGCGCCGGCCGGGTGACCGGTTGGCGGGGTAAACCCCGTTCGGAGCAAGACCGGATAGGAGAGCTTCTCTTTTGAGAAGGAGGCGGCCCGTCTCCAGACTCTCGGGTCGGTCGCTTGAGACCGGCGGCAACGCCGGCCCTAGATAGATGGCTACCAAGACAGAACCCGGCTTACAGGCCCGCTCCTATTTAAATAAGAAATGAGAAACAATAAGAACCTGGCAAGAAGTACGATGGGATGAGGAGGCGAATCGCAATGAGTAGCTGGAGAGACATCTTTCTGTATGCCTACGACGCGACGGAACGCATCGACGATATTGCGGACGAACTGGCCGAGAAACGTCAACAGCGCATGGACGAATTCCGCGTCATGAAGCAGGAAACGGAAACGCGGGCTAAAGCCAAGATGGACGAGCGGCGCGCCGAGATGAAGGAACATCGCCGCGAGCACATGCGGGCCTTTGCCGCCGAAGCCAACCTGGCGACCAAGGACGACCTGGCCGAGCTCAAGAAACTCCTCGAGACCTTAAGTAAAAAGGTCGACAAGCTGAGCAAGAAATAGCCGCCGTAAAAGCCATCGAACCCGGCGGCCGAACCGTGCAGCGGAAAATAAATAAAAGAGCGCGCACCCTAGCCTTTACCAGAGTCTATGCCGGTATTGTCTGGGACTTCTGGCGGGAAGCCAGGCTGGCCAGAAAGATCGGCCTGACGGGGGCGGAACAAAGGATGTCCAAGCGCCACCGCCGGCGTGCCATACAATTCCGCGAGACCGCGACCAGGCTGGGCGGCGTGCTCATCAAGCTGGGACAATTCGTCGGCTCGCGCGTCGACGTCATGCCCGAACCCTACATCCAAGAGCTCATGAAGCTTCAGGACGAGGTCCCGCCGGAGGACTACTCTGCCGTCAAGGAGCGTATAGAAGCTGAGTTCGGGCGCCCCCTTGAGGAAGTCTACCCAGTTTTCAATCCGGTTTCCCAGGCCGCCGCTAGCCTGGCGCAAGCCCACGAAGCGGAGCTTACGACAGGCGAAAAGGTGATTGTGAAGGTCCAACGGCCGGGCATCGAGGACCTTATCGACATAGACCTGGCGACGTTCACTTACCTCATGGAGGGCGTCCGCCGGTTTACAAAAGCGGGGGACCGATTCGACATCGAAGGGCTGGTTGACGAGTTTCAGCGCGTATTGGGAGAAGAACTGGATTTCTTGCGCGAGGCCGATAACGCGGAAAGATTTGCGGTAGACTTTCGCGACGACCAGCGCGTTCTCGTGCCCAAGGTCTACCACGATTATTCCACCGGCCGTATCGTTACGCTGGAACGGATACAAGGCACAAAAATCAACGACTACGACGGATTAACCGCCGCCGGCATCGATCGCAAGGAGCTGGCCAGGACGCTGGTCGACATCTACGTCAAGCAGTTCCTGGAGACCGGATTCTTCCACGCGGACCCCCACCCCGGCAATCTTTTTGTGAATCCGGGACCGGCCATAACTTTTCTCGACTTCGGCATGATGGGAGAGATAACGGCGGAGAACCGCGAGAGCTTCATAGAGGCGCTCTTCGCCATCGTTCAGAAAGATGCCGACGGCGTCATCGAGGCGGCGACCGACCTGAATTTCATAAGGCAGGGCGCCAATACGGTCCCCATTCGCAACGCCCTGGAGTGGATGTTCCAGCGCTATAGCGGCATGTCGACGATGAAAGCGATGGACGCGGGCAGCCTGGAGACGATCGAGGAAGACATCCGCCTCATCTTGAGGGAGAACCCTTTCACTCTGCCGGTGCATTTCGCCTATGTCGGCAAGGCCTTCGGCACGCTGGTCGGGGTGATTGCCGGATTAGACCCCGACTTCGACATAATCGAGGAAGCAAGGCCGTACGTCGAAAAACTAACAAAGAGTGTAAGGACGCAGTTCTTCGTCAAGCAAGCCAAGAAGATCGGCTTGGCCTTGCTTAAGTTGCCGACCGACCTGTCCAGAGTAATCGACAAGGCGGAGCGGGGTGAGCTTAAGGTCAAGATGTCCGGGATTGACGAACTTATGGACGCGATCAACCGGCTGGAGAAGTCCAAGCGGGCGACAGTCCTAGCTATTTTGGCCGGTTCGCTGACAATCGCGGCGGCCGCCCTATACGTCAACTCATATCCTACGGAGGCCTTGTTGGCCGCCCTTGGCGCCGCGGCGTTCGCCGGGGCCGCCATAACCTCCGGAAGACGCCGACCCAGATTTCACCCCTAGAAGTGCCTTCAACGAAATACCCTTAATCCACGTGATTCCGTGCAAAATCGGGTTAAATTACCGATAAAACTTTCATAAACCCAGGTCACAGAATTAAAGTTATTCTCCCATAAACCGATAATCTATTTGACTTTTGTGTCACGAAGTGGTAAATTGTGGGTCGTAGTGGAAATGACAAGGGAGCAGGCGGATGTTTCTGGGGGAATTTCAACATCTCATCGACTCTAAAGGCAGGGTAATCCTTCCCGCCAAGTTTCGCGACGAACTGGCCGACGGCCTGGTCGTGACGAAAGGTTTGGAGGATTGTCTTTTTGTCTATACCCCCGCCGAGTGGGCCAAGATAGAAGAGAAGGTCCGCACGATGCCTCTGACCAATCCCGCCGGCCGCGCGTTTGCCAGAAACTTTTTCTCAGGCGCGGCCAAAGGTACCTTGGATAAACAAGGCCGGCTGATGCTGCCGCAGAACCTGCGGGAGTTCGCCGGTTTGGATAAAGACGTCATCGTTATCGGCGTCGCCAGCCGCGTAGAGATCTGGGACAAGGCCAAGTGGGCCAAGTACAGCTCGGAGACGGAGAAATCTTACTCCGAACTCGCGGAACAGCTGGCCGATCTGGGAATCTAGCCGGAGCTTGACAATGGAATATAGCCACACTCCCGTGCTGGCGGAAGAGGTGATTCGGTACCTTGAACCGAAGCCGGGAGATGTGACAGTCGATTTGACTGTTGGGGGAGGGGGCCATGCGGAGCGGCTGCTCAAGGCAATCGGCCCGACCGGGAAGCTTATCGGAATCGACAAGGACCCGGCCGCGCTGGCCGCGACTAAACAGAGGCTGGCTTCGTACAAAGAACAGCTCGCGCTGGTCAAGACGGATTTTCAAGATATACGGCAAACCCTCCAAACCATGGGAATCCGAGAGGTTAACAACATACTGATGGATCTCGGGGTCTCCTCCCACCAACTCGATCGGGCTGAACGGGGGTTCAGCTACCGGCACGACGCGCCGCTGGACATGCGGATGGACCCGACCGGCCCGGTAACCGCGGCGGATATCTTGAAGAACTACTCGAAAGACGAACTGACCGCGGTCATAGGAAAGTACGGAGAAGACCGATGGGCGTCGCGGATCGCGGCCTTCATCGTAGAGGCAAGGAAGCGCCGCCCGATAACTACGACGTTCGAACTGGTGGACGTGATCAAGGCGGCGATTCCCGCGGGGGCCAGAAGACGCGGCCCCCACCCGGCCAGGCGGACGTTTCAAGCGCTCCGCATCGAGGCCAACGGGGAATTGAAGGCGCTGGAAACGGCCCTTCGTGACGGGATACCGTGTCTGGCCAGGAAAGGAAGGATCGTGGTGATTTCTTACCACTCACTGGAAGACAGGATCGTTAAAAACACGTTTAAGGAATTTTCCGAGGAAACTCAGGTTGAGACGGGAGTCCGCCTGATGATCCTAACTAAGAAACCGGTCAAGCCCGCCGCTGAGGAGATTGCGCGGAACGCGAGAGCGGAAAGCGCGAAGCTCCGGGCGGCTGAGAGACTTTGAGGGAGGTGGTTGAAGAATGCAAGCAGCGCCAAAGCTAATTGGGCAGGTCCCCTTTATCTCCGCAAATCCGCAGCACATTGTTCACCCCTCTCGTCAACCCCTCCCTCAAAGAACGGTTGGCAGATCGGCTTCGGGCGCGTTATGCGGTTATGTTTTGACGGCGGCCATCATTCTGGCGCCGCTGGCCATGCTGCACGTGACGACGCGCGTCCTGGTGGCCGAGAACGGATATCGCATCCAGCACATCCAGGCGGAAATAGACGGCCAGATGAAGATGGCGGAAGACATCAAATTGGAGAACGTCAAACTGGCCAGCCTGGAAAGGGTTAAGAAAGTAGCTACGGAGAAGCTGGCAATGACCGAGCCGGCCGTGGAAGCAAAGATTATTAGTCTGCCAGGTGACGGTGTAACCTCCCCGGAATACGCTTACTTAACTGACAAGGAGGTTAGGTAGATGAATTGCAGCGGATGTCCATATCTTTCCGCCTCAGGCAACTTCTGCCTGAAAGGCGTCCGGTCCAAGTGCGACCGCGCCAACAAAGCCGCTTAGGGGATTTATGGCGGCGCGCCGGACGGACGGAGCGCACTACAGGCTCTTACTAATATTAATTCTGTTTATCGCAAGCCTGGCGGCAATAGCTGCTAGGCTTGTTTATGTCCAGCAGGTGGACGCGGCCTGGCTGACGCAGCAGGCGGTCGGACAAAGGGTGCGGGAGATCGAGTTGTCGGGCGAGCGCGGCGCCATCTTCGACCGGAACGGCCAGGAGCTGGCCATCAACTTAGACTCTGCCAGCATCTACGCGACCCCGTATTTCGTCGAGAAACCCGGCGACGCGGCCGTGAAATTGGGCCGGATCCTAGGTCAAAAGCCTGACGAAGTAAAAAAGAAGCTGACCGAAAAGTCAGGGTTTGTTTATCTAGCGAGGCAGCTGGATATGGAAAAGGTAAACGAGATCAAAGCCTTGAAGATACCTGGCATAAACATCCTTCCCGAACGAAAAAGGTTCTATCCTAACGGAACGATGGCGGCCCATGTCCTCGGTTACGCCGGGGTCGACAACCAGGGATTAGGCGGCGTCGAGTCTTCTTACGACAAGATTCTGCGAGGGAAATCGGGCAAGCTGCTGGTGGAAGGCGATCCAGCCGGCGCGCCCATACCCGGAGGCATCTATTCCAAGAAAGACGCGGCGCGCGGCAAAGATATCCATCTGACGCTGGATAAGGATATCCAATATAAAGCTGAACTAGAGCTTAATAAAGTGGTTAAGGATTATTGCGCCAAAGGAGGCGCGATTATCGTCATGAATCCGACGAACGGCGACATCCTGGCGATGGCCAGCGCTCCCGGCTTCAATCCTAACGACTGGATCAAGTCAAACGAGGAACAGTTGAGGAACCGGGCGATATCATCCGTTTATGAGCCTGGCTCGACGGCTAAGGTAATAACGGCGACGGGTGCCATAGAAGAACGGGTCGTCGGTTTGGAGGAGGTTTTCTCTTTGCCCGCGAACATAACGGTCGGCGATCAAAGCTTCGGCGAGTACGACAAAGAGGGCAAGGGCGACCAGACGATCAGCGGAATCATCGCCTTATCCAGCAACGTCGGCGCCATCGAACTGGGGCTGCGTTTGGGCAACAAGAAGCTCTATAAATATGTTACGGGATTCGGCTTGGGCGACTACACGGGCGTTGATCTGCCTAGCGAGGAAACCGGCATCGTACAGGCCCCAGACGATTGGTCGGAGACGAGCATCGCGACCATACCATACGGCCAGGGTATAAGCGCCACTTCGCTGCAGATGTTGAACGTGGTCGCGACAATCGCCAACGACGGCGTCAAGCCGACGCCTCACGTGGCGAAGAGCGGTTTTAAAGAAAAGGATAAACGCGTTGTGTCGTCAGAGACCGCTGCCACCGTCCAAGACATTATGGTCGAGACCGTCGAGGAAGGCACCGGGAAGAACGCGCAGATTTCGGGCTATATGGTCGGCGGAAAGACGGGCACGGCCCAAAAGGCCGGCGCCAACGGATATGAGGACGGTAAATACGTAATCTCGTTCGCCGGCTTTGTCTCCAATCTCGATCCGCAACTGGCCATTATCGTAGTAATCGACGAACCTCAGGCGACCGGTCCGCAGCCATTATACTCGGCGACAATCGCCGCGCCGGTCTTCAAGGATATAGCTGAATTCAGCATAAACAGGTTGAAGATCGCACCCGGCAGCCGGGAGAAGAGGTAACCGGCATATGCTAGAATGATTGAATGGAGGAAGCCCTATTCAGCCGATAAAACGCTATTCTGTGGTCGAGCTTCTGGCGAACATCCAACCGACCTCAGTCGCCGGCGACGCCGGCGTCACCGTTTCAGACATCATCTACGATTCACGCCGGGCGAAGCCCGATACGGTCTTTGTCGCCATAAGAGGACAACAGGCTGACGGCCATTCGTTCGCGCTTGACGCTGTGCGCGGGGGTTGCGCCGCGCTGGTGGCGGAAGAGCCGATAGAGGGGGCTGAAGTGCCCCAGTTCGTCGTGCCAGACACGAGGATCGCCCTGGCGGTTATGTCCGCGACTCTTTTCGGGCGGCCTTCCAAGAGGCTGTCGCTGGCCGGTATTACCGGTACCAACGGCAAAACGACAACGGCATATTTTTTAGAAAGCATATATCACGCGGCCGGCTACAAGGCGGGCCTCATCGGAACGGTTGAATATCGCGTCGCCGGGGAACGCAGACCCGTGACCAGGACGACGCCTGAATCATATGACTTACAGAAGTTGCTCGGGGAAATGGCGGACGCCGGCGCGACTCACGCGGCGATGGAGGTTTCTTCGCACGCGATCGACATGAAAAGGGTTGTCGCCTGCTCGTTCGCGGTAAAAGCTTTTACTAATTTAAGCCAGGATCACTTGGATTATCACGGCGACATGGAAAGGTATTTCGCGGCCAAACAGCGTTTTATGGAAGAGCCAGGCGCGGCCGTCGTCAATATAGACGATGAATACGGACGCCGGCTGGCGGAAGATCTGCCGGCAGCTGTAACGTTCTCGCTGGATGGAGAAGCGGACTACCGGGCGGAAGGTATAGAGAACACGGTCAGCGGATCGATCTTCGCTTTACGGGCGCCCGACGGAGTTTACCGGATGGCCGTTAACCTGCCGGGAGGGTTTAATGTCGCCAACGCGATTACGGCGGCGGCCACAGCCCGGGCACAAGGTATCGCCTGGCAGGCGGTTATCAGCGGCGTGTCTGATTTAGAAGCGGTTCCGGGCCGGTTTGAACGGTTGGAAAGCGGGAGCGGTTTTACGGTGATCATCGATTACGCTCACACGCCGGACGGGCTGGCCAAGGCGGTGGCTTCGGCAAAAGAGCTGACCCAAGGCCGCGTTATTACCGTGTTCGGCTGCGGCGGCGACCGCGACAAGACGAAACGGCCGCTGATGGGAAGGGCCGCGACGGCGATGAGCGACGTGACCATAGTAACGAGCGACAATCCGAGGAGCGAAGACCCCGAGGCCATTATCGACGATATCTTAAAAGGCTGCGAAGGCAAGGCCGCGACTGAGACCGACAGGCGAACCGCCATAAAGAAAGCGATGGAGATGGCTAAGCCCGGCGACATTGTGATTATCGCCGGTAAAGGACACGAGAAAGAACAGATTCTGAGCACGGGAACGATAGAATTTGACGATCGCGCGGTCGCGGAAGACGCGCTGAAGGAGCTAACGGGCACATGATAGAACTTTCGGTTGAAGAGATGGCCCGCGCCACGGGCGGCGATACGGAGGCAGGGTTGAGCGATCTCGCGACCTTCGCGTCCGTATCCACAGATAGCCGTACGGTCAAGCCGGGGGATCTTTTTGTCGCCCTTCGGGGAGAACATTACGACGGACACGACTTTCTGACCTCGGTCGTAGACAAGGGCGCGATGGGCATAGTGGCGGCCCGCGACGCGACGAATCCTTTTCTAAAACGCATTCCCAAACAGTTTATGCATATCACTCTGATCAGAGTGGACGATACGCTCAAAGCGTATCAGGAAATCGCCAGGATCGCGGCCAGAAAGCTCAGCGCTAAGGTCGTCGCGGTCACCGGCAGCACCGGCAAGACGACGACCAAGGATATGATCGCCTCGATCCTGCGGGGTCTGGGTAAAACGACCGCTTCGGCCGAGAATTTCAACAACGAAGTGGGTTTGCCGGCGACGATTCTGACTGCCGATGAGGATACCGAGTTCATGGTGCTGGAGATGGGCATGCGCGGTCCAGGACAAATCGCCGAGCTGGCGCGCATCGCTAAGCCTCATGTCGGGGTGATCACCAATATCGGGCTGACGCACCTCGAGCTACTGGGCAGCGAGGAGAACATCGCCATGGCTAAAACGGAACTGGCGGCCGGCGTCAGGCCCGCGGGAACGATTGTCGTGAACGCGGGAGACGCCTGGGTCGACAAGGTCGCCGGCGCGTCAGTAGCCAAAGTTATTACCTTCGGCGCCGGGAAGGGGGCCGACGTCAGGGCGGAGGACATTGTCCTGGACGAACGCGTCAGGGCGTCGTTTACAGTCATAGCGAAGATTGAAGGCGTTGGGTACGAGTTTCCGGTTAGACTGGCGGTGCCGGGGCGGCACAACGTCGAAAACGCTTTGGCGGCGGCTGCTGCCTGCTTGGCGCTCGGCGCGCCGGAGCAAGTTATCGTGGAGGGACTAGCCAACGCCAGAATCTCTTTAAACCGAATGAGTTTCATCGACTGCGACTCCGGCATTTTGATAATAAACGACACTTACAACGCCAGTCCCGCGTCGGTTAAGGCGGCGCTGGAAACGCTGGCGGCGGCGGCGGGGACAAGAAAGATAGCGGTTTTGGGCGACATGCTGGAATTAGGAGACGCGTCGAAAGAGGCCCATCTGGAGACGGGACGCAGAGCCGCGGCTGCGGCTGACATTATGTTCGCGGTCGGAGAATTGGCGCAAACCATCGCCGAGGGCGCGAGAGAGGCCGGCATGCCGGCGGACGCCGTCATCTGTTTCGGTGATACGGACGAGGCCGCCGCCAGGCTAAGAGATGAGATGAAGAAGGGAGACGTCGTGCTGGTTAAGGCCAGCCGGGCGCTCAGGTTTGAAAGGATTGTCGAGTGTATCAAATAATCATCGCGGGCGTAGTCTCGTTGGCATTAATCCTGCTGCTCGGCCCGTTCTGGATTAGGTTCGTCATCAGGGAGGGTATCGGGCAGCAGATCCGCGAAGAAGGGCCGGAGAGGCACCTGGCCAAAAGCGGGACTCCGACAATGGGAGGCGTGCTGGTTCTAGGCGCCGCGACGTTCGCCTTTTTCGCGGCCGGTTTATTCGGCGCCAGCCTGACAACGGCCAGCTTGGTTGTTTTGTTTACGATGCTTCTCTGCGGGGCAGTCGGTTTTTTAGACGACTTCATCAAAAACCACAAGGCCAGGTCCCAGGGACTAACGGTAAAGTGGAAGATAATCCTTTTGTTCTTCGTGTCCCTCTTTCTGACTTGGGGAGCGGTCAGATACGCGTTGCCGAAAGCCTCTATCGTCGGTATCCCTCAGATCGGTCTGACATTGGATATCGGCGTCTTTTATTTCTTATTTGTCTTTGTAGTTCTTCTGGCTACGACAACGGCGGTCAATTTTACGGACGGGCTGGACGGCCTGGCGGCAGGCAACGTTTCTATTGTCGTCGGTGTTTATTCGGTCATTTGTTTTATGCAGTTCCGACATCTTCATATTCCTTATGGTTTGGACCTGGCGGTATTTTCGGCGGCCGTGATCGGCGCCGCGGCCGGTTTTATGTGGTTCAACACACATCCGGCGGACATCTTCATGGGGGATACCGGCTCGCTCGGTCTGGGCGGAGCTATCGCCGCGCTCGCGATCTTTACCAAAACGGAGATTCTTCTGATACTTATCGGCGGCGTGCTGGTTATCGAGGTTTTGTCAGTCATCGCCCAGGTTCTGTCTTACAAACTGTTTAAAAAAAGGGTTCTCAAGATGGCGCCCCTGCACCATCATTTCGAATTGTCCGGCTGGTCGGAGTTTAAGGTTGTCGTCCGGTTTTGGCTGATGGCCGCCATTCTGGCGGCGGCCGGGTTTACCATCTTTTTCGTGGAGATCCTAAAACTATGATGGACGCGCGGGGGAAGAATTTTCTTATTCTCGGGCTTGGGGCTAGCGGTTACGCGGCCGCCCGTAAACTTTTAACACTGGGCGCCAATGTGTCAACCGTTGACACCTCAGTCGCGTACGAAGTCATGAAAAGGGCCGCCGAGCTGCAGGAGGCTGGCGCCAAGTCGGTTATCTGGGGACTCCCCGCCGACATGCTAAAGAATCAGGACTTCCTGATCGTAAGCCCGGGTGTACCCGTTGACGAGCCGGTAATTAAGAGCGCGCGGCGGCGGGGCGTGGCCGTCATGAGCGAGCTTGAGCTGGCCTATCAACTTACAGACTCTCCGATAATCGCTGTAACCGGCACCAACGGTAAAAGCACGGTCGTGACGATGCTCGGAGAGATATTCACGACAGCCGGCGTATCTAACCTAGTGGCCGGCAACATCGGCCGGCCGCTGGTCGACGCGATCGACGAAGCGGACCCGGAGACGGTATTGATCGTCGAGGTGTCAAGCTTCCAGATGGAGACGGTTGTTGACTTCAGGCCGCGGGTGGCGGTCCTACTTAACATCACCGAGGACCATATCGACCGCCACAAAGACATGAGGGTGTACCGGGAGGCCAAGGCGCGGTTGTTTAGGAAGCAGCAGCCGGAGGATTTTGCCGTTGTCAATCTGGACGATCCCGAAGTGACCAAGGTTCTGGATGGCATAAAGTCGAGCCTCGTTCCCTACAGTACCGAACAGCAGACCGAGCGAGGAGTGTTCGTCGAAAACGGCACGATCTGGGCAGTTTTGCCGCCCGAGTACAAGCCGGAGACCGTCGGGTCGGCGGGCGATATTCATTTCAAAGGTTCGCACAATCTTGAGAACGCGCTGGCGGCCATTGCCGTCGGACTGGTTTGGGGATTGCCGGCCGGTGACATAATGAAGGCTATCGCCAACTTCAAAGGATTGAGCCATCGAATTGAATTCGTGGCGGAAAAAGGCGGCGTAAAATACTACGACGACAGCAAGGCAACTAATCCGGACGCGGTCAAACGGGCGCTGGGGGCATTCGACGAGCCGGTCGTTTTGCTGGCCGGAGGCCGCAACAAGGGGATGGACTTTAGTTCTTTGAAAAGCGTGCTTGAGAAGAAGGTTAAGGCGGCCGTGCTGTTCGGAGAATCGGCGGACGAGCTGGCCGGAATCATAAAAGATGCGGGAAGGACCCCGTCCGCAACGGCCAAGTCGATAGAGGAAGCCGTCAACCTGGCAGCTGAACGCGCGGTGCCGGGGGACGCGGTTCTGCTAAGTCCCGGCTGCGCGAGCTTCGACATGTTTAACGGGTACGCCGAACGGGGACAGGCATTCCAAGACGCCGTCCGGGCTTTGCCTGACGGATCGGCTGGGGGAGACTAGGGGATGGGCAAGAAGAAGGCTGCCAGAGGGCGGCGGTCGGTCGTTAAATCAAACAACTACTACATACTTCTTGGAACGGTCATCGGATTGTCACTCTTCGGGCTGGTGATGGTGCTGAGCGCCAGCCATGCGACCGCGCTGGCCGACTACAAAGACAGCTTCTACTTTCTCAAGTACCAGGCGGTCTGGCTGACATTCGGCTTGATCGCGATGTTCTTCTTCTCAAAGTTAGAGTTCAGATCATTCAAATCATTCGCCGGGTGGGGCGTCGCCGCCTCAACCGCTTTGCTCGTTCTTGTTCTCATACCCGGGATAGGGATTGCGACCGGCGGCGCGAGCCGCTGGCTGGACATCGGGCTGATCAGTTTCCAGCCGTCCGAGCTGGTAAAATTCGCTCTGATTCTGTTCGCGGCCGACTTCTTGGCCAGACGCCGGGAGCAGTTAAAAGAGTTTGACACGATGTTGCCGCTACTCGTTTGGCTGGTAGCCATCGCGGGCTTGATTATGTTGCAGCCGGACCTCGGCACGACGCTGATCATCGCCGGTATTTTCTTCGTTTTGCTGCTTGTTGCCGGGGCCAGATATCTGCACCTGGCGGCCCTGGGGGCGGCCGGAACCGCCGCGACCATCGGATTGATATGGATGGCCCCGTACAGAAAAGCTCGTTTGCTGGTCTTTCTCGACCCTTGGAAGGATCCGATGAACACGGGTTTTCAGAACGTGCAATCCTTGATCGCACTTGGCTCCGGGCATTTGTTCGGAGTCGGCTTGGGTATGAGCAAGCAGAAGTTCTTTTATCTGCCGGCCGCCCATACCGACTTCATCTTCGCTATCATCGGAGAGGAATTGGGCTTGCTCGGAACGATGTCGGTCGTCATCGCTTTTGGTCTGTTGGCCTTCGCCGGCATCAGGATCGCGGCCAAAGCGACGACCTATTTTGACCGATACATAGCAACCGGCATAACGGCCATGATTATAATCCAGGCGGTGCTGAATATGGGCGCCGTAACCGGGGTTCTGCCGATTACCGGCGTCCCCCTGCCGCTTATCAGCTCAGGCGGCACATCACTTTTGTTCACCTTGACCGGGGTGGGGATACTTCTTAATATCGCGTCCCGAGAACGGAAAGCCAATGAAGGGATCATCGATGCGAGTGATTATTTCCGCGGGAGGAACAGGCGGACACCTGTATCCCGCGATCGCCACGGCCGACGCGCTGGCGTCTCTTGATAAAAAAACTGAGATTCTGTTTATAACCGGGGCCAGCGCTCTCGAGCGGGAACTCGTCGCCAAGGCGGGCTACGCCGTGAAGACGCTGGACGTGCCGGGCTTAAGGCGAAAACTGTCGTCCGATTTGGTCGCGGCCGTCTATAAGGCAGGCCGGGGATTGGCCAAAGCGACGGATTTGGTTAAGAATTTCGGCGCCGACGCGGTGGCCGGATTCGGCGGCGCGGTTACATATCCTGTGGTGAGGGCGGCCAAAAAGTTGGGTCTGCCGGCTGTAATCCAGGAGCAGAACATGCTGCCGGGTTTGGCCAATAAATATTTGAGCCGGACCGTCGACGTTGTTGCCGTATCCTGGGAAGGCGCCAAGCAGGCTTTTTCTCGCGGCGCAAACGTGGTCGTTACCGGGAATCCCGTCAGGACGACAGGGTTGGAAGCTAGCCGGTCGGAAGCGAGAGCCGCTCTGGAATTGCCGGTCGACGGACTTGTCGTTACAGTGTTCGGCGGAAGCCAGGGCGCGCGCCACATCAATGAGGTCGCTTCAGCGTCTTACGGCCGTCTTAATAGTGTCGAGGGATTGACGCTGCTGCATCTTACCGGCACCCGCGACTACCACGAGACGGTTCAAGCCTGGAGCAGAGAAGGCGCCCCGGATAACGTTAAGATGCTGCCTTATCTGGACGGTATGGGGCAAGCCTACCGGGCATCCGATTTGATGGTCTGCCGGGCCGGAGCGAGCACGCTGGCGGAGCTGGCCGTGTTCGGGACGCCGGCCATCCTGATACCGTATCCGTACGCTTCGAACGATCATCAGACGAAGAACGCTGAGGTTTTCAATCGGGCGGGGGCCGCCCTGGTGATCGCCGATCAGGATTTGAGTCCGAAAAACCTTACCGCCGGCATAAAAGAACTGGCGACCGACAAGGATCGCCTTAAGTCTATGGCCCGCGCGGTGAAAAAACTCGGACGACCTGAAGCCGCCGGAGATTTGGCGGCGCTGATTTTAGAGGTCGCAAACAAACGAAAGGATACAGTAGAATAGCCTTATGAATAAAAAGGGACGATTACACTTCATCGGGATCGGGGGCGCGGGCATGAGCAGCCTGGCCCGCGTATTTATCGATCTCGGGTACGATGTATCCGGCTCGGACATTAAGAAATCCGCCAACACCCGTCAGTTGGCTCAAGCCGGGGCAAAGGTCGTCATCGGACACGACGCGAGCAACGTCAAGGGCGCGGACACCGTCATTGTTTCCTCGGCTATAAGAGACGATAATCCCGAGATGAAGGCCGCGAAAAAAGCCGGCAAAACGATCCTGCAACGCGCCGAGCTATTGGCTAAGCTGATGGAGGAGAAGAAAGGCATCGCCATCGCCGGCACCCACGGCAAGACCACGACGACCTCGATGGCGGCAGTCATGATGGAAGCAGCGGGGCTTGATCCGACATATTTGATCGGCGGCGAACTTAACGACATCGGCAGCGGGGCCAAGTACGGCCGGGGTGATTTCGTGGTGGCCGAGGCCGACGAAAGCGACGCCAGCCTTTTAAACCTGAGGCCGGCCTATGCCGTAATTACCAACATCGAGGCTGATCACCTTGATTTCTACGAGTCGATAGAGGAGATCAAGGACGTTTTTGTTGAGTTCATAAACAACCTTCCAGATAACGGTTTGGCCATCCTGTGCATCGACAGCCCGGGAGTGGTCGACATCCTGCCCCGCGTCAGCCGTCATTATGTTACTTATTCCGTTACCGGCGACGCAGATTTTAAGGCGACCGACATCCAACCGGGCCGCTCAGGATCCAAATTCACGGTTTGGCAAGGCGGCAAGAACCTGGGATCGCTGGAGATATCGTCTCCCGGCCTCCACAATGTCAGCAACGCACTGGCGGTAATAACCATAGGAACGGCGGTCGGCGTCCCGTTTGACAGGGCGGCCGCCGGAGTAACCGCTTTCACCGGCGTCAGGCGGCGCTTCCAAAAGAAAGGCGTGGCCCGGGACGTAACCGTGGTCGATGACTACGCGCATCATCCAAGCGAAGTGGCGGCTACTCTACAGGCGGCCAAAACCGGTAAATGGGGACGCGTGATCACGGTCTTTCAGCCCCACAGATATAGCCGCACAAGCTGTCTGCACGAGGATTTCGGCCGTGTTTTCGGAGACGCCGACGCGGTTATCGTGACCGACGTCTATAGCGCGGGGGAGGAACCGCTGCCGGGCGTAGACGGAAAACTAATTGTAGATTCGATTCTGGAAACCGAACCGTATAAGGACGTAGCCTATTTTCCGAAGAAATCGGATATCAGCGATTACATCTCCGGGCGTCTAAGCGGCGGCGATATATTATTGACGATGGGAGCGGGAGACATAGGGTCTCTCGGCGAAGAGGTTTTGGAGGCGTTGGGCGAGAATGAAGATTGAAATGATCAAGAACGAGACTATGGCGGCCCACACCACCTGGCAGATCGGGGGACCGACCAAGTATTACGCGCAAGTAACCGATCCCGTCGAGCTGGGCGAGGCCCTTGCCATCGCGTCAGACCTTAACGCGCCAGTATTCATGATAGGAAACGGGAGCAACCTGCTGGTTGGCGACAAAGGCTTCGACGGCATGGTTATCAAACTAAGGGGTAACTTCACAGGTTTGCATATAAAGCATAACGTCATCGTTGCGGAAGCGGGCGTTAAACTGGCCACTATCGTCAACGTGGCCAGAGAGAGAAGCCTGGAGGGTATGGCGTTCGCGGCCGGCATCCCGGGAACGGTGGGAGGAGCGGTCGTCATGAACGCCGGCGCTCTTGACGGATCGATATCGGACATCATCGAAACGGTAACCATATATAACCCTCAGGGCGAGGTTGGTGTTCTGGGAAGTACTGAGTTCAGGTTCGGCTATCGGGTTACTGACGTCAAGAACAAAGGGATCGTCCTGGGGGCGTCGTTCAGGTTGGAACAGGGCGATCCCCATGAAGTCACCCGGCAAATAGTCGATGCTTTAGACAGGAAAAGGCGAACGCAGCCGTTGGAGGCTCGTACAGCCGGAAGCGTGTTCAAGAATCCGCCGCGCAAGCATGCCGCCGCCCTCATTGAGGAAGCGGGCTGCAAGGGTATGAAAATCGGCGGGGCCGTTGTCAGCAGGATGCACGCCAACTTTATCATCAATGTCGGCGGAGCGACCGCTTATGATGTGTTGCGCCTCATAGACGAAGTGGCCGCGACTGTTAAGAATAAGACCGGCGTGGAACTGGAAAGAGAAGTAGAGCTGGTCGGGGAGTTTTGATGCCAGAAAAGATCGCTGTGCTTCTGGGCGGCCGCTCGGCCGAACGGGAGGTTTCGCTAAAGACCGGCGAAGCGGTATATAAAGCCCTCAAGACTCACGGCTACGATGCGGTCAAGATAGACGCCGCCGGCGATGTCTGGAACAAACTCGAAGCGGAGCAGCCGGACAAGGCGTTTCTTGCTTTACACGGGCGATACGGTGAAGACGGGACGGTTCAGGGGCTATTAGAACTCATGGATATCCCCTACACCGGCTCAGGCGTTACGGCCAGCGCGGTCGCCATAGACAAGAAATTGACTAAAGACATTTTTCGCCAGAGGGGTATTCCGGTGGCGGCCGATTACCCGCCGGAAGGACCTGTAAAATATCCGGTCATCGTCAAGCCGAGCCGTGAGGGATCGACGATCGGTGTGACGATAGTCAAGGACGAGTCCGGGCTGAAAGACGCGCTCAAAGAAGCCAGCCGCTTCGACGACTCGTGCTTGATCGAGGAATTCGTGGAGGGGCGCCTGTTGACGATCGCGGTGATCGGTAAACCGCCGGCCGCTTTACCGATCATCGAGGTAAAAGCGCACGGCGGCATCTACGATTATCAGGCCAAATACACCCCCGGCATGACCGATTATATCTGCCCGGCCGCGCTGGACCCAAAGATCGCGGAGAAGTTGCAGGACATGTCGGTCCTGGCTCACGACGCGCTGGGTTGCGAGGACGTCTCGCGAGTCGATTTCATCCTGCAGGATAACGGAAGGTTCGTCTGTCTCGAGGTGAACACCATGCCCGGCCTCACCGAGACCAGCCTGGTTCCGAAAGCCGCGAATGCGGCCGGTCTGCCGTTTGAAGATCTGGTTGTAAGAATCCTTAAAGGGGCGGCCCTCAAGCTAAAGACCCGCGGGTAAAGCGCGTGAAAAAAACCAAGAAGACGAGCGCGCAAGAGAAACGCCGGCGCATCGTGGAGCAGCGTCGGAACAGACAGCTTAAGGCGGTCATCGCCATCCTTCTAGTCGCCATTTCGGCGGAAGCCCTCTATATAGCCTCAGGCTCGAAGTATTTTAACATCAAAAAGATAGACATATCCGGCAACAGCCGGCTTTCCACCGAGAAGATCCTCAAGCTGTCAGGCATATCTCTTAAGGATAATATTTTTCGCGTCAACGCCGGTTTGGTCGCCAAGCGCGTCAAAGGGGAACCTTGGATTAAGAGCGCGACGGTAAGCAGGGCGCTGCCGCTGACGATAAAAATAGCTGTCAGCGAACGCCAGCCGCGCGCGATTTGGCTGAGCGGACCGACTTATTATCTGCTGGACACGGACGGAGCCGTCGTTTCTGTCGGACCAGCTCCTCCGCTGGCCGGTTTGCCATTGATCAAGGACGCGCCGCCGGACAATGGTCTGGAGACGGGTGAGACCGTTAAGGCGCCGGCTGTAAAAAACGCTTTGGCGGTAATCGCCGCGCTTGATAAAGACATCCTGGCTGATATAGGCTGGGTGTCGGCGCCGACTATAGACGGTCTGGCCATACATTTGAATTCGGGGCCGGTTGTTATGTACGGAAAGGCTGAGATGAGCAAACAGAAAAACTATGCCATTAAAGTCATCAGAACAGAGGCGACGAACGAGGGCAAGGTCTGGCAGTATATAGACGTCAGGGTGCCGTCGAACCCGGTCGCAAAGGCAGCCGCGTAGAGCTCAGAGCCAAGAGCAGAGGGCTAAGAGCTAGAACAAAGGACAAAGAACAAAGAACAAAGAACAAAGAACAAAGAACAAAGAACAAAGGACAAAGGACAAAGGACAAAGAACAAAGGACAAAGAACAAAGGACAAAGAACAAGAATGATGATTAGATAAAAGAAAAAATGCTCTTCGAGCGAGCGAAGCGAGTCGAGAAGCTTGGAAAAAAAGTTTGACGTTAAAGATGACAAAATCGTAGTTGGGTTGGACGTCGGCACGACCAAGGTTTGCGCGCTTGTGGCCGAGCAAAAGGAGGGCGGCGGGTTGGCCGTCATCGGGCTCGGCTCGAGCCCGTCTTTCGGCCTGCGTAAAGGCGTGGTCGTCGATATAAAAAAGACGGTCGACTCCATAAAACGAGCGTTAGGCGAGGCGAGGAGCAAAGCGGGAGTCGAGCCGACGCATGTTACGGTCGGCATAGCCGGCGACCATGTTATGTCAGCCAACAGCGCCGGGCGCCTGAGTGTACGCAGCCGCGGGAAGATAATCGACGAAAGGTTGCGCGACCGTGTTATCGCCCAGTCTCTGCGGGCTAAAGTGCCCCAGGGTTATCAAGTGATTCACATCCTGCCCAGAGAATACATTTTAGACGGCGTGGACGGAGTGTCCGAACCGTTGGGCATGTCAGCCGGCGTGATCGAGGTCAAAACCCATATAGTGCTGGGGGCGATTCCTTCGATTGCCAACCTTGTTAACTGTGTACAGCTGGCCGGGGTAGGCGTCAAGGATATTGTTCTGGAGCCGCTGGCGTCGGCGGAAGCGGTCTTGACCGACGACGAAAGGGAACTGGGGACGGCCTTGATAGACATCGGCGGCGGTACGACAGACATCGCTGTCTTCAACGAAGGAGGTATCTGCCATACCAAGGTGCTTCCTTTCGGCGGCAATCATGTTACCAGGGACGTAGCCGTCGGCCTTCGCGTTTCTCTGGAAGACGCCGAAGCGATAAAGGTGAAGAGCGGCCTCGCGCTTCGGAAGATAGCCGATCCGACAGGCGTCATTAAAGTCAGGGATATCTACAGCCATCGTTCGCGGACGGTTTTGCTGGTAAATTTGGCCGGCGTCATAGAAGCCAGGATGGCGGAGATGTTCGGGATGGTAAGGAACGACCTGGAGCAGTCCGGGATGATAAAACTTCTGGCCGGCGGCGCGGTCCTGACGGGCGGCGCTAGCCAGCTAAAGGGCATCGAGAAACTGGCCTCGGACGCTTTGGGTTTGCCTGTCCGAGTCGGGCATCCCAAGAATATCGAAGGTCCGGCGGCAGTGGTCAAGAATTCGATTTACGCGACGGGCGTCGGCCTGCTACTCTACGCTTCAAGAGCAAGCGAAACCGCGGCGGTCGATTTACCAGGAGGCGGGGACCTAGCCGCGATCACCGACAGGATTCGGCATTGGTTTAAGGAAACGGTCGCCGACAGAGTTTTATTCCGAACAAAGACTAAAGTATAACTTTAACTCTGAAACATTCCGACTTGACTTATACGCTTACTTTAGCTTTACTTTTATAGTGATGTTTATATAGTGGCATTGATTGGTACGGTTTGATTAATCGGACGAAAAGCAAGGGGGTAGTGATCGTGACAGACCAGGCACAAACATACCTGGCGGTCATCAAGGTAGTCGGTATCGGAGGCGGCGGGACGAATGCCGTCAATCGCATGATCGACGCCGGTTTGAAAGGCGTAGAATTTATCGCGGTTAATACCGACGCGCAGGCGCTTCTTATGTCGGATGCAGACGAGAAGGTCCATATCGGGAGTAACCTGACCAGAGGACTGGGAGCGGGCAGCGACCCGCAAATCGGCCGCGCCGCCGCTGAGGAAAGCCGCGACGAGATAAAACAGGCGCTTCAAGGCTCGGACATGGTTTTTGTTACGGCGGGTAAGGGCGGCGGCACCGGAACCGGCGCCGCTCCGATCGTGGCCGAAATCGCCAAGGAAGAGATCGGAGCGTTGACGGTAGGCGTAGTGACACGGCCGTTCAGCTTCGAGGGCCGCAAGCGCGCCTTCCAGGCGGATGACGGAATCCTGAAACTGAAGGAAAAAGTCGATACGCTGATTGTCATTCCGAACGACAGGCTGCTGCAAGTCGTTGACAAGCAAACGTCGATCCTGGAAGCGTTCCGCGTGGCCGACGATGTGCTCAGGCAAGGCGTCCAAGGCATAACCGATCTAATCACGGTGCCCGGTTTGATTAATCTTGATTTCGCCGACGTTCGGACGATTATGACCGACGCCGGTACGGCCATGATGGGCATCGGTATCAGCACGGGCGAGGAAAGAGCGATCTCGGCGGCCAAAGCGGCCATCTCCAGCCCGTTACTTGAGGCATCCATCGAAGGCGCCAGGGGCGTCCTTCTGAACATCAGCGGAGGCGATAATCTCGGCTTGTTCGAGGTAAATGAGGCGGCGGAGATCATCTCCGGCGCGGCCGACCCTGAAGCTAACATAATCTTCGGAGCGGTCATAGATCCGACGCTTAAGGACGAGGTTAGGGTCACAGTCATCGCCACTGGTTTTGACAAGGCGGGCGGCGGCGTTGGGAAGAAACTAGCCGAGACGATAGAGGGCGAGGAAGAGCCGCATGAGGAAGTTCTTTTCGGCGACGAAAAGGATCTGGATATCCCGACGTTTTTAAGGAAAGACTGAGAAGCTTAGAGCCAAGAGCCAAGAGCAAGAACTAAAACGACGTTAAGAAAGGGAAAATATTCTTCGAGTAAGCGAAGCGAATCGAGAAGTACAAAGACCGCTATAATGTGAGAATGCGGTATGAACTAGAACTTACAACTGAAAATGGTTTGCCTGTATTGGCCTCTCCGAAGTTTATTTGTGAGAGGTCAATACTTATTTGTTTTACGACCAGGTTGGGCGGAGTCAGCCCCGCACCGTACGATGCGCTGAATCTCGGTCAACACGTCGGCGACGACCCGGCCAATGTTATGGAAAACCGGCGGCGGGTTTTGTCGGCTCTCGGATTGGACGAAACCCGGCTGAAAACCGTAAGGCAAGTCCACGGGAACGGCATCCTCAGGGTCGATGAGAAGAAATGCGCGATAGGCGCTACGGAAACCGGCGATATTGAAGCGGACGCCCTGATGACCGGCCTTAATAAAACGCCTATAGCCGTCTTCACAGCCGACTGCGTTCCGGTCGTTCTGGCCGACGCGGCCAGGCGAAAAATTACTGTTGTTCACGCCGGTTGGAAGGGTATATACTCTTTAATTGTGCCGAGAGCGTTAGCAGCCATGAAAGAGGCTGTTCACAGCGAAACGGGTGACGTGTACGCTTTCATCGGTCCGGCCGTTGGCCCGTGTTGTTATGAAGTGGACGAAGCCAGGGCGGGATTGTTCGGCGAGAAATATATTGATCGGCAGCCCGGAAAGATCAGATTGGATCTGCCCGCGATCGTCCGGGACCAGCTCCGGGAAGCCGGACTGGAGCCGGACAGGATCTCGGGCAGCGGCCTGTGCACCTGTTGCCGGAAGGATTTGTTCTTCTCGTTCAGGCGCGACGGAATCTGCGGGCGGCAAATGGCCGCGGCCGCGTTGCTGGAAGCTTAAATATCGCGAAGCAATCAAGGCGCTCCGCCGGGAGAATCAGATAATACCGAAACTTGACTTGAGCATGTTCAGAAACGGCCGAGGCGGCCGGGCGGTTGCCTTGGTTTTGCTTACCCTCTTTACCCTCGGGCCGGCGGCGGGCTGCGTCCGCGGCGAAGGCGACGTCCTCAATATCTCAGGATCCAGTACGGTTTTGCCGGTTGTGACCGCGGCGGCCGAAGCCTACCAGGAAATAAACCCAGGTCTTAAGGTCGGCGTCCAGGGCGGCGGGTCCAGCGCGGGCATAGAAGCGGCCATCACCGGCGCGAGCCAGATCGGCACGTCGTCCAGGGACCTTAAAGGAAACGAGACAGAACAAGGTTTATATGATACGGTCATCGCCATCGACGCCATCGCGATTATCATTAATCCCGCCAATAAAGTGAGCAGACTGTCCAAGAAACAAGTAAAGGACATATTTACAGGCAAGACCACCAACTGGAAAGAGGTCGGCGGGCAAGATCTGCCGATCGTTCTGATCAACCGGGACGAAGCTTCAGGCACTAGAGAGGCATTTTATAGGAAGGCCTTGGATGAAAGCGCTTTTTCCAAAGACGCCGTAGTCCAGCCCGGCAGCGGTCAGGTGCGGTCCATTGTCGGCAGTACGCCGGCCGCGATAGGCTATATGTCGCTGGGATACGTCACCAAGGACGTCAAAGTGATCGAGTATGACGGGGCCGTTCCCAACAAAACGACGCTCAAGAAAGGCACCTATAAGCTGCAGCGGCAACTCCATTTTTTCACCAAGGGCAAGCCCACCGGCGACGCGAAAGCGTTCACCGACTTTATGCTGAGCGACTACGTGCAAAGCACGATCGTTTCGGTGGAGTTTATGCCCGTGACCGCAATCGGCCAGAAGTAACATCATGAGAGTCAGAGAGAAAATCCTGGAAAACATTTTTCTGCTATGCGCGTTGGCTGCCGTTGTCGGCGTCCTGCTGGTGTTTTTCTTCGTGACCTATAAAGGCTTTCCTATAATCCAGAGCGTCGGCCTGAAAGGTTTTCTCTTCAGCATGGACTGGACCCCCTCCAAAAATCATTACGGGATTCTTACCTTTGTGATAGGCAGTTTTCTGGTTACGCTGGGGGCGTTACTTCTCGGCGCGCCGATGGCGATCATGACCGCCATATTCTTGTCGGAGATCGCGCCGAAACCTGTTAAGAAGATCGTCAGGCCGGCGGTCGAACTGCTGGCCGGTATCCCCTCCGTCGTATACGGGTTCTTCGGGCTGCTGATTATCGTGCCGGTCGTAAGAACGGTCTTCGGCGGTTCCGGAATCGGTTTGCTGACGGGCTGGATTATTCTGGCGATTATGATTCTACCGACCATCGCGACGATCTCCGAGGATGCTATCCGGGCCGTTCCGAGAAGCTACCGCGAGGCCAGTTACGGCATGGGCGCCACGCGCTGGCAAACGATATGGCGCGTCGTCGTCCCGGCCGCCCGCAACGGAATCATCGGCGCGACCATCTTAGGGATGGGGCGGGCTATCGGCGAGACGATGGCCGTCCTTATGGTTCTCGGAAACGCGCCTATCATACCAACCAGTATTACGAAGCCTTTAGGCACATTGACCAGCATCATTGCTCTGGATATGTCTTATGCTTCCGGTGATCACCAGACGGCGCTGTTCGCCATGGGCATCGTTCTTTTTCTGATATCTTTCTTATTTGTCGGCATCATCAGAGTCGTGACCGGGAAGCGGGTCGGTAGATGAACAGCAGGATAGTCGACCGAATCGCGATAGGGATACTGTGGTTAAACGGCTTTCTGACGATTATCATCCTGAGTGTGATAATCGGCTATATCGTCGTCAAGGGTTTGCCGGCCATGAGCTTGAGCTTTATTTTTACTTCGCCCAAGGGCATCGAGCAATCGGGAGGCATTTTCCCGACCATTGTCGCCAGCTTGTATGTCACTATCCTATCCGTTCTTATCTGCTCGCCCGTTGCGGTAGGCGCGGCCATCTACCTTTCGGAGTACGTCAAGGAAGGCAGGTTGACACAGATTATCAGGTTCGGTTCGGACACCTTGGCCAGCGTGCCTTCGATCGTTCTAGGCCTGTTCGGTCTGTCTTTGTTTGTCTATATATTAGGTTTGGGCTGGTCGATTATCTCCGGCGCCTTGACTCTTACGTTGATGATTCTGCCGATATTGATGAGGACGACCGAGGATGCCCTGAAAGCTGTGCCTAACGCCTGGCGCAGCGGCAGCATGGGCTTGGGCGCGACTAGATGGCAGACCATCCGCCGGGTGGTCATGCCGGCGGCGATGCCTCGCATTCTGACGGGCGTCGTCCTGGCGGTCGGCCGGGTGTTCGGCGAGACGGCCGTTTTGATGTTTACAGTCGGCATGGCGGTAAATCTGCCGATTTTCCCGACGGAGCCAGGCCGCACGATGCCGACCCATCTGTATCTGCTGGCGACTGAAGGCATCTCCATGAAAACCGCTTACGGGACGGCTCTGTTGCTGATGGCGATAATTTTGCTTTTTAACCTGAGCGCCCGTAGGATGTTTAAAGGAAATCGATAAGGAGGCGTTTTGCCGGAAAACGAACCAAAAAGTCCTGAAAAGATAGAGGTCAAAGACCTCGATTTTTATTACGGGGATTTCAAAGCGCTTGAAGATATGACTGTCGGCATAAAAAGGCATGCCATCACGGCGTTCATCGGACCGTCAGGCTGTGGAAAATCCACGTTCCTGCGAACCTTGAACAGGATGAACGACCTGATCGACGGGATCAAGGTCGACGGGTTGGTCAAGCTTGACGGGATGGACATATACGCCCCAGACACCGACGTTGTCGAGTTAAGGCGGCGCGTCGGCATGATTTTCCAGCAGCCTAATCCGTTTCCGCTGTCGATTTACGAAAACGTAGCTTATGGACCGCGGGTCCACGGCATGAGAAATAGAACCGAACTGGATCGGATAGTTCAGGAAAGCTTGGAGAAAGCGAATCTATGGAAAGAGGTCAAGGATAAGATGAGCGCCCCCGGCACGGATCTGTCGGGAGGCCAGCAGCAGAGGCTGTGCATCGCGAGAGTTCTGGCCGTTAATCCTGAGGTTCTGCTGATGGACGAGCCGTGTTCCGCCATCGACCCAACCTCGACGCAGAAAATCGAAGACCTGATGTACAAGCTTAAGGAGAACTTCACCATTGTCATTGTTACTCACAATATGCAGCAGGCGGCCCGGGTTTCAGATTACACCGCCTTTTTCCTGGCCGAGGATACCAACAAGCCGGCCAGATTGATAGAATATGATTTAACCGACACGGTGTTCACCCATCCCACGGACAAGCGGACGGAGAACTACATCACCGGCCGGTTCGGTTAGGAGGAAAAGTGCCGCGAAAGAGTTTCCACGAAGAGTTGGAAGAACTTCGTTTAGAGGTCGCCCGGATGGGCGACCTCGTAGAGATTGCCGTCCATAAAAGCCTTGACGCCCTACTTGGGTCGAATAAAGAATTGGCCGAAGAGGTTATCCGGGAAGACGACGCCATCGATGAGATGAACATGAACATCGAGGAGCGGAGCCTGCAGATGCTGGCCAGGCAGCAGCCCGTGGCCAAGGATTTGCGGTTCATAAGCTCTATTCTAAAGATCGTCATTCATTTAGAAAGGATCGGGGACTACGCTTTTAACGTCGCCAAGATATCAAAAAGGCTGAAGCCCGGCGACGAAGCCCAGTCCATCCTGGATATCATCACCGACATGTCGAAGCGTACCAAAGAGGTCATCACGGCCAGTCTGAAGGTTTTTAACGATCGTGACCTTGAACTGGCCCACGCGCTGCCTGAAATGGACTCCGCCATTGACGACGGATTCAAAAAACTGATTCGCGAACTGGGCGTCTGTTTAACCGACGAGGCGTGCGAGGCCAACTGGTCGACGTCTATCATTCTGGCCAGCCGCAACATCGAACGGATGGCCGACCACGGCGTCGATATCGGTGAGCAGGTAATCTACTTCGTGACCGGGGAGATGGAAGAGCTCGATTAAACCTCAAACAATGAGGTCTGAGCCGTTAGGCGTGAGTAAGATTGATTGCCGATAATTTAACCCGGGTACGCGAACGTATCGCCGCCGCGGCCGCAAGAGCCGGGCGAGATCCCAACGAGATTAAGCTGGTAACCGTGACCAAGGGTTTCCCGGTTTCACGCATCGTCGAGGCCATAGAGGCCGGAGCCGACGCGTTGGGAGAGAACAGGGCCAGAGAAGCGGCGGATAAATTCGCTGTGCTCGGCCGCGAGGTCGAGGGACACAGATTATCCTGGCATATCATCGGAATGCTGCAAACAAATAAGGTAAAATATGTGATAGGGTTCGCCGATCTGATCCATTCGGTGGACCGGCAGGCGTTGGCCGCGGAGCTCGATAAAAGAGCCCAAGCCGCCGGTAAGATACAATCCGTGCTGATCGAGGTCAACGTATCGGGGGAGAAGACGAAGGCCGGGATAAGTCCCGACAAGCTTACGTCGCTAATCGATTCGACCCGCAATTTGCCTAATCTTAAGGTTAGAGGCCTGATGACGATGGCGCCGGCTGTCAGCGAACCCGAATCGGCCAGGTCTTACTTAAGACTGATGAGGGAGCTTTTCGAACAACAAAGAAGCCGTCTTCCGGAGTCGTTTGACACTCTGTCGATGGGCATGACCGGCGATTTTGAGGTCGCGGTGGAAGAAGGCGCCACCCTCGTCAGGATCGGCCGAGCGATTATGGGAGAACGCCCGCCGGTAGGCGGCAAGTAAAAGAAGTCACTAGGAGGCGAAGTAAGGAATGGGAATCTTCAGACGGTCGCTTGTATATCTGGGACTGGTGGAAGACGAGGACTTTGAGGAATACGAGGATAGCGCGGTAGAAGACGTCGGACAATCGACGCCGCCGTATAAAACCGAGCCTAACGTCAGGAAGCTTAATCCGCATGAGAGAAAACCCGGCGTGGCGACGGCCGCGGCGGCTGTCCGTCCGGTACCGACGGCCGGACTGAAAAACGCGATGCACATTATCGAACCCAAGGGCTTCGGCGACGCGGAACAAATAGGCGAGCGTTTCCGACAGAATATCCCGGTCCTTATGAACCTGCAGTACGTGGACACGGATCTGGCCAAACGGCTGATTGATTTCGCCAGCGGCCTTACGTACGGTCTGGGTGGAAACATCCAGCGGGCGGCCGACAAAGTGTTTCTGCTTGTCCCGGCGAATATGGAGGTATCCGCCGAGGAAAAGATGCGCCTGCAGGAGCAGGGCTTGTTCAATCAATTCTAGATAATGGCCTGCGAAAACCTCCGCATAGCATTCATAGGTGCCGGCCGGATGGGGGAAGCCCTCATCCGGGGTTTGATCAGATCGGGCGCCGACCCCGCCAAAATCACCGCGGCCGATAGAGACGCCGCTAGGCTGGCCTCGTTGGCTGAGAAACACGGCCTTACGGCCGCACCGTCGAACGCTGACGCGGCCGCCGGCGCTGACGCGGTCATACTGGCCGTCAAGCCAAAGGACGTTCCGGACGCGCTGGCCGGCCTCAAGAACGCGTTGAAGGTGAAGACGCTGCTTATCTCAATCGCAGCGGGGGTTAACATCAAGACGCTGGCGGCCGGCTTGCCGGCCGGGGCGAGGGTCGTCAGAGTGATGCCGAACGCGCCGGCCGAAAAGGACGCCGCCATCTCAGCGATCGCCGCCGGCCCGAACGCGACGGAGGCGGACATTAAAACCGCTGGAGAAGTTTTTTCCGCTGTGGGTTTAACCGTGACTGTCAAAGAATCGGACATGAATGCGGTAACAGCGGTCAGCGGCAGCGGCCCGGCTTACTTCTATTTATTTGTCAAAGCGCTGACCGACGCCGGCGTCCAAGTCGGCCTGGACCGTGAGACGGCCTATAAACTGGCCCACGAAACAATGTTCGGAGCGTCGAGGATGCTTAAGTATTCAAAGAAGACGCCGGCGGAACTGATTGACATCGTAAGGTCGCCAGGCGGTACAACCGCCGCGGCTTTGGACATTTTTGATGAGCGCGGTTTCGTGTCAATCGTTGAGGACGCGGTAAGGGCGGCTTCCGACCGGGGCGTGGAGATCGAGCGGGAGCTCGAAGAAAAGGGGACTGCGGATTGACTGGAACCATTATCCTCGTCGTCAATACCGCGTTCACCGTCTACTACTGGCTTCTGATTGCCAGGATAATTCTTTCGTGGGTGCCGCAGCTTCTGGACAACCCGGCCGTAAAGCCGATAGCCGTCTTCATAATTGATATAACCGAACCGTTTATATCGCTGTTCAGACGTATGATACCGATGGTCGCCGCGGGCGGCGCCGGGTTTGATTTTTCACCCTTGATAGCTATAATTACCCTAGTGGTTTTGCAGAACTTCGTGCTCTTTATCCTGCGAAGCCTTTAAACCAAGGAGGACATACGATGGCCAGGCTCACGCCGCGAGACATTCAGGAAAAGGAATTCGGCTCGGGTTTCCGCGGGTACAAAGAAGAAGAAGTCGACGAGTTTCTCGACCGGATTACCTCATCATACGAAGAGGTCTTTAAGGAGAACATCGACCTTAAGGAAGAAGTGGAGCGCCTGGTCGAAGAGAATAAGAAGTACGAGCTGATAGGCGAGCGGATGCAAGCGGCTTTAGTGGCCGCGCAAGAGACGGCCGACGACGTCCGCAAGAACGCGACCAAAGAGGCCGAGAACATCCTGCGCGAGGCGGAGATAAAGGCCCATAAAATGGTGCAGGAGTCGCGCGACCAGCACCGCGAGCTCCAGAAATCCCTGGCCATTGTCAAACAGATAGAAGAAGAATTCCGCTTTAAACTTAAATCTACGCTGCAGTCATATTTGAAACTGCTGGACGAAGTAGCTGTCGGAGATAGCAAGGATGTCAAAAAGTGGATTCTGCCGGAAGACATGGCTGCGCTGGGAGAACGGCGCCGCGAGATGGAAGAACAGGAAAGCCCGGCCAAGGCGATAAAGGCTTCGCCAGCCGAGCCACTGGCCGCTAAGGCAGAGGAAGCGCCAGCTGCCGCTGAAGCTACGACGGACAAGCCGGCGGGTAAACCGGAAGATACTGCGCCGGTACCGAAGTTGAAGGCCGGCGCGCCGGAGGAAGCGAAAACAAAACCGGAGGAAGCGAAGGTTGAGGCGCCCCCAGCCAAGAAAGAGGAAGCGAAGGTTGAGGCGCCCCCAGCCAAGAAAGAGGAAGCGGCTCATACTAAGGAAGCCGAGGCCAAACCGGAAGCGGTCGTCAAGGAAGCCATAATAGAAGACAGTAAGGCCAAAGCGGCGGCGCTGCTTGATGAGATCGCCGCGCAGGCGGCGGAGGATAAGAAAGCAGAAGAAGCCAAAGAAGCGCAGAAGGAAATAGCGCAGAAGGCCGAAGATAAGAAAGCGGACACGATACAAGCCCCGGCCAAGGTCGAGGAGAAGAAAGCCGAGGCCAAAGCAGACGAGGCCAAGGTGCCTTTTGATCAGGAGGCAGGTCAAGCATCAGCTGTTAGCGCGGAATGGGATAAACTACAGGAAGCCGTGGACGAAGCGGTGAAAGCGACTGAGAAGCCGACCAAAGCGGAGAAAGAAGTCAAGGCGTCGGAATCTACGATGCCCGGCGAGATGATGGAGCCTAAACCGGCCAAAGCCGCCGAGCCGGAAACCGCTAAACCAGCAGAATCTGAAGCTAAAGCCAAGGTAGAGAATAAGGAAGCCAAAACGGGCAAGTCCGCCCTTGAGGATATTGAGATCGTCGAGGACGAAAGCTTCTGGAAAGATATCTAAATAGATGGATTATAAGAAGACCCTGAACCTTCCGAGGACGGCCTTCCCCATGAAGGCCGATTTGGCGAACAGGGAGCCGGGAATCCTTGAGTACTGGGAGAAAACCGGCAACTACTCAAAAAGCATCGCCGACGCGGGGCGTCCTCCATTTATCCTTCACGACGGGCCCCCCTACGCCAACGGCGACATCCACATCGGACATGCCTTAAACAAAGTACTGAAGGATTTTGTCGTGCGCTACAAAAGCATGCGCGGCTATTGGGCGCCGTATGTGCCGGGATGGGACTGTCACGGACAGCCGATCGACCACCAGGTCGAGAAGCAGCTGAACGGAAAAACGGTGCCGGCCCGCGAGTTCCGGGCTTTATGCCGCGATTACGCGCTAAAGTTTGTCGAGAGGCAGGCCAAAGAGTTCAAGAGGCTGGGCGTCAGGGGGAATTTTGCCGACCCTTATCTGACGCTTGATCGCGAGTACGAGGCGACCATTGTTAGCACTTTCGCGAGAATGTATAAGAAAGGGTTGATCTATCGCGGCCTTAAGCCGGTTTACTGGTGTTATCATGATAAAACCGCGCTGGCCGAAGCGGAGATCGAATACGAAGATGAGATGTCGCCCTCCATTTACGTTCTCTTTCCGCTAACCAAACCCTTTAAACCGCTAGACGGTTATCAAGAACGAAAATCGATTGTCATCTGGACGACCACCCCTTGGACATTGCCGGCCAACGTCGCGGTTGCCGTTCATCCGGATGAGGAATATGCGGCCGTAAGGTCGGGAGGCGAGATCCTTATCATGGCGACTCGCCTTGTTCCGCTGGTAGCCGAGGAGGCCGGATTGGCGGAAACGGAGGTTGTCGCCAAGTTTCCGGGCAGGGATTTGGCCGGGTTGACAGCCAAACATCCTATCCTGGATAAGGAATCGGTCGTCGTGACCGCCGGCTATGTAACGCTGGATGCGGGAACGGGTTGCGTACATATTGCGCCGGGACACGGCGAAGAGGATTATCTGGTTGGTTTGGAAAACGACCTGCCGGTGGTTATGCCGGTCGACGATCTCGGTATATTTACCGACGAAGCGGGTAAATGGGCAGGCCGTAATATCAGGGAAGCAAATCCGGATATAGTAAAAGACTTGGCCGAACGGGAAATACTGCTGGCTCAGGGAGAGGTGGCGCACTCATATCCACACTGTTGGCGATGCAAGAATCCGGTCATTTTCAGGGCGACCAAACAGTGGTTTGTCCGCATGGATGAAGGGGATTTGAGAAAGAACGCGCTAAAGGCCATCAAGGACGTAGAATGGATACCGTCGGCCGGGGAGAAAAGGATTACCTCCATGGTCGAGGAGCGCCCGGACTGGTGCATTTCCAGGCAGCGTACCTGGGGCGTGCCTTTGCCGATACTATACTGCGATAAATGCGGCGAACCCGTCGTCACTGATAGCACTTTAAAGGCCATAGAGGATTTGTTCAGAACGGAGGGCGCCGACAGCTGGTACATAAAGGAAGCGGCCGATATCGCTCCGCCGGGGACAAACTGTGATAAGTGTGGCCGCGCGGGGTTCAGCAAAGGAACGGACATTTTAGACGTCTGGTTCGAGTCGGGGACCAGCCACACGGCCGTGTTAAGAACGAGGGACGACCAGCGTTGGCCGGCAGACCTATATCTTGAAGGCAGCGACCAGCATCGCGGATGGTTTCAGCTGTCCCTCCTCGTGAGCGTTGGTCTAGGCGACGCGGCGCCTTATAGAGGTGTGCTGACACACGGCTTTATTGTCGACGGGCAGGGTAGAAAGATGTCGAAATCCGTGGGCAACGTAATCAGCCCGCTCGACCTGATGGAAACCAACGGAGCGGACATTCTGCGGCTTTGGGTTTCGTCCGGTGACTACTCAAGTCCCGCCGTGGCCATATCGGATGAGATTCTGGACAGGATCGGGGAATCGTACCGGCGGATAAGAAACACGGTCAGATTCTTGTTGGGCAATCTGTCGGATTTTGATGTCGCCAAGGACGCGGTGGCCTATGAAGAAATGACAGAGATTGATCAATGGGCTTTGTCTAGAGTATATTGGCTCCTCCAACAAGTCACAGAGTCATACGATCTTTATGCCTTTCACGATGTATATCGACAGATTCATAACTTCTGCGCTGTAGACATGAGCGCTTTTTATCTAGACATCCTGAAAGATAGGTTATACACATATCTGCCGGCAAGCCGGGAGCGCCGCGGTGCGCAGACAGTTATGAGCGAGATTCTGACTGTTCTAACTAAGATAATGGCGCCGATATTATGTTTTACGGCCGAGGAGATATGGCAGACCTTACCGGAATCGTCTCGCGACATAGAAAGTGTCCATGTGACATTATGGCCAGGAGAGAGAGATGACGTGTGGAACCAAAACCGTGATGAGAAATGGGCAGAGCTTATCCGAGTAAGGAACAAAGTCCTTAAAGCCTTAGAGGACGCCAGAAACGAGAAGACGATAGGCAACGCTCTTGAAGCTAAGGTAGAGCTTTATGCATCAGGCAAGCTATACGAATTTCTAAAAGACAACATCAAGGAACTTCCGGCGCTGTTCATTGTTTCGCAAGTCGAAGTCGCCAAGGCGGACGGCGGAGAGCTTAAGGTGAAGGTCGTCAAGGCCGAAGGGGAGAAATGCGAACGCTGCTGGAATTACAGCGTCGACCGCGGCCGCGACAGCGACCATCCGACCTTATGCCCGCGCTGCGCGGAGACGGTCAAGAAGTGGTAAGGTCCCTCGACAGCGAGTATAATTATCACTTACGAATAAGAGCCGCAATCCGGAGGATTTAATGGACAACGCAAACAAACCGCTCGACGCGAAGAAACTTGAGGTTTACCGCGAGCGGCTGCTGAAGGAAAAGGAAACGCTCGCGGCGGAGCTGAAAGAATTGAATGAAGGCAATCTGAACATGCTGCAGTCTGACATGAGCGGGGAAACCGCTCACGACGAGCATTTGGCCGACAGCGGCACCGCGACGTTCGAACGCGAACGCGATCTTACCCTGGAAAACAACATAAAAGATATGCTAAGCAGGATAGATATCGCTTTGGCAAAGATGGATAAGAACACATATGGCGTATGCGACCGCTGCGGAAGTTCAATCGATCCGGCCAGGCTTAAAGCGGTGCCATTCGCCAATCTCTGCATAACTTGTAAGAAGGAAGAGGAAAACAGGCGCTGATGTTGCCCCTGCTGGCCGTCGCGAGCCTCGTGCTGGTCGCAGACCAAGTAACCAAATACGCGGTTCGCGTTTCTATCGACCCCAACCAATCGATAACTTTGGTCAAAGGATTCTTCTATTTTACGCACGTCAGGAACACCGGAGCCGCGTTCGGCATGTTCTCGCAAAAACAGCCGGTGTTCGTCGTCGCGACGATTATAGCCATCGTTTTAATAATCGTTTATCATCTGAAAACAAAGGAAGCCGACCTGTTGTTCAACTTGGCCCTTGGCCTGGAACTGGGCGGCGCGGCCGGCAATCTCGTTGACCGGATAAGTTTAGGCTGGGTAACGGACTTCATGCACGTCCCGAATTTCCCGGTTTTCAATATCGCGGACTCAGCCATTGTTACGGGCGTCGCGTTGCTGATTCTTGTTATGCTTAGGGATATCGTCAGGGAACGTCGGGAGAAAGAGGCGGATGTATCCGATACTGTTTGAGGTAGGCGGCGTAACTATATACTCGTTCGGCACGCTACTGGCGGTTGCCTTTATCGTCGGCTTGGTTCTGTCCCGTTACGAGATGAAGGAACGCGGTTTCGATCCGGACCTTGCTTACGACCTTGTGTTGGGTGTGGCCGTGGGCTCATTGATCGGCGCCAGGCTGTTCTACGTGGTCGGCCACTGGGGCGACTACTACAGCCAAAACCTGTTAGAGATATTACGCATCTGGAACGGCGGCTTGGTGTTTTACGGCGGACTGTTAGGCGGCGCCCTCGGCTTGATATTGATCGCCCGGGGCAAGCAGCTGAACATCTTCAGGTTGGGCGACGCGATCGCCGCGCCCCTGGCCTTGGGGACCGCGATCGGACGATTGGGATGCTTCCTGAACGGCTGCTGCTACGGCATTCCGGCCAAAGCGCCGTTCGGCGTCGACTTCTTCGGGAGCGGACGCTATCTGCCGACACAGCTGGTGGAGATGATTTGGGCGCTGGCGATGTTCGGGGCAATCTTTTTCTGGCTGGAGAAAAAGGTCGAGTTCAAATCCGACGGCAGCCTGTTTTTAATATACCTGGCCTTATACAGTTTCGGCCGGTTCTTCGTCGAGTTTATCCGTTACTCAAGCTGGAAACTTCTAGGCATATTATCGTTCGCCCAACTTATCAGCGTTGCCGTCTTCGCCGTCAGCCTGTACTTTATCATCCGGAGACGGCAAGAAGACCTGCTCTAGAGATGGCCGTCGGCGAAGCGGCCGGGCGAACCGTCAAGACCGGGCAGGAGGACAAAGGCAGACGCTTGGACATAGTTCTGGCAGAGCGCCTGGATATATCCCGGTCCCGAGCGCAGAAACTGATTGACGCGGGCCTGGTAAAAGTCGACGGTTCAGTCCATTCCAAATCTTCCAACCTCGCCGGAGGAGAAACCATAGAGGCGATCCTGCCGCCAAAGGCCTCCGTCGCGACTAAAGCCGAACCGATTCCGCTAAAGATCGTTTTCGAGGACGACTATCTTGTCGTCTTGTCGAAGCCTCCTGGAATGGTCGTGCACCCGGCGCCGGGTCATCCATCCGGAACCCTTGTAAACGCGCTCATGGCCCACACCAAAGGTTTGTCGAGTATCGGCGGCACCGACCGTCCCGGCATAGTCCACCGTCTTGATAAAGACACCTCGGGTTTGATAATCGCCGCCAAGACGGACGCCGCCCATCAGGGTTTGTCAGAAGCGCTAAAAAAGCGGGAGATCAAAAAAACCTACCTGGCTTTGGTAAAAGGCGGATTTAGAGACGACGAGGGCGTTATCGGAGAACCTGTCGGCCGCCACGCGCGAGATCGCAAGCGAATGGCCACGGGGGGCGCTAAAGGCAGAGAAGCCTTTACGCGATGGCGGGTTAAGGAACGGTTCAAGCGCTACACGCTGCTCGAAGTCAGACCGGAAACGGGCAGAACACACCAAATACGGGTACACCTCGCCCATATCGGCCATCCTATCGTCGGCGATCCGGTGTATGGTCCGGACTCAACGGTTGCCGCCAAACTTGGCTTAAAGAGGCAGTTCCTGCACGCGGCCGGCCTTGAATTCATTCATCCGGTTACCGGACGGGAGATTTCCTTAACCGACGGTTTGCCGCCGGACTTACAGGCGGCGTTGCTCGCGGCTGAGAAATGAAAGCAAAAAAGCGGGGTGTTTAAGCCCCGCTTTTTTGTCTGGCAACGACTTAAGAACCTCCCCAGAAACTTAAGTCGCGCACGAGCGTCGCACTCTATCTCTTTTTGCGCTCCCTCTCGTCAAGAAATGCCTCAATTTCTTCCGTAACCTCAGTGCCGATCTTGTCCCACTTCTGCTTAACCGGGCATGAGGTCGGATCATTTTTGTCGGGGCAGTCGGCGCAGCTGGGCGGCAGATCGGCGTGGCCGTAATTCATGACGAAGAAGGCCAACTCCTGATCGGTCGCTTTGCTGAGGCAATCCAGGCAGATGATTATGGATTCGCCCTCGCTGCACGCGATCTGTTTGTACACGTAGCCGAACGGATAAAGCAGCGGCACGCGCCGCTTACACTTATGGCACCGCAAGTGCGCGTTCTTATTGGACATGACGACTTCCAGATAGAGTTTGTCGCCTATCTTCTTTACCAGGCGCGAATAGCTCTGGTAACGCCCGTCAGGGAAGTCGGGATCTTTGCTGTCCTTGATCTCGACCTGCCCCTTCAGAAACTGAAGTTTTAGTTCGACAAATTCTTCTTTCATTTCCTTGCCGCCTGTCCTAGATTTGCGCCACTTGCGACGTGTTATTACATATGTCGGTTTAATCTCTTCAGGGGTTTAGGGGTTTTTGTTAGGAGTGGAGAGTATGCAGGACAGATAGACGAGCATGCAGCTCGCGGCCTACCATCGTTAGTGCTTTGGGGTCAGGCCCTTTCTTCTTATGCGATAGGGCCTGACCCCATGTTTCATTTGTGAAAAATAATCTTCGAGCGAAACCCCCGAATTGCTCTTCGAGCGAGCGTAGCGAGTCGAGAAGCCCCAGACAATAGATTCGCCTGTCCGCATGCTCGATCTTATTACTGCCTCTCCCCGACGGGGAGAGGATTGAGGTGAGGGGGCCAAGCACGCAGACAGTTCTTTTGTAAAAAATAATCTTCGAGCGAGGAGCGCAAGCGAGGAGTCGAGAAGTTTAACTAGTGTCATTGTTATAATTCCCCTATGGACAAGCAAAATTCCGAGCAATCAAAAAAAGATTTGTTGAGGGCTTACAAGAAGGCGCGTAAGCCTGTCGCGCCGCCGGAAAAGGTGATTCCGGATAAGCGCGAGAAAGAAAAAGAGAAGCGCGACGAGGAGGAAATCAAAAATGCCTGAATCGCGCGCGCATATCTTTGTATCGGGACATGTGCAAGGCGTCTTCTTCAGGGCGGCCGCGGCTGAGACTGCGGACGGTTTAGATCTATGTGGATGGGTCAGAAACTTGTCTGACGGCCGCGTGGAAATCGTCGCGGAGGGCAACAAGGAAGCCGCCAGGCGATTGATTGACTGGTGCTACGAAGGCCCGCCGGCCGCCCAAGTCGCCGGAGTCGAAATCCAATGGGAAACCCCCACCGGCGAGTTTACGACCTTCGAACAAAAGCATACGTTCTAGATAGACGAGCAGGCAGCTCGCGGCCTACCATCGTTGTGTCTTGGGGTCAGGCCCTTTCTTCTTATGCGATAGGGCCTGACCCCATGTTTCAAGTCGCAACGCCTTCGCAAACAATGCTCTCCGCTCGGTCGTGATTTGTCCACATGCTCGATTATAATATTCTTCGACTGAACGAAGTGAATGGAGAAGGTGAGGGTGCCAGGTCGGAGGCCAATGCAACCGTGGACTGGTCCGCGGAACTAAATAAAAAAGGAAACCCTTGTTCGATGTTCCCGCCCACAATAATAGACTCGCGGATTATGGTGCTCGATCTTATTATTTTCCTCTCCCCGACTGTGAGAGGATTGAGGCGAGGGGCCACGAGCAGAAACAGAAACCACTCTGATTGATTTGTTGTTACGCTAACGTGTCGATGCCGTCGACACGTATTAACAACGTGTCGATAAAGTGCAGAATCATCGAGAAGTCCATAATACATATCCACAGGATGGACATGTAGAAATTTCGTGTCCAACCTAGGTTATGGGATGTACATGTCGACATACGGTGATTACTGCGAGTAACTCTCTGTTGACTGTGGGCAAACAGAGAGTTTATACTAACAGTAGAATCAATAGGGAAAAGAACGCCGTGAGGGTTAGTCCTTACGGGGTTCTTTTTCATTTAGGAGTCAATTACGCCCAATCCTTCCATGGCAAACACTTGTTCGATACGATACAATTATTTAAACGATTTCTTACGTAGTATCTATTTATATACAGATGTTATAATCACAGCAACTATCCGCGGGAATGTGGAAGGATGGCAAATACGTGGCGGCACCTCAGGCAATCATCGAACTCATTGAGCGATATGAGCAGAACCGGGAGCAATACCGCGCCGGTGTCTATAGCGAAGCGGAAATCCGTACTGAATTCATCGACCCTTTATTTGAAGCGCTTGGTTGGGATATTGCCAACAAGAAAGCCCGCGCCGAGCAATACAAAGATGTTGTGCGCGAAGCGTCTGTCGATGTCGAGGGAAAGGCCAAAAAGCCGGACTATGAATTCCGCATAGGCGGCACCCGGAAGTTCTACGTTGAGGCCAAGAAGCCCTCGATCAACTTGAAAGAAGACATGGGCGTCGCGTTCCAGATTAGGCGCTACGCCTGGTCAGCCAAACTTCCATTGGGAATAATCACAGACTTTGAAGAGTTCGCCGTCTACGATTGTCGTACAAAGCCTAACGTCACTGACAAAGCCGGCGTCGGCCGGCTCAACTATTACACCTATAAAGATTATGCAGACAAATGGGATGAGATAGCCGGCATATTTTCTCAGGATGCCATCCTAAAGGGCGCTTTCGATAAATACGCAATCTCTGACAAGAAGCGGGGGACGCAAACCGTTGACGAAGCGTTTCTAAAAGAAATCGAGTCTTGGCGTGAGGAACTGGCGAAGAACATCGCCATCCGTAACAAACACCTGACCGTCGAGCAACTTAATTATTCAGTTCAGCAAACCATTGATCGGATCATCTTTCTCCGCATCTGTGAGGATCGAGGCGTTGAAAGCTACGGGGACCTACAGAAAATAGCCTCAGGTAAAGAAGTATATAAGGCACTTCTGAAACACTTCTTATACGCAGACGAGCGATACAACTCCGGTTTATTCCACTTTAAAAAAGAGAAAGACATTGCTGAAGACCCGGATGATCTGACGCCGAGTCTGACCATCGACGACAAAACAATAAAAGAAATTATCAAACGGATTTACTATCCGAATTGTCCATATGAGTTCTCGGTCATATCGGCGGATATCCTCGGTCAGGTATACGAGCGATTCCTAGGTAAGGTGATTCGTCTCACCGAAGGTCATCAAGCTAAGGTCGAAGATAAACCTGAGGTTAAGAAAGCAGGCGGCGTTTATTATACCCCCACATATATCGTCGATTACATTGTAAAGAACACGGTTGGGAAGCTAGTTGAGGGAAAAACACCGAAGGATGTAGACAAGCTAAATATTCTTGATCCAGCGTGCGGCTCCGGATCTTTCCTTATCGGAGCTTATCAGTTCCTGCTCGACTGGTATCTTGAATATTACCGGAATCACGAACCAGCCAAACTACTTAAAGGAAAGTCACCGAAGCTATATGAATCCAGCAGCGGTTATCGGCTGACATTGCCGGAACGCCGGCGGATTCTGATTAATAACATTCACGGTGTCGATATCGACAGCCAAGCTGTCGAAGTCACTAAATTATCGTTGCTCCTTAAAGTACTAGAAGACGAGACTCAAAGAACACTATTTGATAAGCGCGTTCTGCCTGACCTCAGCGCAAACATCAAATGCGGGAATTCCTTGATTGGCACGGATTACTTCGCCGAGAAGCTTATCATCGAGCCGGAAGAATTGGCCCGAATAAACCCGATGGATTGGGAACAGGCGTTTCCAGAGGTATTCGGAACGCCAAAATACTCTTCGAGTGACCCCGACGGTTCTGCTCGTCGGGGGAATCGAGAAGCAGGCGGGTTTGACGCCGTTATTGGCAATCCGCCGTATGTTCGACAAGAAATCCTGGGAGATGCGTTCAAGGCATATGCGAAAGCGCATTTCAAAACATACGCTGGAACAGCGGACCTGTATACCTATTTCATTGAAAAGGGTGTGGGTCTACTAAAGAAAGGCGGACATTTCGGCATTATTGTCGCCAACAAGTGGATGCGCGCCAATTACGGCGAGCCGCTGCGGAAATGGCTTAAAGAACAGCATATCGAAGGCATCATCGACTTCGGCGATTTACCTGTTTTCCAGACCGCTACTACGTACCCGTGCATATTGACCATTGGCAAGGATGGCACAACAAGGACCTTCCAAGCAGCAAAGATAGATTCACTAGACTTCGATGATTTGGCTCTCTATGTAAAAGAGCGCGAATACACAGTCAATCAGACTTCGTTAGATGACAAGGGTTGGCCATTAGCCAACGAGGTTGTTCAGGCGCTTTTGGACAAACTAAAAAGCAAAGGCGTGCCGCTTGGCGAGTATGTGGGCGGAAAGATTTATCGTGGGTTTCTAACCGGCTTTAACGATGCATTTGTTGTTGATAAGGCAACTCGAGACCGATTGATTGACGAGGATCCGAAGAGTCACGATTTAGTTATGCCGTGGCTTCGTGGAAGAGATATTAAGCGATGGAAGGTTGATTATCCAGACCTATTCGTTCTATATATTCCCTGGGATCTAGACATCGGCACCTATCCCGCAGTAGAAGCGCACTTGAAGAGCTTTAGAAAAGAACTTGAGGATAGGCCGGAGGCCAAAGCTGGTAGATTTCCCTGGTTTGCCTTAAGCCGATACGCGTCTGAATATTTTGAGGATTTCAAAGAGCCAAAGATTGTTTACCCGAACATATGCAGGAAGCCAGAGTTTGCATTTGATAATAAGGGTGTCTTGGCTAACCAGAAATGTTACATAATACCCCTTGAAGACAAATATCTGTTAGGAGTACTGAACAGCAAGCTTAATAATTTCTTGTTTCAGCATATGTTACCGAAGCTTCGGGGTGGCTTCTATGAGCCTAGCTCAGTATTCTTTGTTCAGTTTCCCATAAAGGTTCCAGACGACTCAATTCAATCTGAAAAAAATATGAAGGCAGACATAATAAGGTTATCTGACAACATGCTTCGCCTGATGAATAAGATACCTCAGGCAAAAACACCGACAGAACGGGAATCGTTGCAGCGTCAAATCGACGCCACCGACCGCCAAATCAACCAGCTCGTTTATGAACTTTACGACCTTACCCCCGAAGAAATCAAGATCGTGGAGGGATCAATTATCTAGGAGTCAATATGCCAATATTTAGCAAAAGTAAAAACAGTCTGAAGCTAATACGCGAAAAAAAGATTGACCTGGAGCGCGATATTCAGAAGCTGACGGAAGCGAATCTTGAGGAAGTCTTTGGGCTTCAGTTTATCTGTGGGGCTACCAACAAAGAGTTTCAGCTTCAGAATTTGCGAGTAGACACTATTGCATATAACGCAGAGGCAAAATCTTTCGTCCTAATCGAGTATAAGCGCGATAAGAATTATAGTGTTATCGATCAGGGGTTTAGCTATTTGCAGTTACTTCTAAATAATCAAGCTGACTTTGTGTTAGAGCTAAATGAGCGAGCGGGCAGTAATCTCAAAAAGAGCGATATTGATTGGAGTCAATCAAGGGTGGTATTTATTGCACCATCATTTACTGCCTACCAACTTGGGGCGCTGGGATTCAATGATCTTCCGATTGAGCTTTGGGAAGTTAAAGTATATGAAAACAATACAATCCTATACAACCGGCTCGAAGTTTCGGGATCAACAGCTTCAATCAACAGCCTGTCGGGCAGAGTTCCAGCAATAAGGCAGGTTAGTGACCAGGTCAAAGTATATTCAGAAGATGACCTAATGGAAGGTGTGTCAGAAAAAGCAGTAGACCTTTATATAACATTAAAAGCACAAATACTTGCCCTAGGATCGGACGTCGCGCTTAAAGCAACAAAGAATTATATTAGTTTCAGCGCTAGTAGAAAATTTGTTGATATACATATTTATAAGAACAGACTGCGGTTGTATGTGACAATCGAGAAGCCAAACGACCCCTTAAAAATACTGAGGCCAGTTCCTGCGTCCTACAACTGGGGCGAAAATTTATATGACTTCAATGTTAGCGATGAGACCGAGATACCGGCGGCGATGCAACTAATTAGACAATCATATTTAGGGGCAGTGCCGACTCTTCCCGCCGGACTGTTTACCGTACCTAAATCCTGAACAAAAACCTGACTTAGCTGTCAATCGACCAGCTCGTTTATGAGCTTTACGGCCTAACCGCCGAAGAAATCAAGATTGTGGAGGAATTATGACAAAACCACTACCTGCGGAGATAGCTTCGTTAATTCATCATATTGAACTCAACAAAACAAACTGGTGGGAAAAAGTTATTCAACAATTCATAGTGGCGACGCTATGGGCAGCATCGGACCCACTTTCAACAGAGGAAATTCTAGTTTCGCTTCAAAAGGAGTTTAGTATTGAAATAGACAATATACGTATGGAGCGACAGCTTATTGGTCTTTTAAAAGAATCAAAAATCGTGCAGCTACCGGATGGAAAATACAAAATATCAGAAGATGGCCTAAGAGAATTGAATTTGGCAATAGAAGATAGCGAGAAGAATGAAGAAACTGTCAAATCATTATTCACTGATGCCGTAAAGAAATGCTGCCCAAAATTAGATCTGGAAGATACCTGGAGACATTTCTCAGAAGATATGCTTATACCTTTAGTTCAAGAAATGGGAGCCCATATCTATGACCTGATAGCAGACGTCGGCGCTGGTATTGAAGATAAAGTTGGGCGTTTGATGACGTTTCAAGGATTTCTAAATAGATTTGACGCAGAAACAAGACCTCAACTTAGAAACGCCATCATTTCATTCTTGGATCCAAAAAACTCTTCTATAAGAGTTTATTTGTTACGTTTGCTAAATGCATATTTCTTTCTAGAATCAACGAACCTAAAGTCTAGCGCGTTAGATGAACTTCAGCGACTTGAGACACAGTCGCCGAAGTTTATTTTATTCCTAGATACTAATTTTATTTTCTCTGCTCTTGGAATTCATGAGAATCCATCCAATGAAGCTGCTCGTTTGCTAATGGATTTAGTGTCTAAATTATCTGGCAAGGTAGATATCCAGCTACGAGTATTGCCACCAACTCTTGATGAAACACGTGGGGTGCTGACATCATATAGTGATTATCTTGGCGGACTAAGAATGACCGGGAGTCTTGCGAATGCAGCATCCTCAGGAAACCTTAGTGGGCTAGCTTTAAAGTATGTAGAAGAAGCAAAAAAAGCTAAAAGTGGCTTCGACGCTCAAAGCTATTTTAACCCTTACATTAAGGGGCTTCAAAAGATACTCTCCGACAAAGGAATCGAGTTATACAATGCAGATTTGAGCAAATACGGAACCGATCAAACCGTAGTTGATGACATCATGAGGGCTCTTGAAGAGCAAGACGAGAAAGGGACCCCCAGAAAGAAAACATATGAGCAATTTGCTCATGATTTCACATTATGGCATTTTGTGAAAGACATCCGACCGGCAAGAACGGAGTCACCAATAGATGCTGAGTTTTGGATAGTCACTGTAGACTATCGCTTTATTAACTACGATAAAAAACGTCAACTGAGTCAATCTGGAAACATGCCTATATGCCTTAGCCCAGTATCACTTATGCAGATGCTGCAATTCTGGATTCCAAGGACGCCTGAATTTGAGGAAGCAATTGTTAGTAGCCTGAGATTGCCGTTTCTGTTCCATGGTTTTGACACTGACGCAGAAAGAGCGACAATACGTATTTTGAAGACGTTGTCTAGATACGAGAACATCGATGGCCTATCTGAGACTACATTATCCGGAATACTAATGAATGAAGCTCTGCAAGGAAAAATGCTGAAGTCAGGAGATGACGAAGAGAAACAAGCACAACTAGTACATGCGGCTATTATAGATGAGAATAAAGCAGCGCAGAAAGCGCTTGAAATAGAAAAGCAAAAAGCAAAAAGTGTGGCTCTTAAAAGCGCTAAGAAAGATCAACAAATTAAGGATCTTATATCAGTGATCGAGGAGAAAGATCGTGCAATGCAGGTGACTTCATCTAATGCAACAGCTGGCGTAAGAGCAATAGAGAAGCTTGAGGAAGAAATTAAGACACTTGGAGATGAATTAGCTCGCGTAAGAGAGCAAGAAGCCATTAAGAACTTCATTGTCGCGTGGGTGTTTAAGGCAGTTCTGGGATCTGTTGTCCCCGCTTTGCTTGGAGCCTATATGGTGGTCATGCGGACACATAAATGGGCTTTCTTCTTACCTTCGTTGCTTAGCTTTGCATTTGTTATATCGATAGCGATAGTTAGCAAAGTGGAAAAATCAGGGTCTCGCGACGAAATTCTAAAAGACACAAGTCTCATGGCTTCGTTCAGAGAGAAGAAGAAAACAATATTTATTCCCTTAGTCGTTGGGACCATAGCAAGTATAGGTGCTTGGATAGTTATTGCTCTTTTTACGAAGGCTTCAAATGGATAAGACCCTGTCTCTTAAATAAGACCCTGTCTCTTAATAAAGCGGGTCATCGATTGAAAAGAGGTCAAGCAAGGCCGGCAAGACATAAAGCTCGCTCATAAGCTTTACGGATTAGCCGAAGAAATCAAGATTGAGGAAAATGCCATTGAGCGATATAGCAAAGCCTGAAGATGAAAGAGGACAGGCTCTCTGGTCACAGGCCATGGCTTTGTGGGTTCAGCCTGAAATTGAGCGGAGACAAAAGCAAGGACTAGTGGATAGACCTTTTGTTCTTAAAAAGTGGCAGGTTGTGTTTTTCCCCGACCGACTAAAGCCAGAAGTTAGACTAAACGATGAGACGAGGATTATTGCAACCTTTACGAAGAATGATACAGCATCATTCAAACAAGGGGACCAGATATTTTTATCTGATGTGGAAGATATTCTACCGGACACAATAAGACTGACCGACGACGAAATAGATGCCGGACACATCAGCGCCTTCCAGTTCAATAGATTGTGGTATTTGAAATTTGACGCAAGGTATAACAGGGGAAAGGTAAAAAGTCATCTCATAGCTGCACAGGAGTTTGTAGAGCTATCAAAGTATGCTCTTAAGAAAGGATTGTTTATTGCTTTTGCCGACAACTGTTTCTCGGCAGCTGAGCTTCTTGCGAAGGCAGAGTTGCTTCTTATACAACAGCCCAAAAAAGATAGCCATAAGGCAATTCAGATAGGTTATAACCGATACGTTAAACTTGGAAATGCGCCTGACAAGTTTCGCGATAGCCTTAATTCACTTAGCGGCTTTAGGATAGAAGGACGTTATCAAAAATCAACGCGGAAGCTTGACTTTGATAGAGCAAATGAAATTCTGGAGATTGTGATCGAAATGAAGAAACATGTAGAGACTAGGCTTTAAGTCAACCAGCTTGCTTATGAGCTTGCCCAAGAATGTTCCGCGTCATTGACAGATTAAGGGGTCACGTCTTGTATCTTAACATCGGGCGGTTGTGCGCCAAATAGACCAGCTCGTTTATGAGCTTTACGGATTAAATCCAGAAGAAATCAAGATTGTGAAAAAGGGGTAAGGTCGTGCTTTTTAACCTTTTTAGTTTTTGTTCCTGATCCACCATGCACGAGATTAGTTGGTAAAGTAAGTGGCGCGTCAGGTCCCTCGTCGGTCGCCTTCGCCGACCTCCTTAGGATGACTGTTCCTTGATTGGTTCCTGTCTTCTGATTCTCCGGTTCTCCGGTTAACCAGAGAACTCGTTGTAGACGGGGTAAGGTCGTGCTTTTTAACCTTTTTAGTTTCTGATTCACCAAGGACGATTTTTCCTGGATTTTGTTTCTGCTTTTGTTCTTGATTCACCATGCACGAGAATTAATCTTTGTTCATGTTTCTGACCTACAGGGCACGATTTTACCTGGAGAGTAAGCAGCGTCTCAGTTCCTGCGCTCGTATAAAACGCGAGCCCAGGATGACTGTTCTATGATAGGTTCGTGTTATCTCAGAGGTTGCCGCGTTGTACGCTCCCCGCAATGACGGAATCACCCGATTCAAGTTTAAGGTTTTGTTTTAAGAAATAAGTGCAATAATGGTTCTATTGCCAGCCGGAAGGGGGATGATTGTTGTGGAGCAAGAACAGGGAGGCACAAGCCAGGCAAAGAAGAAAGGCATCAATAAGTGGTGGATTATCGGTGGGATAGGTTGCGCCGCGGTCTTGCTGCTTGCTTGCGTCATCATTGTCGTTATTGCCTTCGTGATGGGCAGTGCCGTCATAAATACGACCAACAAAGCGGACCGCGCGGCCGCTATGTCCGTTTTGCGTAATTCGGCTATGGATGCGGAGCAATTCGCGGCCGAGAATGACGGCACTTTTGACGGTATGGCGGCGAGCGACCTGGCGGACATCGACTCCTCGATTAACTGGGTTGACGGTGATCCCGGAACCGGTAAGGTAGGCGTCATAGAGGCCGGACAGGACACATTTACATTCAAGTATAAAGATGACGCGGGAGCGGCGTATAAAGTCGTCCGAAAAAGCGATGGGACTTTTAAATATACTGACGACTCAGGAAATTCGTTATAGGGAAAATGTAAGGATGCCTCTTAAGACCTTTTGAGCAGGCGTCCGGTCATCTGGGGAGACGACCGGCATGAGGCGGCTTAAGAAGACATCCCTACTGTAGTGGTATGACAGCGAACACTTGTTCGCCTTTATTAAATTGTAAACCTGAACATATCAGAAGTCAATGAGTTATTCTTACTTCTCGATTCGCTACGCTCACTAGAAGAATAAAGCTATCGTACTTGTGATCCTCGTACTCTTCGTATTCTTTCAAACAAACAGACTAAGGTACCAGTTTAAGATGGTGTCGCCGGCAAAATATGTGATCAAGGCGGCGACGCAAAGGCAGGGCCCGAAGGCGAAATGCTCCTGCCATTTTAATTTCTTTGAGGCGATCATTATCGCTCCGTAAAAGGTGCCTATAATGGAAGCCAGGAAGAGCGTCAGAACGACCGGCGCCCCCAGGTAAACGCCGAGAACCGCGCCCAGCTTAACGTCGCCGAAACCCATGCCCTGTTTCTTGAAAACAAGCGGAGCCAACAAAAATATTATAAAAAGCAAACCGGCGCCAAGCGCCACGCCGACAAGCATGGTAAGCCAAGCTGACGGATCGCGGCCGGCGACGCCCAGCAGAACCGCGGCGATAACGAAGGCGGGATAGACGATCCTGTTGGGGATGATGTGGAAGTCGGCGTCGATATAGGAGACCGCGACCATAACGGCGGCAAAATACAGATAAGCGACTAACATTACTAGGTCCGGCCAACGGAGGATATCTGTGGTGCCCGAGTACTGCTTAAAGAAAACGGCCAAGAAAAGAAGGCCCGTTAGCAATTCAACTATAGGATATCTGGAGCTGATCTTGGCGCCGCAATCGCGGCAACGTCCTCGAAGAATCAGATAGCTTAACAACGGGATGTTGTCGTAACCTCGTATCGGCCGGCCGCATTCCGGGCAATGGCTGCGTCCTTTGGAAATCGACGCGCCCCTGGGCACGCGATAGATGACAACGTTTAAGAAACTGCCGATGACCAGACCTATCAGGAAGATATAAACGGCGAGAAGAACCTCAACGGTATTCATGGTGTCCAATATAGCATAAAAAAAGAGGGGCCCCTGAGGGCCCCTCTTTAATCGCAAGGCAAGTTATTCTTTGATTGTTACGTTCGCGGCTTGCTTGCCCTTGTCTCCGTCAACAATCTCGAACTCGACTGCCTGGCCCTCGGTTAGGCTTTTGTAGCCGTCCCCGCCGATAGCGGTGTAGTGGACGAAAACGTCCTCGCCGCCCTCACGCGCCAGAAAACCGTAGCCCTTCTTGTTGTCGAACCACTTTACTGTTCCGCTTTCCAAGACGTACCTCCGTTTCTTGCTCCCTACCGTATTGCTCGCTTGAAACGCTTTTTGAAAAGGGCTTCAAACGCGAACAAAAAAATCATACGGTATTAAAAGTGTCTAGTCAAGCAGATAGTCGCTGGTGATAAGGCGGGGCATCACGCGACAACCAGGATACTGCTAGAATAATGATATTGTTTCAAGCGAAAAGGGAGTCCGGATTTGCCGGAGAACAACAAACTAAAAGTTAAAGTCGCCAGGCAGGTCGGTTACTGTTACGGGGTTAAAAGGGCGCTGGATATGGCCAGGTCGGCTGCCGGACCAGGTTGTGAACCGATCAACACCCTAGGTCCGCTTATTCATAATCCGCAGGTCGTCGAATTGCTTAGGCGCGAGGGAGTCGGGGTGGCCGGCAGTCTGGAAGACATCGACTGCGGAACGGTTATTATCCGGTCACACGGCGTAGCGCCGGAAACGATTGAAGAAGCGCGCGCCAAAGGCGTGAATGTCCTGGACGCGACCTGCCCGTTCGTAAAAAAGGCTCAGCAGAAAGCGGCGGAATTAGCCGCGGCCGGATACTATGTGGTAATCCTGGGAGAGAAGGACCATCCGGAGGTTCTGGGGATCATGGGTCACGCCGGCGGTCGAGCTTTGGTTATCGAGCGGACGGAAGACCTGGCGTTGGTGCCGAAAAAGGAACGAAAAGTCGGCCTGGTGGTCCAGACGACACAGTCGGCCGAGAAGCTCCAAGAAATCGCCGGTATGCTGGCGTCAACCGTGGCCGAGCTCAAAGTATATAATACGATCTGCAATGCGACCTCGCGACGCCAGGAAGACGCTTTGATGTTAACGGATTCGGTTGACGTCATGCTGGTGCTCGGGGGCAAGAACAGCGCGAATACGTCGCGGCTGGCGGAGATGTGTAAGGAAACCGGCACTCCGACGTATCATGTGGAGACAGCCGAAGAGATCGATCCGGGATGGTTTAAACCGGGAGATAGTGTCGGCGTAACGACAGGCGCTTCGACTTCAACCGATATCCTTGAAGAAGTCGTAGCGGCGCTCGAGAAAATGCCTTAAGCGCGGGGCGGTAAAAATATAATGGCGCTTGTGGCAGTCGTAGGCCGGCCAAATGTCGGCAAATCAACCCTTATAAACCGGATTATCGGCCGGCGTGAAGCTATCGTCCAGGCTGAACCGGGCGTTACGCGCGACCGTAAATATCTGAAAGCCGATTGGAACGGGCGTACTTTCACTCTTGTCGATACCGGCGGACTGGAATTCGACGAAACCGCGGGCTTAACCAAGAAAATCAGAGATCAAGCCCTGTTCGCGATTCGCGAGGCGGACGCCATCCTATTCATAGTTGACGCCAAGGACGGCCTTTTGGGACAGGATGAAGACGTGGCCGATATCCTAAGGCGGACGGAGAAACCCGTCATTCTTGTCGTCAACAAATGGGACGATCCCGGGCAGCCGCCGCACGAGACGATATTCTATAAACTTGGCTTGGGCGATCCGTTCCCGGTCAGCGCGGCTCACGGTATTGGGATCGGCGATTTGCTGGACGTTGTCACATCTCTTCTGCCTGACGAAAAACCGGAAGATAAGCCGGCGGCGCGCCTGGCGATCGTCGGCCGGCCGAATGTTGGCAAGTCAAGCATCCTCAACCGCTTGCTGGAACAGGAGCGGGCGATTGTCAGCGAGATGGCCGGGACGACGCGCGACTCCATCGACTCGAAGATCGTCAAGGGCGGCAAGACGTATCTTGTCGTCGACACAGCCGGTTTGCGTAAGAAATCGAAGGTAACCGACGACGTGGAGTATTACAGTTCGCTCAGGGTGATCGAAGCGCTGGAGAGGTCCGAGGTCGCTCTTCTGGTAATAGATGCCGGCGAAGGCGTTACCGAGCAGGACCAGCATATAGCGGCGGACATCGCCAAAAGAGGCCGGGCCTGTATAATCCTCATTAATAAATGGGACCTGATAAAAGGCGAGTCGGCCGAGGAAGTCCTGAAAGACATGAAAGAGCGACTACACTTCGTCTCGTACGCGCCGGTCGTTACGGTCTCGGCCTTATCCGGCAGAAGCCTGGGCAAGATATTCGATCTGGTCGATGAGGTGATCGACGCCTATCGCGATCGCATTCCGACGTCGGATCTTAACAAATTCGTTGAGGACAACAAAAGGTCGCTCGAGGGCAGCGACCGGGGCAAAAGCTGGCGCGTCCTTTACGGCACACAGGCGACTATAGAGCCGCCGACGATCGTGTTCTTCTTAAGCGCGCGGCGGACGGCTGGCCTGGTCAGTAAAAGATTCAGGCGAACCGTCGAGAACCGCCTCCGGGAAAGTTTTGATTTTACCGGAAGTCCGATTAGATTACGTTTTAGAGCCAAGGAAAGAAAGACTAAATAGCTAAGGGCCGCGAGCTAAGAGCATGAGGATGATTAATTGGACGCAAGAGTCATATTAGAAACAATAGCCGTAGTGGGGGCAGCCTATTTTATAGGGGCGATTCCTTTCGGATACGTTATTGTGCGGATCGCCAAGGGAGTCGATATAAGAAAGTATGGCAGCGGCAGCACAGGCACCACAAACGTGTTAAGGACGGCCGGCAAACTGGCGGCGGCCTTGACCGTAGCCGGGGATTTCTTGAAAGGCGTTTTTGTGGTGGTCGCCGCGCGGTTGCTGAAGCTGCCGGACATATCAATCGTTCTGGCCGGTTTTGCCGTCGTCGGCGGGCACAACTGGCCGGTGTTTCTCAAGTTCAAGGGCGGCCGGGGCGTGGCCACGGGTTTCGGCGTCAGCCTTGGTTTGACGTGGCAGATATCGACCGCTTTATTCATATTTTGGGGAATATTGATCGCGGCTACGGGTTATGTGTCGCTAGCCAGTGTCATTATCATGATTATGTACCCGCTTATGGTAATCTACTTTCATGAGCCTTGGCCGGTCATCTTGTTCGCGATAGTCGGTGCCGGCATGGTTATTTTTACGCACAGGAAAAACGTGGTCCGGCTCTTCAAAGGCGAAGAGACGAAGATAGGGCATAAGGTGAAATTGGACAAATGAGGATAGCGGTAATAGGCGCGGGCAGCTGGGGCACGGCCACGGCCGGATTGCTGGCCAAGAAGGGCCACGATGTAAGGCTATGGGCGCTTGAGAAGGAAGTCGCCGCCGGGATAAACGAGAAACATCGCAACCCGATGTACCTGTCGGATATGCCCCTGCCTAAGGACCTTAACGCCACGAACGACATGGCCGAAGCCTTGGCGGACGCCGACGCGGCCGTTATGGTCGTAGTCTCACACGCCATGCGCGAGGTGATCGAGAAGGCAAAACCGCATATGGGGCGGGAGACGATAATCGTCAGCCAAACCAAAGGTGTCGAAAACGTCAGCTTCATGAGGATGACCGAGGTTATAGAAGACGTGCTCGGATCGGCCGCGCGCCGCCGCCTGGCGGTTTTATCGGGGCCGAACCACGCCGAGGAGGTCGGTAAGGAGGTTCCCAGCGCGACGGTGATCGCCGCCTATGACAGGGAGGTCGCAAAGACGCTTCAGGAAGCCTATATGACGCCGTATTTCCGCGTATACACTAATCCTGACCTTATAGGTGTGGAAATAGCAGGAGCGACCAAGAACGTCGTCGCCCTGGCAACCGGTATGTCGGACGGACTGGGATTCGGGGATAACTCCAAAGCCTCGCTACTTACCAGGGGTTTGGCGGAAATGACGCGTTTGGGTACGGCCTTGGGCGCCCACCCATTGACATTCAGCGGCCTGGCGGGCGTCGGCGACCTGGTTGTAACATGTTTCAGTCAACACAGCCGCAACCGATTGGTCGGGGAACGGCTTGCCAAAGGACAGACCATTGACGAGATCTACGCGGATATTCACATGATCGCCGAAGGCGTGCAAACCAGCCGGGCGGTCCGGGGACTGGCCGAAAAATACGGCGTGAGCATGCCGATTGCTGAACATGTCTATGAGGTTCTTTATGAGAAACGCCTTCCGCTCGACTGTCTGAAGGATTTAATGAGCCGCGCCGCCCGAGAAGAAAGCGAAGAACTGGCGACCCCTGTTACGTAATATTAAGTTTTGCTTAACAAGTGCCGATGTATCTGATATACTGACTTCGTAACATAAGGTACAAAGGAGGCACTCGCAATGCGAAATAAAGTCGCTCTGCTTGCAGGTATTTCCATCCTTGCCATAGCCGCGTTGATCGCAGGTTGCGCCAGTTCGGACGGCGCCAGCGTTAAAAGTTTCCAAGTAAAAGACGAGGTCGCCGTAGGTAAATCAGTTTGGAAAGTCCTGGCGGTCGAGCACATGAAGGTAACGCCGTCGGGCTCCAAGGCCACTGGACAATTTGTTTTCGTCCAGGCGCAGCTTAAGAACACTAGTAACGACGCTGTTAATTTGACGGGCGTCGAACTGGAGATCGTCAGCGGCGAAAACAAGATATACAATTTCGACGCGCAGGAGAACAACACCTTTCTGACTTCGATGGGTAAGGACGGGCTGATGGGCGGACGCGTGGAGCCTGGAGAAACGGTCACAGGTTGGGTCGCGTTTGATGTCGAGGAAGCGGCGAAAGACCTTAAATTACGGGTTCGCGACCCGGATGTAACTTCAAGTAAAAGCGCCTTGGTCTCTTTAGGGTTCTAATAACGCGCTCTCTATAATAAAGACAAAATCATGAAGACCGGCTTGCGGACAGCGTCCGCGGGCCGGTCTTTTGTTTCTTGACTAAAATTTCACATGTGATAAAGTTACTAAAGTTACAGTCTTGGCAAGACGATAACGCCTTTGTACCTGTTGAATGGATTGAATAAAGGGTGGTGGCGGAGTGAAGAAATACAAGGTGTTCGGTATAGCGGCGATTAGTGTCTTAGTGCTGCTTGTTGGCGCGGTCGCATGCGGCGGCGGAGGCGGCGGCGGAACAAAAACCTACAATCTGAAAGAGGACGCGCCTGTTGGCAAGGGCGTCTGGAAAATACTGAGCGCCGAGAAGTCGATGGAACTAAACAGGACCGACGCGGCCGGCAAATTTAAAGCTGAAGGGCAGTTCGTTCTGCTGCAGGTCAGCCTGAAGAACAATAGCGGAGAAGCCGCCAACCTGACCGGCGAGGAAATCGAGATAATGGACGGCAATCGCAATTCCTACACCTTCGACTCGAAGAACAATAACATATATCTCGCCGCGATCGGGAAAGAGAGCCTGACAAAGAATCCTGTGCCGGCCGGGCAAACGGGAACCGGTTATCTGATCTACGACATTAGCAAGGACGCGAAAGACCTGAAGGCGAAGGTTAAGGACGTCAGCATAACCGGACGGACGTTCGCTTATGTCGATTTGAATATGTAACAAATCGGGGAAACAGAACAAAAACAAGACTTACTGGGGGCGGGGGAACCCGCCCTCTTTTCTTTTTAACAAACGCTTGCCATAATGGCTTACGAGGAGGCGTGACTTTGCCATACGAAGACCTTCATGAGATAAGAAAAATGACCCGCCGCGGCTACCAGGAGTCTATCCGCGAAGAAGAAGCGCGGGCCGCGTCTATTAGAGAGAGCGAGGGCGACGCCCTCCAAGCGTTATTGGGGGCGGCGGCCGAGCTAGGATACGGACCCGATGAAATAGCTCTGTTGCCGGAAGGCATAGATGTTTTAGACGGCTGCGGGAATCCGTTGGCTGTTTCGGACATAAAACCGGGTTCGGCGGTGATGGTGGCCGGCTGCCGGACCGGCGCCGATTGTTTCATCGCCGGTATGTCGGCGGGGAAGAAAGGGCTTGTCGTCGGCATCGAGGAGGCGCCCGAAGACGTCACCAAAGCCAGGGGGGCGGCGCGATCTTTCAAATCTGGAACCGTGGAGATAAGGCCGGGAGAATGCGAGAATCTACCGGCGGCGGATAAATCGTTCGACGTTGTCATTACCAATTGCGCGGTTACTTTTTCTTACGATAAGGCTCGAGTGCTTAAGGAACTCGGCCGGGTATTGAAATCAGGCGGTCGTCTAATTCTATGCGAACCGGCGATTACGAAGGAAGCCGCCGCGTCGAAGAAGCGGGCTGCCGTAGCCGCGGCGGAATTCCTGGAGAACGCGTTCAAAAAAGAAGACATCAGGAAGGCGATAAAAAAGGCCGGTTTTAAGAAAATCTCGATTGTTGACGAGACGGCGATGCCGGCGGCGCGTATTCTAAGAGACAAACGAGTTCAAGCAGCCTTGGTTTCCGGCGAAATGAGCCAGGAGGCCGCTGCCGATTTGGCTTCAACGATAGTAAGCGTTAAGATAATAGCTACCCGACCATAACAAGGCCAGGAGGTGACGCGAGTGAAGAATTCTACTACCAGGGCAAAAAATGCCAAGGAGAAGGAGAGGATCTTCTTTCGCAACCTAAAGAAAGCCTTCGAGACGAAGTCGAAGAAGGCTACCTGCCGTAACTGAGAGAACTGAAAGAGTTCTTAGGCCGCGGTCGGCGGTCTCGGCACAAAAAGAAACTATGGCGCAGCCCTACGGGTACTTTATCCAGTGGCATCTGACCGACAGGTGCAATCTGGCCTGCCGGCATTGTTATCAGAAAGGCGTTAGCCATTCTGAGCTGACGGCTGACCGGATTGCTTTTTTAATTTGTGAAATACGGGAAATGCTTGACGGTTGGGCGGAAGAATACGAACTGGATATCTCAAGTTCACTCCAATTCACCGGCGGCGAGCCCCTGCTAAGAAATGACCTTTTCAACATCCTGGACGTTTCCCGCGAAATGCGATTTACAACGTTTCTGATGACCAACGGCACCCTGATAGATAAATCCGCGGCCGAGAAAATCAGGGCAGCGGACGTTTGCGCGGTCCAGGTATCGCTGGAAGGATTGCCGGAAACGCACGACTCAATCCGTGGTCCTGGCAGTTTCCGCCAAGCCGCCGACGGTATCAAGAACCTCAGAGCAGCCGGTGTGGACGTTACGGCGAGCGTTACCTTGACAAACCTCAACGCCGGCGATATAGCGGCGGTCGCCGAGCAAGCCGCGGATTTGGGCGCTTCGAGAATCGGATTTGCCCGGCTCGTTCCGGAGGGGAGGGGCGGCGCCTTAGCCGAGGCGATGTTGTCCCCGGCCGAACTGAAAGAAGCTTTCCTGACGATTAAGAATCTAAAAGTGCCGGGTCTAACCGCAATGACGAGGGACCCCGTAAACTGTCTGATAGACATCGACGGCGAAGCGGCCTCGTGCGGGGGGATAGCGGTCGGAGGATGCGCGGCGGGCTTAACCGGTGTTACCATAATGCCGGACGGTACGGTCATGCCCTGCCGCCGGATGAATATGGGCATAGGCAATATCACCGAGACACCCTTAAGGGACATCTGGGCGGACTCCCACGTTCTCAATAATCTTAGGGACAAGGCTCTGTATCACGACAGATGCGGCGAGTGCACTAAATGGGATGTGTGCCGCGGCTGCCGGGCGGTCGCGTTGGCGGTCAGCAAGGCTGATGGCGTCCCGGATTACCTGGCGGACGACCCCCAATGCTTCAAGGAATGAATGATACAATTAGAAAGTTATGATCGCCTAAGTTTGAACAGTAGACTAGATGTCTAGGGAGCTGACAATGGCAGACGAAGAAGCGAAAATCCGCATCTACCCGTTATCAAGAGCGGCCTTTCCCGGCTCGGAAAGCAAATTCGAGGTCGAAGTGGAAGGCGCGGAAGCAACCACGATCGAGGTAAGACCGTGCGACGAAGCGGCCGGGTACGAGGTGGCGATCGACCGGAAAGGCGGCGGTTCGTCTTTTATTACAATCAAGGCGCCGCCGGTGGCGGACAACGCCTGTATGGATTTTTTTGTCGAGGCCAAAGACGCGACCGGTAAGGTTGTCGCGACCGAACACGCGGAAGTTGTCATTGGACAGAAAAGCATACCGCCGACGTTCGCGATGACGACGATTATCGGCGTCGGACTCATAGCGGTCGGATTGGTATTCAGCTCATCAGTCGCCAGAGACATCTTGATCGTCCTGGGCCTGGGCGTTGTTTTGGCGGCCATCCTGGCCAGCCTCTTCGGTATATACGGCAAGAACATCGGCTACCCCTGGCACTTTACCAGAGAAAAATGAGAAGAACGATATTGGCCGTGTTTGCGCTGTTGGCGATAGCAACGGCCGGCTGCGGCACGGCTCAGACGGTAGTAGACAATAAAGAAGCTTCGGACGTTTTGCAGATAGCCGTGACCACCGCGGTCGCCTATGGCGTAACGCATAACGGCTCATATAGCGGCATGGATGCGGCCGGCTTGGCGATGATAAACGGACAACTGAAGTGGACGGACGCCGAGCCGGAGCCCGGCCAGGTTCAGATCGCTTCGGCCGACGACGACAACTATGCCATCATCTATAAGAACCCAAGGGGCACCGTCTACACCGCTACCCGGCTAAACGGCGAAGTGACATTCGCGGACTCCAAGGGCACCAAGCTGTGATCAAGGGGTACTATGGGGGCGCTTGACGGTAAGGTCGTCGTTGTTACGGGGTCGACGCGCGGCATCGGCCGGGCTATCGCCGAAGCGTGCGCAGCGGCCGGCGCGGCGGTTGTCGTATCTTCCAGGACGAGTCTCGCGGTAGAAGAGACCGTCGCGGCGTTTGCGGCCAGGGATTGGCGCGTCGCCGGGGTTACTTGCGACGTCAGAAAGGCTGAGGACGTCGAGCGCCTTCTAAACGAGTCAATCGACATATTCGGCGGCCTGGACGTCTGGGTCAACAACGCCGGTATCCCGCAAGGGATGATTCCGTTGGACGAGATGACTGAGGACGAGGCTAACGAGATCATAGAGGTAAATGTGATCGGGACGCTCAACGGTTGCCGCGCGGTCTTGCCTTACCTGAAAAAAAATGGCGGCGTTTTGATCAACATTACCGGCAAGGGCGGAGACGGCAAGGCCAGCGCTTACATGTCCGTTTACGCCGCTTCCAAAGCCGCGATAAGCGGCTTAACCAAGAGCCTGGCCGCAGAGAACAAAGACTACCCGGTCTCCATTCACCTTCTAAGTCCCGGCATGGTGCCGACAGATTTCTATAAAGACCTGCGCGTCGGGAAGAATCTGGAATCAAAAGCGGCCGGCGTGCCCTACGTTCTGGAAGCGATCGGAGTACCGCTGGAGGAAGCCGGCCGGCTGGCCGCGCGGATCGCCGCGCAGAAGCCGGGTGAAAAAACCGGTCTGACTTATAACGCTTTCAGCGGGGGAAGAAAGGCGCGGGGATTGTTACGGCTGATTAAGATGCGACTGTCCGGAAAAATACAGGCATGAGGATCGCCGTTGTTCACGGCTACTTTCTGGGCGATTCGGGCAGCGCGGTTTATGTCAGGGAGCTAAGCCGTCAATTCGCGCGGGACGGACACGAGGTAACACTCGTCTGTCAGGAGCGGGCGCCGGAAACCTACGATTTTATCGACACATTCTTCAAACTGCGGCCAGGCAACCTGGAAATGGATGAGATCTTCTCGCGCTCCCGGCCTTATTCAGGCGCATGCCGTTTGGTCAGGCCGGACATAAGAGATAATCTGCTGACGTACGTCGCTTCATCGGACACAAGATTTAGGAACACAACGTTTCAAGAGGCTTCGGTGACGCTGATTAATGAATATCTAGAGGACAACATCACCGCGCTTAAGACTGTTTGGCAGACCTGGCCGCAAGATTTTGTTCAAGCCAACCATGCCATTATGCAGCCTTACGAAACCGCAGCCTCACTGAACGGGTCGGCGCCGTTTTGCGCGACCATCCACGGGAGCGCTTTGAATTTCTCGGTCAAAACGGACTTGAGGCTGGTGCCTTATTTTACGGAAGGCGTCAAGAAGGCGGCCGCGGTGGTCGCCCTGAGCGAGGACAGCGCCCGCGACGTAATTTCGTACGCGGCGGGTTTGGACCTGGATATAAGCGGGAAGACTGAGGTTATATCGCCGGGGGTCGATACGGACCGATTTAATCCGGATGCCGGGACTGCGCCGGCGGAGGATCGGATCATGATGGTCGGAAGGCTCTTGTGGACCAAGGGGACTCACTACGCCGTGGCTGCTGTCCCCTTGATCAGCCAGTCAGGCCGCGATGTAAAACTTACCCTGGCAGGCGACGGCCCGATGCGGAAACCGCTTGAGGAGTTTGTCGGCTTGCTGAATGAAGGCCGCCTCGCTGACGCCAGGCAATTAATTAAAGAGGAACCTGAGCTTAAGGCTTCCGCCGAGCATGGCCCTGTTATTCCGGATTTCGGTTGGGAGGAAGAGGAGTTATACGCCAAAGCGGCCGCGGGCAATATGAAGAATAGGATCCGGTTTGCCGGGCATCTGACTCACGAGCAACTGGCGCCCCTTATGGCGGGTTCGGATATCTCCATGATGCCAAGCGTGTTTCCGGAAGCCTACGGATTGGCGGCGGTCGAAGGATTAAGCGCCGGCGCGGTCCCGGTAGCCAGCTATCATTCGGGTTTGAAAGCTCCTCTTGACGTGGTGGACGCCGAATTAAAAGACCCGGTCTTAAAATCGCTTATTCCGGGCATTCCTCTGACCAGAGCATTGGCCGACTGCGTAGTACACGTTCTGGATCGCTATCCAACAAAAGACACCGTTTTCCGAAAAAAACTGCACGCGTTGGCTGAGAAGCGGTTTTCGTGGGCGAAAACATCTGAAACGTATATAATGCTGTTCAAGGAGTGATGCTTCATGATGATAATTATGCGGGAGGGCGCGACCGACCGCGAAATAGAACACCTTATTGAAAAGGTTAAAGAGCAAGGCGTCGATGTACACGTCAGCAAGGGCGCGTTCGCCACGGTAATCGGTTTGGTCGGCGACACGGCCAGGGCCAGGGAACTGCCGCTGGCAACCTTCCCCGGCGTTGAGCGGGTCGTGCCGATTCTTAAACCGTTCAAGCTTGTAAACAGGGAATTCCATCAGGCAGATACGATCGTAGATGTCGGGGGCGTTAAGGTTGGGGGCACTAATTTTGTCGTCATCGCCGGACCATGTTCGGTGGAGGGGCGCGACGAATACCTAAACATCGCCCGCTTCGTAAAACAAACGGGCGCCCAGATGTTGCGCGGGGGCGCCTTTAAACCAAGAAGCTCTCCCTATGCTTTCCAGGGCTTGGGTGAAGAAGGATTAAAGATATTGGCGGAAGCCAGGGAGGAAACGGGTCTGCCGGTCGTTACGGAGGTCATGGACGCGCGCGACGTGGACGTAGTCGTCAAATACGCAGATGTTCTGCAGATCGGCGCCAGGAACATGCAGAATTTTACCCTCTTGAAGGCTGTCGGCCAGGCCACCAAGCCGGTTATGATCAAGCGGGGCTTGTCAGCAACCATTGAGGAGTTTCTAATGGCGGCGGAATATGTCGTCAGCGGCGGCAACAAGAACGTCATTTTGTGCGAGCGCGGCATCCGGACTTTTGAGACGTACACGCGCAATACACTTGACCTTAGCTGCGTACCGCTGGTTAAGAAACTATCGCATTTGCCGATCATCGTCGATCCGTCGCATGGCGCGGGCCGGTGGGATATCGTCGAACCGCTTAGCGTCGCCTCGGTGGCCGTTGGAGCGCACGGACTTATGATCGAGGTTCACCCGAATCCGGAAGAGGCTTTCAGTGATGGTTACGAGTCGCTGAAGTTCGACAATTTCGAGAACCTGATGAAAAATGTTAAGCAAGCGGCCCGGGTCTTCGGCAAAGGCATGTAGCCATGCCAAAAATCCGCTCCGCCGCTATTGTCGGGACCGGATTGATCGGAGGCTCACTGGGACTGGCGCTTAAGAACACTCGTGCCGTGTCTTTTGTGTCGGGCTGTGCCGGCCATCCGACGACGGCCATAGAAGCCGTCCGCATGGGAGCCATCGACCGGGCTTTCAACACAACCGAGGAGACCGTCAAAGACGCTGATATCGTCTTTCTGGCGACCCCGGTTAAAGCTGTGCAAAAGGAAGCCGAAAAAGCCCTGAGCGCTATGAAACCGGGCGCGATTCTCACAGATACGGCCAGCGTGAAAGCCGGTATCGTCGCGGCCCTGGACAAAGCAGCCGCGAAAGCCCGCGTCAGATTCATCGGAGGGCATCCGATGGCGGGGAGCGAGCTTTCTGGTATAGGGGCGGCCAACAAAGACCTTTTCAGGAACGCCGCCTATATATTGACGCCGACCGAACAGACCGATCCGGACGCCTTACAGGAAACACATAATCTTCTGCAGACTTTAGGCGCACGCGTGTTCACGCTTAATCCGGATGTTCACGACCGGGTGGTCGCGGCTATCAGCCATCTGCCTCACGTTTTATCAGCGACTTTAGTCAATGTGGCCAGCGCGGAGCAGAGCGAGTTCGCTAATATATTCAAGCTGGCCGCGGGCGGATTTTACGACATGACGCGGATTGCCGGGTCGTCTCCCGATTTGTGGGTGGAAATAGTCATGGAGAACCGGAGCGCCATAAAGGAACTTATATATCAATATCAAGCAGAGCTTGAGACAATCGCCGAGTTGCTGTTAGCGGACGACGAAGAGGGTCTGCGTTTGAAACTAGAAAACGCCCGCCGGACGCGTCAGGATCTGCCGCGCCTGAAGCCGGAAGAACTTCCGCTTGTATTTGAGCTGACGGTAGCCGTACCCAACCATCCGAAGGTGCTTAGCGACATTACGATGAGCGTGGCGAATCTTGGGGTTAATATCGAGGATATCCAGATAGTTCATTCGACCGAGGCTGATAGCGGGATTCTGAAACTGGCCATCCTTGGAGAAACGGAATCTAAACGGGTCGCCGAAATTCTGGAAGCCAAAGGTTATCAGGTCAGCGTGGAAAGGCGGCTTAAATGACGCTAACGGTCCAGGCGGCTGACGGTCTAAAAGGCGAGCTTAACCTGCCGGGCGATAAATCAATATCTCACCGCGCGGTTATTCTGGGCGCGGTCGCCGACGGAGACACGACGGTTAAAAATTTCCTGAACACAGGAGACTGCTTAAGCACGGTCCGATGCCTGACCGATTTGGGCGTGGCGGTCGACGGAGTCGGCGGACAGGTTGTTACCATACGCGGCCGGGGACTTACGTCGTTAAGTGAGCCGCGGGACGTGCTGGACGCCGGCAACTCAGCGACGACCGCGCGCCTGCTAACCGGGCTGCTGTCCGGGCAAGACTTTTTTTCCTGCCTAAGCGGTGACGACAGCTTAAGGGAACGGCCGATGGGCCGGGTGACGGAGCCTCTAGGCGCCATGGGAGCGCATATCTCAGGACGGGAAGGCGGACAAAAGTTGCCGCTGGCCATCAAGGGCGGGCCGCTTGAGGCGATAGAATATAAAACGCCCGTAGCCAGCGCCCAGATAAAATCCGCCCTTCTGTTAGCTGGATTATACGCGGACGGCGTAACGACCGTGATCGAGCCGCACCCGTCTCGCGACCATACGGAGCGGCTTATGGAGGTCATGGGCGCGGCCGTAAAAACCGGCGAGAATACCGTCAGCATAACCGGCGGCAGAGCCTTAAAAGGTGTAACCGTAGAGGTGCCGGCAGACATGAGTTCGGCCGCCTTCTTTATAGTCGCCGCGTTAATAACCCGCAATTCCTCGTTTAAGCTAAAACAAGTCGGCACCAACACAACAAGAATCGGGCTGTTGGACACGCTTAAAAACATGGGGGCGGTCATAACCTATGACGCGATGTCCATGAAACAGCGCGAGCCGAGAGCCGACATAATAATTGAATCCTCACAATTGATCGGAACCAGGGTAGGGCCAGAGCTTGTGCCCAGGCTGATTGACGAATTGCCCGTCCTGGCGGTCGCGGCCACGCAAGCCGAGGGAGAAACCGTTATAAAGGGAGCCGCGGAGCTGCGAGTAAAGGAAACCGATCGTATCAGCGCGATTGTTGAAAATCTAAAGAAAATGGGCGCCGATATCGTTGCCACCAAAGACGGGATGGTTATCAAGGGGCCCGTCAAACTCAAGGGCGCGGTGGTAGACTCGTACGGCGACCACCGCATCGCGATGGCTATGGCTGTAGCCGGACTTGTTGCCGCCGGAAAGACGGTAATCGAAGACGACGCATGCATTGACATATCTTTCCCCGGCTTCGAGAAGGTGTTGAATAGTGTCCTTAGCTGATTGCGGAGGGCTGGAAAAGACGGTCGTAGCCATTGACGGACCGGCCGGATCCGGCAAGAGCACGGTCGCCAGACAGTCCGCGCGGGCGCTAGGATTCGACTATGTCGACACGGGCGCGATGTATCGGGCTATAACCCTGTCCGCTCTCAGGCAAGGTATCGATCCGGGCGACGCCTCAGCCCTAGCCAAAATCGCGAAGGAATCAATCGTCGCGTTCAAACAAACCGCGGATGGTTCGTTAAGAGTCACGTTGAACGACAAGGATATTACCGACGGTATCAGAATGCCGGACGTAACGGCTAATGTGTCAGCCGTCTCGGCGCATGCCGGCGTTAGGGAAGCCCTGGTGGACCGTCAGCGGGAGATGGCCGCCATGGCTTTAAGAGGCGTCGTCATCGAAGGACGGGACGTCGGGACGGTCGTTTTCCCGCAGGCGATGCTAAAAATATATCTGCACGCGTCTATCGAGGAGAGGGCGCGCCGGCGGCAAAAGGACCTGGCGCAAGCAGGCGTCTCAGTTGACGATGGTGAACTCGTCAAGCTCTTAAAGACAAGGGACAGGCTGGATTCGTCGAGAGACCTTTCGCCTCTAGCCAAAGCTGGAGACGCGATGGTAGTGGATACCACGAAAATGACGATTGCTGAAGCCGTGGGGCTGATAACCCGGCTGACCCAAGAGAAAAGGGGAGCCGTCTAGAGTGTTTTTCTGGATTTTTAGATCCATAGTCGTGCCGCTGACGCGTTTGTTTTTCCGGACGTCGGTAAGGGGGTCCGAAAACGTCCCTTTGACGGGTCCGGTCATGCTAGTCGCCAACCACCAAAGCAACCTGGACCCGGTATTTCTGGCGACCGGCAATCCGAGGCGGCTTTTCGCTATGGGCAAAGCGGAACTTTTTGTCAACCCTGTCTCGAGATTGTTTTATATGGGCCTCGGGGCGAGGCCGATCAAGCGGGGCGAGCCGGATCGGACAGGGCTGAAGACGATCCTGGATCTTTTCTATACCGGGAACGTGGTTATCTTGTTCCCTGAAGGCGGCCGCAATCACGAGCCTGGCCTCGGTCCTTTAGAACCCGGGGTAATTTTTATCGGCGATCTAACCGGTGTGCCGATTCTGCCGGCCGGCATATCGGGCAGCGGGAAGATCTGGCCGAAAGGTAATAAAGTGCCCAGGCTGCCAAAGGTACGGGTTATGTTCGGCCGGCCTTTCTACCTAAAAGACGCCGTCCCGCCGGCTTCGTCTCAGGCGGAGAAGAAAAAAAGAAACGAGACCGCCCTGAAATTCATCGGCGACCAGATCAAGGCGCTTACGCCGGACGCTTTCTGATATTGACAGGGTAAGGCTCTCTTGTTAGGATAATTCAAGACCTTTAAGTCCGGTCCCGCGAGGCCGGCAAGGAGAAACGAAACTCATACGGAAACAACGGTATGCCTTCTTGCGCTCGCCTGGGCCAGGGAGGCTTTTTTAATGCCGCTAGGGGGTGGCCGATGGGTTTCAAAGTAAGGGCGAAGATTCTGGCCGCGGACGATATGGACCGCGCGCTTACCAGGATCGCCCACGAGATCATTGAAAAGAACAAAGGCGCCAAGAATCTGGGAATAGTCGGACTGCGCACGCGGGGCATCCATATCGCCAAGAGGCTGCACGATAAAATCGCCGGAATCGAGTCTCTGGAAACGCCGATAGGCGCCCTTGACATAACATTTTACCGGGACGACATCGGCCAACGAATAAAGCCGGAAGCTTTTCAAACGGACATCCCGTTTGACGTTAACGACAAGCGAATCGTACTGGTAGACGATGTTCTTTACACTGGCCGAACGGTCAGGGCGGCGATGGACGCGATTATGGATTTTGGCCGGCCGGCGGTCATCCAGCTAGCCGTGATGATCGACCGGGGCCATCGGGAGATGCCTATACGAGCCGACTTCGTCGGCAAGAATATCCCGACGGCCGGCAAGGAAGAAGTCCGCGTGCGCCTAGTTGAATCCGACGGCGCCGATGAGGTCGTGGTGGGTGAGCCCGATGCTGACTAGTACCAAGGATCTGCTTGGTATCAGGGAGCTTTCAAAAGACGACGTGGAACTTATTTTGGATACCGCCGCGTCGCTAAAGGAAGTCTCTGGACGGGAGATAAAGAAGGTGCCGGCTCTGCGCGGACGGACGGTTGTCAATCTGTTTCTTGAGCCCAGTACGAGGACGCGGACAAGCTTTGAGCTTGCCGCCAAACGGTTGAGCGCGGACGTAATCAATTTCAGCGCCAAAACATCCAGCATTGTGAAAGGCGAGAGCCTAAAGGATACGGCTGAAACGCTGGAAGCGATGAACGCCGACCTGGTTGTCATCCGGCATTCGGCTGCGGGAGCGGCCCACTTTCTAACGCGCGTCAGCCGGTTAGGCGTCATTAATGCGGGTGACGGAGCGCACGAACATCCGACGCAAGCGTTGCTAGACCTATATACGATAAGGGAAACCCTAGGCCGGATCGAAGGCCTCAAAATTACGATTGTCGGCGACATCGCGCATAGCCGCGTGGCCCGATCGAATATTCTGGGTTTTACGAAAATGGGCGCCGAGGTGACCGTCGTCGGCCCGCCGACACTTATACCGGCCGAGATCGAAGGCCTGGGGTGCCGGGTTAGCTACGATTTGGATCCGGTTCTGCCGGATACGGATGTTATTTACCTGCTTAGGTTGCAGAGAGAGCGAATGGCCGAAAGCCTTCTGCCCAGTTTGCGCGAATACGCGGGACGATACGGGCTGTCGGACAGGAGGTTGGGGCTGTCTAAGAAAGACGTCGTCATAATGCACCCGGGACCCATGAACCGGGGCATTGAAATCATCAGCGACATCGCGGACCTGCCGCAGGCTGTTATAACCGAACAGGTTGCCAACGGCGTAGCCGTTCGAATGGCCGTGCTTTTTCTGATGCTGGGAGGCGCCGCGAATGTCTAACTTGCTGATAAAAAACGGCCGGGTTGTCGACCCGTCGCAGAAACTTGATAAAAAGGCGGACATTTTGATAAAGGACGGGCTGGTCGCGGAGATCGGCGCGAACCTGACCGCCGGCGCCAGGGACAAAATCTATGACGCGAAGGACAAGGTGGTCACGCCGGGTCTGATCGACATGCACGCGCATCTGCGGGAACCCGGCCGGGAAGATGAGGAAACGGTCGCGACCGGAACACGGGCCGCGGCGGCGGGGGGATTCACCAGCGTTAATTGTATGCCGAACACCGAGCCCGTTGTGGATAACGCGTCTGTCGTCCGAATGCTTAGGGATCGGGCGGAAGATACCGGTCTGGTAAATGTTTTTGTTACCGGCGCGATCACCAAGGGTTTGGAAGGCCGGGAAATCTCGGATATGGGCGACATGGTCAAATTCGGGGCGGTCGCGTTCAGCGACGACGGCCATTGCGTGATGGACGCCGAAGTCATGAGGCGTGCCATGGAATACGTCAAGATGCTGGGGGTGCCCCTGATCGTCCACGCAGAAGACATGAATCTGTCGCGCGGCGGCCAGATGCATGAAGGTTACTATTCGACTCTGCTCGGGTTATCTCCGATACCGCCGCAGGCCGAGGAGGTAATTGTGGCACGCGATATCAGGCTGGCCGCGCTGACCGGCAGCCGCGTACACTTGACGCACATATCTACCAAGGGCAGCGTGGAGATGGTTAAGATCGCCAAGCTGCACCACATCCCGGTTACCTGCGACGTTACACCGCACCACCTTACCCTAACCGACAAGTCGGTCATCGGCTATGACACCAATTTCAAGATCAATCCGCCGCTGCGGAGCGAAGCCGACGTCAAAGCCTGCGTTAAGGGCTTAGCCGAAGGGACAGTCGACGCAATCGCGACCGACCATGCGCCCCATGCCGTTCAAGAGAAGGAGTGCGAGTGGGAATACGCCGCCAACGGCGCGATCGGGCTGGAAACCACCCTCGCCGTTCTGCTGACAAAACTAGTCGATACGGAGAAGTTATCGCTTAAAGATCTAGTCGCTAAGTTGAGCTGCAATCCGGCCGTGATCCTGGGATTGGACAAAACCGGCCGGGGGACCTTGAAGCCGGGCGCCGCCGCCGACATTACAATTATCGACACCAGGAAAGTATGGACGTTAGACTCCATGAAGCTCAAGTCGAAGTCGAGGAATACAACCTACAACGGCTGGGAGCTTAAAGGGCGGGCTGAAGACGTTATAGTGGGAGGCAAGATTGTTAAAATCTAAAGCGGCCGTCCTGTTACTGGAAGACGGCAAGCTTTTTGCGGGCGAAGCCCTCGGCACTGCCGGCGAGTCGTTCGGAGAAATCGTTTTTAACACCAGCATGACTGGTTACCAGGAGATTTTAACCGATCCGTCATACGCCGGCCAGTTGGTAGCCATGACTTATCCTCATATCGGAAACTACGGCATAAACGAAGAAGACATGGAATCGCGCCATCCGTTTCTGGCTGGATTTATCGTCAGAGAACAAGCCAGGATGTACAGTAACTGGCGCGGCCGCCGGACGCTTGGCGAGTACCTAAAAGACAGCGGCCTGACCGGCATCCAGGGCATCGACACCCGGGCTTTGACCAAACACATCCGTACGGCCGGCGCCATGAAAGCGGTGGTTTCCGCGGAGGATACCGACCTGGAGTCCCTAAAAGGGCGGCTGGACGCTTTTCCTTCGATCGTCGGGTTGGATCTGGTCAAAGGCGTAACCATAAAAGAACCTTATGTGTGGCCGGGAAGCGAGGGCGGCGATATTAACGTAACCGTACTCGATTACGGCGCCAAAACAAATATTATGTGTGAGTTGGCCAGCCGGGGAGCGAAAGCAACTGTCGTGCCCGCCGCGACTACGGCTGACGAGATAATGAAGGGCAAGCCGCACGGTGTAATGCTGACTAACGGGCCGGGCGACCCGGCCGCCGTGACTTACGCGATAGAGACGGTTCGAGGGCTGCTGGGGCGCGTCCCGTTGTTCGGCATATGCCTGGGCCATCAGTTGTTAGGTCTGGCCCTGGGCGGATCGACCTTTAAACTTAAATTCGGCCACCGCGGCGCCAACCACCCCGTTATGGATCTGAGGACGCGCCAAGTCGAGATAACCACTCAGAATCACGGGTTCGCGGTCGATGCTGATTCGTTTCCGGGTAAGAGCGCTTACGGCGAGACTGGAGTAGAAATCACCCACGTTAATCTGAACGACCAAACTGTGGAGGGCATTCGCTGCACGGATATCCCGGCGTTCTCGGTTCAGTATCACCCGGAGGCGTCGCCCGGACCGTGCGACAGCAAGTATTTGTTCGACGAATTCTTTGAACTTATGACGTGATGGAAGCGGGGGAGACCTAAGTGCCAAAGAGGACGGACATCAAGAAAATATTGATTATCGGGAGTGGGCCGATCGTTATCGGACAGGCCTGCGAGTTCGACTATTCAGGTACCCAGGCCTGCAAGGTGTTGAGGCGTGAGGGTTACGAGGTCGTTTTAGTGAACTCCAATCCGGCGACGATCATGACCGATCCTGAGTTTGCCGACAAGACCTATATCGAACCCATCACACCGGAATTTGTGCGTAAAGTGATCGAGAAGGAGCGTCCGGACGCCATGCTGCCGACGTTGGGCGGACAGACCGGTTTGAATACGGCGGTCGCCCTGGCCGAATCGGGCGATCTGGACAGACTGGGCGTCGAGCTGATCGGGGCCAAGCTGGCCTCGATAAAAAAAGCGGAAGACCGGGACTTATTCGATCAAGCCATGCGCAGCATCGGCCTGGAGCTGCCGAGGGGCGGTTTCGCGTACTCGATCGAGGACGCCAGGATTATTGCCAAGGATATCGGCTATCCGGTCATAATCCGGCCGAGCTTTACCTTGGGAGGGGCCGGCGGCGGCGTCGCTCGCGACAACGACGAGTTTGAGAAAATCGCCCAAAACGGTTTACGCCTCTCCATGATAAGCGAGATATTAGTCGAGGAATCGGTCATCGGGTGGAAGGAATACGAGCTCGAGGTGATGCGCGACCTAAAGGATAACGTTGTCATCGTGTGCCCGATCGAGAACTTCGACGCCATGGGCGTTCACACCGGAGATTCCGTGACTGTCGCGCCGGCCCAGACGCTGACCGACAAGGAGTATCAGCGACTGCGCGACGCTTCGATCGACATAATCCGGGAAATCGGCGTGGAGACCGGCGGCAGCAACATCCAGTTTGCCGTCCATCCGGACAACGGCCGTTTGCTCGTGATTGAGATGAATCCCCGCGTGTCCAGGTCCTCGGCGTTGGCCTCCAAAGCGACCGGGTTCCCGATCGCTAAAATCGCGGCCCTTCTGGCCGTCGGCTATACGCTTGACGAGATTCCCAACGACATAACGCGTCAAACTCCGGCCTGTTTCGAGCCTACCATCGATTATGTGGTCGTCAAGATACCCCGCTGGGCGTTTGAAAAGTTTCCCGAAACGGACGCGACGCTGACAACGAAAATGAAATCGGTCGGCGAAGCCATGAGCATCGGCCGGACATTCAAAGAAGCCCTGCAGAAAGGGATCCGTTCTCTGGAGACAGGCCGCTTCGGTTTGGGCGCCGACGGTTTTGACGAGGTCGATGATGACGCGTTGACGGAAAAGCTGTCCGTGCCCAATCAAGACCGGCTATTTTATATCAAACGGGCGCTGGAAAAAGGGATGTCTCTAGAGGAGATAAACAAGCTGACCGGCGTCGATCCGTGGTTCTTAGACCAGATGATGGAGCTGACGGAGTTTGAGCAAGAATTTAAAGCGGGCCAAGCCAGTGAGGCCGGGCTCGCCAAAGCCAAAAAACTGGGCTATTCCGATGTTCAAATCGCCCACATGACAGGCTCTACAGAAACAGAAGTGCGAGCCGCCAGACTTAAACAAGGACTCAAACCGACATATAAACTCGTCGATACCTGCGCGGCGGAGTTCGAGGCATACACGCCTTATTACTACTCAACGTACGAGAGCGAAACGGAGATCAGGCCGAGCGATAAGAAGAAAGTCATGATTCTGGGCAGTGGTCCAAACCGGATCGGTCAAGGTATAGAGTTCGACTACTGTTGCGTCCACGCGGCCTTCGCGTTAAAGGAAGAAGGTTACGAGACGATTATGGTCAATTGCAATCCCGAAACGGTTTCGACAGATTACGACACGTCTGATAAATTGTTTTTTGAACCGCTTACGTTCGAGGATGTCATGAACATCGTTGAGGCTGAGAAACCTGCCGGAGCGGTCGTGCAGTTCGGCGGCCAGACGCCTTTGAAACTAGCCGGGCGGTTGGAAGCGGCCGGAGTTCCGATAATGGGTACCTCGCCCGATAGTATCGACTTAGCCGAGGACAGAAAAAGATTTGGCGCTCTCGTCAAGAAGCTCGGCGTCAACCAGCCGGCTAACGGAACGGCGACATCGTACGCCGAAGCCTTAAAGGTAGCGCGTAAGGTCGGTTATCCCTTGCTCGTCAGACCGTCGTACGTTTTGGGCGGCCGGGCGATGGAAATCGTCTACTCTGAAGATATGCTAGAGGGTTATATCAAGTCGGCGGTGAAGGCGTCACCGGAACACCCGGTGCTGATAGACAAGTTCCTTGAGGGCGCGATAGAGATCGACGTAGACGCGGTCTGCGACGGCCAAGACATTTTCATCGGCGCGGTCATGGAGCATATCGAGGAAGCGGGCATACATTCGGGCGACTCCGCCTGCGTAATCCCTCCGTATACGGTGACCGGAAAGATATTGCGAGAAATAGAGCGGTACACCCGGCAGCTGGCCATGGCGTTAAAGGTCGTCGGGTTGATAAACATTCAGTTCGCCGTAAAAGACGAGACCGTCTATGTGCTCGAGGTCAACCCGCGGGCCAGCCGGACCGTGCCTTTTGTCAGTAAAACGATCGGGGTGCCGCTCGCCAAGTTGGCGGCTAGGGTCATGGCCGGCCGGAAACTGAAAGACCTTCAGCCTGCCCCGGCTTCTTACGAAGAATATGTTTCAATAAAGGAAGCCGTCTTGCCTTTCGGCCGGTTCCCGGAAGCGGACACGGTGTTAGGGCCCGAGATGAAGTCGACCGGTGAGGTTATGGGAATAGACAAGACGTTCGGCAAGGCCTTCGCGAAAGCGGAAATGGCGGCCGGTCAGGGCTTGCCGGTTGAGGGCAACGTGTTTATAAGCGTCAACAACAGGGAGAAACGGAACATTATCGGGCTGGTAAAAAATCTGTCGGACATGGGGTTCAAACTATTCGCTACGGAAGGGACGGGACAAGCGCTAAGACGGTCCGGACTCGACGTGACCGAGCTAAAAAAGGTGCACGAAGGAAGCCCGAATGTTGTCGATATGATGAAGCGGGAAGAAGTCGACTTGATGATCAACACGCCGTGGGGCAAGGGTCCGAGAACTGACGGGTATTACATCCGCACGGCCGCCTCGTATTACGGCGTGCCTTTGATAACAACGCTGTCGGCGGCTCAGGCGGCTGTGCAGGGAATAGAAGCCTTGAAAAAAGAAGACATCACAGTTAGAGCTATTCAAGATTATCACAAGAAGTAGAGAGCATAGGGAGAAGGTTTTATATGAGAGGTTGCTTCGTCGGGTGAAAATGACACCATCCTCGCCTGCCTACCGCAGGCAGGCAATGACAGAATCACACGATTATTGTTTTAAATATTCTTCGAGTGAGCGGAGCGAGTCGAGAAGCAACAAGAGGAGTACAGGAACGAGTGATACAGGAACAAGTTGAGATTGTATCCAATAAGGTAGTGGGCGAGGGCTATTACCGGATGGCGTTGAGAAGCCGCCGGCTAGTTAAAGATGCGCGGCCCGGCCAGTTCGTCCACATCCGAGTCGGTTCCGGCTACGAGCCGTTGTTGCGCCGTCCGATATCAATCCATAGCCTTGACGACAAAGAGATATTTTCTATCCTCTACGAGGTTGTCGGATCCGGAACCGAAACGTTGGCGCGGAAAAAAGCCGGCAATATGATTGACGTCTTAGGGCCGGCCGGGAAAGGATTCGAATTCCTTGAGGGCAAGAAGCGGTTGATACTTGTAGGCGGCGGCATTGGCGTGGCGCCGCTCCTGTTCGCGGCCCAGGAAGGCTTGAGACGCCAAATGGAAATCATAATGTTGATAGGGGCCAGAAACCGCGACCGCTTGTTGTGCGTCGCCGATTTCAAAACTATCGGCTGTGCCGTGGAAAATAGCACGGAAGACGGCAGCGCGGGGAGGCAAGGATACGTGACCGACCTTCTGGAAGAGGCCATCGTCGGCCGGGGGCCGGGGCCGGCTTCTGTTTTTGCCTGCGGGCCGAAGCCGATGATGCGGCGGGCGGCCGTTACCGCGGGCCTCTACGAAGTTCCTTGCCAGCTTTCGATGGAGGAATCAATGGCCTGCGGCATCGGGATGTGCCTGGGGTGCGCCGTAAAAACGACCGAGGGATTTAAGAGGGTTTGCGCCGACGGACCCGTGTTTGGGGCCGGGGAGATAGCATGGGGCGACTGAAGCTGGGCCGGATAGCCATAGATTACAAATATCTTTACATAGCTGCCGGATTGGCCGGAGCGGTCATACTGGGGCTGTTTGTCTGGTTTGTAAATCAGGAAAGACTGCCGGGATATAACACAGACCCCACGCTGAAACTTAGTTATGTCGAGCCGGGCGGCGAGACGTCGGAATATATAACCGGACTGATCACGATGCTGGAGATAAGCATAAAAGGTCCGAAAATGACGGTCAAGATGGACGTCAACCAGAGCGACAGGACGTTTTATGTGCCGTCAGACGCGCCGGTCTGGCTTGGCCTGACAATCGGCGCCAAAGACATAACCGGACGGGAGCGCATCGCTTTTACCGACTTAAAAAAGGGATGGCGGGTGGCGGCTTTTATCGGCCCGCAGAATAAGGCCAGAAGGCTCAACGTGTTGAAGAGAGTGAACAGTGAACAGTGAAAAGTGAAGTGACGGAAATGAAGACCGAAGTGATCTTCACTAGTATCACTAAAAGGATTCGCTATTGCTAAAAACTGATATCGCGGGCATACAAATGAAAAATCCCGTCATGGCGGCGTCGGGTACGTTCGGCCTTGAATACGCGGCCTTAACAGACTTAACGCGGCTGGGCGCGATTATTCCCAAGACGATCACCTTTGAGGCTAAAACCGGCAATCCAGCCCCCAGGACCTGTGAGACGTCCGCAGGAATGCTGAACTCGATCGGTCTGGAAAACAAGGGCGTCGAGTGGTTCATCAGCGAGGACTTGCCGGAATACGTGAAATCAGGCGCGACTGTTATTGTGTCAATCGGCGGGGAAACGGTCGACGAGTACGTTCAAGCCGCCGAGGCGCTAAACGAAGCCGAGGGTGTCGCGGGGATTGAAGTTAACATTTCTTGCCCGAACGTCGATAAGGGCGGGCTTCAGTTCGGCTGTCAACGCAGGCAGGCGGCTATAGTCACAGAGTCCGTCAAGGCCGTTTCCAGGTATCCGGTAATCGTTAAACTTACACCGAACGTAACGAGCGTTACCGAAATAGCCAAGGCTTGCGAAAGCGCCGGTGCCGACGCGATCTCCCTGATTAACACCTTGCTCGGAATGGCCATCGACATAGAGTCGGGCCGTCCGAAACTGGGCCGGGCATACGGCGGGTTGTCGGGACCGGCCATTAAGCCCGTCGCGGTGCGCATGGTCTACGACACGGCCGCGGCCATCGGCATACCGGTGATCGGCGTGGGTGGAATAATGAACGTCGGGGACGCGTTGGAGTTCCTTATGGCCGGCGCGGTGGCCGTGCAAATCGGAACGGCTAGTTTCGTAGATCCGGGAACCGCTGTCAGAATAATTGACGGTCTGGAGGCCTTTCTAAAAGACCAGGAATACGATAACGTCGGACAGATAATCGGAAAGGCAAACCAATGAAACCGGAAGAAAAGCTCATAATTGCTATAGATTCCGCCGACATCGCCGAGATAATGGGGACAGTCGAAAGGCTTGGCGAATACGCGGAAACCTTCAAGATTGGCTCAACCGCTTTTAACACGCTCGGACCGACGATTGTCAAGGCGATCGGCAAACTGGGCAAGAATGTCTTCATAGACTTGAAACTTTTTGACATTCCGGAGCAAGTTGCCGGTGCGGCAAGGGCGTTGACCGATATGGGGGCGTCGATGATAACGGTTCACGCGCTTGGCGGCCCCAAGATGATGGCAGCGGCCAAGAAAGCGTCTTTGGACGCCGCCGGCAAGATTGGAACAAAACCGCCGCTGATTTTTGGTGTGACTATATTGACCAGCCTTGATGACTCTTGGTTGGCGCGTTTGAAGATTCCCGGCATGGACGAGACGGTGCCGGCGCTCGCGCTGGCGGCCGAAGAGGCCGGCTTAGACGGCGTAGTCGCGGCGGCGCGAGAAGTGGCTGAGATCAAGAACGCCTGCGGCGGAGGTTTCATAGCCGTAACGCCCGGTATTAGGCTTCCCGACAATGCCGCGAATGACCAGGTAAGAATAGCCTCGCCTGATGCGGCCATTAGAAACGGGGCGGATTATCTGGTCGTCGGCAGGTCTGTAACGGGCGCGCCCGACCCCGGTAAAGCCGCTCGGGAGATACTGGAGAAGATGAGATGAAAGACAACGAAATACTCAAGTTGCTAAAGGAAACGGGAGCCGTAAAGTCAGGTCATTTCAAGCTGTCGAGCGGGCTGCATGCCGGACGTTATTTTCAGTGCGCGCTGGCTCTGGCGGACCCGGCTGCGACGGAGAAGATCGGCCGGGCGATTGCGGAGAAATACAACCGCGACAGCATCGATGTGGTTGTCAGCCCGGCGATCGGCGGTCTTGTTCTGGGCTTTGCCGTGGCGCTGGCGATGGGCAAGAAATTCATATGGGCTGAACGCGCTAAGGGAGAAATGGTCTTCAGGCGGGGTTTTGCTTTAGATTCAGGCGAACGGGTTCTGATTGTGGAAGATGTTGTGACGACGGGGGGTTCGGTCGCAGAGGTAATGAGACTGGCGGAAACGGCCGGCGCGAAGATTATCGGTGTGGCCTGCCTGATTAATCGGGGCGGAAAGGACGAGATCGCGGGCGTAAAGCTAAAAGCTCTGGTCACAGAGGTAACGGAAGCGTACGAACCGGAAAACTGCCCGCTTTGCCGTGCTGGAAAATCCATAGAAATCCCTGGTAGCAGGTGCGTTTAAAAAATTTAAAAAACTTGTTGCTAAAGAATTAGCAGGTGGGTATAATTGTCCACGTCAATCGGATTTGTAGCACACGCTAAGGAGGGAGTAGTATGGCATTACCACAACTGTCAACTGCAGAAAGGCAAGCGGCGCTCCAGAAGGCGCTAGAAGTGCGGCGTCAGAGGGCTGAGGTACGCGCCAAGCTTAAGAACGGGTCCATGACCCTGAAGCAAGTCTTAGATAAGGCCGACGATAAAATCGTCGGACGCATGAAAGTAAGCGCCGTTCTCGAGTCGCTGCCGGGGATCGGCAAGGTTCGCGCCAGCGCGATCCTTGACGAACTGGGAATCAGCAAGACGAGGCGCGTACAAGGCCTGGGCGTCCGCCAGAGCGAAGGCCTTTTGAAAAAGGTTGCCAAGTAATCAGGCTTGAGTGCCTAAACTAGGCAAGCTTTTTGTAATTTCAGGCCCGTCGGGGGTCGGCAAGGACACTTTGGCAACCGAGGTTATCAAGGCGGTGCCGGAAGTGGAAAGGGTAGTCACAACGACAACCCGCGAACCCAGACCGGGTGAGATAGACGGAACACATTACCGGTTCATAAGCGCCGGGGAATTTGACAAGCGGATAAGGGAAGACGGTTTTCTAGAATGGGCGACAGTGCACGGTAACCGGTACGGATCGCCGAGACAAAGCGTCGCGGACGCTCTGGAAAAGGGAAAGTCGCTTATCTTGGCTGTTGACGTTCAAGGCGCTAAACAAATAAGAGAAAAGATGAGGGAGGCCGTGACGATCTTTATCGCGCCTCCCTCACTTAAAGAACTTGCTAACAGGCTAACAGGCCGGAGCACGGAAGACGCCGTCGAGATCACCAGAAGACTTGAGACGGCGCGCGAGGAGCTCGAGCACGTCGACGATTATGACTTCGTTGTGGTAAACACGAAGCTTGGGAAAGCGGCCGGCGAGCTCATTGAGATCATCAAGTCACAGCTCTTAAAGGCCGTCGGAGGAACTGGATGACCGAGACAAGGATAGACGAGCTGCTTGATAAGGCGGACAGCAAATTCGCGCTGGTGATCGGCGCCGCGAAAAGAACCCGGCAGATTACCGATTTCCTGAACGCGAAAAGCCCAGGCGACGTCATAAGCGAAAAAAGCGCGCCTCCGCCGGTCACTGAGCTTATGACCAAAAAACCTCTAATGATTGCGATAGACGAGATCGCCGACGGCAAAATAAACATTGATTACATTGAACCTTCGGAAGAAGAAGTTGCCGGCGCCGATGTGGACGAACCGGTTGAAACATTGGACGAGGACCCCATTTTAGAGAAAAAATCTCCTGAAGAAACCATGGAAGAGGGCGAGCCGCAGGAGCAGGTTGACGACGCCCTTAACGAGCGCTCCGAAGAATAGACTTGAAAAACAAAACCATCCTCTTGGGTATCACAGGCGGTATTGCCGCTTATAAAGCCGTCGGGCTGGCCAGACGGCTGACCGCCGACGGCGCCATCGTGCGAACTATCATGACAGAAGCCGCGACTGAATTTGTGGGCCCGGTTTCGTTTAGCGCTGTCACCGGGCAACCAGTCGCCGTGGCGATGTTCGATGATTTGGCCGACGCGCTATTTCACGTCACGGCCTCAGGTGAGGCCGACCTAATCCTGGTAGCACCGGCGACCGCGGATTTTATCGCCAAGACCGCGGCCGGACTCGCGCCTGACCTTTTGTCATCCATTGTTTTGGCCGCCGGTTGTCCCGTTTTATTCGCGCCGGCCATGAACACGCGGATGCTCAATAATCCGGCGACTCGGGAAAACATAAGGATTATTCGGGAGCGGGGCATTAAGACCGTCGGGCCGGTCGAGGGCAAGCTGGCGAAAGGATACGGACAAGGCCGGATGGCGGATGAGAACGATATCACGGCCGCGGCGGCGGCCTGCCTTAAGGGAAGACAAACGCTCAGGGGCAAGAGGGTAATCGTAACCGCCGGAGGCACCCAGGAAGCTATCGATGCCGTCAGATATCTTGGCAACAGAAGTTCGGGAAAAATGGGTTTTGCCTTAGCCGAGGCGGCCGCGGCCAGAGGCGCCAAAGTGACCTTGATATCGGCGCCAGCCGACCTGGTGAAACCGTTCGGCGTTGAATTCGTGAAAGCGGCGAGCGCCGCAGAAATGCGCCAAGCAGTTATCAAACGCTTTGCCAAAACGGATATTGTGATTATGGCGGCCGCCGTCGCGGACCTGCGGGCCGAGACGCCGGCTCAAGACAAGATCAAGAAAGCCGATTTGACGGAGTTAAGGCTTGAACCGACCGAAGACATTTTGAAAGAACTTGGCGCCAGGAAGACGAAGCAGATTCTGATAGGTTTTAGCGCCGAAACATCAGACCTGATAAGGAACGCGCAGAAAAAACTGGAACAAAAGAATCTCGACATAATCGTCGCGAACGATATCAGCCGTCCGGACATCGGGTTGGGATCTGATTTCAACCAGGCGACGATACTGACCAAAGACGGTCAGATTCTCGACACGCCGCGCTTGCCCAAGACGGAATTGGCGGCGTTGATAATAGACAAGTTTGTCGCGACATAGATAAGGAACGAAGACATTGGCTGAGAAGTACGACGAGAATTCACGCCGTCCAGAAGACGTTAAAAGACTTTTTAACAACATTGCGCCGAGTTACGACCGTCTGAACAGGATAGTCAGCTTCGGCTTGGATAAAGGGTGGCGCCGGGAAGTCGCTCACGAGACTTGGGAAGTGGAATGCGAGAATATCCTGGACGTCTGCGCGGGATCGGGAGATCTTTCCCTGGAACTCCACCGCTTCTGGAAAGGGCAGGCGCATATTGACGCCCTGGATTTCTCCAAAGAGCTGATTGAGGCCGGCCGCCGGAAGGTTGAAGAGGCCGGCGTGGCGGAACATATCAGTTTTATCGAGGGCGACGCTCTGGCGATGCCGTTCGATGACGAATCATATGACGCATTGACAATAGGCTTCGGCTTCCGTAATCTGCAAGACAGAAAGAAAGCTCTGGCCGAGTTTTTAAGGGTGTTGCAGCCCGGCGGATTGCTGGTGGTCCTGGAAGTAACCCAGCCGAGGCGCTTCTTAAGACCGTTATATTACCTGTATATGCTAAGGATCGTACCGTTCATAGCGGCCGTTATGCGGGCTGACAAAGAAGCTTACAAGTACTTGGGCAGAACGATCAGGGCCTTTCCAGACGCGCCGGAGTTCGCGGAAATGATTAAGGAAGCCGGGTTTCAAGAGGTAAAGTTCAGACGACTCGGCTTGGGAACGGTCGCGATACATACGGGATATAAACAGGCGTAAAGAGACAAGTGTAGAAAGCGGAGTGCAGAGAGAGAGAGAGAGAGAGAGAGAGAGAGGAGAAACGATATGCATGGGCAATGTTCTCTTCGAGTGAGCGTAGCAAATCGAGAAGTAAATGATTGATAAACGAATCTACGCATCAACCTTAATCTTAACGGCCCTATATGCGGGTATCTTTTTGGTCTCCGGATGCGCTTCGAGGCCATTGGCGGAATCGATTGCCAAAGGCAAAGAACTGGCCTATAGCCGCTGTACGACCTGCCACGCCGCGTCTACCTTTGAACATCACCGCTATTCTCGCGCCGGGTGGCTGTCGGTTATCAAGCGGATGATGGAGCACGGCGCGCAATATACCCCGGAAGAAAAAGACCTCCTGGCCGACTTTTTAAGCACGAAGTTCGGCAAAGAATAAACTCATTGTGTTATCATAAATGAAAGCAAGTACTTGCTTTCATTTTGGAGGTCCTGTTGGCTAACAACAAGGAAAAGAACCATGAACACCACGACGAAGCGGCGCACGACCGGATCATCGAGGCGGCCATGGCCGTTTTTAGCGAGAAGGGTTACCGCACCGCGACGACGCGAGAAATAGCCGACCGAGCCGACGTCAACGAGGTTACCATCTTCCGGCATTTCAGCTCCAAGGAAGGTCTGTTTGAACAGACGGTTCAACATTATTCACCGCCGCCTGTTCTGTCGAAGGAACTGGAAAAGAAGATGACGGGCGATTTGACGAAGGACCTCACCGTACTGGCCGACAGATATCTGGACGCGGCGGTTGACAGCGCTCCGTATATCAAACTCTCGATCATGGAACTGCCCCGCAACCCGGACCTGATCAGAATCGTGTCGCTTATCCCGGTTGAGTTAAGCACGCACGTGGCTGAATATCTCCACGATAAACGCGACAAAGGCGAGATCCCGAAGGCGGATTTCGAGCTTTTGGCCCAGATGTTTTACGACATGCTGTTTCACTACATTATTTCGGCCAAAGTCTTCTCGGATCAGTCAGGCACATATAGCGTGGGCAGGAAAGCCTTTGTGTCCACGACAGTCAGCCTCTTTACAAGTCTGCTGACGAAGACGACCGGGTAGAGGGATTAGAGTACGATACGCCGCCAGCCGGTACGGTCAACCCACTTGGACTCACTTTCTCCGGCTACGTAGGTATCCACGTTGGTCATGACGTATTCCGTGTCTTTCAGATAATCGTCGGGTAGCTCTACCACAAGCCGCGTTTCGTTCAACCGAACGCGCGTCGAGTATTTGGGGTTCAGGCTGTTGTTGGCATATTTCTGGAAGGACGGAACGCCGTCAAGAACACGGAGATCAAGTCGCTCGATCTTGTCCTTCTTAAATATTCTCATATGGAAAGCATAGGTTACACCTTTGTGGATGCCCGCCTGGGTGTCGACCGTGAACCAGAGTTTACGCGTGTTATAAGCAAAACCGACGCTGCGAATGTCACCGAATGGAGCGAGGTCGTTTAAGAAAGTGTCAAGCGGAGGATCGATCATGACCCGCCCGTGAAGCGCCGGATGGGTAAAAAAGTCCGGCTCTTTTTTAAGCGGCTCGATCAATATATCAGGGTACACCGCGACAAGTTCGTTTCTTCTGATAAACGACTCCAAATAGCCGGCAGTCAATTTAAGCTGGCTTTTATAGCAGGCAACCGCCTTCATCTTATTGGATTCCTCGGCCGCCGTTAAGGGTATTTTGAACCAGTGCGCGTCGCTATCGGTTAACGCGAGCGGCGGCAGCAGATAATCTCTAGGCGAGAAATAGGTTGGCTGAGGCCAGGTTTTCCCCCTATGCACCAGATATGTAAAGGCCCGGCATCGGTATCTCATCATTGTTATCGTGTACTCGATGAACGCGTTTGCGGCCCAATGGTCGTGGTGGATATCCTCGGCGCCCGGAAAGACTATTGTCGTCGGTTTGAAGTCTGACAGGATGGATTGCAGGTTCTTGACGACGTTTTGTCCGCAATACTGCGCCTGCTTCTCATATGAGAAGGTGTAGGGCGCCGTATCACAGCCGTTTCTGCCCTCGCGAGCGCAACCGTAGTCCCAATTCCTAGTGAACATCGCCTCCAAACCGCCGTCAGGGTAGCACAGAAAATAGATGTCCTTGCGCGCCAGGCCAAGACGGCTCATCGCGGCAATGGTCTCGTTGTGACGCTCGCCGCCCAGTTTCTGAAAATCACCGGCCGTCGGATCGGGATCTTTAAGGTCGACAACAGCCGCCTTTTTGTAGCCGTCACCATTTGTCATTAGCACAACCTTGACTGGAATCTTAAGGTCGAGCGCCTTTTGTATCAAACCGGCCGAACTCAAAGCCTCGTCGTCCGGATGAGGCGCGACGATAAGCAGACGGTCGCGGCGCCCTAGCTTTAGGCCGGTGCGTATGGAAGCGGGGTCGTTAAGCACCGGCGAGGCGGCGCAGCCGGGCGCGGCGAAGGGTAAGGCGGTAAGGACTACGGCGAGGGCGACACAGAGAGCGCCCAGGCGCTTAAATCTTTTCATCAGTCTACGATGATAAGCCTGGAAGGGGTCGGATTACCGTTGACGGAGAACCAACCTGCGCCGTCCAGATAAAGGTCGAAAGAAAGATAGTAAATTCCGGCCTCCGGGGGATCGCTGATCGTAAACTCAAGTACGGCTGACTCCTCCGGCTTGACGCTGCTCTTAAGCGGAGCGGCCACTATGTAGCCGGCGCGGCCCGGCTGAAAACCGATTCTATAGGCGGCTTTAAGGCGCCCTCCGGCCGGCCAGACCATCTTTGAGGTGTTGGTGACCTTAAGCCTGACTGAAGTATAATGGCCGACCGTTACGCTTCCCGTTTCCGCCTCTTCGTAGGCGACGCGCAAGTCATAGCCGACCGATACGTTTTGTCTGAATACGGGCACCCCGAAATCAGAAAACCAGCCCTGGTCGCGATAACTAAGGTCGAGAGAAAGAGAATATGGACCGCCTGTAGGAGGCGGCGTCAGTTCGACAGGCAACGTCACCGACTCGCCCGGACGGACATCTTGGCTAAGACGTTCGGGCGCTGAATAACCTTCGTGGTCGCCTGAATCCGAGAAACTATACGATAGCTTAACCGCGCCGCCGGCCACCCAGGTCATCCTGGAAGCGTTCGTAACCGTTACATATATCGTCTTGGGCGTAGCGGCCAGCAGGGGCTCGATATCCCCGATAACGCGATAGGAGGCCCCATATTCGGGCGAGACGTCGACGATGGCGGAGTAACCGGGGCTGCCGTTGGATAGGAACCAGGTTGTGCCGCTATCTACCGGCGAGGCTTTGAACAGGTAACGGCCGGGCTTTTCCGGCGTTCTTATCTCCAAAGGAACCTGAACCGTTTGACCGGGGAAAACGCGGCCGGGAATCGTTCCGGCGGACGCGCTGGTTCCAGCCGCTTGACCCGTCGTCAAATCGATCCACTGATAGCCGAACGATGTCACTGAATCAGGCCAGGTCGACTCGCTCGTATTTGTGACCTCGACGGTGGGTTTAAACATCGTACCGGCGTATACGGTATCAGGAAGGGAAAGTCCGCGTACCTCGGCTTGATAATAGAGGCTTTTCGGTACGATTGTGAGACCGGAGGATAGCGGCGAGATGCCGGCCTGAGAGTAGAAAACAGCCCCGCCTCGGGACATGTCGAAACGCATCGTGTAGAGGCCGACCGCCGCGGGCGCGGAGACTGGTATCGAGATCAGCGCGGACTGCCCGGACTTAATCTCGACAGGTACGTCAACATAGAAGATCTGCGCGATTCGGCCGGCGAAATCAATCAGCTGGAACTGTAGCTTGAACTCGTCGCCAGGTTGCCAAGCGGCGTCGCCGCCGTTAGCGACCTTAATAATCGCCGTTTGGGAGGTTCCGGGCTGCATTACTGACGGAACGTCGACTCTAGAGTAAGCGGCGTCGTACTCGCGATAAGGAGGGGGATAACGATAGGCGGATACTCCGCCGGCAAACTCGTTCATTATCTCGGCGATGCTGTCGGCCCAAGTCTTGCTGGTGGCGTAGTGCACGTTCATTCCCCTGAGCGTCGGGCCGAAGGGGGTATAGTACTCGCCGGTCTGAGTAAGATACATGGCGCTGATATTGGCGGCGATGTCGTTGATGCCGGCATCGTATGAGCTGTACGCCCAGGCCATGCCTCCGGGGTCCCTGTCATAAGCGCCCCAGCCGTAAAGGTTATACTTGTTGTCGGAAATCCAGCTGAAACCCCAGCCGGATTCCAGAATGGCATGGGCCATAAGATAGACAGGGTCGATGTTGTACCTTGCTCCCGCGTTTATCCAAGCGCTTCCCAGTCCGACCAGAGGACTGGACGGGTAAACGCTCCTGACATAACCGTCAAGCTGGGCCGCGGAAACGCCCGGATTGTGGCGCAGGTTGCTGTTAACGGTATAGCCGTCAGCGGCGAAAGCCGTTCGAGGAATAATAATAAGACAGACCAATACCGTTGCTATGAAGAATATACGGCGCATATGCCAGTGAGAATCTATACAAAACACCTCGCTTGTAAATTAACCTTATCACACAGAAAACCGCATATCAAGTGCCATATTTGTTTATAAAAAGCTCTACTTAAGGTTGATAATCACGTGGGGCGTAAACTGTTTACAATAGTGCACGATGATGATAGTCTAATGCCATAATATTTATTTCTGAAAAGGAAAGGGCGGGTGAGCCTTATTGGCCAGTCAAACCCAGGCGATGCTTAACCTGAACGAAACCGCTTTGTTGGGACTGTTGGCGGACAAAGCGCGATATGGCTACGAACTGGACAAGATCATCAAGGAAAAATACATGAGGGAATGGACGGACATCGCGTTCTCCTCGATTTACGCCATCTTGAAAGCGCTTGAAGATAAGGGCTGCCTGGTCAGCTCGGCGGAAATCGCGGGAAACCGCGTCCGGCGGCACTATTCGATAACAAGACAAGGAAGAAAGATACTCAGGGGCTCGACAATGAACCTGCTCTCGGAGCCGTCAAAAACATCGGATTCCCTGATGGCGGGGCTGGCGAATATGAGCCTACTGTCAGATGAGGACATAAAGCAGGCCCTGGCTAGAAGGGCGGGAACCCTTAAGACGCAGCTAAGTTATATTGATGAGGTTGGAAAGGACAGGCGTGGAAAAGACAAAGCATATTTCGAGGCGCTGGTTGTCCGAACCAAAGGTCGCGTTGCCGGGGAGCTGAGTTTCGTGGAGGAATTTCTGGGAGCAGCGTCCGAGCGAAAGCCGTCCAAGGAAGCAACGGTCGAATCCGCGAAAGAAGCCGGGCCCGAAGTGTCACCGGTACCGCCATTGACAGAGACAATGACTGAAGCTAAATCCAAAGCCTCAATAAAAGTTGAAAAAGAGGATCGCAAAGAAACCCTTTTCTAATAAAATAGAGTACCCGACAGCCAATAGAACGAAAAGGAGGCCGTTATGACGAAGAGGGTTTTTACCACCGAACAAGCCAAGGCAGTCGGTGAGGAGTTAGGCGTCGACTGGAGCAAATGGGATATCGAGCAGTTTAGAATGGGCATGGATGTCGAGTTGGAACACGGCACAGTGGATCCCCGCACCAACATCACCGACGACGATCCGATCATGACCGGTAAAATCGCCCTGGCGCATCTAAACGAGTTCTCCGATTACTATACGAGGCTATACAAGATGGAAAAGGAAGCGGACGAGTTTTGGGGGATCGAAGATTAGCGCTGAGCTGACCGTTTTCGACGGCGCCGGCTGCATCGGCGGAAACAAAATATATCTAAGATCAGGGAAGACCGGAGTGTTCCTTGACTTTGGCATGAATTTTAAGACTCAGGGCCTGTTTTATGAAGAATTTCTAAAGCCACGAACCTCGACACATGGTCTGCATGATTTATTTTTTACCGGAATACTGCCAGAAATCGGTGGAATCTATCGCGAAGACCTTATCATCCGCGACGACCTTGCCAGGGCTAAAACCATCAACGCACAAGCAGTCTTCTTATCTCACGCACATGTTGATCATATCGGCATGGTTAGCAGTCTTGATGCGTCAATTCCATTGTATGCGTCTCGGATGACAGCCTGTGTGTCAAAAGCGCTTCAGGACTCGGGGCGGGGGCTATTGGAAGAAGAGTACGCATATGCGGCGCTGCGCCGCTATGATATGGCCAAAGGAATACTCTGTAAAGATAAGTCAGACCCATGCATATGCCGGGAGTATCGCCTTGTAGACGGTGACAACGGCAGGACGGGCGCCTTCCTGGCGACATCGTTCTCGGCAAAGAAAGAACTGGTTCCCGCAATAACGGAAAGTTCCTCAGGGTCGATTGGCGAGATAACGTTCGAGGCGATTCCGGTAGACCATTCTGTATACGGCGCAACAGCATATTCTTTTGATTTCAACGGCAATCGGCTAGTGTACACCGGGGATTTTCGTTTACACGGTTTAGACCATGGGTTGAGCAAAGCGTTCGTAGAGAGGCTCTCAGCATTGAAACCGGATTTCTTGGTCGTCGAAGGAACCAACGTAGCTAGTCAAAAAGTCAGTGCTGTCGGTGAATCCAATGTCACAGAGAGTATGGTTATGGACAACTGCCTGAAGGCCGTAAAAAATGCAGCGGGTGAACTTGTCGTGGCTGATTTCGGGCCAAGAAATATTGAGAGGCTAGAAATATTCTTAAGTATCGCGAATGAAACCAGAAGACGACTTGTTGTTACTGAAAAAGACATATTTACCCTGCACGCGATGGCGCAGGCTGATAGCCGCATAGACTCGCTTCTTGGAGATGCCTCGCTAGCCTTATATCATCGCGAGAAAGGCGGATATCCGAAAGGCTGGCAGAAAGCCGTCGCGGAATTATACAGTGCGATGAGAGTCGAACCGGAAGTAATTCGAAGGAATCAAGGCGACTTCATTCTGGCCTTCGGATTTTTTGACATATCAGAAATCATCGATATTGATCCGGTAGGAGGCATATATATTTATTCGACATGCGAAGCGTTTAACGAAGAAATGGCTATTGACGTAAGGCGGTTGTCTAATTGGATAAAAAGGTTCGGCCTTAAACCGATTGGTTTAGAGTTTCTCAACGGCGACAAGGGTCCCGAGATAGAAAATGTTCGCGGATATCACGCTTCGGGACATGTTTCTCAGAAAGAACTTACAGAATTGCTGGCTAATGTTAAGCCTGGTTGCGTCATTCCTGTTCACACAGAACATCCGGAGATGTTCGTTGATTTGGTTGCGGGATCGTCAAAGGTTGTTTTGCCAGAACATGGTAAGCCAATTTCATTGTCCTAGAAAACTAGGGAGTGATTTGTGGTGGTCGACAAGAAGGTTACGATAATTATTGTGGCTCTGGTGATGCTAGTCTTTCTGCTTCTTTGCGTCGTCGCCGGGGGAGCCTTTTGGTGGTATAAGACGGAAAGAGACAGGGAGATATCCGGGCTGGAAAAGCGGCTGAAGACAGCAGAGAACAACCTCGGTAAAACGGCCGGGGACGACCCCAAGAAAACGCCCGTCGACCAATACGACGGCTGGCTAACATACACGAACACCCAGCTCGGTTACACCCTGCGATATCCGCCGGACTGGAAAGCGGAAGAGCATACCGGGGTTGAGATCGACATGCCGTCAAATTACGTTACATTTGGAAGTCCCGACGGCAATTACAGTGTCACCTTTGGTATGAGACCAACCGGGGCGGATACTTTCATAAGCGGAAGGACAGGCCTGGGACAAGGAGAGCCAACGGAAAGCGGTACGATAACAATCCAGGGAAACACATATCCCAAGGTCTTACATCTCTTGGACGGCAAAGCAAAGGTCATCTGGTTCGGGGGCAGCAGTTACTGGACAGTGGACGGTAACGAAGCTTACGCGGAGCTGGGCGCGCCGGGTTTGGGCTATATGACGCTCGACCTTAAGGGCGTCCCGGAAGAAGTGACGGCGGAAAAGATAGTGTCTTCTTTAAAGCTGAAGTAGTCCGCGGCTCAAGTCTTCAAACAATCTTCATTAAAAGCGCCCTGATAATCGGTTATAATTAAGGAGTAGAGAAAGCCACGTAGATCACGGAGGTAATTCAAGTATGGCAAAAACACCCAAGAAAGCAGCGGTGAGCAGCGGAAAGACCACCGCGGGCAAGGAGAACGCGCAGCAGCCGGCCGCCGAAGGCGACCGCAAAATAAATCCATGGATACCGATCGCGGTCGTTTCTTTTATAATCGCGCTTATCGCCATAATGGCCGCGATGAGCAACAGCAGCACCAACACAACCGGAGATAACGGAACGACGGCCGCTTCGGGAACCACGCAATCAGGATCTGCCGAGACTGAAACCAAGGCGGTCGATACCAGTTGGATCACGCTGGAGACAACCGCGACTCAGGTAAGCGAACAGACCGGGATTCCGGCAAAGATGTTGCAGCAATTCCTGGGCATTAAAGAAGCCGATATGAACAAACCATTCAGTCAGCTAGGCGGACAGGAGGCGGTTGACAAGGCCGCGAGCCTGGTCGCCCAGTTCGGCGGCGGCGGCATGGGCGGTTCGACCGGCGGTACGGGCGGCACGACTTCGCCCTAAAAGGGAAGGCTACGGATGGCCGTTAACATAAAAAGAACATCAATGGCCGCGGCGGCTTTGGTCGCGGTCATTGTCATTATGATAGCCGCGCCGGCAGGATTGGCCTATTGGATCTCCGGCGGTATTCGCTCGGAGTTAGACTCTCTCAAAGAGAGGGTGGCGGTATTAGAGAAGCAATTATCAGCGGCCGGTGCTTCCAGCGCGGCCCCCTCGACCACAAACACACCTACCGGCTCGTCCGCGAATACGACTGATTACGAAGACTGGGCGACCTACGAAAATACCTCAATAGGCTATGCGATCAGATATCCGGACGGTTGGACGTACAACGAGGAATCGTACGAGGTGGACGGAAAACCGGTCGTGTATGTCGTTTTCGTAAGTCCTGACAAGCAGTATTATGTCTCAATCGGTTTAAAGAAAAAAGGCGCTGAGACAATATTGACGGGCCGCAGCGGCGTCGGAACCGGGGACATGAAAGCGGCCGGGACGATAACCGTCCTGGGTGTTAAGGTAAAGCGGACGGAACAAATTTACAAGAGCGAAGTCAAAGGATATTTCTATCCGGAAGTCGGAAAGGTTTTCGAGGCCGCCGGTTATCAGGGTTACGCCGAATTCGGTAAGATGACCGCGGCCAACACGGATAAATACAACCTCGAAGGTATCGGCCAAGCATCCACCGCCGAAAAAATCATTTCATCTCTAAGTGTGACACCCGGCCAGTAACGGCCAGCGCGCAACAACGAAGTATAAACGGACGTTGATATATCGAACCTCAATGGGTATAATCATATTAGAAAGATTGAATATGATAGCTAGGAGGTAAACAGATGGGCGTCATTCAAGGAGACCGCCGGGAGCACCTGGAAAAAATATTCGGCGACCGGGTCAACTTCGCCAGACTGGAAAGAAAACTATACAGCCACGACATCGCGGAAATACCCGGCTTGATCCGTCCGCTGATAGGCAACACCATCCCGGACGCAATCGTCCAGCCGGCAAACGAGAAAGAAGTTGTCGAACTGGTTAAATGGGCGCGCCAACACAACATCCCTTTGACGCCCAGAGGCAGGGCAACATCAGGATACGGCGGCGCGGTTCCGATCAGAAACGGATTAGTCGTGGACTTCTATCGAATGCGCGCTTTGAAAAGCGTCGACAAAAAGAATCTGACCGTAACCGTCGAACCGGGCATGGTTTGGGAGACCCTCGACAAGAAACTCGCTCCCCAGGGATTGACGCTTAGGCTCTATCCGACCAGCTATCCTTCTTCAAGCGTCGCCGGTTGGCTGGCGCAGGGCGGAGCGGGCATCGGCTCTTACGAGTCCGGCTGGTTTAGGGACAATGTTGTCCATGCGCGCGTCGTGTTGCCGGATGGCAGCATTAGGATATTCTCGGGCCCGGACCTGGACCTTATCTCCGACGCTGAAGGAACGACAGGACTCATCACAGAGGTCATGGTCAAGGTAATGCCCTTAGAAGAACAGACCGTCATGGCCGTAGCCATCAAAGAACCGAAGGACCTGCAAGCCTTCCTCGAGGATCTGATAACCTCAAAGCTTAAAATATGGTCGACCTTATTCATTAATCCCAAAATGGCCGCCCTGAAAAACAAATCGCCCTTGATGGTCCACTGGGACCACGCGGCTGAACAAAGAATCGAACTCCCTGAAGCTTATATCGTCATCATCACCAGTCGGGAAAGGGACGAGGCTTCGGTAAGAAAAGGCGTCGAAGGTCTTGTCAAGAAGCATGAAGGCAAGTTTCTGCCGCAAGAGATGGCGGATCACGAATGGGCGAACCGGTTTAAGACGATGACCGTTAAACGTTTGGGGCCCAGTCTGGTGCCGGCCGAAGTAATTGTGCCGCTGGATAATCTTGCTTTCGGTATCGATGAGATCGCTCGATTCGTCGACCAGCCCTTGGTTAAAGAGGGCGTGGTTGTCAAGGAAGGTAAAAGCGGCCGACCTGAGGTCGTTTTGCTTGGTTTTATTCCGGCCGACCAAAGGAAGTTTAAATACAATTTCGTTTTCGCTTTATCGTTGTCAATTATGAAAGTGGCCAAGAAGGCGGGCGGCCGGGGTTACGCGACCGGTTTGTTTTTTGCCCGGGAAGCACCCTCCATACTGGGCGAAAACAGGTATCAGAACCTGATCGAATTCAAACAGGAAGTCGATCCGACAGGATTTATGAATCCCGGCAAGGTTACGGGAACCGGGTTGATAAATACAACGATGGGTTTGGCGTTCGCTATGGAGCCCATAGTCAGAAAGCTTGGCAACGCGGCTTCGACGGAGATAGGCGAGCGCCCGAGCAAACCGGTTCGGGATATTCCGGCGGATGTCGCATGGTACGCGTACGCCTGCTCCCAATGCGGGTATTGTGTTGAAGAATGCGACCAGTTTTACGGCCGCGGCTGGGAAAGCCAATCGCCGAGGGGCAAGTGGTACTGGCTTCGCGAATACATGGAAGGCCGTGAGGAATGGAGCAACGACGTCGTTCGAACGTTTACGGTCTGCACCACCTGTGAGATGTGCGACTTCAGGTGTTCGGAGAGCCTTCCCATCGAGCCGTCATGGATGAAATTGCGCGGCATTATGATAAACGACGAAAAACGATTAACGTTGCCGCCGTTCTATATGATGGGGGAAGCAACTTCAGCGGAAGGCGATATCTGGGCCGGCTACCGGAAAAACCGCTGGGACTGGTTTCCGAAGGACTTGGAGGAGAAACACGGCCCGGGCAAGAAATCAAAGAACGTCTACTTTGCGGGCTGTACGGCCAGTTATGTCGAGCATGACATTGCGCAGGCCAGCGTCAGATTACTGGACGAGGCCGGAGTAGATTTCTCAACCATCGGCGTCAACGAGAATTGCTGCGGCACGCCGATGCTCGTAGCCGGGAAGTGGGATATTTTCAAGAATACAATCGAAGAGAATATCGCCAATGTCAAAGCGTTGGGCGGAGATACCGTCATTGCCAGCTGTCCGGCTTGCGACATGATGTGGCGGCACGTGTATCCGGTCTGGGCCGGGAAATTCGGTATCGATTATGACATTAAGGTAAAGCATTATAGCGAGATTCTGGCCGAGCAAATAAGGAACGAAGAATTCAAGTTCCCGGAGAAAGAAGGCAAGGAGGTTACCGTAACGTGGCATGATTCCTGCCATATGGGCCGGGCGACGGGCGTCTACGACGAGCCGCGCGAACTGATAAAGGCGGTGCCGAACACTAAGCTTGTTGAGATGGAATACAACCGGGAAAAGGCGCACTGTTGCGCCAGCGTGCTGACGTTGATCGCCGACCCGCCGATTGCGGCGGAGATTGGAAAGGACCGACTGCAGGAAGCGATAGACGCGGGCGCCGAGAAGGTGTTGGCGTTGTGTCCGTGTTGCGAATTCCAGTTGCGCGTTGCCGCCGACAAGAAGGATATGCATATCGAGGTCCAGGACCTGGCGCGTTTTGCCGCCGCAAGTCTGGGCTATGACTTCCCCGATCCGCACCCCGAGGTTAAGGCGCAATGGGCGGTTTTTGAGGCGATGATTAACTTGATGACGCCGCAAGGTTTTGCCGATCTGATGGGAACGATGTGGCCAGAGTTGATCGATGCCATGCCGTTTAAGATGGGCCCGATGATGCGGGCGATGGGTAAGATCCCTGGCGCTTTAACGCTGATGAAACCGGTGTTCCCGATCCTGTTCCCGAGGCTGCTTCCGATGATGCTGCCGAAGGTTATGCCGACCATGTTGGACCGCGTGGCGGACAAGATACCGATGCCGGATTACATGAAAGAGCAGATGCCGGCCTTAATGCCGCCGGTCATGGACGATTTGATGCCGCACATGATAAACGACGTCGTGCCGCTGGTCACCCAACCCATGATCGACTACCTGCACGGGAAGTAGGGTCGTCCGACGTTTTTAAACAGACTCGCAGGCAGCTCGCGGCCTACCATCGTTAGTGCTTTGGGGTCAGGCCCTTTCTTCTTATGAGATAGGGCCTGACCCCATGTTGTTTCTTCTTATGAGATAGGGCCTGACCCCATGTTGTTTCTTCTTATGAGATAGGGCCTGACCCCATGTTGCGTTCGCCGACCAAACAATGCTCTCCGCTAGTTTGTTTTGTGTTCGTATTGCGCTCGACCACACTAGAAAAAGTCTTTTCTATCGCTGATTTACCATGTATGGCCGCATCATCTCATTGTCTTCATGTTCCAGAACATGACAATGCCAGACATACAAGCCGGCAAGGTCGAAGCGCGCGACGATACGCGTGATTTCGCCCGGATTGGCGACGACTGTGTCTTTCCAACCGACCTCCCAGGGCTGCGGACCGACAGCAGGTCCGGTCAGCAGCTCGCCTAGCGGAGTCCGGTCTTCCCCTTTTTGAAGGCTATCCTCCATGGAAGACTTATATTCATCCTTGTTCATAGGCTGCCTGTCGACAACCTGAAACATCACCTGGTGAAGGTGTATCGGGTGAGCGTCCGCCGTCAGGTTGACGATTTGCCAGATTTCCGTATCCCCGACCCGCGGTGTTTCAGTTATCTCACTAAAGAATTCCAGCGGCCCCCTGTCACCTGTGCCCAAATGGCTGCTGATCGGGATGTCTTCTTCGGGCGCCATCTCCTCGTTTATAATCAGCTCCCTGGCCGGCAAGTCTGTTGTTAGCCGTTCGATGGCCGGCAGCGCTGCCGGGACGATGCCCTTCGCGGAACTCTTCCTCCCGACGACCTTAAACTTCATGACCTGGCCGGTCGTCTTCGGATCTGCCGGATCAAGCGGTGTTGCAACGCCTTTGAACGGTTCGTCGGGGCCGGTGTTGAGCATAATAACCTCGTCGCCCTTTTTTAATTTGGAGAAATCAACAATGACGTCCGCGCGCTCGGCCGGAGCAACCAGCAGCTGGTCAATCTGAATCGGCGCGTTAGGCAACAGACCGCCTTCCGTTCCGATCTGTTTGAACGGCAATCCTGCCTGGTCGAATTTCAGGATTAAGAACCGCGAATTGCAGCCGTTAAGAATACGGAGGCGGTATAAAGCTGGCTCGACCTCCAAGTACGGCCAGGTCTGACCGTTGACAACGATTGCGTTGCCGAAGAATTCGGGATTCCAGATCGGCGGGACCGAGCTGTCAGGCTTGTATGGTCCCTTGTACTCGTCGAAGAACGCCCTGGTGTCAGGATAGAAAAGCGAACCGTCCGTGTTGAATGTCTTATCCTGGATGCCCAGAGGAATCTCGTGATAGACCTTACCCTTGGGGTCGTTCAGTTTCGGAGCCGGTCCGGGAAGGTTCAACGCGTCCTCCACGTCGTCCCTGATGAGCCAGAAACCAGCCATGCCGGAATAGACATTGTTACGCGTAATGCCTAAGGCATGATCGTGGTACCAGAGCGTCGAAGCCCGCTGCGTATTAGGGTATTCGAACCAGGCCGCACCGGCTTGCGGCGGTCTGGCAGTCGCGAATCGAGGTCCTTGTTTGGCGTAACTTGCCGGTATGTTTTTGGCATCAGGCAAATACCAGGCCGTCGGGTAACCGTCGCTCTGCGGCGACGTGTGCGCTCCATGTACATGGGTGATAATAGGCACTGGTCCTTTATAGGGTTTTGGATCTGCCTTTTGAATTTCAGCTGTCGCGCCGGCTACGGCCATGGCCGGATCGGCCCAATGGATTGTTTGATCGATGGCCGTCAGCGGAGGCAGAAAGTTCCCACTCTCGTTGACCAGGCGGTTTACCCAATTGACACGAACGGTCTGATTGGACCTGGTCTCGATGGTAAAGGCGGGATAGTTGAAGGTCGATTTCTTTCCTGGACCGGGCAAGGGATCGCCGTCGCGGCCATAGCCCCAGACGGTTGTTTTTGGCATACCGGGTGGCAATATCTGCTGATCGAACTGGCGCACCGCGATCTCATATTCGGTGACGTTGCCGTTTTTCTTCGAGTAAGGCATGACCGGCGGAATAACCAGCGCTTGACGGAATTTGGGGATATTATTCGCGTCAAGCATATTGAACGGACCGGATGGTTTTAATATCTTGATGGTTTTTGATGGGTAACATCCGGCCACAGCCGAGACACCCATGATCGTAGCAGTGGCTCCGCAGAGCCTAATAAAATCCCGGCGACTTAGCCCTTTGAAGGAATCAACCATTTCCTAACACCCCCTGATAATCCATCGAATATTAATAACCATAAGAGCATGTGTTCTTGTCTAAATAGTTGTGCATTATCAAAGGTAAGTCAAGCTTAACCTAGGCATGACCTGGCTAATTAACAATCAAGACTGGGTAAACACCTAGTGTGAACGGCCTCTAGCCTCGGCTTAAAGGAAAGCGTTTAAGACTAATAAACTAGGCCGCCCCTTCGCAGATTTGACCGGGAGCGAGTGAGCGTGATATTTTAAATAAAGCGAATACGCTATCCAGAGAGGCGGAGGGACCGAGCCCTGTGAAGCCTCGGCAACCTAGCTCGAAAACGAGCCAAGGTGCCAACTCTCGCCGGTCTATTCCGGGCAGATAGGGAATGAACTTATCTGAATGCCTGCGAGTAAACCTCGTGGGCATTTGCTTTTGGAAGATTGAGAGATTGGAGAAAGGGGAGACATGAGGGAGAAACATCTGTTTACATCGGAGTCGGTAACGGAAGGCCATCCGGACAAGATATGCGATCAGATATCCGACGCGATTCTTGACGCGGTTATCGCTGACGATCCGGCTGGCCGGGTGGCTTGCGAAACGTTGGTCACAACGGGCCTCGTGGTCGTGGCCGGCGAGATATCCACGGAGACGTATGTCGATATCCCGAAAGTCGTCAGACAGACGGTGAAAGATGTCGGCTACACAAGGGCGAAATACGGTTTTGATTATGAAACGTGCGGCGTCGTAACCTCGATCGACGAGCAGTCGCCCGATATCGCCGGCGGGGTCGACCATGCTCTTGAGGAACGTTCGGGCGAGGCCAAAGACGCCGCGTTCGACCAGCTTGGGGCAGGCGACCAGGGTATGATGTTCGGGTACGCGGTCAATGAAACGCCGGAGCTTATGCCGATGCCGATCATGGCCGCGCATAAGCTGGCGATGCGATTGACAGAGGTCAGAAAGGACCATACGCTGCGGTATCTGAGGCCGGACGGCAAGACGCAGGTAACAGTGAGATATGAAGACGGACAGCCAAAACACATCGAAACGGTAATCGTGTCGACCCAGCACGGACCGGACATCGACCAGGATCAACTGGCGGCCGATTTGCTGGAGCACGTGGTTAAGCCCGTCCTGCCGGCCTCGATGGTCGATTACGACAAACTAAACCTCTACGTCAACCCGAGCGGCTACTTCGTTATCGGGGGACCGCAAGGAGACACCGGCGTGACCGGCAGGAAGATAATCGTCGACACTTACGGCGGATTAGCCCGGCACGGCGGCGGCTGTTTCTCCGGCAAGGACCCGACAAAGGTGGACCGGACCGGCGCCTACTATGCCCGTTACGCGGCCAAGAACATCGTCGCGGCCGGACTGGCCGACAAGTGCGAGATTCAGGTCGCCTACGCCATCGGCAGGGCTCATCCTGTTTCCATTATGGTAGAAACCTTCGGAACGGAAAAAATCGATAACGCGAAAATAGGAAAATTGATTCGCGAACATTTTGATTTCCGCCCAGCGGCGATTATAGAGAACCTTAACCTGCGCCGGCCGATTTTTAAGAAGACTGCCGCCTATGGACATTTCGGACGCGACGACGCCGATTTTACCTGGGAGAAGACGGATATCGCGCCGGCGCTAGCCAAGGCGGCCGGCGTCTAGCCAACAAACCGGCATTCTAATAGAATAATCATTAATGGCGAACACCCTAACGGTTTTTCGGCTAATCTCGGTCCCTGTCTTTTTCGGCCTGCTCGCGTGGTCCAATCCTAGCGCCGATAAGGTCGCCTTTGCCGTATTCGGGATCGCGGCAATTACCGATTTGTTTGACGGTTATATAGCCAGACGCTTTAAACAGGTAACCGAGTTCGGGCGACTTGTCGACCCGCTGGCCGACAGGGCCTTGATCGTCACGGCGATTGTCGCGCTTTTTATGCGCGGCGTCATTCCGACATGGGCCTTGGCCGCGTTGCTGCTCAGGGACGGCATGATGGTTTTAGGCTATTGGCTGACCAAAGAGCTTAACAAACCCCTGGTTCCGGTTAATCAGATGGGCCGGGTATCGAACTTCTACCTAATGGTAACCATATTCCTCCTATTGTTTCACTTAAGCTTCAACCCCTTGCTGCTTTTTGTTTGGGCGTTTTACCTGGGCGTCGTCCTTTATATGGTGAGCGGCTTGGTGTATATTATTCAGGAGGCGACGCTGTTGAATAAAACCGCCAAGGAGACCGATAAATGAACTTAAAAGCCAGGATTGCCGAGGACATGAAAACGGCCATGAAGGCCGGCGAAAAGCTAAAGGTTTCAACACTCAGACTGACCTCCTCGGCCATGACTTACGCCGAGAAAGACAAGAAACGCGAACTTAACGAAGACGAGGCCATGGAAGTGGTTGTTCGCGAAGTCAAGAAGCGCCGCGAGGCCGCCACCGAATACGCCAAGGCCGAACGGGAAGATCTAGCCGGCAAGGAGCGAGACGAGGCTGCGATATTGACCGCCTACCTGCCGGAACAGATGAGCGAGGCCGAAATAAACGAAATCGTAAAACAGGCTATCGAAGACGCCGGCGCGATGGGGCCGGGCGACCTCGGTAAGGTAATGAGTGTTGTTATCCCCAAAACTAAGGGCCGGGCTGACGGCAAGCTGGTCAACGAGATCGTCCGCCGGCTTCTCGAACAAGGGGCTTAGGATTCTAAAACACAAAGAAACCAAGCTGACAATCCCGTCATATCTGTCCATGGTGGACATTACTGGCCGCGCAGACGAGTGGCTTAAGATTATCGAACCCCGATTCAATTGCGTCATATCCGTCAGAGGCAACGAGATTACCATCAGCGGGGACGAAAAAGAGGTAGATTCGGCGGTCAAGCTGTTTGAGGAAATGATCGCCCTGCTGGAGAAGAAGCGGCCGTTAACGCCCGAGGGGCTGAATGTCGCCATCGACATGGTAAAAAGCGGCGCCGGACGACCCAGCAAGGTGTTTTCTGATGTGGTGCTGGTCCACCGCGGCAAGACCATCGCGCCCAAAACGCCCGGCCAGAAAGCCTACGTCGACGCTATCCGCAAACACACCATCGTTTTTGGCATCGGACCGGCCGGAACCGGTAAGACGTATCTGGCCATGGCCCTCGCCGCGTCGGCTCTGGCTAATAAACAATACGGCCGCGTCGTCCTGGTCAGGCCGGCGGTTGAGGCCGGGGAGAAACTGGGTTATCTGCCGGGGACGCTCTACGAGAAAGTCGACCCTTATCTTAGGCCGCTTTACGACGCGCTATACGAAATGATGGACCCGGACCACTTCCGTTACCTCATGGAACGGGGGACCATAGAAGTGGCTCCGCTCGCCTACATGAGAGGCCGGACATTGAACGATTCGTTCATCGTCTTGGACGAAGCCCAGAACACCAGCCCGGAGCAGATGAAGATGTTCCTGACGCGGCTGGGCTTTGGCAGCAAAGCGGTCGTTACCGGGGACGTCACGCAGATCGACCTCCCGCCAGGTCAGGAGTCTGGTTTAACGGTGATCGAGAAGATTCTGACCAACGTGGAAGACGTAGAATTTATCCATCTTGACGCCAAGGACGTAGTCCGGCATAAGCTGGTCCAGCAAATTGTGGAAGCTTACCGGACGGCGGGATTGTCTTGATTGGAGCGGGGTAGGTAGACCATGGAGAAATCCGCCGTATCCACACCGAGGCGTCTGCGAGCCAGCCTGGCCAGCAAGGAGATAACATCAAAGCACTGGTTGCTGGCGGCCGGCATGTTTGGCGCGCTGACAGCGATTCTATCCGTTAACTTATTGCCGCCGGACTATGTGTTTAAAGCCGTCGATGTTAAAGAACTCGCGGGGATCGCCCTGCTGGTTCTGGGAATTATTACGATATCCGGCTTGTACCTTTATGACTACCGGCCTTACGCTTTCGCCAGACCATCTCTTTTGCTGCTTTTAGGATTCATGTTCGTAGTCTTTACCGTGATCGCGAAAGCATTTTCGATCCTGGCGCTGACCAACGCCGCTTACTGGGGATACCTGATACCGGTCGCGTTCATCGCCATGCTGGTTACCATTTTGTTCGATCCTCACTTGGCGATCATGCTTGTCATTAGCGCGTCGATCATGGTCGGCTACGAAACGCACTACAACTTTTCTTACACGATAACGGCGCTTATGGGCGGGATGATAGCGGTCTATTCGACGACAGGAATATCCCAGAGGACGGAATTGGCCAAAGCCGGCGTGGTAACCGGCATCGGCATCGCGTTCTTCGCGATAACCGCCGGGTTGCTTCAAGACACCACCTCGGCCGCTTTTATAAACGGCATGATCGGGGTGGCCAACGGCGTGTTTTCAGCCGTCCTGGCGCTGGGAACATTGCCGTTCCTGGAGAGAGAATTCGGCATCTTAACGCCGATGCGCTTACTGGAGCTATCCAACCCCAGTCAACCGCTTCTAAGGCGGCTGATGACTGAGGCGCCAGGCACTTATAGCCATAGCATAGGCGTCGGTAATTTGGCGGAAGCGGCCGCCGAGGCTATCGGCGCAGACTCGTTGCTGGTCAGGGTAGGCGCCTATTACCATGACATCGGTAAGCTGAAAAGACCGTCGTTCTTTGTCGAGAATCAGGCGGAAGAGGAAAGCCGGCACGAGAAAATCAATCCGCAATTGTCATGCCTGGTAATCACATCTCATGTCAGGGAAGGCGTGGACATGGCCAGGGGTGAGAGCCTGCCGCAACCGATTATTGATTTAATCGACCAGCATCACGGCAAGAGCATCGTAACTTTCTTTTTCCACGAAGCCAAGAAGAGGAAGTTGAAAGAAGACGTCTGTGACGACGCTTTCCGGTACCCAGGGGATAAACCGCACAGCCGCGAGGCCGCGATTTTGATGCTGGCCGATGCCGTGGAAGCCGCGGCTAAAACAATTAAGGATCCGAGCGCGGTAAAATTCGAGACGTTGATCAAGAAGATAATTCAAGAGAGAATCGACGACCACCAATTGGATGAAAGCGATATGACGCTGGCCGACCTGAGTAAGGTCGCCAAAACGTTTACCCAGATTCTGAGCGGCGTCTACCACAAACGCGTCGCCTATCCGGACCTGAAAGATGAAGATATGCCGGCCAAGCATAAAGGCGCGGTCCATGGATGAGGCTAATCGAAAGTCCGGCGACGTTACCATCGCCAATGAGCAAGACTCTGTGGCCGTAGACAACGAGAAAGCCATACTTCTTGCCGAGTATGTCTTATCCGAGGAAAAAGCGTCCGGCCAAGGTGAACTGGCGATAACCTTCGTCGTCAAAGACGAGATGGCTTCCCTTAACTCAAGATACAGGCGCCTGGAGGGACCGACCGATGTGCTTTCTTTTTCCCTAAGAAAAAGCGGGGAGGACGAGTTTGTCTCGCCGGTGCCCTTGATGGGAAACGTCATAATCTGCCCGGAGGTGGCCGCGGCCAACGCGGCTAAAGACGGCCGCAGCCTCCAAAGCGAAATAGACCAACTGGTGGTTCACGGCATACTCCATATCCTGGACTACGGGCACTCAACGGCAGAGGATGAGGCTAAAATGTTCGAGCGCCAGGCCGAACTGGTGGACAGGTTCAAAAACGCGGGGCAGCTTTAGGTGAAGCACAGGAACGTGTTTGAGAGTTCCGTGACGGCTTTCCAGGGTTTGATGTTTGCTTTGAGGCATCAAAGAAGCGTCAAAGCCATCGCCGCCATCGCCATTATCGTTACAGCGGTAAGCGCTTTTTTAAAGTTGACGGCCGTCGAGTACATGATTCTGACGACCACGATATCCTTGGTTTTCATAACGGAGCTGATCAACTCGGGACTGGAATACGCGATCGACCTTGTGACCGAGGACTATCACGACCTGGCCAAAGCGGCCAAGGACGTTGCGGCCGCGGCTGTCTTACTGGCCTGCGTCAACGCCGTACTCGTAGGAGCGATCTGGCTAATGGGACGATTGGGGTGGATGTAGTTTGGCGCCAAGCACGATATTTGGATTAACAAGCTTGTTTTTGTTGCTTGTGTCGGCGGCCTATATGGCTTTAGCCGAGACGGCCATTCTGACAGTTACCCTTGTACAGGCGAGAAGGATGGAAGAGGAAGGACGCCGGGGAGCGGTCGCCCTGGGAAAGATACTTAAGAAACGCAGCGATTATCTGACTACGATCCTTCTCTTAACGCTGGTAACAAATCTCACCGCGACCAGTATAGCCAGTACGCTCGCTTACCGTTCTTTCAAAAGCACGGGCGTCGCTTTGGCGACGGCGGTAATGACCATAATAATCTTCATCTATTGCGAGGTGGCGCCGAAGACTTACGCCGTCCGTTACGCCGATAAGATGGCCGCGCGCGTCGCCGGTTCGGTCGTCTTCCTGGGCACCGTTTTCGGCCCGGTTGTGCATCTGCTGGCTCGTATCGCCATTTTATCGATGCGCCTGGTCGGTATACGGGTTAGCGCACCAGGACCGTATATGACGGAAGAAGAACTTTTGACGGCTGTTGAAATCAGCGAGGAAGAAGGCGTTATCAAGGAAGAGGAGAAACGCCTTATCCATCACATTTTCGAGTTCGGAGACACCATTGTCCGAGAGGTCATGATGCCAAGGCCGGATATGATTTGCATAGACGAGAACGTTTCCATGGACAAAGCGATCGATACGGTTGTCAAGGCGGGGCACTCTCGTTTTCCCGTCTTCAAGGATAATGTCGATAACATAGTCGGCATCCTTTACGCCAGAGACCTTTTAGCCATGGTGGCCAAGAAAACGACCGGCGGCGCGGTTAAGGACGTAATGCGGCCGGCCATTTTCGTGCCGGAGACGAAGCGGGTCGCCGACCTGCTTAGGGAGATACAGAAAGAGCGGGTGCACCTGGCGGTCGTTATCGACGAATACGGAAGCACGGCCGGCTTGGTGACGATGGAGGACCTGCTGGAGGAGATCGTAGGTGAGATATACGACGAGTACGACGCGGCTATAGCGGAAATCGAGACACTGGCTGAAGGCCGGCTGCGGGTTGACGGCCGGGCGCCGGTCGACGACGTAAGCGATTATTTTCAGGTTAAACTTGATTATCCGGAAGTGGACACTATCGGAGGTTTGATGCTAGAAATATTCGGGCGTGTGCCCTCGCGGGGCGAAAACATCGAATCTGACGGCCTGGAGTTCAAAATAGAAAAGGTAGCCGGGAAGCGGGTAAGGACTGTTCTGATTACCAGGGCGGAAGAAACCGATGAAGATATGAAAGGCGAGCGTTAAGTGGAGATAAAAGCGCCGAAAGGCACAAAAGACATTTTACCGGCGGAGTCGCGGAAATGGGACAGGTTTTTCGCCGACGTCGAGATGGTTTTTAAGAACTACGGTTACGGGCGGATCGAAACGCCCGTATTTGAGTCCGAAGGGCTATTCGCCCGGGCGATCGGGGAAAGTACGGACATCGTCAAAAAAGAGATGTACGTTTTTGAGGACAAAGGCGGACGCCGACTGGCGCTTCGTCCGGAAGAAACAGCCGGCGTCGTCCGGGCTTTTATCGAACACAAAATGTACACGGGGAACGGTCTGGAAAAGATTTACTACAAAGGCCAGATGTTCCGTTACGAGCGGCCGCAAGGCGGGCGGCAGCGGCAATTCTGGCAGATAGGCGTGGAGGCGTTGGGAAGCTCTGACCCGGCGCTTGACGCCGAGGTTATAGACATGGCCGTGACTTGCCTTGACGCGACCGGCTTGGGCGGATTAGAGCTGAAAATAAACAGCGTCGGCTGCCCGATTTGCCGCCCCGCTTACACAAAGGCCCTCAAGACGTTCTTGAACGAGAACCAAGAGGAGCTATGCGCCACCTGCCGGGAAAGAACCTCGACTAATCCGTTAAGGGTTTTTGACTGCAAGAACGAGCAGTGCAGAGCGGCGATAAAAAACGCGCCACTGGTAATCGATCATCTGTGCGAAGACTGCGCGGACAATTTTAATAAAGTTAAAGCTTACCTTGATACTATGTCCGTGGATTATACAGCTGACCCCCATCTGGTCAGGGGCCTTGACTACTATACAAAAACAACCTTCGAGATAACGGCGCCGGGATTAGGAGCCCAAAACGCGGTGGCGGCCGGCGGACGTTACGATAACCTAGTAAAATCTTACGGCGGCCCCGATACGCCCGGTTTAGGATTTGCCATCGGGATTGAACGGGCTTTACTAGCGTTGGGAGACGAGGCGGCCGAGGCGGATGAAGCGCTGGACGCTTATATTATCACGCTGGATGAGGAATCGAAACAAGCGGGCCTGGCTTTGGCCAAGACGGCCCGGGCGTCGGGACTCGCGGTGGAGATGGATTTCACGGGGAAGAATATGAAGAAGCAGATGGCCAACGCGGATAAGTCGGGAGCGAGATACGCTGTAATTATCGGGAGCGACGAACTGTTGACAGGCTCGCTGACCATCCGGGACATGGCCTCAGGCGAACAGAGGGGCGTCGACGCGGAAGCGATGATCGACGTCCTGTCGGGACATATCTAAAGGCAAGGAGAAAAGGTGTCGCATAAGTACAAAGACATTGGCTGCGGAGAGATTAAGAGGGAAGACATAGGAAAGACGGTGACCTTGTCCGGCTGGATAGACACCAGACGTGATCACGGCGGCCTCATATTCATGGATTTAAGGGACCGGAGCGGAGTTGTCCAACTGGTCTTCAACCCTGAACGAGACGCGGCGGTGCACGCGACCGGGGAGTTGCTGCGCGGCGAGTACGTAGTGACGGCGAAGGGAGAGGTCTCGCCGCGTCCTGAGGAAAACGTGAACCCGAAGTTGCCGACGGGAGAGATCGAGCTAATCGTCGACGAGCTTACAATATTAAGTAAAGCCAAGACGCCGCCGTTTGAAATAGAGGACGGGATTAACGTCGACGAATCCATCAGGCTTAAGTATCGTTATCTGGATATCCGGCGTCCCGAGGTCGCCGGCGCCTTGCTGCTAAGAAGCCGGGTCGTGAAGACGATACACAAGTATCTTGATGACAGGGGTTTTATCGAAGTGGAAACCCCGTATCTGACCAAAAGCACGCCGGAGGGCGCGCGCGATTTTCTGGTGCCCAGCCGGTTAAGCCCCGGTCATTTCTTCGCGTTGCCGCAATCGCCGCAGCTTTTTAAACAGATTTTGATGGTCGCCGGCATGGAGCGCTATTACCAGCTGGCCAGATGTTTCAGAGACGAAGATCTCAGGGCCGACCGGCAGCCTGAGCACACCCAGATAGACCTGGAAATGTCCTTTGTTACCAGGGACGATGTTATGGACGTGGCCGAGGGCATGATCAGAGAGATATTCCGCCAAGACATCGGCGTAGACATACCCGACCCGCTGCCGAGGATGACTTACCGAGAGGCGCTGGAAAATTACGGCACGGACAGGCCGGAGCTAAGGTTCGGATTGACGATCAAGGATCTTACTGGGGTTTTCGCGAGATCAGAATTCAAGGTGTTCAGCGGGGCGATTGCCGCGGGCGGCAGGATAAAGGGACTTGTCGCGCCGGGAGCGGCCGGATATTCCCGTAAGGACATGGACGAGCTGACGGAGTTCGTTAAGATCTACGGCGCGAAGGGCCTGGCTTGGGCGGGAGTCGGCGAGGACGGCGTTTTGACGGGGCCGATAGCTAAGTTCATCACGGATAACGAAGCGGACGCCGCGAAAGGCGCCCTGGGGGCAAGCCCTAACGATATGATCCTGATGGTCGCGGACAAAGAAGACACCGCCTTGAACGCGATCGGCAACCTGCGTCTCGAAATCGGCAAAAGGCTCGATTTGATAAAGGAAAGTGACTTCAGACTAACATGGGTCGTTGATTTCCCGCTGGTTCAATGGGACGAAGAAGAAGACCGGCCGAAGGCTGTCCACCATCCTTTCACCATGCCGACCGTCGATTCCATGGGGCTGCTTGAGGACGACCCGCTGAGCGCCAACGCAGATGCCTATGACCTGGTTATCAATGGTGTGGAGGTTGGCGGCGGAAGCCTTCGTATCCACGACGCGGACCTGCAGCGGCGGATGTTTAGGCTGTTGAAAATGTCCGATGAAGAAGCCAGGGATAAATTCGGATTTTTGCTGGAGGCGTTCGAGTACGGGGCGCCGCCGCACGGCGGTTTGGCTTTCGGCCTGGACCGCCTGGTTATGCTTCTGGCCGGCCAGTCTTCGATCAGAGACGTAATCGCTTTCCCCAAAACACAAACCGGGACCTGTCTGATGACGGGGGCGCCGGACACCGTACAAGACGAGCAGTTGCGCGATCTGGACATCAAGCTGCGATAAGTCAAAGGGGGCAACATGGAACAAGTTGTATCGGATGAAAGGGTGCCTAAGATGCCTTTGCTGACCTGGTGGTTGATTCTTATCGACGGGATATTCGTCACAAATCTGGGCATCTTGCTGCTGGTGTCTCCACAATCTACGTTAACGCTTCTAATTATTTTCCTTGGCGCATATTGGTTCGTGACAGGTATTTTTCAGTTTGCCGGGGCTTTTATGCACATAGAACACCGCGTCGCGAACATATTTATGGGTCTCTTGGGTTTAGCCGCCGGCGCAATCCTCTTAGTAAATCCCTTGATGGGCGACGTTATTATTCCCGGCATGATCGTCATAATCCTGGGAGCGGAGGGCATTTTGATGGGCGCGGCGGCGATGTTCCAGGCTTTCAAAGGCGCCGGCGCCGGCCGCTTTATTTTCGGCCTGTTCAGTATGGCCATCGGATTGATACTGCTTCTTAACCAACCGTTCGCCATAGGCGTTACGGCCTTACCGTTCGCGATTGGCTTATTCGCCCTCTTCATTGGGCCGGCCGTAATCGTAGCGTCTTTCAGGGTTCGCAAAATTCAGCAAGCATCCTAGGGCTGCCGACTAAGGAGACTACGATGGCGGAGAAGAAATCGGTAAAGAAAAAGTCAAGCGCAAATAAGAAATCAACCCCCACGGCCGCGGTTACCCCGCCGCGGGCGGAAGCGTCGGCCGCAACCTCGGCAACGGAGAGACACGGCTTCAGACGGTTCTTAGCCGGGACCTGCGTAGCAATCGCCTGCGTCATAATCATTTTAAGTATCTACGCGGTCTTCCTGCAGCAAACAATACTCGACACCGAGCGATATACGGCGAACATGCGCGAGATAATCAAGGAACCGGCGGTTAAGAAAGCGGTCAGCGAATACGCCACCGACGAACTTTTCACGGCGCTCAAGGTTCAGAAAAGAATCAGCGACGTCCTGCCGGAAAAAATCAGGATCGTCGCCGTTCCCGCTACGACCTGGCTGAAAGGCTTTACCGAGCAGCAAATCGAGGCTCTGATGGAGACCAAACAGTTCCAGGACGTCTGGGTAAGCGTAAACGAAACCGCCCATGAGAATATAGTGGCGGTCATCAGAGGCGAGACCAGGCAAGTGAAGATGACTTCCGACGGAACTGTTTACATAGATTTTATGCCTATCGTTAAGGATCTGGCGCTCAAGCTGACCGAGGACACAAGATTACACAGTCTGGTCAGTAAGATTCCGGAGGGGGCCGTCGGACCGGCCTTAAAAACAGCCTTGTCAACCGCTGGGGTCGAACTGCCGGATGATTTCGGCCAGTTGAAAATCATGCAGGCCAAACAGCTGGTCAGGGCACGACAGATTGTCGCGGCGTTGGACGCCGCGGCGACATGGCTGCCGGTCGCGTCGCTTTTATTCGTCGGCCTGGCCATGGGAATATCGGTCGGGCGGCGGCGGACGGCGATGCAGCTTGGCGCGGGCGTTACGGCTGCCGCGGTCATCGGTACTTTGCTTTCCCAGATTGCCGTCGAGCAGGCCTTGCTGTCGATAGCCGACGACACGGTCCGGAATATGATGACCACGATCGTTGAAATCGAGTTACGAGGACTACCTGAGTTGTTCTTGTACGCCGGTATAGCCGGAGCGGTCATTTGGGCGGTCGCGTTCCTGGCGGGCAAGAGGATTTGGATTGAGAAAATGGACGCCTGGTGGAGGTCGAGGATCGGCTACGCGACGCCGGAAGATTTAGCCAAACACCCGCTTATTCGCTGGATCAACTTAAACGTCAACATATTAAGGCTGGTTCTAGTTTTCACGGCGGTAATCGTCCTTCTGCTGATTAAAGGCTGGTGGGGCGTTGCCGCCTTCGGCATGATTCTGGCGGTCGGTGAAGCGAAACTGCGTTACCTGACGGGATGGTACTGGTTCAGCAAACCTGACGCCCGGGCTTGATGGCGGTCCGCCTTTGCACTAACATTACAGGTAGGCATTAAAATTCTGCCTTGTTCGTGATTTGCGAAGCGTATATTTGAGCCAACACTCAAATACAGGGAGCCGAGTAAGGGGGCACCCACCTGCGTGCGCACAGGGTTCAATTGCGCGGCGGACACGGCAAGGCGGAACCCTGCTAAATAGGAAATAATATATAAGAAACAAGAAACCCGCTTATGCGAGCCAAAGAAACAATTAATAAAAAACCTGAACAGGCCGATAACCTTAAACATGAAATAATAAACATGGTAAGAACCGTCATCCTGGGCGAGCGGCATTTGCGAGCGCAGCCTGCCTGCCGGCAGGCAGGGAACTGAGACGAGGCTATGCATTCGGTCCTAGTCGTGTTTGGTGGAACAGAAACAGTAAGCAATAAACCTTAGGAAGGGAGATTAAGCTGAAGAGTCGGAGGCTACTAGCGGCAATATCTTTAATCGCCCTGACGGCATTGTTAGCGGCCGGATGCGGCGGCGGAGAAGAGACCACCACCACAACCACTAACACGCCCGCCACGTCAACAACAACGCCGACGACGACCACCGGCGGCACCGGCAACTTAAGAAAAGTGCCAACGCCGTCCACTCTCGAGGTCAAGCCGGTCGAAAAATTCAACGACAAATTCCCGGACGAGTTCGCCGTAAACATTGTATTTACGCCGAACACGGACACCCCGCAGTTCTTTACCGACGCGCTAAAGAAAAAGATGCCGATGGTAGTGGAATTCTATGGTCAGGTAGATTCGATAAGCTCAAGCATGACGCAAGGTATCTCGGAGTTGCAGTCGAAGTACAGCGGTAAGGTTTTGTTTATCCTGCTTGACGCGGACAATCCGCAATCATACGGCTCTCTGTCGGCCCAGCTGCCGGTTCAGTATATTCCTCAAATATTTGTCTTCAACAAAAACTCGACGATAATTCGGAGCTATACCGGTTACGTTGATAAAACTCGCTTAGACCAGGCTCTTTATGACGCCGTCAACCGCGGATACTGATCGGCCGCTCTCACTTCGCATGCGGCCCAGGCGGCTTGAAGACTTCGCCGGGCAGGAAGAAATTGTCGGGCAGGGCACCGTCTTACGTCAGGCAATCCAAGAAGACACCTTAAGTTCCGCCATTTTTTGGGGTCCCCCGGGCTGCGGCAAAACCACGCTGGCTGAGATAATCGCCGAAATGACGTCGGCGGAATTCGTGAAAATCAGCGCGGTTACGGCGACCGTCGGCGACGTGAGAAAGGTTATCGCGGCGGCCAGGGAGAGGCAAAAAGCATACGGCCGCCGTACGATCATGCTTCTAGACGAGGTCCACCGTTTCAACAAGGCTCAGCAGGACACCCTGTTACCGGCCGTTGAGGACGGCACGCTCATCCTTATCGGCACAACGACAGAAAACCCCTATTTCGAAGTAAACTCGGCCCTGATATCCAGATCGCGAGTATTCCAGTTAAACGGGCTAAGAGACGGAGACCTTTCAGCCATCCTTAAAAGAGCGCTCAAGGACAATGAGAACGGCCTGGGGCGGGAGAAAGTCGTTTTGGACAAAGGGGCCGAGGAACACTTGATTAAAACAGCGGCCGGCGACGCAAGATCTCTTTTAAACGGGTTGGAGACGGCCGCGCTGGCGGCTCGTCCCGACGCGAAGGGGCGGAGACTGATTACCCTGGAAATCGCCGAAGACGCAATGCAGCGACGCGCCCTTTTGTACGACATGAAGGGCGAAGCTCATTACGATGTAGCCAGCGCGTTTATTAAAAGTATGCGAGGAAGCGACCCGCAAGCGGCTGTATATTGGCTGGCTGTTATGATTTACGGCGGCGAGGACCCGAAGTTTATCGCGCGCCGGATGATCATTTTCGCCAGCGAGGACGTGGGCAACGCCGACCCGATGGCGCTGGTCGTGGCGACGGCCACCGCTCAGGCCATGCAGAACGTAGGCTTGCCCGAGGCCCGGATAAATCTGTCGCAGGCGGCCATATATCTGGCGACCGCGCCAAAAAGCAACGCCTCCTACGCGGCCATAGACGCGGCCTTAAAGGATGTGGCCCAGGGACCTTTATCGCCGCCGCCCAAACACATCAGGAATGCGCCTCACCCGGGGATGAAAGAACAAGGATACGGCGTGGGGTATAAATATCCCCACAATTATCCCGGCCACGTCGTCGAGCAGGAATACCTGCCGCCGGAGCTGAAGGGACGGGAATACTACAAGCCGAGTGATTCCGGAGCGGAAGCCCTTATCAAGAAGCGAATGACTGACAACAAGTATGATAAAATCAAAGCACCGGACAAAGGATCCGGCGGTAAACCTTAAAGAGGAGGCGAGCGGGACGTGATCTATGTGCAACTGGCAGGCGCGGTGGCGTTGCTGGCGTTGGCTGTCTTGATTTCCGCTTTTGTTCCGGCGGCTTACCGTTTGAAGAATACCGTCGATTCCCTGGACGACATCCTCGGGAAGCTAAAAACAACAGTTGACGAGGTTAATGCTGAATTGGCTAAGGTAAACGAAACAACGGAATCCGTCCAGAAGGCCGTGTCCAGGATAGACAAAATCGCCAGCCTGCTTCAGGAAACAGTCTCTTCGCCGCTAATAAAGGTGGCCGGTTACGGGGCTGGTCTTGGCGGCGTCATTAAATCGTGGCGCGGCGGCTCGCGGAAGGGCAAATAAGCAAAGGTGGCAGACTTGAAGAACCGGAAGTTCTTTACGGAACGAACGGTCGAGCGATTCAAGGATACCGCCTTGGTAAGCTGGGCCCTGATCGGATTGATCGGCGTCGGCTACTTGGTCTGGAAAGGCATCGCCGAAATCAGCTTCATCCTTCGTCCATTCTTCTTCGCTTTGGTTATCGCGTTCATTCTCAAACCGTTTCTGGAATTCCTGGAAAAGCGCGGCCTGAATCGCACCATAGCTTTGGCCTTGACGTACATATGTTTCTTTACCGTTTTGGGAGTTATCGTGGGATTCCTGATTCCGATAATCAGCAACGAGGTCAGTGACTTGGTAAAGGCTTTTCCCAAGTACGCGCGGGATATGAGCGACACCTTTGCGTATTACCAGATGAGGCTGGCAGCTTTCCGGCTGCCGGCGCCCGCGGCGAGCGCCCTTGATTCCGCCTTGACCAACGCGCAGACCTCTACCTATGACGTTTTGAGAAAAGCCCCCAGCTATACCATGAGCTTCCTGTCGCTTATAATGGACTTTTTTTTATCGCCTTTGATTGCTTTTTTCATTCTTAAGGACAGAGCTTCGATAAGCCGCGGATTCTTCAGAATCGTACCGTCGGCGTGGCGTCCGGAGGCGATGTATCTTACTTTTCGGATAAACATCGTCATTCAGGGCGTTTTCCGGGTAATGCTGCTTCTGGCGTTGCTGGTTAGCGTGCTGGCGTCAATCGGGCTTTTCATAACTGGTATCCCGTACGCTCTGCTGCTCGGATTTGTTTGCGGCATCTTTCAGGTTATCCCTTATATTGGCCCCGTTGTCGGCGTCGTGCCGGCGGTCATCGTTGCCTTCGTTGTTAAAGGCGGTTGGTTCGCCTTAGGCATAGGCATTTATTTCGCGGTGCTGACCCAGGTGGCCAGCCTGATTCTGACGCCGATCATGATGAAGGACCGCGTGGGGGTGCCGCCGATACTGGTTATCTTTATTCTGCTGCTGTTCGGCGCCCTCTTCGGTTTCTGGGGCGTCCTGCTGGCCGTACCGGCGGCCGCGATCATCAATGAGATCGCGATTTTCGCGCTGATGAAGGACTTCGAGCGCGAAGCGGCGATCAAAGCCGAAGGTATACCGGTCGACTGATATGAAAAGCGCCGAAATCAGGTCCAAGTTTCTGGAGTATTTCGCTCGCCTTGACCACACAATCTTGCCCGGCTCCTCGCTGGTGCCTGATGAACCGTCGCTATTGCTTACGACGGCCGGTATGGTTCAGTTCATCCCGTATCTCCGGGGAGACAAAAAACCCGAGCATGCCCGTATGGCAACCGTCCAGCGATGTCTTCGCACGACTGACATAGACCATATCGGCCATACGGCCAGACACCTCACGTTTTTCGAGATGTTGGGAAATTTCAGCGTCGGCGATTACTACAAAAAGGAAGCCATCCCCTGGGCCTGGGAGTTTGTCACCAAAGAGCTCAAAATCGATTCCGCGAATTTATGGGTCAGCATATTCCTGGATGACGACGAGGCTTTTGACGTTTGGCATAAGGACGTCGGCTTGCCGGATGAGAGGATAGTCAGGCTGGGTGAGGACGAGAATTTTTGGAGCATGGGTCCGACGGGACCCTGCGGCCCGTGCTCGGAGATACATTATGATTTCGGCCCGGACAAGGCTTGCGGACCTGATTGCGCGGTCGGTTGCGACTGCGATCGGTTCTTGGAGATTTGGAACCTCGTGTTTATGCAGTACGACAGGGACGAAGACGGAGAACTTAAACCACTGCCAAAGAAAAACATCGACACTGGTATGGGTCTGGAGCGCGTGGCCAGCATCCTTCAGGGCGTCGACAACAATTTTGAATCGGACCTTCTAAAAGCCTTGATCGATAAGATGAGCGAGATCAGCGGCGTGGCATACAAGAGCGGCGAGCGCCAGGACGTTAGTCTGAAAATAGTCGCCGACCATAGCCGGGCCGTCGCGTTTATAATCAACGACGGCGTCTTGCCTAGCAACGAAGGCCGCGGTTACGTGTTGCGGCGGCTTCTGCGGAGAGCGGTCAGACACGGCCGCCTTTTGGGTGTGGAGCGGCCGTTTATGAAGGAAATGGCCGGCGCGGTGATCGATCTTATGGGCGGCGATTACAAGGACATCGCCAAGAACAGGCATTCGATCGAGGATATTGTCAAGAGTGAAGAGGTCAGGTTCCTGGATACCCTAAAAGCCGGCCTGTCCGTTTTGGACGGGTATCTTGATGACGCGGCAGCGGCGGGCGCTGATATGCTGGAAGCAGACAAAACGTTTAAACTCTACGATACTTACGGCTTCCCGTTCGAACTGACTAAAGAGATTGCCGCCGAGCAGGGCATCGGGGTAGACGAGACCGGATTCGCGGGGTTGATGGACAAACAAAAGGAAACGGCGCGCCAGGCGGTGGGCGAAACCAAAGGTAAAGCCGGGGAAGAGGCGCTGGTTGCGCTGGCGGAGGAGTGCGGCCAGACGGAGTTCACCGGCTATGGCAACGCGAGCGCCGAAGCGAAAATAAAGGCTATCTTCCGCGAAGGCAAAGAAGTCAAAACGGCCAAAGCGGAAGAAAAGGTGGAAATCATTTTAGATAGAACGCCGTTCTACGCCGAGATGGGCGGACAAATCGGGGATACGGGTTCGATAAAAACTAAGACCGGCCGGGTGGAAGTGTCCAGCGCTTTTCCGAACAGCGGTTTAACCGTTCATGTAGGAAAGGTGGCGGAAGGGTCGATCAAAGAGGCCCAGGAGGCCGAGGCCGCTATCGATATGGACCGCCGCCAGGCTGTCAGAAGGAACCATACCGCGACGCACATATTGCACTGGGCCCTCCGGATGACGTTGGGCGATCACGTCAGACAAGGCGGCAGTTACGTCGACAACAAGAGGCTGCGGTTCGATTTCACCCACGGTAAAGCCTTGACAAAACAGGAGCTAGACCAGGTCGAAAGGCTGATAAACAAAAAGGTCATCGAGGACAGCCCGGTTAGGGCTTATGCGACGACTTATAAATATGCCACCGAAAGCGGCGCTCTGGCGTTTTTTGGCGAGAAGTACGGTAAGCATGTCCGAGTCTTGGAGGTCGGTGACTATTCCCGCGAGCTCTGCGGCGGCACTCACGTGGCCAGGTCGGGCGAGATCGGCTTGGTCAAGATCATCAGCGAATCTTCAATCGGCGCCAATTTGCGCCGGATCGAGGCTGTTACCGGGCTGAACACTCTCGAGCGGGCCAGGGAGTCGGAGGCGCTGCTGCTACAGTTTGAGAACGAGCTAAAGACGGGCCGGGCCGGGATTGCCGGGCGCCTAAGCCACCTTATGCTGGCGCTGAAGGCCAGTGAGAAAGAGGTGCACCGGTTGAAGTCCAAGTTGGGCAGCGCCGATACGGCCGGTTTATGGGCCGGGGCGGAATCTGTTAACGGCGTGAAACTTGTTTTTACGATTGTCAAGGATAAGAAGCCGGACGAGTTGCGGGTTATCGCGGACGATATCAGAGGCAGAGGCGAACCGGCCGTGGTCGGTCTGGCCTCGGAGTCGGACGGCAACGTAGGCCTGATAATAGCGATGACCAAAGACCTGACCGCCAAAGGCTTGGACGCGGGCAAGATCATCCGCGAGGTCGCGCCGAGAATTGGCGGCGGCGGCGGCGGCCGGCCCGACCTAGCGCAGGCCGGGGGAAGCGAGGCCGGCGGCATGGTCGCGGCTATCGACGCGGCCAGACAAAAGGTTATCCAGAAGCTTTCATGAGATTTCTTGGACTAGACATAGGCGGGCGCCGCATAGGCGTGGCCGTTTCCGATCCAGGCGGCATAACCGCTCAACCCTTGACCGTAATCATCAGGGAGACCGACGATCAGGCGGTGGCCGACATAGTCAAGTTGGCCGTCGAGTATGAAGCGGAGGAAATAGTCTACGGCGTTCCTATGGAAGCGGACGGCGACTACGGGAAACAGGCGGAACTAACGCAAGACTTCGCCTATAAATTAAAGGCTGCCGGGTTAAACGTGAAAGGCCATGACGAAAGGTTCAGCACAGCTGAGGCGGAGAGAGTACTGATAGACCAGGACGTGTCGAGGATGAAAAGACGTGAAGTCGTCGATAAGATAGCGGCCTCGATTATTCTGCAAGGTTACTTAGACAGGCGGAATGGCTAGAAGAGAGATATCAAACAAACGCAACGGATACGGCAAGACGCTGACATCGCTCGCGGCGGTGGCGGTGTTGCTTATCGTGGTCGTCGGCCTGGTATTCTTATGGCCTCAACCGCATCAGAAAGTAACGGTGACGATAAAACCGGGTTCTTCCAGCGGTGAGATCGCGTCGGTTATGGCCGGTCAGGGCGTTGTCAGGAACGCGTTCTTGTTTAAGTTATTCATCGGCCGGCAAAACGCCCAGAACAAATTGCAGGCCGGCGATTACGCGCTGGAAACCGGCATGTCGTTCGCCGAGGCTTTGGCAGCCCTGCTAAAAGGTCCGGCGGTTAGACTTTATAAGGTGACGACGCCGGAAGGCCTGACCATCGAGCAGACAGCCGAGACTGTAGCCGCTAATTCTCCGATCAAGAAGGACGATTTATTGGCGGCCAACGATAAATCGAAATACAAGTTCGATTTTCTGGACGATGTGCCGGAAAACGATTTGGAAGGGTATTTGTTCCCGAAAACCTACACCGTCAGGCAGACGACGACTGCAGAAGATCTGATAAGGACGATGCTCAAACAGTTCGAAGAGGAGACGGCGATCTTGGATATGAGCTTGGCCGAGAAGAGGGGCATGAAGCTCTTTCAAATTGTCACCATCGCCTCCATCATTGAAAAGGAAGTTAAGATACCGGAGGAAAGACCGCTGGTAGCGGCGGTTATATATAACAGGCTGGACAAAGATATGTACCTGCAAATCTGCGCGACGGTAGAATACGCTCTGCCGGAACACAAGGAGTCCCTGTCATATCAAGACCTGGAATACGATTCTCCGTACAATACCTACAAGTATCCGGGCCTGCCGCCCGGACCCATCTGCTCGCCAGGTATGGCCTCGATGGAAGCGGCCTTGAAGCCGGCTCCGGTCGATTACCTTTATTATGTCCTCACCGGCGAGAACGGCAGTCACACCTTCACCAATAACTACGAAGAATTCGCCAAGATAAAAGAAGAAAAAGGACTTTGATAAGCGGTGAGCTTGCTGAGGCCCAACCACAGGTTCCGCGAAGCGACTGAGATTACGCCCGAATTCCTGACCGCCAACGATATCACCGGCCTTCTTGTAGACATCGACAACACGATCGTTCCTTGGCGAGGTGAAAATCCGTCGACTGAGATCCAGGGCTGGATAAAGAGACTGAAACAAGCCGGCGTCGTCCTCACGCTATTAAGTAACGCCGGTGGACGGAGAGCAGCGCGCATGTCGGAGATACTAGACGTGCCGGTCGTCGCTCCGGCCAAGAAGCCTTTCAGGTCCGGTTACAGGCGCGGGCTGGAGATCTTGGGACTGTCTAAACAGCAAGTCGCGGCCGTTGGCGATCAGGTTTTCATGGACGTATTCGGCGGCAACCGGTCAGGAGTCAGGACGATTCTCGTGGAGCCGGTAAGCCGTCACGAGTTCTTCGGCACGAGACTTTTAAGGCAGGCGGAGAAAATCGTAAGAAAACCCCTTTAAGGTAAAATCAATTTAGACTTAAAGTTTCCTCGCAGTTGCCGATAATATGCATAGGGTAAAATGCAAGCGTGCGCTTACTTACACGGCGTAGTCTTTGGGCGAAAGACAGGCGGACCGCGCTGCATAAGGAGGAACAGACTAAAGTGATTACCGGAACGACAAAAATAGTCGGTATTATCGGCGACCCGGTTGCCGGGTCGTTGTCTCCGCAAATGCACAACGCCGCTTTCTCCCACGACGGATTGGACTGGGTCTACGCCGCCTGGAAGGTATCGCAAGATGATCTGGCTGACGCGATCGCGGCGGTTAGGGCTCTAGGCATAGCAGGTTTAAACGTGACGATGCCCCACAAAGGACCGGTCATCAAGTATTTGGACAGCGTTGACGATGAAGCCTTGGCGATCGGGTCTGTCAACACCATCGTTAATACTCACGGTAGGCTTAAGGGTTACACAACAGACGGAGAGGGTTTCCGTCTTTCATTAAAAGACGCCGGATATGACCCAACCGGAAAAAAAGCAATCATAATAGGCGCAGGCGGGGCGGCCAGGGCGGTCGCCCGAAAGCTGGCCGAGAGACGGGCCGCGGTGGTCGACGTCGCCTGCCGGAATCAGGAAAGCGGGCGGAAGCTCGCGGATATCGTAAAGTCGGGCGGCGCGGAATCCACTCAATATGACATCAATGAAGAAGCGGCGGCCCCGCTAAAGCGGGCCGATATGATCATAAACGCGACACCATTAGGCAAATACTCTTTAGACGACATAAAATTCCTGGCGGACGGGCTCAATCCCGAACAATTCGTGGCCGACTTGAGCACCGTTCCTCCGCTCAGCGCATTCCTCGTCGCCGCCCAAGAACGAGGCTGCACCGTCATGGGCGGTTTGGGCATGCTCGTCCGTCAGGGATCTTTATCTTATAAGCTGTGGACCGGCCTGGACGCGCCCTTGGACGTCATGCGCCGGGCGGTCGGTGAGGAAAAATGAGAGAAGGAAGGAAACAGCTCGGCGACCTGTTGGTCGAACGTGGCAAAATTACAGCCGAACAACTTGACGAGGCCTTGACCCGCCAGCGCGCCAATGGGGAACCGCTGGGGCAGATGCTGGTCGACTCCGGTTACATAACGGAAACGGACCTATTAAAGATGCTGGCCGAGCAGCTGGGGCTAGATTTTGTCGACCTTACCGAATATAAGATCGACCTGTCGGCGGTCGCTATGCTGCCGCATAACGTCGCTAAGAAGAACCTGGTCCTGCCGGTGGGTTTCGAGGAGAACAAGCTGGTCGTAGCAACGGCCGACCCTACCAACGTGTTTATCTTCGACGACTTGAGGATTATGACTGGATTTGAGATAAAACCGGTTGTCGCCTCCAAGGAAGACCTTATCGGAGCGACCGAGCGTTTTGCCCAGAGCGAAGACGTTCTTGAGGAAGCGTCCAAGGGAGAGGAGACTTTTTCCGAAGCGCAGACGGCGGCCAAGGAAGCGGAAGAAGCGGCCGAGGAAGCGCCGATCGTCAAGCTGGTTAACCTGATAATTAACCAGGCGGTCGAGGAACGGGCGTCGGATATTCATATAGAACCCCAGGAAGACGACATGAGGATCAGATATAGGGTGGACGGTGTTTTACACGAAGTCATGCGGAGTCCCAAGAAGATTCAAGCCGGTCTTATATCAAGACTGAAGATCATGGCCGACATGAATATTGCCGAACGCCGGGTACCGCAAGACGGCCGGATCGGTCTGGTCGTCGGCGACCGCGCGGTTGATTTCCGGGTGGCCAGCCTGCCCAGCGTCTACGGAGAACAGATGGTTTTACGTATCCTGGAGAAGGAAAGCATCATGCTGGACCTGGAGGATCTGGGATTCTTCCCGGAAACGCTCGAGGTATTTCGCAAGGCCGTCGGCAAACCTTACGGAACGGTGCTGGTCACCGGTCCAACCGGCTCGGGCAAATCAACGACTCTATACGCCACTTTAAACGTCCTCAACGTGCCGGAGAAAAATATTATGACTATCGAGGACCCCGTTGAGTACCGCCTGTCGGGCATTAGCCAGATGCAGGTCAACCTGAAGGCGGGGATGACCTTCGCGGCCGGCTTAAGAGCGGTCTTGCGCGGCGACCCGGATTGCCTGCTCGTCGGCGAGATCCGGGACAGAGAGACCGCGCTGATCGCCATAGAAAGCGCCTTAACCGGACATCTCGTTCTCTCGACGCTTCACACAAATGACGCTCCGTCAGCGGTGACCAGGCTAATTGAGATGGGCGTGGAACCGTTTCTGATAGCCTCGGCCTTGGATTGCGTGTTGGCCCAGCGGCTGGCCCGGCGTTTGTGTAAGTACTGCAAAGAAAAGCACGTTTTGACGGGCAAAGAGGTAAAGAACCTCGGTTTTCCCGCGGATGAAACTAAGAAATACGAGTTTTACAAACCGATCGGCTGTACCCGCTGCAACAACACCGGATATAAAGGCCGGATGGGCGTTCACGAGGTAATGTTAATGACGCCGACTGTCGGGGAGCTCGCCGTTAAGAAAGCGAGCTCGGATGAGCTTATGAGAAATGCTATCAAGGAAGGCATGAATACCCTGCGGCAAGACGGCTTCAACAAAGCTCTGGCTGGCATGACGTCGTTAGAAGAGGTTATTAGGGTGGTCGCTTAAATGAAGGAAAGCCGGAAACAATTGGGCGACTTGCTGGTCGCTCAAGGCGTAATCAAACAGGAGCAGTTGGACGAGGCCCTGAAGACGCAGAAGGAGAGCGGGGAGCCGCTCGGCCGCGTCTTGGTTAAGAGAGGGCTCGTCACCGAGGCCGACCTGTTAAGAATTCTGGCCAACCAGCTCGGTTTGGACTACGTTGACCTGAACGAATACAAGATCGATTTAAGCGCGGTGTCGCTGATTCCGGAAAGAATAGCCAAGAAAAATGTAGTCTTACCGATAGGATTCGAGGACGACAAGTTGATTGTGGCCGTAGCGAATCCGACGGACGTCTTTATTTTTGATGACCTAAGGATGATGACGGGATTCGAGGTCCGGCCGGTGGTCAGCACAAAAGAAGATATTCTGGCTTCAATCAGTCGGTACGCCAGGGCGGACCAGCTGGTCGGCGAGGGGCTTGACGAGTTAACTCGCGAGGTGGCCGGCGAAGCCGAGGAAGAGGAATCTATCGCCGCGGCGATAGACGAAGCGCCGATCGTGAAACTGGCCAACTTGATTATCAACCAGGCCATAAACGATAGAGCCTCGGATATTCATATCGAACCGCAGGAGAAGGACGTTCGCGTCCGTTACCGCATAGACGGCGTTTTACACGAGATCATGACGCCGCCGAAGAGAGTTCAAGCCGGGTTGATTTCCCGCATCAAAATCATGTCGGACCTTAACATCGCGGAAAATCGCGTGCCGCAAGACGGCCGCATCGGCCTGAACGTTGCCGGGCGGGCTGTCGACTTACGGGTGGCGACGCTGCCGACGGTTTACGGGGAAAAGATCGTCATGCGTATTCTGGAAAAGGAAAGCATCATGATCGACCTCAAAGACCTTGGTTTTTTACCTGACACCCTGGAGAGATACCAGAGATCGTTTAAGAAACCGTACGGAGCCATCCTTATAACAGGACCGACCGGTTCCGGCAAAACGACGTCGCTGTACGCGGCGCTGAACGTGCTTAACACGATAGAGAAGAAGATCATTACGGTCGAGGACCCCGTGGAATACAAACTACCAGGCGTCATCCAGGTTCAAATCAACGCCAGGGTCGGCCTGACGTTCGCGGCCGCCCTAAGGTCTATATTACGCAACGACCCCGATATTGTAATGATCGGTGAGATACGGGATAGGGAGACAGCCCTGATCTCCGTTGAAAGCGCGCTGACGGGCCACCTGGTTTTAGCCACCCTGCATACCAATGACGCGCCGCAAGCCTTGACCAGGCTGACCGAGATGGGTATAGAACCATTCTTGTCAGCCTCGGCCGTCGATTGCGTCGTCGCTCAGCGATTGGCAAGAAAGCTCTGCAAATCCTGCAAAGAAGCTTATACGCCGGACGAGGAATCACTAAAGGCGGCGGGCTTTCCGTTCGAAAAAGGAGAGAAGCTGACATTTTATAAGGCGGTCGGTTGCGGAAAATGTAAGGGGAGCGGATACAAAGGGCGATTGGGGATTTATGAAGTAATGCTGGTCAGTGAGACGATTGAAAAGCTGTCGGTGGAACGGGCTTCGTCCGACGAAATCGGGCGACAGGCTGTCATAGAAGGCATGAGCACGTTGAAAGACGACGGTTATGAGAAAGTCAGGCAGGGGACGACAAGCTTGGAAGAGGTTCTGAGGGTCGTCGCGTAAAAAGAAAACAAATTAGCGTTATCATATATAGCGACAGGAGGATTAATGCCGAAAATCGAAGAGTTGATGGAAACAGTCATGGCCAAGGACGCCTCCGACCTTCACCTCACGGCGGGTATCCCGCCAACCCTTCGGATCCATGGGAAGTTGGAACACATGGACAAACCCATCTTGGAACACGAAGACGTTATGGCTCTAGTCTACGAGATTCTCAACGACAGCCAGAGACGTCGTTTGGAGGCGGACCGCGAACTGGATTTGTCGTATGCTTACGAAGACAAGGCCCGATTCAGAATCAATGTTTACTGGCAGCGCGGCAACTTGGCCGCGGCGCTCCGTCTGATTCCGCCGGCGGTAAAGTCCCCGCGCGATCTGGGGTTGCCGCCGATCGTGGAGATGCTGGCCGCGAAACCTCGAGGTTTTATCTTGGTGACCGGGCCGACGGGCTGCGGCAAGTCGACCACGTTGGCGGCGATGATCAATATCATCAACCGGACCAGAAGCGAACACGTCCTGACCATTGAGGATCCGATCGAGTTTATGCACAAACACGATAAGAGCATGGTCAATCAGCGGGAGGTTGGCGCCGATACCCATTCATTTTCCAGCGCGTTACGCCATGTACTTAGGCAGGACCCGGACGTTATTCTGGTCGGCGAGATGCGCGACCTGGAGACGATCTCCATCGCGCTGACGGCCGCGGAAACCGGCCACTTGGTTTTCGCCACCTTGCACACGCAGGACGCGCCTCAAAGCATCGAGCGTGTTATCGATGTTTTCCCGTCTCAACAGCAGCACCAGATTCGGATTCAGCTGGCCAGCACGCTGCAGGCGATTCTGGCCCAGCAATTGATTCCGGCCAAAGGAGGCGGCGAGAGAAAAGTCGCCGTCGAGGTCATGATGGCCACGCCGGCTATCAGAAACATGATCAGGGACGATAAGACACATCAGATAATCTCGGCCATGCAGGCGGGTTACAGCACAGGCATGCAGACCATGGATCAGGCGCTGGCAGCCCTCGTTAAAACGAATCAGGTCACGTACGACGACGCTATGCAAAGGGCAATCGACCCTGACGTTTTCAAGAGACTGGTCGGGTAGGTGGGAATAAATGGCGACAACATTCGCGTATAAGGGTCGCGACGCATCCGGGAAAACGATTTCCGGAACGCTGGAGGGAGATAACGAGACTCAGGTGGCGGAGAGCCTTCGCCGGATGGGTTACTTGGTTAACTCCATAACTGCCGAAAAGGGCGGCCTGCAGATGCAAATCGGCGGGGGCTCCAAGCGGAGGAAAAGGGTTAAGAGCGGCGAGCTGGTCGTATTCACGCGACAGTTCGCGACGATGATCAACGCGGGTTTGCCGTTAGCCCGCTGTCTGGGGGTAATGTCGCAGCAGTCGCCTAATCCGGGAATGGCCGCGACCATCGAAGACGTGCTGCACGACGTCGAAGGCGGTTTGGCGCTGTCGAACGCCATGGCCAAGCACCCCAAGGTTTTCAACACGCTTTACGTAAGCATGGTCAAAGCGGGTGAAACCGGCGGTATATTGGACGAGGTCCTAACCAATGTCGCCGAGAACCTGGAGAAGAACGAAGAGATTAAAAGCAAGATAAAATCGGCCATGGCTTACCCGGTGTTGATGTTCATCATGTCGATCGTCCTGGTCATTGTCATGTTGGTGTTTATCGTACCGGTCTTTACGGGGATGTTCGCGCAGCTAGGCGGGGAGCTGCCGCTGCCGACGCAGATACTTGTTAACTTAAGCGCTCTAATCAGTTCAACCTGGTGGTTCGGCATCCCGTTGACCATCCTGGCGATTTACGGAATCAGGAAATCTTTAAGCATCCCGGCGGTCAGGTTCAAATGGGACACCGTTAAACTGAGGATTCCCATCGTCGGTCCGGTTGTCAAACAACAGTCGGTGTCGAGGTTCGCGAGAACACTGGGGACCTTATCCAGCGCCGGCGTACCGATCCTAGAGGCGCTGGACGTTGTGGAGAATACCGTCGGAAACGCTTTGATTTCATCAGAAGTGGCCAAGATAGCGCTGGGGGTAAAAGAGGGACAGACGATTGCCCAGCCCCTCGGTAAGATAAAGGTCTTTCCGCCTATGGTCGTGCAAATGGTCGCCGTTGGAGAAGAATCGGGCGCCATGGACACGATGCTTATCAAAGTGGCTGAGTTTTACGACAAGGAGGTTGCGACGACCATCGAAGGGCTATCGTCGATTCTCGAGCCGGTCATGCTTATCGGCGTAGGTTTGGTTATCGGCGGCATCCTGATATCTCTATACCTGCCGATGTTCAAACTGGCCAGTTTGATTAAATAAGAAAATTATCAAATAAACAAATAATTCTAAAGTCGACAGGCGCCGCGTCCGACAATCAATAGGAAAGAAAGATACAGGTTTATTAAGGCATATGGAGGGAGGTGACTCAAATGCTAACGAAAATCCGCAAGATGTCAAGGCGGGAAGAGGGCTTCACTCTGATCGAACTCATGGTCGTTATTCTTATCATAGGTATCCTCATGGCTATCGCCATCCCGTCTTTCATCGCTGTACGCAACAGAGGTTATGCGTCAACCGCGAAGGCGATCCGTTCAACAGCTGTCAAGACAATGGAGTTGTACGGAGTCGACAACAGCGGCGACTATTCTGGAGCGACGGCCCTCGCCTTAGGCGCGTTGGAGAAGAGCATTCCTTTCCTGAATGCGGCTCCCGCCGCCGGTGATTTCAAATCGGCCGGTATGTCCGGATTAGCCGCTGACGCGTACACCATCACGGTTAACGGCCGTGACGGAAACACTTACACGGCAGTCAAGGCTGCCGGCCTGGCTGTTGTCTATAACACGAACGGCGTACCTGAATAGACACAAGCCGGCGCAAGAACAGAACTTAAAAAAAGAGGCGGCGCGGAAAAAACCGCGCCGCCTCTTTAGCTAAGCGGCGAAGGCGGCAGGCAGGCACGTGGTGAACCGAACCAACGGCGTGAACGAATAGAGCGGAAATATGCTTATAGGCTTATTTCTGTAAAGCCGGATGCCGATAATAGACTAGGTGAACACGATGAACCGTTTGAACAGCATACGCAATAATGAATCGGGTTTTACGTTAACCGAGATCATGGCCGCCTCGGCCATCATTACAATAGGCATTCTAGGTATTATGATCGTGTTCAACTCCACCTTAAACACGCAAACAAACACAAAGGTCAGAACCCTGGCGACGAATATCGCGACCGAGAAAGTGGAAGCCGCCAGGACGATCGCGTACGATACGCTGACGCAAGAATACCTGGCGGCCAATCTCGGAACGACCGCCACAAAAGGCGGCGTAACGTTTACTATTACATATACTGTGGCGTTTGTTGACGATCCTTCGGACGGCACTGGCACAGGCGATTTAAATCCTAACGATTTTAAAAATGTGCAGATTACCGTGGCTTGGACGAACCCTCAGCCTTCGTCCTCGGTCGTTATAGATACATTGATTAATAAGAACCCGGTCGCGCCGGCTAGCGCCAGCACCGACACGACCGCGCCGGTTTGGCCTAACGCGGGTGTAGGCGTTCTGTCCGGGCGCGCGGAACAGACAACGCCAGGGCTGGGTATGTATATCCAATGGTCGCCAAACTGGGCCACGGACGCCAACGGCGTCGTCGGCTATCTAATATACCGCCAGCCGCCGGACGACACGAGCTACATGCTTATCGCTACGGTTGCACCGAGCGTGGGTTGGTTCCTGGACAATTATTATACGGCGGGTGGCTCGTACAATTTTTATGTCAAGGCCTTCGACGGCGCGGGCAATTTGAGCGGACCGTGTAATATTGTGACGATTGTCGGTCCGGCGGATACGATTGCGCCCAGTATCCCCCTCAATGTAACCGGACAGGCTACCAGCCCGACGACGGGGACATTAAGCTGGTCGTTGGCAACGGACAACTCGGGCGTGGTCGATCACTACAACATATACAGAACGCATTCAGGCAATCCTTTCGGGAACACGCCTTATACGTCGAAAAGTTCCCCGCCGTTTAACGATACCGGACTTAGCACAGGCATTACTTACCAGTATTATATTGCGGCCGTCGATCCGACCGGCAATGAGGGCGGCAAGTCCACAACCGTATCAATAACTCCCTAGCGGGGAGGGTCCAATGACATTCGGCAACAAGCACATCGGGAAAGCATATCGAGGAAAAGGACAAGCCGGTTACACGCTTCCGGAAGTGCTGGTTTCCGCGATCATCGGCGTGCTTCTCCTAACGGCCGTGTTCGGGATATTGCAGTCGGTGATGAGCAGTTATTACGTGCAAAACGCACAAGCCGAGGCGCAAGCCGAGGCGCAGTTCACGATGATGAGACTTGTCAAGGAAATCAGGCAAGCGGAGAAGCCGCTATTGGCTATATCCATAAATCCGGGCAGCGTTGAAACGCTGGCTTTTAAAGCGGATTTAAACAATGACGGAACGTCTGAAGCGATCCTTTACTCATATAACGGATACTTGCATAAGATTGTCAAACAAGTAAATACAACCGGAGTATATGATTTTACCGCTTCGCCGCAAGAGACGATAGCCTCGAATATCCGGAACAATTACAGCCAAACGCTCTTTACTTTTTATGGAACCAGCCTGACAACGCCGCTTGATCCGACTAATCCGAGCGCCGATATTATTAATAAAACAAAACTAATAAAGATCAGAGTGGTAATCGACAAGGATGTGGCAAAACCGCCGGCGCCTATAGACTTGACGTCGGAAATCAAGCTACGCAATTTTGGCTACTAGACTGGTGGTTTAAGATGACACGCAAGAGAATTTTCAGTTTTGACGAGAAAGGTTCGGCCTTAATAGCGGCCATAGGCGTCATGATGGTACTGGACCTTTTCGCGGTCGCGGTGCTGGCCATTTCGGCAAGCCAAATGACGTTGGCTACAACCGAAAGAAAGACAAACCAGGCATTCAATGTCGCCGAAGCGGGCTTTAACAATGCACTCTGGAAGATCGACAATATCGCCAACTATGCTCCGGCTGAAAGCGCGCCTGATTACGGCTCCGTGTCAGGCGGCGATTATAAAATCGTCGTTACCGATGTCACAGGTACGACGAACCAGAAGAGGGTGGAAGTCACCGGCTACGTTCCGAATAGGTATCACTCCAATCCCGGAAGGCGAAAGATAGTGGCCATGGTTGAGGTGGCACCGAAGGTCTTAAGCTATGGCATGTACGCATTTTCCTGGATCGACATCCAGGGGGCGACCGCCAGAACATATCTGGCGCCGCTGGATTATCGCGCCTCCGACGCCAAAGGCGGAGACATGGGCTCCAACTTTGATATCTTTTTCAACGACGCGGCCATAAGGTTGAATGAAAGAGGAACCCAGCAGGGCGAGCAAAATACTTATGACGCGCTTTTCGGCGTTCCGGCGGTGCCGATGGGAGATCTTATAACGGCGGGACCGACGGCCGAGGTCCACGCGGTAAATACGGTGGTAAATACGATCCAGGAGCTAAACGCCAAGTGCCAGTACGTCAAGATGGCCAGCATAAAACACATGAACCAGCCGATCACCTTCCCGACTTTGAATTTCGAGGGCGCCGGCGGCTACAGAGAAATGGCCCAGAACAACTTTACGAACGGTACAAAATATTGGGCGACCGAGCATTCCGGGTATTTCACCAAAGCGGATTTTACCGCCTTGTTCTCCGGCCGGAACAACGTCGAGCTGACGGGTATGATTTTTATCGACGGCGAAGTTGACCTTCCCAACAACAAGAACCTGACCATTACCAACGGCGGGCTGGTCATCAAGGACGATCCCAATGACCCCAGTCAGGCGCTGTCGCTCGCCAATCGAGCGTCGCTTATAGTCAGACACTCGTCCGAAGCGAGCAAGGTCTTTCCCGGCTTGATCGTCTTCACGACCGTGGGGAGCACGGCGTCCGTCGTTGATAGGGGAACGATGGAGATTGAAGGACTAGTATACTCAGAGAGAACTTATAGCGAATCCAACTCGACAGTGCGCATTAAAGGAGCCCTGCTGGCCAGCGGTACTTCTGCGGCGGCCAGTATAGTTAACATGAATGCCAGCATTATCATCCAGTATGACCCGAACGTCACGAACATGTTAGGCTTAAAAACATTCGGCGACGTATTCGTAAAAAAGGTGACGAGCTGGCGCGAGGTTACGCCATAGCGGCAACGCACCGTCCATTCCAATACACGGCCCAACCTCCTATAACAGTCCGCTATAATGATATAATTCTTTAGGCGTCAACAAATGGGAGGTAAGCATGGCAGATTGTATCTTTTGCCTGATTGCAGGCGGTGAAATACCAGCCGATATTATTTTTAAAGGGGTAAACGTTATCGCTTTCAGAGACATCCAGCCGATGGCCCCGACGCATGTTGTTATCATTCCAAAAAAACACATCAACCCAATGGAGGATCTGTCCGAGTCGGATATAGCAGTTATCCCGGAAATCTATATGGCGGCGCGAGCGATAGCTGCCGGAGAGGGGATAGCGGAGAGCGGTTACCGTTTGCTTACCAACCACGGGCCGGACGCGGGCCAGGAAGTCGAACACCTTCATTTCCATCTTCTGGGCGGCCGCCGGCTGGGCGGTATTTGTTAACATGGATAAGGGATAGCTAGCCCATGAAAGCGGTCATCATGGCCGGCGGAGAAGGCACCCGCTTACGGCCGCTCACCAGCAACCAACCTAAACCCATGGTACCGGTATTGAACAAGCCGGTCATGGAGTATATTATCGAACTTCTTAAGAAACATGGCGTGACGGATATCGTCGCGACGCTGCAGTTTCTGCCTGCCATCATCAGGAACTATTTCGGCGACGGCAAAGACCTGGGCGTGGATCTTGCTTATAGCACCGAAGAAACGCCTCTAGGCACGGCAGGCAGCGTTAAGAAAGTCGAGGACTATCTCGACGAAACCTTCATTGTCATCTCGGGCGACGCGGTCACCAATGTCGATCTGACGGAAGCCGTCGCTTTCCACAAGGCCAACAAATCGGTCGCCACGTTGATATTGAAAAGCGTTGAGAATCCGCTCCAGTTCGGCGTGGTTATCACCGACGAAAGCGGCCGAATCCAAAGGTTTGTGGAGAAACCGAATTGGAGCCAGGTCTTCAGCGACACAGTCAACACAGGCATATACATCCTGGAGCCGAATGTCCTGAAGATGATTCCCGCCAATAAACCTTTCGACTTCAGCAAGGATCTGTTTCCGAAACTCTTAAAGGCCAAGAAGAGGATGTTCGGCTATGTTACCGAAGCTTACTGGCAGGACATCGGGAGCATAGAGCAATATATGCAGGTCCACCACGACATCCTCAAGCGGGAGACGGGCATCGAGCCGGAAGGGTTCAAGATCGGGCGCAGTATATGGGTCAACGGAGGAGCCAAGGTCGATCCTCTGGCTAAGATGAGGGGGCCGATCGTCATCGGCCGGAACGCAAAGGTTGAAGCGGGCGCCCGTCTAAATCCATACACGGTTATCGGCAATAACACGGTCGTCAAAGCCGGCTCTCTGGTCAGCCGGTCGGTAGTTTGGGAGAACTGCTATATCGGAGCGGGGGCCGAGCTTAGGGGCTGCACGATCGGCCGAACCTGCGATATTAAGAATAACGCCAGACTGGGGGAGGGCGTAGCCGTCGGTGACAACTGCACCATCGGCGAAAACGCCGTCATCAGCCCGAATGTGAGGATCTACCCGTTCAAAACGGTCGAAGCGGGGGCCGGCATCAGCAGCTCGATCATCTGGGAAACCAGGGGATTCAGGACTTTGTTCGGCCGGCAGGGAATAGCGGGCTTAATCAATATCGACATCACGCCAAGGCTGGCGATGCGGATCGCCGTGTCGTATGGCACTGCTTTGCCCGCCGGGGCGACGGTCGCGGTCAGCTGCGACAACATCAGAGCCTGTGAAATCATGAAGAACAGCATTATCGCCGGTTTGAATTCAACCGGCGTTAACGTCTGGGACATGGATAACGGGCCTTCGGGAGCTAATCGCTACGCGATTATTGGCGACCATCTGGCCGGAGGCGTCGACATCCGCCTGATGCACGACGACATCCAGTCCGTGGAGATGGATTTCTTCGACTCCAACGGCATCAACATAGGCGAAGACATGCAAAGCGCCATTGAGAAATACTTTTACCGGGGCGATTTCAGACGGGCTTTTTACGATGAAATGGGCGAGGTTATCTTCCCTGTTCGGGCGACAGAAACCTATATCAACAACATTTTAGAACATGCTGACCTGGGCTTAATCGGGAGATCAAGACTTAAACTAGTCGTGGATTACGGATTTGGCCGGGGCATAAAAGTCGGACCGGACATCCTGGCCAGGCTAGGGCTGGCCGTCATCTCGCTAAACGGCATTCCCGGCAGCGATCGGTCGGCCATGACTAAAGACGACATGGAGAGGGCTTTGCGGCAGGTATCGACCAGCGTCCGCGCCTTAAAGGCCGATCTAGGCGTATTGATTGACGGGCCGAGCGAACGAATCACCCTGGTGGACGAGAAGGGTCAGCGCATAAACCATTCGGTTGCCCTAATGATGATGCTTAAGATGGTCTGCGCTAAAGCGAAACAGGGGACCGTAGTTTTGCCGATGAGCGTGACTCAAATAGCAGACGATATCGTCGCGGTAAGCGGATGCGATGTTAAAAGGGTCGGCATCAGCTCGGCGGCGCTAATGGAAGCCGCTCTGGAAGAACACGCGATTTTTGCCGGCGCCGAAGGCGGAGGCTATATATTTCCGGAGATTGTTCCCGCCTATGCCGCCTTACCAAGCTTGGTAAAGTTGCTGGAAATTATGGCCGGATCCAAGAAACCGCTCAGCCAGCTGGCCGGATCTGTTCCCAGGTATCACGTGCTGCACCGGACAGAGGTATGCGCCTGGGATCGCAAAGGCTACGTCATGCGGCAGTTAATCGATTCGATCAAAGGGAAGAAGGTCGAGCTGATAGACGGCATAAAGGTTTATAGTCCCCGCGGTTGGGCGTTGATGCTGCCGGATCCCGTCGACCCGGTCTGCCACATCTACGTGGAAGGCGACACCGAGCAGCGCGCGGAGGCGCTAGCCGCTAAATACGCCGCGTTGATCAGAAAATTCAGGTCTTGAGAACAGATGATTAAATTCGGCACCGACGGCTGGCGCGATGTTGTCGCCGACGGTTTCACTATTACAAATCTGAGGCTGGTTACGCGCGGCATATCGGCTTATATAAAGACAAGCGCCGTCGAGCCGCGGCTGGTCGTCGGGTACGACTGCCGGTTCATGGGACGGGAGTTCGCCGCCGCCGTGGCGGATGAAATGTCGGTCAACGGCGTCAGCGTGATACTCGGTAACGAGGCTTATCCCACGCCAACCGTCGCTTATTCGGCGAAAGCGCTCGGAGCAGACGGGGCGATTATGCTTACGGCCAGTCATAATCCCTATTATTACAACGGACTTAAGTTCATTCCCGAGTACGCCGGACCGGCGACGGAGGAGATTACCACCGCCATAGAGGAGGCGATAACTTCAGTCGAGGGCCGCGCCAACCTCGAAGCAAGCGGCCGCCAGGCCACCGCGTCGATAGAGAATAAAGATTTAAGCACTGATTATATGAAGGCCTTGGTCGACTACCTGGACATTGACACGATTGCCGGGAGCGGATTAAAGACCGCCATAGATCCTTATCACGGGTCAGGGCGCAGGCTGATGCCGGAGCTCGCCCGGACGGCCGGATTGGACGCCACGGTCATCAGAGACAATGAAGATCCGCTCTTCGGGGACACCATGCCTGATCCGTCAGAGAAAAACCTGGGCGAGCTGAGAGAGCTTGTGGTCGGCAAGAAACTGGATGTCGGCCTGGCGCTGGACGGCGACGCCGACCGTTTTGGGATAATCGCCGACGACGGGTCATACCTGACACCGAACCAGGTGGTCGCGTTGCTCCTCGGGCACATGGTAAGAAACCGGGGCGCGGCCGGAATCGTCGTCAGGACCGTAGCGACGACGCATCTGCTAGACGCCATGTCGGCCAAGATGGGGCTAAAGATTGTGGAAACCCCTGTAGGATTCAAGCACGTTGGACTGTTGATGAGAGAGGAGAAGGTGATAATCGGCGGGGAAGAGAGCGGGGGCTTAAGCGTGCTCGGACATATTCCCGAAAAGGACGGCTTGCTGGCGGACATGCTTGTCGTCGAGATGATAGCTAAAGAATCAAAACCGCTGTCAACCATCTGGAAAGACCTGGTTGACGAGTTCGGACACTACTATAACGAAAGGCTGGATATACCATATCCGTCCGATAAGATAAAAATACTTTTTGATTCTTTGAAGGATAAGACGCCGGACAAAATCGGCGGCCTGAAAGTAGAGAGGATTGAGACAATCGACGGCGTCAAATTGATCTTAGCCGGTAACGCTTGGCTGCTGATACGACCTTCCGGCACAGAGCCGCTTGTCAGAGCATACATAGAAACCAAGTCAGCCGGCGACATGCAAGCGCTGAAAACCGCGGCCAGGGAATTGTTATCGGCATGATAGAAAGAAGAAGACCCAGGGAAAGAAGTTTCAGACGGTCCATGTCCCGCCTGTTTTTACTTATAATCGTTCTATTCGCTTTTATTATCCATTCATCGGCCTTGTTCGCCGTCGCCGATTACGCGTTTAACCGGGGAAGGATCCACTACGGCGTAAGCATCTACACCCAGAACGTCTCCCAATCGACCAGGGCGGAAGCAAAAAGCGCTATCTCAGCCAAGGCTAAGAAAGCGGCCGCGAAAAACCTAAGGGTAGAAGACGCCAACGGAAGCTGGCCGGTCGAGGTGTTGTTCTTGAAGCCTGCTCCGGACATCGAAGACGCGGTGAATGAAGCTTATCTGGCCGGTCGACAGGGAGGCTTTTTGCCGATGCTCGTGGATCGCGCGCGGCTATATCTAAAACCAAGAACTATCCAAATCACCTCAAAGGTAAACGAGGAATATGTCAAACTGACGACGGCGAAGATAGCTGGATTCATAGACAAGCCGGCCCAGGACGCGACGGTAGAAATTTCAGGCGAGACCGCTACGGTCAGGTCGGCTAAAAACGGGTGGGAGGTCAAACAAGCCTCGTTGCGGACTGAAATAATAACGCACGCCGCTGACTTTTCGTCGCGTACCATAAGCGTCCCCCAGGGCGTCGCCAAGGTAAAAGTGCATGACGCAGACGCCGGTAAAGCCCGTTTAATAGCCCTGAAAATGATGAAGGAACCGATTGAATACACGATAAACAACAAGGAATATGTTATTGACCCGGCGAAGATCGGCACGCTGATAGAGTTCTTGCCGGTCAGAAAGAAAATCAGGAAAGCCGGCAAAACCTCATACGAAACTGTTTTGACCGCGACAATGACCAAGAACAGACTTGAGCAGTACTTCATCCCCCTCAAGGACGAGTTCGAGGTCAGGCCCGTTAACGCGAGATTTGAAGCGGCCGAGGGTGTTGTTGACATCGTTCCGGGAATCAACGGTCTGGTCATAGACATGGATTCTGCCGTTAAGGATATCAACAAGCTGGCCCTGGAGCCGCCGCCCAGAAAAGCGACGCTTAAGATGAAAAACGTCGAGCCGGAGTTGTCGACGGCCAAGGCGCAAAGCATGGGCATCAAGGAACGGGTGTCGGTACATACCGAAAACTTCGAATTCACGCCTAACAGGTCTCAGAATATCGGGACTTTGGCAGAGGCATTAGATGGAATGCTGGTGGCGCCCGGGCAGGTTTGGAGTATCAACGAAGCGACCGGGCCGAGGACGGCGGCCAAAGGATATACGGAAGCGCCGGTCATAGTAAACGGCCAATTGTCTCCCGACATCGGGGGCGGCATCTGCAACGTCTCCACGACCATTTTTAACACGGTATTCTTCGGCGGATATGAAGCCGTCGACCGCTACCCGCACGAGTTTTATATCAGCCACTATCCGGACGGACGGGACGCCAGCATCTATTACGACGGGGGCATGGACTTTAAGTTCAAGAACGATAGTCCTTACTTCATCCTAATAAAAACGGACCACACGAACTCGTCGGTTACGGTCGCCTTCTACAGTACGAATATGGGTACCGACGTATCCTATTCCGATACCGGCTTCACAAATATAGTGCCCTATGGGATAGTCTATAAAGACGATCCGACCGTGCCCACGGGGTATGAAAAAGACGCCGATATGGGCTATGGTGTCGACGGCCGCGATATATCGGTTTTCAGGACCGTCAAACGAGGCGGCAATATATACAGGGAAGACAAGTTTATCAGCCATTACGAGCCCAAGCAAAGGATCGTTTTAAAGGGCACCGGGCCCGCTTTGCCGCCCGGCACGCCGCCACCTGCCGATTTAAGACCTTTGGGGCAGACACCTAGATAAACCGAAAGGCGAGTCGATGTTTCAGGAAGCCAAAAGGATAAAGCCGATCGGGAGCGGTATTTTCGCGGAAATAGCAGCCGTCAAAGCGGCCACCGAAGCGAAAGGCCTGTCCGTGATCGACTTGGGAATCGGCAGCCCGGATCTGCCTCCCCCGGCGCATGTCATAGAGAGACTCCGGGATGAATTATCAGTCAGAGAAAACTACGATTACGGAAGCTCGGATGGCCTACAAGAGTTCAGGGACGCAGCCGCTGCCTGGTATTCTGCCAGATTCGGCGTCGACCTAGACCCGAACGGGGAAGTTTTAACGCTGATGGGCTCCCACGACGGTTTGGCCCACGTGCCCTTGACCGTTCTCAACCCAGGCGATACTGCGCTGATTCCCGATCCGCATTATCCCGTATACCAGGTCGGCGCGATTCTGGCGGAAGCGGATATCGCGCCTATGCGCCTACGGGAGGAGAACGGTTTCTTGCCCGACCTGAACGCGATTGACGGAAAAACCGCGGATCGGGCAAAACTTATGGTCCTGAATTATCCGAACAACCCCACCGCGGCTGTCGCCGATTTATCGTTTCTTGAGGAAGCGGTAGCCTTTGCCAAAAAGCACGACATAGTCCTGGTCCACGACGCCGCTTATTCGGAACTGGCGCTGGACGGGACAAAGCCGCCGAGTTTGCTTCAGGTCGAAGGGGCCAAGGATATCGCCATAGAATTTCACTCCGTCTCCAAAACCTATAATATCGCCGGCTGCCGGCTGGGATTCGTTGTCGGAAACAGGCGAGTCGTCGGCGCGCTTGCTCGTCTTAAAAGCAACTTCGATTACGGGGTTTTCAAGGCGATACAGAAAGCAGGTGTAGCGGCGCTGCTCGGGCCTCAGGATATCATAGATAAAAACATTGCTGAATACAGGTCGCGCAGCCAGGTGTTCATTGAAGGGGTGGCGGAAAGCGGCTGGCGGATCGAGCCATCGCGGGCGACGATGTTCTTATGGACCCGGGTTCCCGAGGGCATAATGTCGCTGGACTTTGTATTGACGATGATAAGAGAGGCAGGCGTGGCGGCGATCCCAGGAAACGCGTTCGGTGAATTCGGCGAAGGGTATGTCCGTCTTGCAATGGTTACGACAATTGATAGACTTAAGGAAGCCGCGAAGCGCATCAACGAGGCGCGGATAATCTGACAAGGTCGATTAAGCTTAAAGGACGGCGAAGGAATCATGATCGAAAGGGGAACCGTCGCTAAGTACGAAGACGGAGAGATCATCTTCAACGAGAACGATTACGGCCGGGAAATGTACGTCATCGAGACAGGCAAGGTCAAGATATTTAGAATCCGAAACAAAAGGGAAATCGTCTTGGCTACCCTGAAGAAGGGCGACTTTTTCGGCGAGATGGCTTTGTTTTCCGGTCTGTCAAGGTCGGCGTCTGTTCAAGCCATCGGCAACTGCCGCTTGAGAAGTGTTAACCGCATCGACCTGAAGAAGATCGTCGACGAACCTGTCATCTGGCGGATTTTGCAGGAGATGAGCCAGAGGATCCGGGAGTTTGACGATAAGATGGAAGATCTTCTGATAGAGGATGAGCTCAGAAAGGTCATCCAGCTTTTCCGCAGATATGTCGCGCCTCAGGTCGTAGATGAGATTCTAAAAACCTCAGGTACTGAAACTTTGGACCTAATGGGAGAATTGCGGGAAGTCACCGTGTTATTCGCCGATATTAGAAACTTTACGTCGATTGCCGAGAAGATGCAGCCGCACGAGGTCGTTGAGTTATTGAACACATATTTGGGCGAGATGACGCACGTGGTGTTCCGTTACGACGGCACGGTCGACAAATATATAGGCGACGCAATTATGGCGGTTTTCAACGCGCCGATGAAGCAGAAAGATCACGCCCGACTGGCGGTAACGGCGGCGATGCATATCCAGGAAGCCGTGACGCGACTGCAGAAAGACAATCCGAACATATCGGTGGGGATAGGCATCAACACTGGCTCCGCGATTTTAGGCAATGTTGGCACAGAGCTGCACCTTGACTATACGGTTATAGGCGACGCGGTTAATATTGCCAGCCGGCTTTGCCGAGACGCAAAGGCCGGCGAGCTGTTGATAAGCCACTCTACATACGTGCAGATAAAAGAATATGTCACAGCTAACTGTCTGGACAGCAGGATGTTTAAAGGCAAGACGGAACCCGTGAAAGTCTACAACGTAAAGAACATGATAGAGGACGTCAAAGCGCCAAGGAAAACGGAAGGGAGCGTTTATGTCACCGGATAGGGGTACGGTCAAGAAATATGCGGACAAACAGGTCATATTCGAAGAAGGCGACCGAGGAGACAGGATGTACGTTGTCGTGTCCGGCTATGTGAGGATCTACCGGACGCGGGGCGGAAAGAACATTGATTACGGGATTATCGGACCCGGGGAATTTTTCGGAGAAATGGCGATGTTCGCCGAACACAAGCGGAGCGCGTCCGCGCAAGCCAAAGGCTTGACCGAGCTGTCGGTCATCGACGTAGACAATTTTTTAGGCAGAGTCAGGGACCCGCTGGTTCTTAACGTAATCAAGAAGCTTTCTGAAAGAATAAGGGAAATCGACGACCGCATCGAAGGTTTGATAATGCAGGATCAGGTCCGGAAGGAACATTTAAGCAACCTTATCACCCACAGTAGAAGGATCTACTAAAACCGGCGCGGTTTATGGGAGTCGTTGAACTTTTCTACGGGCTGGTCCTCGCACACTTCATCGCCGACTACATGCAACCGGCCGCTTTGGTCGAGTGGACGAAAAGAACAGGCCGCGGCCTATACGTTCATGTAGGAGTCTATACCGTATTGACGGCTGTCGTCTTATACGGTTACGGCGGCAATCTTTGGATCCCCGTGCTCATCGTAATGTCGTTAACTCATTTTCTGTTCGACAAGCTCAAATATTCGCTAGGCGATCAGACTGCCGGTCATTATCTATGGTCTTTCCTGCTCGATCAAGCCTTACATGGTCTGGTCATTATCGCGGCGACCGCATACCTTGCAGCAGCGACGGCGGGGCAGATCGATTTTCCGCCCTTTATCCGGTTAACCGCTCCTTACGTACGCGCGCTGATCGGCACGACCTGCGTAATCGGAGCCGGCTTTGGCGGATCGATCCTCGTCTTCGAGGCTTTGCGAACTTTTGCGCCGGCTGATGACGGGAAGATAATCACGTTCAGAGACCGGTTGCCGGGAATTTTGGAAAGATCGGCCGCCGGGATTTTCCTTTTTCTGACGCCCCTGCTTTGGCTAACTCCGCTAGCGCTTGGATTTTCGTTGGCCAGAAGCTTCTTTAACCGGAAGGATGTCGGCAATAGACGGGCGATGGTGGAATTCATTGCCGGCCTGGTTGGCTTTGGCATGGCCGCGGCATTGTATTATGGTAGGTATCTGGTTTAAGGAGAAGAATGATCCCTATTGTCTCGGTTATCGGATATGACAAAGAAGCGAAGACGGCAGCCGTGACGGCGCTGGTCAAGGAGATGACAGGCCGAGGATATCGCGTCGGTACGATAAAACATCACGTGCATAACGACTTCGAGATCGACGTGCCGGGCAAGGCGAGCCATAAGCACAGAGAAGCCGGCGCTTCCGAAGTCGCCATTGCCTCTCCGACCATGCTGGCCTATATAAGAACCCATGCTTCAGATCCCATGCTGGTCGACGTGGCGGCGATGTTTTCGCCGGACATCGATATCATAATCACGGAAGGTTACGCGGCCGCGGATACGTATAAGGTCGAGTCGCCGGTGAAAAATGTTGAGGCCGCGGCCGACGCGATAGAAAAGGAATTCCTGAAAGACAAGGACGGCGGTTAAAGATGCCTTTTAAGGCAGGGTCAAAGGAAATCGATTTTTCGACAGGTGGAAACGACGAGGTTGTCGACTTGACCGGCGGTGTTGCCAAAGCTGTTGCTGAGTTCGGCCTGAAAGAGGGAACGGTAACGGTCTTTGCCGTCGGCTCGACGGCGGCTATAACGACGCTTGAATTCGAGCCCGGTCTGGAAGCCGATATCAAGGTGTTCCTACGGGATATCGCGCCGGCCGGAGACTGGCGTCACAACGCGACCTGGGGCGATGGGAACGGGCATAGCCATATAAGGGCCAGCCTTATCGGACCATCGGTCACAATCCCGGTTACAGAAGGAAAGCTCGCGCTCGGAACATGGCAGCAAGTGGTCTGCATAGACAACGACATAAGAGGAAGGTCGCGAAGGGTGATCCTGCAAATGACGGGCGAGACAACCTGAACAACAAAGGAAGGGGGCAAACATAAAGATAAGGCACCTGGCCGCCGCTTCACTTTTTGCCGCGGGGCTGATTCTGCTGACGGCGGGTTGTTCGAACCGCCCGGAACTGGAACTGAATTATAGAAACTCTTTTAAGAAGATTTGGGACAAAGCGATGTCCGATACGGAAGCGGCCAGGAAGAAAATCGACCAGGCCTACGCTGCCGGTGACATAAAAGAGGCGTCCGACGAGTACAAAAAGCTTGGTTTGACCTACGTCAAAGCCCGGGAAGATACGCGGCGCTTGAAGGAACCGGCAGGATACTCAAAAATCCAGCAGCTCGTTATCAGCTATTTCAACGAAGGGGCCAGCTATTATACGACGACGGCCCGCGTTATCGAGGACAGCGGCGGCAATTATGATTCGGAACAGGAAGCGGACCTAAAGGCTCAAGAAAAGAAATGGAACGAAGCCGCCGAGAATCTTGCCAAGGCGCTTAAGGCGAAGAAGATACAGGTCAAGTAGCGCTACAGACCGGTCGGGTCCGAGGCGTACAGTTCGATATAGCCGCACTTGCGGCAGACATAGACGTTGATCTGGGAGCGGCGCTTAGGGTTGATGTAGAAAGTCTTATGAGGGCCTACAAGCAGGTTGTGCCCGAAATCAGCTTGGATGAAGTTAAGGATCTCGAAACTCGCCTCGATCATGGGGCCGCCGCACTTGTCACAACGTTTGTCGCCATTGTCCTTGTTGACGCCTTCCTCGATTTCCTCCATTATCTGGGCTTCTTGCTCGGCGAACTTGTCATTATCAGCCATTTAACCCTCCGCGTTCACGTAGAATCCGGCCGGCTTCGTCCATATTCTCGGGCGTATTGACGTTAAAAAACGACAGACCGCCGCCGGCGAACTTATTTATAGTATCGTCATCGATATATTGTACCCTGATCTTATCGAAAATAGAGGAGATGCGAAAGAGGCCGTCGTTTAACGAAGAGTCGATTGCGGGCACACAGGCTTTTGAATAAACAGCGTTTACCGTGTGCTCGCGCCCTTCGTAGCGGGGAACAAGAGCGTCGACATTGGCGTCAGCGGCGGTCTTAAGCATGTATTCCACCAGACCGGTATCTATGAACGGAGAATCACAGGGGGCGACGATGCTATATCGGTCCGGAGCGGCCTTCAAACCCGCGTACAAGCCTCCCAGCGGTCCCAAACCCGGCACTTCGTCAGTTACTATGGTGAACCTTCCGTCATGATCAACAAAACGTTCGGCCGAGTCCGCGACTACTATGAGGTTACCGGCCACCGGAGCAAGGGCTTCGACGACATAGTCAATAAGAGGTTTATCGTTGAGTTTCTCGAAAGCCTTGTCGCGTCCGAAACGACGGCTTCGTCCGCCCGCAAGTATCAATCCCGCCAACAGCGCCGCGCCTCCTTTGCTTGAACGAGAGGATTATATCACTATTCGACTAGGGTATTTGTGGTAGAATTACAGGTATCAAATGTTACGGAGGGAAATGGATGTTCGGCCTTGGCATGCCCGAGATTATCGTCATATTGCTTGTCGCTCTGGTTATTTTCGGACCGGATAAATTGCCGGAAATGGCCCGCGGAATAGGCAAGGGCATTCAGGAGTTTAGAAACCTGACAATGGGTGTCGAGAAACAAATGAAGGACGAGTTTGAAGCGATAATCAAGGAAGGCGAGGAGCCTCCAAAAACCGTCGCGGCCAAACCGGAACCGGCTGAAACGAAACCGGAAACCGCTGAAACAAAAACCGAAACGCCGGCCCAAGAAGAAAAAGCTGACGCCGAGACCGAGGCGGCTTCAGAGGACGGGCCGGAAGAAAAGAAGAATTGACATAGGACGGAAATCCGTTCGCGAATAAGAGATTCAAACGGGAGCTGCTATGAATCAAGCAAGCGGGGCGGCTGAGAGGACGCGGACGCGTCGACCGTTAACACCTGATCCGGGTAATGCCGGCGGAGGAAACTCAAAAGCTAATCGAGAGGCTTAACCGACGCCGGTGGAGTCTCTTTTTTATTTTTAAAACAGGGAAACGGGATTAAGGAGGAAACGTATGAATTGGGGAGTTAAGGCTGCAGATTTGATGGTAGCGGTAAGGGAGAAGAAACCACTGGTTCACCACATCACCAACTTTGTCGTCATGAACGAAACTGCCAATATCACGCTGGCCTGCGGCGCGCTGCCGGTTATGGCCCACGCCAAGGAAGAGGCGGCTGAGATGGCAGGCCAGGCCTCGGTTTTGGTACTCAATATCGGAACGCTTTGGCCTGACGAAGTCGAGGCGATGAAGTTGGCCGGACATCGGGCGAACGAACGCGGCATTCCAGTTGTGTTGGATCCGGTCGGGGCGGGCGCGACCGCCTACCGGACGCGCGTCTCGCGAGAACTGCTGGACGAACTTAAGATAAGCCTGGTTAGAGGCAATGTCGCTGAGATAGGTGTTTTGGCCGGGCTGGACGCTGAGATCGCAGGAGTAGAAGCAGCCGGCGGGCCGGGCGGAGAGAAGGAAGCGGCCGTCGCTTTCGTCGGTAAATACGGCTGCGCGGCGGCGGTCACCGGACCGGTAGACGTCGTCGCGGCGCCAGGAATCGTCCTGGTGATCGCCAACGGACATAAAATGATGGGGACTGTTACCGGAACGGGCTGCATGGCGACAACCGTCCTCGCGGCTTTCGCCGCGGTTAATGATAATATGGCGGAAGCGGCGGCGGCGGGATTGGCAGTCTACGGGCTGGCCGGTCAAATAGCCGCCGGCGAGGCCAAAGGGCCGGGGACGTTTCACGTGCTCCTGTACGACGCCATGGCCAACCTGACTGAAGATGAGATAAGGGCTGGAGCAAAAATAGATGAGATCTGAGAAGAAAAGCATCGACTGCAGCCTGTGCGCGATCACAGTCGATAACCCCACACTTGGGAGGTCGCACAACGACATAGCAGTAGCGGCTATTCGCGGCGGCGCGACGATGATCCAGTTCCGCGATAAGACCATGGACGATGCTATATTCGAGAAAGAGGCTGAGAGAGTCGGCGATATCGCTAAGGACGCGGGCGTTTTGTTTATCGTTAACGACCGGGTAGATATAGCCAAACGGTGTGGTGCCGACGGAGTCCACGTCGGCCGGGAGGATACCGACATCGTTGCGGCCAGGACGGCCTTAGGACTGGACGCGATCATAGGAGTGTCAGTTTCCGGCCGGGAAGAAGCGTTGGCGGCTGAGGCGGCGGGGGCGGACTATCTGGGCGCGGGACCAGTTTTCGAGACTGGCAGCAAGGACGACGCGGGCCGGCCGATTGGACTGGAAGAAATGGCGGAGATTTGCCGGTCGGTGATCTTGCCGGTAATCGCGATCGGAGGAATCACAATGGCCAACGCGGCCGATGTTATGGCCGCCGGGGCGGCCGGCATAGCGGTTATCGCGGCTATCGCCGAAGCCCCGGACATGACGCTGGCCGCCAACGATTTAAGAGGATGTGTTGAACGCAATGTCGCTTCTTGACGATTTGAGAAACGGAATAACGAGGCAGGAAACCGCCGACGTCGCGGCGATTGAGAATATAGACGAAAGCCGGCTGGTTGAGGATGTATTAAGCGGACACACGGTTATTATCAAGAGCGCGGCCAGGCCGGATCAGATTCCTTTGGGCGTAGGCGTAAGGCTTAGGACAAAGGTGAATGCCAACATAGGCACCTCAGACACCTTTCGTTCCGCGGACGAGGAGATGCTTAAGTTAGACGCCGCCGTTAGCGCCGGAGCCGACGCCGTCATGGACTTGTCTACTGGCGGGGACATCTACGGCATACTCGGAGCGATTATTAAACGTTCCCCGGTTGTTGTGGGGACGGTGCCCGTTTACGGCGCGGCCGTGGCCGCGATCGACAAGCGGGGGAGCATAGTCGATATGACGAGCGGCGATTTATTCGCCGCCGTCGAGAAACACTGCCGGATGGGGGCGGATTTCATCACCGTCCACTGCGGCACAAACCGGGAGTCGGTCGGGGCTCTGGCCAAAGACAGACGCGTAACGGATGTCGTCAGCCGGGGAGGCGCCTTGTTGACCGGCTGGATTCTTCATAACGACTGCGAGAATCCGCTCTTTGAGGAATATGATCGTTTGCTGGAAATCGCCCGGAAATACGACACGGTTCTCAGCTTAGGCGACGGTATGCGGCCCGGCTGCATAGCGGACGCGACGGACACCGCCCAGCTGACGGAGCTTAGGATTCTTGGAGAACTGGCCGCGAGAGCCAGGCAAGCGGGCGTGCAGGCGATGATCGAAGGACCGGGACACATTCCGTTGGACCAGGTAGAGATGAACGTGCGACTGGAAAAGGAATACTGCGACGGGGCGCCGTTTTACGTGTTGGGTCCGCTGGTCACCGACATAGCGCCGGGATATGATGAGCTGACGGCCGGCATAGGCGGCGCCATCGCGGCGGCCGCCGGGGCGGATTTTCTTTGCTACGTGACGCCGAGAGAACATTTGGGCCTGCCGGATATTAACGATGTGCACAGGGGCGTTATCGCTTCAAGAATAGCCGCCCACGCCGGGGATGTTGTGAAAGGCGTTCCAGGTGCGGCGGAATGGGATTTGAATATGGCCAAAGCCAGGAAGGCGTTGGACTGGGAAGCGCAGATCGCTCTGGCGATTGACCCGGAACGCGCGTCGGCCATGAGGGCGGAGCGCGGCCGGATCGAAGGCGAGGCCTGTTCCATGTGCGGACGCTTATGCGCGATGAAAGTCGTCGGTGAATACCTGGGCAGCCCTGTTTCCGAAGGATGTTCGTAGATCAAGCCGGAGCGGCGTATGAAGATTGACGACATAGGCGAATTCGGCTTAATCGAACAAATAGCGGAGCTCGTCAAAAAGGAGCAGAAAAAGAACGCTCGCGTCAGCGTGGGTATCGGCGACGACACGGCCGTTGTCGCCCCGCCCGACGCCGACCGGATGCTTTTAACAACCGACACGATGGTGGAAAACGTTCACTTTAACAGGGCATACGTCCGAGGCGAGGACATCGGATATAAGGCCATGGCGACAAATATAAGCGATATCGCAGCCATGGGAGGCCGGCCTGACTACGCGACGGTAACGCTCGGATTACCGAGGGACACGGAAGTTGAGTTCATCAAGGACATCTATCGCGGCCTTTTGGATTGTGGCCAAGAGTACGGGGCGACCATCGTCGGCGGGGATTTAACCAAAGCCAACAAGATTTTTATAACCGTCAGTCTTACCGGCCACGCTGGCACGGATTATGTAAAACTAAGATCTTATGCCGAACCGGGCGATGTAGTGATGGTAACGGGCGCTTTGGGCGGCGCCGGGGCGGCCTTAAAAGGTCTTAAGGCCGGCGCACGACCAGGCCGGGGGATGCCCAAGTCTCTTTTCCTGCGATTTGCCCGACCAACGCCCAGACTTGCCGAAGGTCTGACTGCGGCCAAAGAAGGGGCCGGCGCGATGCAGGATATTAGCGACGGATTGCTGGCCGACCTAAAGCATATCTGCCAGGCCAGCGGGCATGGGGCAAAGATACGGCTAAACTCTATTCCTGTCTTTCCGGAAGCCAGCCGCTTACCGGGATTGTCAAAAGCCAGCGCTTTGCGGCTGGCTTTAACCGGAGGGGAAGACTACGAGCTGATTATTACGGCCAACCCGGCCCAAGCAAACATAATTAAAGCCAAAGTTGAGGTTGAGACTAACACGCAGGTCTCATTTATCGGAGAGATTACGGAAGCCGGCGGCGGGGTTGAGATGATAGACGAGGAGGGACGGGCCGTTGTCCAAAGAAGGACAGGTTATGACCACTTTACAGGAGGAAGCATCCGAGAATAAAACGCCCCTGGTGATCGTCGCGGGCGGCCTGGATCCCAGCGGGGGAGCCGGCCTGGCCGTAGACATAGGCGCCGTCCACGCTTCCGGAGCGATAGCTTTGCCTATCGCGACCTGCCTGACAGCCCAAAGCGCCGCTACAGCCTACGCCGTCTATCCCGTCGATCCGGAGATAGTCGGCTTGCAGCTTGAAGCCCTTTTTAAGGACAGCCGTCCTTCGATCATAAAGACCGGCCTTATTCAATCGTCGGCCATGGCCAAGCTCCTGGTCGAGTTTACCCGTCAGCATAACCTAAAACTTATTGCAGACCCGGTCATAAAAAGCACCTCGGGTTTGTTGATGGCCGGAGAAGGGGCCCCCGAATTCATGAGCAATATTCTAGTTCCCGCGGCTTATCTGGTAACTCCAAATGCCAAGGAAGCGGAGATCCTGACAGGATTGAAAGTCAATGACGCGGCTGGAGCGAAATCGGCCGCGAAGAAGCTGGTCGAGTCGGGCGCGGCTAACGCGCTGGTTACCGGCGGACATATAAATTCCGATGGCGATATTTCCGCTGACTACTTGTATAATGGATTTGATTTTGTCGAATTCAAAGCCAAACGGGAATCCGGCGGAGAAACGCGAGGGACCGGTTGTATGCTGGCGTCAGCTATCGCCGGTCGCTTGGCCGGCGGAGAGGATTTGGAGGAAGCAATAACCGAGTCAAAGACCTTCGTATCGGAAAGAATCGTCAAGGCAGCAAATATTGCGGGAACACGTGTGGCGACATTTGGCGGGGCTTAAGAAAGGGTAAGGGATAAGAATAAGTTGGCTAACAAAAGAGACAAAGCGCTCTTGGAGCTGCAGGAAATTGACTCAACACTGGATAGGCTGAAGAAAGATCTGGAAACAATGCCGGAGAAGCAGGAACTGGCCGAGATAGAGTCTCAGCTTCAGGCGTCGCGGGATGAACTGGCCGAAGCCGAAAAATCGGTAGTGGATGTCGAACACAGCCAGAAAAAACGGGAAGACGAGTCGACGCGCTTCGAAGACAAAATAAAGAATGAAGAGAAAAAACTGTACGCGGGGACGGTAACGAATCCGAAGGAGCTTATGTCGCTACAACAGGAGATAAAGGTCTTGTCGGACGAGAAGGACACAGTCGACACGGAGTACTTGATCGGCCTTGACGAGTTGTCGGAAGCCCAAGGCCTGGAAGCCGGGTTGAAAAACGATTTACGCGACAGGGAAGAAAAAGCCAAAACACTGGCCGAAACAATCAGTAAGAAAAGCCGCGAGCTCAAGGAAGCTATTGCCGGCTTAGCGGAAAAAAGAGATGCTGCGCTAAAAGACATTGATGAAATGACGCTGAAGACATACGAGCAGATGAGAGTCAAGGGTCACGGGAAAGCAGTCGCGATCGCGGCGGAAGGGGTTTGCGGGGGCTGCAACCTTGAGAACTCGGAAGACAGCGGACACGGTCCCAGCGGCGGTCCAGTAAGGCGGTGCGAATATTGCCACAGAATACTGATTTCGAAATAACCTTATTCGTTGACGGCGGCTCCCGCGGCAATCCGGGACCGGCGGCCATCGGCGCCATAATCAAAAAGGACGGCTCTGAAATAGAACGGATTTCCGAGTACATTGGCGAGACCACAAACAACCTGGCGGAATACAGCGCGCTGGTAGCAGGCTTGCGGCGGGCGGCTATGCATAACGCGGGCTCGATTCACGTTAAAGCCGACAGCGAGCTTATGGTCAACCAGTTGCTGGGAAAATTCAAGGTCAAGAATGCCGCCATTAAGCCGCTGTATGAAGAAGCAGTTGCCATCCTTAAGAAATTCGATAATGTGGGTATCGAAAGAATCCCCCGGGAGAAGAACGGCGAAGCCGACGCTCTGGTTAACGAGGCCCTTGACGCGCGTACCGGCAAGAAGAAAAAGCCTAAACCGGGCAAAGGCGGGCTGGTAGGATTCTTGTCGGATTTCGGAACCGGAGACGCTTGGGCGGCGGTCGTCAAAGGCGTTATGAAAAAGGCCAATCCGTCGGTTGAGATAATCGACATCAGCCACGATGTACCCGCCTATAATATCCGTAAAGGAGCTTTTGTTCTGGAAACCGCCGTTGAACATATCCCGGCCGCGGTGTTTCTAGCGGTTGTCGACCCGGAAGTCGGCGGGCAAAGGAGATGCCTGATTATAAGCACGACTTCGGGCACATATTTGGTCGGACCGGACAACGGCTTGCTGATGCCGGCCGCCGGCAGACTGGGCGGCACGGTGGAGGCTTACGCGATATCGGTCCCTAAAGGAACAGAAAAGAGTGTGTCGGAAACCTTTCACGCCCGGGATGTTTTCGGTCCCGCGGCGGCGCGGCTGGCCGACGGAGTTCTACCTTCGGAACTTGGCGAGGAGATCGACCGGTCCGGATTAATTGCGGCGCCGTACGGACGGACGGATGTCGTCGACGGCGTGATTAATGCCGAGATCATTGACGTTGACCGCTACGGCACGCTGCGTCTGAACATACGAAGGAGTGAAGCCGAACCGGCGGGATATACAATCGATAGATCGGTTACAATCGTTTTTGACGACGGCAAAACGACTCTAAAGGTAGTCAGGACTTTCCGCGATGTCGAGCAGGGCCGCGCCATGCTGCTCTATGATTCCTCCGATTACTTATGCGTTTCCGTAAACGGGGCGCACGCCGGATTAGCCTTTGGCCTCAACGCCGGCGACCGACTGACCCTTAAGCTAACTGGCTAAGAAAGATGGAAGAGGATCTGGCCCGATACCTTGGTTACCTAGAAAGCCAGAACCGGTATTCTCCGCACACGATAGACGCCTTCGGACGCGACGTAAAAACCTTTCTGGAGTTCTTGTCACGCTCGGGAAAGACGGATTTAGGGGCTGTCGATTACCGCTTTCTTAGAAGATATCTCGCCTATTGCGACACGTTAAAGCTCTCCAAAAATACCGTCAAAAGACGTCTTTCCGCTATCAGATCGTTTCTGTCTTTTCTCTGCAGCGAAGGCCGGTTGGAGGCCAACGCGGCTATGTTGGTAGGTTTCCCCAAGGCGCCGAAAACCTTGCCTAGGGTTCTAAGCCGGGACGAGGTCGTCAAGATGATCGAGGAGCCCGGGCCCAACCTCAAAAGGTCCTTGCGCGACCGGGCGGTACTGGAACTTCTTTACGCGACCGGCCTCCGAGTCAGCGAACTCGCGTCGCTTAATGTAAGGGATTTGAATCCGGAGACAAAGGAACTACGCGTCAAGGGAAAAGGAGATAAGGAACGGATCGTTTTCTATACCGCGGTCGCCTCGCAAGCCCTGGCCGATTATGTGGCTATTGCGCGGACCAAAGACGCGGTAACGGAACCGCCTCCGGAAGCTTTGTTCATAAACAACCGAGGCGGCCGCCTGTCGGTGAGAAGCCTTCAGTATGTCGTCGAAGCGGCGGCCGGAAGAAGCCGGCTGGGACGGCGGGCCAGCCCGCATATGCTCAGGCATTCTTTCGCCACGCATCTGCTGGAGGAGGGCGCCGATTTGAGGACCATCCAGGAGCTTTTGGGGCACGCCGACCTGGCGACAACGCAGATTTACACGCATCTTGATAAACGGCGCCTTAAAAACGTCTACCGGCAAGCTCACCCGCGACCCTAAGTTGTAGTATTCTTTATTCATGAATCGAATAGAGGCGAAACCGCAACAGGACAAGGAAAAGACACAAGAGCAGAACGAGATTCAGGAGGTCTGGCGGCAATACAAAGAAACGGCGGCGCCGGAGCTTCGCGACAGGTTGATTCTGCATTATGCGCCGCTCGTGAAATACGTTGCCGGCCGCATCTATGTTAGAGTCCCCCCAAACGTCGACCACGGAGATCTGGTAAGCTGCGGCGTCTTTGGTTTAATCGACGCCATCGAGAAATTCGACTTATCAAAGAACATTAAGTTCGAAACCTACGCCATCGCCCGAGTCAAAGGCGCCATCATCGATGAACTTCGGTCCCTGGATTGGATTCCCCGCTCGATTCGCTTTAAAGCCAAAGAGCTGGAGAAGACCTACGTGGAACTCGAGGGACGCCTGAAAAGGACACCGACGGACGAGGAAGTCTGCCGGGAACTCGGAATATCCAAGGATAAGCTCCATGAAACCATTAGTCAGATCGGCAACACGGCCGTAGTAGCCCTGGACGACACCTTTACTGTCGGCAAGGATATGGACGGGCGCGTCGGCTTAATCGACATTATTGAAGACGAGACCAGCGCCGAACCGGCCGCGACCTTTGAGGTCGAGGAGATGAAGACGCTGCTCGCGCAGTCTATCGACCGCCTGCCGGAGCGGGAAAAGACCGTTATCGCGCTTTACTACTACGAAGGCCTAACATTGAAGGAGATCGGCGAGGTTCTGGGGGTAACGGAATCACGCGTCTCGCAGATGCACACGAAGGCCATTCTGCAGCTAAAAGCAAAGCTGAAGCAGTATATTTAATTTGAACGGGTAAAAATATCTGTGATAAACTAGACGTTGCGTCTCTAAGGAAGAGACGCGCGTATTTTTTTGCAAAAAAAGGGGGTGAGACAAGAATTGGCAATTATCTCGATGAAGAGCCTTTTAGAAGCGGGCGTACATTTCGGTCATCAGACAAGACGCTGGAATCCCAAGATGAAGAAGTACATCTACACCGAACGCAACGGAATCCACATTATCGACCTGGAACAATCGCTCGACTTCATTGATAAGGCCTACGGATTCGTTAAGGATGTGTCGACGAAAGGCGGGATGGTGCTGTTCGTGGGGACCAAGAAACAGGCCCAGGAAGGCATCAGGGAACAGGCCGACCGGTGTGATATGCCGTATGTGAACCAGCGCTGGTTGGGCGGTACGCTGACCAATTTCGTCACCATTAAGGAGCGGTTGCGCCGACTGGAAGAGCTCGAAAAGAAAGACGAGAGCGACGACTGGGGAGGCCTGCCCAAAAAGACCATCCTGCAACTAAAGCGCGAAAAGGAAAAGCTGGCCATCAGTTTAGGCGGTTTACGCAGGATGAATAAGCTGCCGGACATTATGTTCGTCATAGATGGCCGCAAAGAAGCCCTCGCCATAAAGGAGGGCCGGAAACTGGGAACGCCCATTATCGGGCTGATAGACACGAACAGCGATCCGGACGATGTGGACTACATCATCCCGGGCAATGACGACGCTATCCGCTCGGTCAACCTGATCGCCAGGGTAATAGCCGACGCCGTCATGGAAGGCAAAGCGGGCTCCCAGGCGGTAAAGGACGCCGAGGCGGCCGCGGCGGAAACAGCCGCCGCAGAAGCTCCAACAAGCGAGCCAGCCTCTGCCGAGCCAGCCTCTGCCGAGGCTCCATCCTCGGCCAAGGATCCCGCCGCCGCTGAAGCTCCGGCGGGCAGGACGGCTGGTAAACCGGCTGTGGAAACAAAATAAACGAAAGGAAGAGAAGAACTTGGCATCAGTAGATGAAATCAAGAACCTTCGCGAAGTTACCGGCGCCGGCGTCATGGACTGCAAACGGGCGCTGACCGAATGCGGCGGTGACGCTGCCAAGGCGGCTGATTTCCTAAGGGAGAAAGGCCTCTTGAAAGCGGCCGATAAAAGCGAGAGAACGGCCAACGAAGGCCTGGTCGAGCCCTACATTCACGGGGGAGGCCGGCTGGGGGTCCTGGTCGAGATAAACTGCGAGACGGACTTCGTCGCCAGAAATGAAGCGTTCAAGCAGTTCGCTCACAACGTCGCCATGCATATCGCGGCGGCCGCGCCGGATTACGTTAAGGAAGACGATGTGCCCAAGGAAATCCTGAAGGGCATGTCCGACGCCGAGGCGAAGGATTATCTTAAGGAAAAAGTCCTTTTGAACCAAGGCTTTGTCAGGGATGAGTCGATGACTATCGGTCAATTGCTGACCGACCTGGCCTCAAAGACCGGAGAGAATGTTGTCATCAGACGATTCGCTCGTTTCGGCCTGGGCGAGGAAGGATAACAGATGCCGGAACCGGTATATAAACGGGTTCTGTTAAAGCTGAGCGGAGAATCGTTGGCCGACCCCGACTCCGGAACCGGCTTGTGCTACGAAATAATCGGCGCCATCGCCGAACAGATTAAAGCCGTCCACGATGAAGGTGTGGAAATAGCCATCGTCGTGGGCGGCGGTAACATTTTTCGGGGCGCTCCGGCCGAGAAACATGGTATCGAGCGGGCGACCGGAGACTATATGGGTATGGTGGCGACGGTAATCAACGCGCTGGCCATGCAGAACGCGCTGGAGCAGCACGGCGTTTTCACCCGCGTCCAATCGGCCATCTCCATGCAGGAGGTCGCCGAACCCTATATCAGGCGGCGGGCTGTCAGGCACCTTGAGAAAGGCCGAGTCGTCATCTTCGCGGCCGGCACCGGCAACCCGTACTTCACAACGGACACGGCCGCTTCGCTTAGGGCTTTGGAGGTCGAGGCGGACGCGATTATAAAAGCCACTCGCGTCGACGGCGTTTACGACTCAGACCCGGAAACCAATCCGTCGGCGAAGCTGTTTGACTCTTTGTCATACATGGACGTAATAAACCGCGATTTAAAGGTGATGGACGCAACGTCAATCACACTTTGCCGGGACAACAGCCTGCCCATAATCGTCTTCAACATCACCGAACCCGCCAATATCAAGAAAGTCATCCTGGGGGAGAAAATCGGTACTATCGTTTCCTAGAACCAACTCAAGGAGGGACAATGGACCAGTTCAGCGGCAAAATCGAGGTTGACGCCGAGCACCGGATGAAAAAAGCGATCCAGGTTTTGAGAGACGAGTTCATGACCGTCCGTACAGGCAGGGCGTCGACTGCTTTGCTAGACAGGCTAATGGTGGAATATTACGGCGCCGAAGCGCCGCTTATCCAGCTGGCGACCGTATCCGCGCCGGAACCGCGGCTTCTTGTAGTGCATCCGTTCGACAAAACGTCCATCCCGGCCATTGAGAAAGCCATTCAACAGTCGGACTTGGGGATAACCCCCGGCAACGACGGCAACGTAGTGCATCTGCCTATTCCTCCGCTAAACGAAGAGCGCCGCAAAGACCTGATTAAAGTAGTCAAAACGATGGCCGAGGAAAGCCGGGTTGCCATCAGAAACGTCAGACGCGACGCCAACGAACATCTGAAGTCTCTCAAGAAGGACAAGAAAGTTTCCGAGGACGATGAACGTCGGGCTGAGGAAGAAACGCAGAGACTAACCGACAAATACATTAAAGAAATCGACGAGATGCTTAAGAATAAGGAGCAGGAGATATTGGAGGTGTAGCGCGGGCCTCCGGTATATTGATATGAAAAAGACAACAGGTCTTCGCGCGGACGGTTCCGGCGAAGACCTATTTCTAGGAAAAATAGATAGGGCTAGAGTCCCGGCGCATGTCGCCATCATCATGGACGGCAACGGCCGCTGGGCCAAGAAACGCGCATTGCCGCGCATCGCAGGTCACAGGGCTGGCGTCAAATCGGTAAAGAGAGCGCTTGAAGCCGCCCGGAACTTGGGGGTCGATTACCTTACCCTGTACGCTTTCTCGCTGGAGAACTGGCGCCGGCCGGAGGATGAAGTCAGCGGGCTGATGAAGCTTTTGGTCGAAACGATCAAGGGCGAGCTGAAAGAACTGAACGATCAAGGCATAAGGTTAAAAGCCTTGGGCAGATGGCGCGAGTTGCCGCCAGAGATTGTCGCGGAGATTGAAAAGTCGTTGGACTTGACGGCGGGCAACACAAAAGGCAACCTGGTCCTGGCGGTCAACTACGGCGGCCGCGCGGAGATCGTCGACGCCGCCAAGCGCTTGGCGGCCGAGGCCTCCTCGGGCGCGATAAATCCTGAGGATATCGACGAGGATGTTTTCGCTGCCAGATTATATGACCCCGAAATCCCGGATCCGGATTTGTTCATAAGAACCAGCGGGGAGATGCGCGTCAGCAACTTTCTATTATGGGAAATCGCCTACACGGAAATGTGGGTTACGCCGGTTTTATGGCCTGATTTCGACAAGAGAGACTTTTACGAGGCGGTCTACGAGTATCAAAAGCGTTCCAGGCGGTTCGGCGGCCTGGACCCTGAGGCAGGTTAAACATGCTGTGGGTTAGGATTGTCAGCGGACTTATCGGGGCTCCGATTCTGGTCGGCTTGATATGGCTGGGGTACTGGCCGTTCGCGGTGGCGGTTATCGCTTTATCTCTGATTGCGTTGCTGGAATACTACGCGCCGTGGCCGAACAAAAACATATTTCCGGTGACCTGGCTGGGCGTCTTGTTTGGTCTCACTTTTCCGGTTATGGTGGCGGCGGGTTTCCGTCAATTGATTATGGTTTTCATGGCGGCGCTGGTCGCCTCTGTCTTGATATGGCAGATATTTACGGCCCGCCGGGCGCGCGCCGGTCTTGACGCGGGTGTAACAGTCTTGGGATCGCTCTATGCGGGGCTTTTCCCAAGTTTTCTGATCTTGACCTACCGTCTGGGATCCGGCCGGGACATTATCCTGGCCGCGGTCGTCTGCGTCTGGGCTTGCGATATGGCCGCGTTCTTTATCGGTAAGGCCATCGGAAGACACAAATTAGCGCCGGAAATCAGCCCCCAGAAAACGATTGAGGGAGCGGTGGCCGGCGCGGTCGCGGCGCTGTCGACTGGCGTTTTCTTTTCGGTTATTGGTTGGCTGAGCTGGCCCAAGGGCATTTCGCTGGGAATTACCGTAGCCGTCATCGCGCAGCTGGGAGACTTGGTCGCCTCGATGCTTAAGAGGGAAGTGGGCATTAAGGATTTCGGCCGCATCATCCCCGGTCACGGAGGAGTTTTAGACAGATTCGACGGTTTGTTTTTCGCCGCCCCGTTTATTTACATTTTGTTCTACCTGTATTAGGAGACCGTATTTATGGAAAATATCGTAATCCTCGGCTCGACCGGCTCCATCGGCCGCCAAGCGCTGGACGTGATAGCCGCTTACCCCGACGAATACAATGTTGTCGGGTTGTCGGCATTCTCAAACGCGGTTCTTTTAAAAGAGCAGGCAGCGGCCTTACCCGGCAACCCGAAGACCGCGCTGGCTTCAGGCATCGGCCTTGAAGGCATCCTGGAGCTGTGCCGTCTGAAAGAAGCCGACACGGTCATAAACGCCCTGGTTGGTTCAGCTGGCTTACGGCCGACTCTAGAATCCCTTAAAGCGGGCAAGCGCCTGCTTCTGTCAAACAAGGAGAGCCTGGTGGCGGGAGGTGAGCTTGTGATGAGGGCGGCCAGAGCTGCCGGCTGCGACATAATCCCGATCGATTCGGAGCATTCGGCCATCTTCCAGTGCCTGACGGGTGAAAACATGTCCGAAGTCAAAAGGATTATTATAACCGCGTCCGGCGGACCGTTTCGCGGCCGGACGCGCGCGCAGTTGCTGAATGTGACTGTGGAAGACGCGCTGGCGCATCCCCGCTGGACCATGGGCCCGAAGATTACAATCGACTCAGCGACCTTGATGAATAAGGGGCTTGAGGTCATCGAGGCGCATTTCCTGTTCGGCCTGCCGTACGAGCAGATCGACGTGGTTGTTCACCCGCAGAGCATTGTCCATTCTTTGGTCGAGTTCGTCGACGGCAGCGTGCTGTCGCAACTGGGTCCGACCGATATGAGGTTGCCGATCCAATACGCGTTGACCTATCCTACCCGGCGTCCGACGCCGGCGGGCTTCATCGACCTGATACACCTTGGCAAGCTGACGTTTGAGGCCGCCGATAGAAAGACATTTCCGTGTCTGGAATACGGCTATGAGGCGGGGCGGCGGGGCGGCACCTACCCGGCCGCCGTCAACGCGGCTAACGAGGAAGCCGTGACGGCCTTCCTGAAAGCGGATATCGGGTTATCCGACATCCCGGCCGTTATCGAAGAGATTTTGGAAAGCCACACCGGCCAAGCCGCCGACTCTATAGAGGCCATCGAAAACGCGGAGAAGTCGGCTCGCGCCGGCGCTTTGGCCTATATCAATACGGTCACGGAGGGCTGGTCTTAACGTGTGGTATATTCTGCTAGGAATCCTGGTCATCAGCATAATTGTGATTGTTCATGAGTTCGGACATTTCGGATTCGCCAAGCTGTTCGGCATTCCGGTAGATGTTTTTTGTCTGGGCTACGGCAAACCGATCATCAAGAAAAAGATCGGCGGCACCGTCTATGGCGTCGGGCCGATACCGTTTGGCGGCTACGTTAAAATCCCAGGTCTGGACCCGCGGGAGAAGGAAATGCTCCCCCCGGAAGAAGCTGAGAAGTTTTTTCTATACCCATACTGGAAGCGCGTCCTGATGGTGACGGGCGGGCCGGTCGCCAATACGATTCTGGCCTTCCTGGTCTATGTGGTTATCTTCATGGTCGGCGTCCCTGGCGTAACGACGACCATAGATAGCGTAGAAGCCAAATCCCCGGCGGCCAAAGCGGGTATAAAAGCCGGCGACAAGATTGTGGCGATTAACGGCGCCAGTGTTACGACATGGCAGCGGGCGGTCGAGAAACTACAGGGCGCCAAGGGCGATACGGTTAAAGTCACCGTCGTGCGAGATGGCAAGAAAATTACCTTAACCAGCGGTTTCGGCACAAAGGACGGCGCCCGCTATATCGGCATCGTCGCCAAGAGGACTACCTATAACATCGGTATGGGTTTCTTTCCGGCAGTTCAAGCTGCTTTCATATGGGTAGCCACGTTGTTCTACGAGATATTTAGAAGCCTTGTCCTGCTGCTGATGGGAAGGTTGCCGTTCCGGCCGATGAGTCCTGTCGGCATCGTACAGGTAACGAGCCAAGCCGCCCAACACGGCTATATAATCTTCCTGAATTTCGTGGCCTTTATAAACGTCGCGATCGGAGCGACAAATCTGATACCGATTTTCCCGTTGGACGGGGCGAGGGCCCTGCTATGGACGGTCGAGCGGGTGATAAGACGGCAGCTTTCCAACCGCGCGGTTTACGCTTACCAGTTCACCGGCGTCGGCCTGCTGCTCTTGGCCACTATTTGGGCTCTTTATCTTGATATTTTTAAGGCCATACCCGATCCGTTTAAGTAGACTGAAGTGAAAATGGAAGTGAGTTTTGGGGTGATTGTTGAAGTGAAGATAGATGCTCTTTTTCACTAACATCACTCCGAAATTAACCTAGGTCACTAGAAAAAGGTCAATCTTTTGAACATTGTCAGATTGAAGACTCGACAAATCAATATCGGCGGTGTAACGGTCGGCGGCAACGCCCCTGTCCGCGTTCAATCCATGACCAACACCAAGACCGCCGACGTCGAGAAAACGCTCAAGCAGATCAAACGGTTGGAGAAAGCGGGCTGCGAGTTGATCCGCGTTTCGGTGCCTGACGAACAATCGGGCAACGCGATTAAGGACATAAAGCCCGACATGAAGGTTCCGCTTATCGCCGACGTTCATTTCGACTGGCGGATGGCCATACTGGCCATGCAAAACGGCGCGGACTGCGTCCGGATAAATCCCGGCAACATGCGAGACCAGGATATATCGGCGGTGGCCGCGGAGGCTAAGAAACTCGACAAAGCCATGCGCGTCGGCGTCAACGCCGGCTCAATCAGGGAAGACATCCTTAAGAAACACGGCCACCCGACGCCGGAGGCTCTAGTGGAAAGCGCGGTCGCCGCGTCCGCCGTTCTGGAGAAGGCCGGCTTTAACGAGTTCAAGATATCCGTCAAAGCCAGCTCGCCGACCTCGACCATTGACGCCTATCGGCTGCTATCGAAGCAATCCGAATACCCGCTTCACATCGGCGTAAGCGAGGCCGGTCCTTTTGTCTCCGGGACTGTCAAATCGTCGGTAGGTTTGGGAATTCTCCTCTCTGAAGGCATCGGGGACACAATGCGTGTTTCCTTGACGGCCGATCCCGTGGACGAGGTGTTTATCGCCAGGGAGATCTTGTCGTCGCTGGGTTTGATTAAGAAACTAGACATTATCTCCTGCCCGACCTGCGCCCGGACAAGTTTTGACTTAATCGAACTGGTCAGGGACGTCGAGGAAGAGCTTGGCAAGGGCGATTATCCGCCTATCACGGTGGCCATAATGGGATGCGTTGTGAACGGACCGGGCGAAGCCAGGGAAGCAGATATAGGCCTGGCGGCGGGTAAGGGCAAGGGAGCGATTTTTAAGAACGGTGAGGTAGTTCGCACGGTCAATGAAGACGATTACCTCGACGAATTAATGCGCGAGATAGATATAATAAAGCGGGATTATAAAGAAAACGACTGGCAACACTAAAGATTTCCTCTCCCCTACGGGGAGAGGATTAAGGTGAGGGGACCAAGCCCCACAAGGAGCGCATGTGACCGATCTAACTATAGATGAGAAGATGCCCGAGAAGCTGACCAAGAAGAGTCAGAATATGTCCCGCTGGTACACAGACGTCATCAGGATGGCTAAACTGGCCGACTATGCGCCCGTCAAGGGCTGTATGGTTATCATGCCGTACGGTTTCGCTCTGTGGGAGAACGTCAGGGACGCGCTGGACAGCCGCATCAAGGAAACCGGCCACGTAAACGCGTATTTCCCGCTCCTCATTCCGGAGAGTCTCCTCCAAAAAGAGGCCGAGCACGTGGAAGGCTTTGCGCCGGAGGTCGCCTGGGTGACGGTCGGGGGCGGGGAAGTGCTGGAAGAGCGCCTGGCCATCAGACCGACCAGCGAAGCTATTATATGCTCAATGTACAGCAAATGGATCAGGAGCTACCGCGACCTGCCGGTCCTAATCAATCAGTGGGCCAATATCCTTCGTTGGGAGAAGGTCACGCGGCTATTCCTGAGGACAACGGAGTTTCTCTGGCAAGAAGGGCACACTGTGCACGCTACGGCCGAAGAGGCCGAAGCCGAGGCTTTGAAAATGCTCGACGTCTACCGGGAGTTTGCCGAGAACGTCCTGGCCATGCCGGTACTGGTCGGCCTCAAATCGGAATCGGAGAAATTCGCCGGCGCGTCAACGACCTACGCAATAGAGGCTTTGATGAGCGACGGGAAGGCTTTGCAGGCCGGCACCTCGCACGACCTGGGCCAGCATTTCGCCAAGGCCTTTGATATCAAGTTCCTGGACAAGGACGAAACCGAGAAGTTCGGCTGGCAAACGTCATGGGGCGTATCAACGCGGTTGATCGGAGGATTGGTCATGACGCACGGCGACGACGCGGGCTTGATCATGCCGCCTCGCATCGCGCCCGTCCAAGCTGTAATCGTGCCGATATGGGACGACACCAACAAAGAGGCGGTCGGGGCGGTCGCCAACGCTTTAAAGGACGCGCTGAGTAAGAAGTTTCGTGTAGAAGCGGACCTTCGCGACGAGTACAGACCGGGCTGGAAATTCAATGAACACGAGCTTCGCGGTGTACCTCTGCGAATTGAAATCGGTCCCAAAGACATAGAGAAAGACCAGGTTGTAGTGGTTAGACGGGACACCAAAGAAAAGATATTCATACCTCAGGCACAACTTGAATGTGAGGTTGAGCGTTTACTGGAGGAAATCCAGCAATCTCTATACGCAAAGGCCTTAATATTCCAGAAGGAGAATACATTCAAAGTAAAAACGCTGGACGAGATGAAGAACGTGATGCGACAAACGCGCGGATTCATGGACGCGCACTGGTGTGAGTGTCCCGAGTGCGAGGATAAGGTCAAAGCAGAAACCAAAGCGACCATACGGGTGCTGCCGTTCAACGAAGAGCAGACGGATGGAAAGTGCGCAGTCTGCGGAAAACCGGGAAGGCGAGCAATCTTTGCCCAAGCATATTAAGCTCAAGATAAATAGACTCGCATGCTGCTCGCGATCTACCATCGTTAGTGCTTTGGGGTCAGGCCCTTTCTTCTTAAGTGATAGGGCCTGACCCCATGTTTCAAGAAAAGCATTGGTTTGCCGATAAACCCTTCGATAAAGGATAATCAGAGCATGAAAGTAATCGTGATCATTCCGGCATATAACGAAGCGGAGAGGATCGGAGCCGTCATCGGCGCCGCTAAGGCCTGCCGGGAGGTTGACGATATCCTGGTAGTTGATGACGGAAGCAAGGATGATACCGTAGAGGCGGCCAAGGAATACGGCGTAAACGTACTGGCTTTGTCTCACAACATAGGCAAAGGCGGGGCAATGTGGTCCGCGATCATGGCCACGGACGCTGACGTGGTCGTTTTTATAGACGCCGACCTGCAGGGATTACGCCCCAAACACCTAGCGGCATTGATCCGGCCGATGCGGGAAGACGAAACCCTGGACATGACGGCCGGCCGTTTTACAGGCGGCCGCATGGCAACCGACATGTCGCAGAAGTTCATGCCCAGCATAAACAGCCAGCGTGCCATCAAACGATCTCTCTTGCTGAAGGTCCCCGACTTTAGTAAATCCAGGTTCGGCGTTGAAACAATTATTAATGAATATATCAAGAAAAACGGGGCCAACGTCCTGGAAGTGCAGCTGGCGGGCGTTTCTCATGTTATGAAAGAAGAGAAAGACGGCCTTGTCAAAGGCGCTTCTGAACGCGCGAAAATGTACGGAGACATAATTAAGTCAAAGGTCAAGAAACAAGAACCTAAGAAATAGTAGGGAAAGAAATAGACTCGCATGCAGCCTGCCTGCCGCAGGCAGGCTCGCGGCCTACCATCGTTTTTGCTTTGGGGTCAGGCCCTTTCTTCATAAGCGACAGGGCCTGACCCCGTGTTTCAAGTCGCAACGCCTTCGCGAACAATGCTCTCCGCTCGTGCGTGATTTGTCTGCATGCACGATATTATAAGTGCTAATTTTTCCCCCTGGGGGAGAGGAAGGAAACCCAGGGTCGAGGCTCCCGCCCGCCCTCAGTCGAGACTCGCACAACATGGGCGCTCGGCCATACTATTTAAAGACTATTTACCGAATATAACTTATAGGATATAATTAGTGAAGAAGTGGAAGATTGAGTACTACACAACTGAAGCAGGGCATGTACCGGTTCGTGATTTCATCGACGACATGCCAATAAAAGCGAAAGCCAAAACCTTTCACACGTTCGTTCTTATCGAAGAATACGGGCCGTTAGTCGGAGAACCGCACGTCAAGTATCTTGAGAAGGGTCTGTGGGAGATCCGGATTAGCGCGCTCGAGGGCATTTACAGACTAATGTTCACAACAGTAAAAGGGAAGATTATTATTCTGCTTCATGGATTTCAAAAGAAATCTCAAAAAACGCCTTTAGGTGAATTAAGGACCGCGAGAGCTAGGTTGCGGGAGGTCAAATGAAAAACTACACGTGGGAAGAACATAAGAAAGAATTGCTAAAGGATCCCGAATTCTGCCGCGACCTAGAGGCGTGCGAACCGGAATTTGCCTTAGCGCGCGAAATAATTAAAGGTAGGATACAGGCAAGTCTTACACAGTCGGAATTGGCCAAGAAAGCGGAAACCAGCCAGGTCGTGATATCCCGCCTCGAAAATGGGCGAATGAATCCATCGGTTAACCTGCTCAAACGGGTTGCCAAAGGTCTCGGCAAACATATCTCAATCTCTTTTAAATAGACGCAACATTGTATTCCTCTCCCTGCCTGCCGGCAGGCAGGCCTCGAGAGGGAGAGGGTAGGGTGAGGGTGAAAATGCGTAAGTTTTTCACGGTCATATTCTTTCTTCTGTTTACTTTACTATTTACCTTCGTTCTGCTGCTTGGCGAACTGAAGTTCTACGTCCTGACGCCAGCTTTCATCAAAGACCCGATGCGGGAGACGCAAGTCTACAGTAAACTTGTCAAGAATGCCGACGCCTTGACAAGCATCATGCAAGGCCAGGACCCGGCGATTGAGCAGGGGATCGCACAGATGCCGGAGGCGGCGCAGAAACTATCACAGGCAATGCTGAAATCGGTGGATGAGAAGTGGATGGAGAGGGAAGCGGAAAAGGGAATTGACGCGCTTTACGCATACGCGACGACTGACCAGCCGGACGTAAAGATAAGCCTCGACCTGAAAGACTTTAAGACCAGGTTGCGCAAGAATCTCTACACATACATGCTGGAAGAATATAACAAGTTGCCGGAAGTACCGTTGGAGCAATTCGATCAGCAGATGGCGCAGAAACCAGGCCAGTTTCCAACCACGCGGCCGGCCGGCTTCACTCTTGAGCAGACTCTAGCCAAAACCGGCCTGAATCCTTTGGACGAGATTATGAAGAACATCCCGGACAAGTACGACTCCAGCTTTACTGATAAAAACCAACCCGAAGCTATGGAGGGCCTGGCAGGATTCAAGCAAGTGAAGACCGTGCTTAACGCCCTGAGCATTATTTTCTGGGTTTTGCTGGGGGTAATTATCGTCTTCCTCCTACTGTTCGCCAAGCTAACCAGTAGAACACTGTTGGAATTCTTGATGCGTCTAGGCATCTTCTTATCCGCGGCGCTGGTTCCATTCTTAACATTTGCCATCCTGTGGTATGTGACGACAAACATATTCCTGGTTGAAGGACTGGCTCGCCTAGATTTCCCGTCGCTGGTGGTCAAGCAGATCGTTGAACCGTTGGCAGCGTACACAGTCGGCCGGGTGTTCATACATCTGTTGGCCTGGTCCGGCGCAATGTCGGTGGTTGGGCTTGCCCTGGCGATACCTACAGGAATCATACTTAGACGCAAACCAACACCCCCGAGACCAGAAGAACCTACGCCTACAGAAACGAAACCCTTGGAACCAAAACCCGATAATACTCTTCGACCGAGCGTAGCGAGTGGAGAAGCCGCAAAATAGTCTCGCCTGCCGCCTGCCTGCCGCGGGCAGGCTCGCGGCCTACCATCGTTTTACTTTGGGGTCAGGCCCTTTCTTCATAAGCGATAGGGCCTGACCCCGTGTTTCAAGTCGCAACGCCTTCGCGAACAATGCTCTCCGCTCGTGCGTGATTTGCCTGCATGCTTGATCTTATTATTTCCTCTCCCCTGCGGTCTATACAGAGAGGTTAGGTGAGGGGGACGAAGTGAGGGTGCCGCTTGCCGGCACTTTAATGAAAATCAAGCGGGATCAGGTCTTTAATGGAGACTGAGGGCGATCAGGAAATTCCGGATAATGTTGCAGTTAGTTTGTGTGGCGATAAGTGACTCCAGCGCCTAACGCAATGACGCTGCTATTTCTTTAGCCCAAGACGTAACAGCTTCCCAATCGCGGAAGTCACCGAGCGAGCCTTTAGCTTTCTTTATCATCCACTTTTCCAACCCCTTTAGCTTCTCAAGATCGACCGCGCCTCTGAAGATAACAATACCTCGAGGTTTTATGAGAGCGGCGACGTCCTTAAGCTTCTTGGGTAGATTTCCTCCGTCCATAAACGCGTCGTCTTCCTCTTCACCTGTCGGCCCGCTTGAAAAAATCCAGACAGGTTTATCGGCCAGCGCTTCTTCATTCGCCTGTATGAATTTCACGGCCTTCTTGCGCCAAAGCCCAATATAAACAGCGCTACCAATTATGAATGCGTTATAGGACGACACATCACCAACCTTATCAACCGGCGTCACGTCAACCTGTAAACCGGCCTCACGCAGAGTCTCTCCAATCTTCTCGGCGATTTCCGCTGTCGCGCCGTACTTGCTGGCATACGCGACCAGTATTTTCCCTTCCATGTATCCTCCTCATGTTTTAATATGCAACTTCCAGATATTTTAGATTATCACTAACTGGGCTGGTGTGATGGCCGTTGCGACTATCATTTATCTGGTGTTCTTTAAATAGTCTTTACATTTCTCTTCAGAGTGGTTTAATGGGCGTGAGAAGACGCAAGAAGGGGGGGGGGTGTTGAAATGAAGAAAAGCGTAATTCTTGTATTGGCCGTAATGTTTCTGCTTGTCGTAGCGCTTGGAGGAACTGCGGCGGCGGGCGGTGGATTCGACGAATTCGGATATAACTACACAGCCCGCATTTTCAACGGCACAGGCGAATCTTGGTCTCTGGCCAAAGGCCTGCCGACCGATTATCTGGGCATATATGCCCACGACAAACTCATCATGAAATGGAATGCGGAATGGGATCGCGGCAATGCCGAGGGTTGGTCAAATCCGCCTTACAATGCTTGGGAAGATAATGAATGGAACGGGATGAAACCCGGTGGATCGGGCGCAGTCTGGCACTACAAGATCATCTGGGTCGGTTCGGAGATGGAGGCCGGTCCGTACTGGCGCGAGGGCGGCTATCCTATTTGGGGCCAGTTCGAAGTGATAATGGATCAGGGGATAGACCCTTCTTACGGACCAGGTCATATGTGGTTCGCAAAAGCGATTCCCTGCGGGTACGACGCCAAGTGATCTCAGATACTTGAGATGTGTCAAAAGGACCGTCTTAATAAAGCGGTCCTTTTGCATTTTTAACGGCCGGAGCCGGGGGTTGGACTGATAGTGTTACGGCTAAACCGGGCAAGACGCTGGATTTAGGCGACGTCATGCTTCATCCCACACTACCGTTCCCGTAGGTTTCTGCCTAAACTACGTTAGATTCGCATTTATTGAATATATTGATACCATAGGGTCATGATACAAATTCAGACGACAGTCGCCACCAAAGAAGAGGGCGAGAAGATCGCCGATGCGCTTGTGCAAGCAAAACTGGCCGCTTGCGTCCAAATTATCGGGCCGATAACCAGCATGTACAGCTGGAGAAACAAGGTCGAAACCGCCCAGGAATGGCTAATACTAATAAAAACCCGTACCGACCTTTACGACCGAGTCGAGAAAGAGATTCTGGCTTTTCATTCTTACGAGACTCCAGAAATCATAGCCATACCCATCGAGCGGTCATCGGCGGAGTATCTTGGCTGGCTAAACGAAGAGACCATAGGAGACTAAATGCCCAAAAGGGAGATGAGCTAAAAGATGAAAAAGAATCTAGGTGCTATCCACAGTCTGTATCCGATGCCGATAGCGATCGTCGGGTCAATGGTGGAGGGGAAGCCGAACTACATGACCATAGCCCACGTCGGAATCATCAACCAAGAGGCGAAGCGGCTGGTAACACTAAGCGCCACCAAGGTTCACCAAACCAATAAGGGCATCAAGGAGAATATGACCTTCAGCCTAAATATGCCTACGGAGAGCATGGTTGTCGAGACCGACTATATCGGCATCTATACGGGAAAGAAAACAGACAAGTCTGTTGTTTTTGAGGCTTTCTACGGTGAGCTCAAAACCGCCCCCATGATTTCCCGGTGTCCCGTTAACATGGAATGTAAAGTGCTGGACGTTCTGGACTATTCTTCACACGATGTTTTCATAGGAGAGGTCATGGCCACGTACGCCAACGAGCAGGTGTTAACGGATTGCGTAATCGATCTGGCAAAAGTAAAACCGATACTCTTTGACATGAACCAGAGAAAATACTGGAAACTCGGCGATCAGTTGGCCAATGCTTGGGAAATCGGCAAGGAATATAAAGCGGAGGCAACCGAGGTCTAAGGTTTCTTGACCATAACGAGCAGCATCTTGAACCGAGTGAGCGCGCTCAAGGCATGAGGCGTACGCAAAGGCTGTAAAACTAGACTAACCCCTAGTTTCTTTAAAGGTTAACCGGGTTTATTATCAAATCGCGATGTACTTAAGTAATGAAAGGAGAGTGGGTCGTGATGGTCAACAAGAGTGACGTCTACAAGGTTGGTGGCGGACTGCTTTTGGGAGCGGCAATCGGCAGTGCTGTCGGCGTATTGTTTGCCCCTAAGGCAGGCAAAGAGACAAGGGAAGACATTAAGACTAAAGCAAATGAAGCCCAGGAAAAAACACAAGAGCTGATTGAGCAGACAAAAGAACGCGCTGAACAGATGTATGAAAAAGGCCGTAATGTTGTCACCGAAAAACGGGATTGGGCTTTGGAGGCATTCAACTCAGGCAAAGAAGCCCTGATCGGACCTGGGAGCTCGTCTGAACAAGAAAACAAGGACAAGAGCGCTCGCGCGGCAGCCAAACCGAAGGCGACAAAAACTCACGCCGCAGCCAGCTAATTAATGGTTTGCCTTAACCAATATCTTCTGGCTTATGTGGTTCAGTACCGCGGCTTAGAACCGCGGTTCGCTTTATTTTATTAGCCATACCGCGAAGAGGAAGTAAATCAATACGCTGATCAAGTCCTGAAGCGCGGTCGCCAACGGACCGCTGCCTAACGCGGGATCCTTGCCAAGTGTTTTCAACGTCATCGGTATAAGAGCAGCCAAAAAGGAGGCTATAGTGCTGGCGGCACACAGCGACAGGCCGACAACCAGGCCGATATCAAAAGACCCGCTGATAAAAATCGCTCCAACGCCGCCCATTGTCCCGAGAATGAGCCCCAGAACAAAGCCGACGATGAGCTCCCGCATTATGTAGCTTGCGTATTTAATTTTCAAAGTCGCTAGCGCACGGACAGTGATTGCTTCGGATTGCGTTCCGACGGAATCCGCAATATAAGCGACTACGGGGACAAAATAAGCAAGGGCCACCGATTCCTGAAGCGTTTTCTCGAAGAGACTTGAGATCAACCCCAAGCCCAGACCGGCAACCGCTCCAAAGATAAGCCAGGGCGCTCGCGCCCTGATGACCCTGCTATACCGTGCGGTCGCCAGTTTAATAATATCCGAGCCGCGTCCCCTTATCCCGGAACCCAGCAAGGCGTCTTCTAAGTGCTCTTGGTGCATAACGTCGATTATCTTGGCCGCCACGACCGCGCCCACAAATGTGCCGTCCCCGTTTACGACCGGCACAGCGGTTATATCGTACTTAACAGCCTTCAAGACAGCATTCTCCTGGTCGGCGTGCGGATGCAAGGTAACGGCGGGAGGTTTCATTAAACTGCTGATCGTCATATCCAACTTAGTTTTTGACAAGCCCGCTAAGTCGACAACGCCAACGAGCTTATTTCTGTCATCCACCGCATAGGCGTAATGAATGTCGTCCCACGCGCCCTCGTTGATAGCTTCCAGGACATCCTTCAGCTTGTGGCTCGGGGTAACGGCCAGCACGTTTTCTGACAGAATAGCGCCGACGCTTTCGGCCGGATATGTGGGGGTTTTAGTCTTCATCATGTCCCCGTCATTCTCTCAAACAACGAGCACATAATAAAGACCGCTGTCAGCTTTAAATGAAATTCAATGAGCCGTGGATCAGACTAAAACGGAAACCGGTCGGGGTCGGCCTGTCTTTAAAGACGTAGCCCAGATGGGCGCCGCAGCGTGTGCATTCCACCGCGGTGCGATCTATGCCGAAGATTTCATGTCAGATGCGCAGGCTCAGGTGATTGCGTTTTGCCCCGATTGTGACAAGCCAAACAACCACGATCAAGGCGGCGGATAGGGCTAGTCCGTAAAATAGCGGTAGGCGCTCATTGTAGTGGTAATACCAGATAAAGTAGGCTGCTATCACATATTGGAGAATCCAAGCTGTCAGCGCGGCGCCGCCGAATTCCACTAGCGGTTTCATATTGTCAATAATCAAACGGACTCGTTTTGTCTCGATCAAGTAGTACAGCAGCATAAAGTAAATCGCTGAACACCCAGCCGCAATCAGAGCATAGCTGGACGTGACTAAGTATTTTCGCGGCGGATATATCATGCCGACGACGGAACCGACGACAATCAATATTCCGCCCATCTGATACAGATATTTTTCATACTCAAAAGTGTTCTTGACTAAACGGTCGCCGGCAATCATACCGAAAACAGTGATTGAAGACCATGTGAGAATGGACGCCGGACTGCCATGCGCGTAGGACCTGATGTAGACCAAGAATGACGGAGAGTAGAGTAACAGATATAAATGCGCCGCTAGCATCGCCGCGACGACGGGTATCTGCAGTTTCGTTTTAAGAAGCATTAATAGATATGCTATCAGATAGGCTGCTCCCAATGATTCCAAAATTCCCCAAGTCGGGTGAAAGCCTATCGTTCCGCCAAACAATGGCGCCCTTAGGTCGTCTATAATCAAGCCCGCGATTATAAGGATGAAGGCCCGCTTTATCACTCGGAGGAATATCTGTTTCTCGGTGGCGCCGTGGTCACGGCGTCTGCTGACAGCGACGGCTAAAGACACGCCCATTATAAACAGGAAGAAAGGTGCGACCAAGTCGCCAAACAGGAGCATATCTGTTCGTCCGTGGACGAAGATCAGCGGCGGATTCTTGGTGAAGAAGGGGACATAGTCATAGACGAGCATCAAGATTATGGCCAGTCCCCGAAAATAGTCCAGGGACCCCAATCGTGTGCCGGGCGCTAACGCGACAGTCTCTTTCATATGGATAGCTTACACAAGTCCGTCTTCTGATATAAGTGGGGTAAAACCTGGTTTTGGATGACGCTTATTGTTGGTTTTGCTATGCTGAAGTCATCCGGCCACATACGGGAAGGAATATGGGCGCTAGCTGTTATATAGGAACAAGCGGTTTTTCTTACGACCATTGGAGCGGACCTTATTACCCTTCTGAGATTCGCCAGAACGAAAGACTTGCTTTCTATGCCCGCGACTTTACAACTGTCGAGATAAACGCGACCTTCTACCGGCTGCAAAGCGCGCAATCCTATAAACGTTGGAAAGGGGACACCCCGCTAAGTTTCCGTTTCTCCGTTAAAGGCAGCCGATATATTACACACTTGAAGAGGTTGCGCGACACCGGCGAAGCGGTTGCCAGGTTCTATGCCTTAGCCGACGAACTTGGCGAAAAGCTCGCGGTCACACTCTGGCAGACACCACCAGATTTTTACAAAGACCTAAACCTTTTGGCTGATTTCTTGACGCTATTGAAAGCTCAGGCGCCGTCCGGCGTCCGTCACGCGTTTGAATTTCGCAGCGAGGATTGGTTTACCGGCGAAACATATTCTCTGCTGGATTCACACGGCTGTGGTTTGGTTATCGCTGATTCCGATCTTTATCCTACTCAGACGGATGTTGTCTGCGGCGGATTTATTTATCTAAGACTCCACGGCCGGAAGGCCAACGGTTACAACTATCGTGAAATCGACCTTAAGCCATGGGCTGACAAAATCGCCAGTTGGATGGCCGAAGACATTGATGTATACGCCTACTTCAATAACGACACCAAAGGTTTCGCCATCCGAAACGCGTTGTCTTTGAGGCGGATGCTAAAAATGTAGTAACAGTTCCACTTTTACGGAAATCTAAGTATTGAATCCCTCCGCCAAAGTGTTATGCTTGTAGTAACAAACCCGGAGAGAGGTGATATGATGCTCGCCAGAAGGGACGACAAACGCGAACACAGCGACAAGTCCCATCCCCAAACAAAAAACCGCGACATTGCCCGCTTCAAAGCAGCACAGAAGATTGCCAAATACACCCCAGGTCACAAGGACCGGCCTCATACATCGCACAGCGACAAACACTAAGGGATCAAGCTAAAACCGCATAACCCGCCCTCGCCATTAATGCCGGCGCTAAGTCTCCTTGTCCGCATTCTAGGAGATTCCCTAGTATAAGCTTGTCTTTCTTTATCATACGCTTCTGATATGAACGGAAGAGCAGCATGAGGAGTGGTTAATGAAAAGACTTGATGGCTTATACGAATGTGCGAGTTGCGGGTTGCCCGTATTCGATGCGGCTCAAGAGTTTAGCTCAAGTAACGACTGGCCGAATTTCTGGCAGCCCATACGACCGGATCACATCAAATTGAGTAAGGACAGGTCCTCGAATCCAACACGAACATCTGTGGAATGCGCTCGTTGCGAAGCGCATCTTGGCCACGTTTATAACGACGGTCCTCTGCCGACGGGACTTCGCTATCGATTGAATCCCGTTGCTCTGCAGTTCGTCGTGGCCAAACTCTAGTGCATTTCCTAGTTAAATAAACGGTGGACGTTGGGTAGGGTTGTCCTACCTTTTTGTTAGCGAGGTCAAAGTGGCTCAACACGAGATGCGTGCGTTGCCTGCCGAACTAAAAGAAGAAGTCGCCAGCCTGCAAAAAGCGCGCGATTGGGCCGAAGCGCTATTGTCCCAATACTCAGACCTTTATGACTTTTCTTGCGTTTCATTTTTAACTTTAGACCGTGACGGTACGGTTCTGGAGATAACGCCTAGCGGCGGCGCTTTGATTCAAGGCGACCGCAAAGACGTCCTCGGCCGCAGGTTCCGCAAGTTTGTCCGGCAGATGTCCCGCCCCGCCTTTGATAACTTCTTGAGCGACCTATTTAAGAACAATAAAACCGCTGTCACTGAGATTCGTCTCCTTAGCCCAGACAATAGAGAGCTGGTTGTCAGTTTGGAGGGCAAGGTTTCCAACAACGGTCTAGAGTGTCGGGCTGTAATGATCGATATAACGGAGCATAGGCGTATCGAAGAAGAACTAAGGTTCCTGACAATTTACGATCCTCTGACCGGCTTGCACAACCGATCATTTTTTCAAGAAGAAATGCGGAGACTGGAGAAAAGCCGCCAGTTTCCCATAAGTATTATGATGGCCGATCTTGACAACCTTAAGGTCACCAATGACCTGCAGGGCCATGCAACCGGTGACTCCTTGCTCGTCAGGGTGGGGAAGGTATTGAAAAACTCTTTTCGCGCTGAAGATATCATTGCCAGAATCGGAGGTGACGAGTTTGCCGTTATCTTGCCGGGCAGTAACGCGGTTAACGCCAAGGAAGCCGAGAAACGTGTTCGCCGCGCCATTTCAGCTGACAATATCAAACATGAGAACGCACCGATATCCATTTCGCTCGGGTTCAGCACCTCTGAAAAGAGAATGTCCTTGGCGGAATTGTTAAACGATGCGGATCGCAAAATGTATCAAGCCAAACTACTGGTCAAATCGACCGGTGGTCTTAAGCCAGTCGCCGTGCTTAAAAGGAGAGGCAAATGAATATAACGGCAGTGTCAATGAAGGTTATTGATCAGGAAAAGGTGCGCGCTTTCGCGTCGATCACGATTGACGACGAGTTTGTCGTACACGATATCAGGGTGATAGACGGCACAAAGGGCTTATTTGTCGCCATGCCTAGCCGGAAATTACCGTCGGGAGAGTTCCGGGATGTCGCCCATCCAATAAAGCAACAGGTCCGCGGCGTAATAGAAACCGCCGTTCTCGAGGAATACGAGAGGCGCCTGGAAGAAGGCGAGGATATTCCCGCTTCCATCGAGGAAGCGCAGCCCAGCCTTGTCCCGGCCCTTTTGTCTTAACCGGAGAGCTGGGATGAATATCCGGGAGAAAAAAGCCGTCAACCGGCCAAGACTAGGCGAGCATATATGTTGCCTATACGATTCAGATGAGGAGATGCTGTCAATCGCGATTCCGTTCATAACGGCGGGATTGATGTTGAACGAGAAGTGCGCCGTGATCACCAACAAGAACGGCGTATCTTTGTTTAAAGCGCGGCTTGAGCGAGGCGGCATCGACACCTCTGGTTTTCGTAAAACCGGCCAGTTGGTTCTGCGTCAAGACCCGTTTGAGTGTCCGCTAACAGCGTCAGCGGTTAACTTGCCGGCAACCGGGAATCAGTTTCGCGTCCTCGCGTCCGAACTGTCTAGAAGCGGATACAACGGCTATAGATGCTCTTTTGCGGTCACCGACTTTCTGTGCCACCTTGACGGCCACGCTTTTATCGAACGGGAGATCTTGTTGAACCAACTGCTGGCTAAGATACCGGCCATGCTGTTGCTTCTCTACGACCGCCGGCTGCTTACCGATTCAATCTTGACCGACATGCTGGAAATCCATCCGCGTGTAATCGACAACGGAATGCTATATGAGAATCCGACTTATGTTCTACCTGAAGAGCTTCTTTAGGAACTGCGTCTTGACCTGCATACGTGATAAGTCTAGAATCAAAGTATGGACAAGATGAGGCTCATAATCGCCGAGGATCACGCTATCGTTCGCGAGGGCATCAAAGAGCTTTTTTCCGGCAATCCATCTTTTGACGTTGTGGGAGAAGCGCCGGACGGCGTCGAGGCTCTCCGAATGCTGCAAGAATTACAGCCGGATCTCTTAATCTTAGATATCAGCATGCCAAACCTGGACGGCTTAAGCGTTACGAAACAGGCGAAAAAGAAGTATCCGGATCTTAAAATCGTCGTACTGACAATTCACGACAGCTCTGAATATGTCTATCAGATATTTAAGAACGGAGCCGACGGGTATGTTTTGAAAGAAGCGGCCTACGAGGAACTTCTGTCGGCCATCGACGCCGTAACCAGAGGCAAGAAATTCCTAAGCCCGGGCGTTTCCGGCGACGTCATCAGACACTATCTGGACAATCCCTTAACCCAAGCCAACCCTATAGACAGCCTGACTCAAAAAGAACGGGAAGTTTTAGGCTTGATAACAGAGGGCCGCTCAAATAAGGAAATGGCGGAACTGCTGTTTGTTAGCGTTAAGACGATTGAGTTCCACCGAATGAACATCATGAAGAAATTGGACATCCACAACCAAGCCGCTCTTATAAAGTTCGGTATTAATTCAAATCTGATCAATAAGTAGCCTATCAATGGCAAAGTGAATGGCGTGAGTTTCCAAATATTGAGCGACCTTAGGCAAACCGGCATCGAACAAATCGGTGATGTCCCCTGGGGGACTCATTTCTGCCAGTTCTATGAGACCAAACATGACCTAGCCGAACTGCTTGTTCCGTACTTCAAGGCAGGACTGGAGAACAACGAATTCTGCATTTGGATCACTTCTTACCCCCTAAAGAAAGCCGAGGCTAAACGTCTTCTTAGGGCTTCCGTCGACAACTGCGATTCTTATCTTAAGAATGGTCAGCTCGAAATCCTTGATTACACCGAATGGTATACGAAAGACGGCGGCTTCGATTCAAATCGCGTCTTGAACGGCTGGGTACATAAGTTGAACATTGCGCTGGACAAGGGATTCGACGGAATGCGCTTATCCGGCAACACATTCTGGCTGAAAAAAACCGATTGGTCCGACTTCGTAGCCTACGAAGAGGACATTGAAAAAGTCATAAAAACCTACCGGATGCTGGCCATCTGCACATACTCTCTTGACCGCTGCAACGCGAGCGAGGTAGTCGACGTTGTCGGGAACCACCAGTTCGCATTCATAAAAAGACAAGGACAGTGGGTGAAGATTGAGACTTCGGACGCGAGACGCGCCGGCGCCCAAGTGGAGCATCTTGCGTCCTTTCCTCAGTACAATCCTAACCCTGTTGTAGAACTTGATATAAACGGCTATGTGACGTTTACCAACCCGGCCGCACAGGTTCTCTGGCAAGATTATATTGACGAGCATGGCGGACGCCTCTTGACCGAAACCCGTCCTGAAACCCTGGGCGCTTTAAAAAAGAAAGACAACAAGGTTCTAACCCGCGAATTTGTCGTCGGGGACGCCATATATTTACTGACTCTTTGCCTTGTGCCAGGGTTGTTGGGAATCAGGATTTATGGTGTAGACATCACCGCGCGTCAACTTGTCCTGCGCGCAAGCGAGGACCAGCTGAGGTTATTAAGCGAACAGGTCCCCGCCATAATCTGGGTCGCTGATAAAAACATGATTATTACCTCTTACACCGGCAGCGGGATGAACTCGCTTGGCGTTACGGCCGACCAGAGAATCGGCACGAATATAGCCAACGAGGAAATGAATCTGCCCGACAGCATACGAAGAACAGTGCTCGATGCTTGTCAACAAGCGTTGGACGGGAAACCGACAAGGTATAACGCAACACTCGATGGCCGGCATTGGGAATCAAATGTCAGCCCGTTTCGCAACGAGGCCGGAGAGATCATCGGAATCATAGGCGTCAGCTACGACTCTACCGACATATTCGAGCGCGACCTTGAAATAAGTCAATCCAAACAACAGCTCAAAGACCTATCGGCTAAACTTCTGGAAGCCCACGAACTGGAAAGGAAACGCGTCGCCGGCGACATACACGATTCCATCGGCCAGTATCTAGCGGCTATCGGAATGCGCGCCAAAGGAGCCATGAATCTTCTTGAAACCGGAAAATCCGATGAGGCAACCAAGTCTCTGGAATCACTGCTTCCCCTTATTAAGCAAAGCGTCAAGGATGTGCGACGGATTCAAGCCGATTTAAGGCCGTCACTGCTTGACGAGCTTGGAATAATTGCCACCATCAACTGGTATTTAAAAGAATTTAGGACCACCTTTCCCGAAGCCGCTGTTCGCAAGAGAATTTCTGTTGACGAAGCCGAAATTTCCGATATATTGAAGCCTAATATATTCCGTATCCTGCAGGAATCGTTAAACAACGCGGCCAAGCACAGCCGCGCTAGTCGCGTCACGATCTCACTAACCCGAAATAAGGACCGCCTTGTTCTTAAGATCAGTGATAACGGCTGCGGTTTCGACACCCAAGAAACTTATAAGAATGAAGATGGGTCCAAAGGCCTGGGCTTAAAAAGCATGCGTGAAAGGGCTGAGCTGTCCGGCGGAAAGTTTAGCGTCCGATCACAGCCCGGTGACGGAACGACCATAGAGGCTTCTTGGCCTATTCAGTGAAGGCCGACATTTGATATGCTGTCGGCATGGTCAGAAATAATCCTACTCGTCTTCTGATATTTTTGATTGTCGCGGCGGCTTTTTCAGGCTGCACCGCAAAGGTCGCGCCAGCGCCTCCAGCTCTAAGCGTTAACGCAGCCACAAGATACGATCCCGCGAGCTGGGGCAAATCGTTCCCCGACGAATATCGAACCTGGTTAAAAACAAAAGACAACCGTCCTGCAGGTAAAAGCGTCTATAAGAGGGGAGGCGCGGCCGGCAAAACTTTCGACAAGTTGAGCGAATATCCGTATCTCGCTTTGTTGTACGCCGGCTGGGGTTTCGGCATCGAATACAACGAGCCGAGAGGACATTATTATATGTTGGCCGATCAGGAATCCGTCGATAAATCCCGGCTTAAGTCGGGAGGCGTCTGCCTTACCTGTAAGACGCCTTACGAATCTCAACTATTCGGGGATAAAGGTTCCGCCTTATTCTCCATGCCCTACGATCAGGCCAACGCCCTGATCCCCGCACAGAACGGAAGGGTGGGGCCAACATGCATAGACTGCCACGATCCGGACAATATGGACCTTCGCCCAATCCGGATAGCTGATGTTGAGGAGCTGGCGCGGCTGGGCAAAACCGATCTGAACTATGGCGACATGAAGTCGCTGGTTTGCGGTCAATGCCACTCCAGTTATATTATTCCGCGGGACGCCGGCATGAAGTCCGTCAGCCTCGAATTACCCTGGCGAAACGGAGCCTGGGGTGATTTATCTGTCGAAGGCATGATTGCTCAGATAGAGGGTGACCCCGCGAACCTGGAATGGAAACAAAGCATTACCGGAATGAAACTGGGATTCATCAGGCATCCTGAATATGAGATGTATTCTCGCGGCAGCACCCACTGGTCGAAGTCCGTCTCCTGCGGTTCTTGCCATATGGAAAAAGCGTGGAACGAACAAGACGCCAAATATACCGACCACAACGTGATCAGCCCGCTTGATTCTGACATGAGCCAGTGTCTTGACTGCCACTCGACATCCAGCGCCGCTAAATTAAGACAGGCCGTGCTGTCAATCCAAAAGGAAATCGTCGGGGAGATGAACACCGCCGGATATGCGACAGCCGTGGCCGCTAAGTTAATCGAGCGAGTGAACGGGATGAAGGCGGCCGGCGCCGATGTCGATGAAGATAATCTGAATAAAGCTAGCGCCTCTTACCGCCAGGCCTTCTATCGCGTCGTCTTTCTAGCCGCGGAGAACAGCGCCGGATTTCATAATCCGCCGGAGGCGCGCCGCATAGCCCGCGACGCCGTCCGCCATGCTTCCGACGCGCAACTACTTTTGATTAATGTAATCACCGGCGCAGGCGCAGGCGCGCCGACTTTCGTTAATCTTGATTTGCCCAAGTATCTTAAGAATAGGGGAGATAAGAACCTGAACCTGGATGTGGCGTTGGAATATAAAGAAACCTCGCTTTTCTCCGACATCAAGCTCTTGCCTTACATAAAGGGGATTTAAATGACCAGAGAACCGTGGCTGACAAAAAACCGGCTTGAAACTTTGGTTGACGGAATCTTCGCCATTGCCATGACTTTGCTGGTCTTGAACCTTAAAGTGCCGACGATGTCCGACCAACAAGCGATGGCTGACCTGCCGGCTGCTTTGGGCCGGTTGTGGCCCCATTTCTTCGCCTTCGGTTTAAGCTTTGTTTTGCTGGCCAGTTTCTGGATGGCCCACCACCGGCAGTTTCATTTTATAGAGAAAGTTGATTCTGTCTTTATCTGGCTAAACGTTCTGATGCTAGGCTTGATCGTCCTCGTGCCGTTCTCAACCAGCCTGATGGGAGAGTACGAGGCGTCGCATATCGCCGTTGTCTTCTTTGAGCTCAACCTTTTCGGCATCGGCGTATGCATGTACCTCTACTGGTGGTACGCGGGTATCAACAACAGGTTGCTTAGCGACAAGGCAACCGAAACGACGTTTCGTTACGGCCTCAAGCGTTCCGCGGTCCTACCGGTTGTGTCCCTGATCGCGGTCGGGATTTCGTTGGTGTCGCCTCAATACAGCACTATTGCCTTTCTTCTGATTCCGTTTACAATGGCTACCTTCTTACGACGGTAATAACCGCCAACAGCCTGTTCGCTTTCATGCACCTTACCTTGTAATTATTTAACTGCTTATGATATAGTCATAAGTGCGATTATTAATGTGTCCGTTGACGGAGTGGGTTGATTTACCCGCTCTTTTTTTTCCTTTGGAGGACGATATGAACAGGGAAATGATTGACGCGCTGAAACAACTGGAGAGGGAGAAGGGAATCCCGCTTGACGTCTTATTGGAGACGTTGGAAAGCGCGCTTCTGTCCGCCTATAAACGTAATTACACAACCACTCACGACGCCAGAGTAACGGTCGACCCTGAAACCGGCGAGATGAAGGTTTTCGCGATAGAAGAAGACGGCACGGAAGAGGAAGTCACACCGTCTGATTTCGGGCGGATAGCCGCTCAGACCGCCAAGCAGGTTATCCTGCAGCGCTTCCGCGAGGTTGAACGCGACTTGCTATATGACGAGTTCAAGGACCGCGAGGGAGATATCGTCACAGGCATAATTCAGCAATCCCATCAGCAATATACCCTGGTGGATCTGGGTAAGGTCGAGGCGCATCTGCCGCCGCGCGAACAGGCGCCGGGGGAGCGCTACGACCACGGCTCGCGGCTAAAAGCTTACGTTATCGAGGTCAGCAAGAGTACCAAGGGGCCGCAGATCATAGTGTCCAGAACCCACCCCGGCCTCTTAAGGCGGCTGTTTGAGCTTGAGGTTCCGGAAATCGCTGAAGGCTTTGTGGAAATAAAATCGGTCGCGCGCGAGGCTGGTTTCCGGTCAAAAATAGCGGTTTCCAGCAACGACGAGAACGTCGATCCCGTCGGGGCGTGCGTAGGGGCTAAAGGCTCGCGCGTCAGGATGGTCGTGTCCGAACTGCGCGGAGAAAAAATAGATATCGTTAAATGGAGCGACGATTCGGCTGTGTTTATCGCCAGCGCCCTGTCGCCGGCTAAGGTGAGCCAGGTTTTGGTTAACGACAAAACAAAGACGGCGCTGGTAATCGCGCCTGAAGACCAGTTAAGCCTGGCTATCGGTAAGGAAGGACAAAACGTAAGGCTGGCCGCTAAATTGACCGGCTGGCGTATTGACATAAAGAGCGAAATCCAGGTTTCGCCTGAAGAACTGGACGCGTTCAGGGTAGAATCGGGCGAAATTGTGGCCGCGACTGAAACAGTCGCGACCGCCGAGGCCGGCATGCCTGCCACGGCAGGTAAATGCTGCGCCGTAACCACAAAGGGAACGCCGTGCAAGCGGAAAGCCGCTGAAGGCAGTGAATACTGTAAACTGCACGGCAAGGACAAGTAAGGACTCCCTAAGATGCCCGCGCGAACATGCGTCGGCTGCCGAAAGGTCGCGGACAAAAACGAGCTGGTCCGTGTGGTAATGACGCCTTCCGGCGCGGCGGTAGATCCGGAAGGATGTGCAGCCGGGCGAGGGGTGTATGTTTGTCCCGCTGAGGATTGTCTGGCCGCGGCGCTAAAGAAGAACGCGATTGCCCGCGGATTAAAGGTAAGTAAAGCGGATACGGTCAGCGGATTTGCTGAGAGGCTTAAAGATGAGCGATAAGGAAAATGAAATCTTAGAAAACGAGACAGGAGAGACTCCCGTCTCGGATGAAGCTATGGAGGGCGAGACCGTCTCTGATGAAGCGTCCACCGACGCCGAGGCTACCGAGGACGGGCCCGTAGAAAAACCTGTCCTAGAGGTAAACCTTGGCATTACGGTTAAGGACTTCGCGGCCAAAATCGACCATCCGGCGTCCGAACTGATTAAGAAACTTTTCGCCCTCGGCGAGATGGTTACCATCACGCAATCACTGTCAGAAGAAGCAATCAACGTTTTGGCCGACGAATTCGGTTACGAAGCCCATGTTGTCGAGGCCCCGGAGCTTAAGGTAACGCGCGACCGGCCCAAAGACAGAGAGAGCGATCTAACGCTCAGGCCGCCTGTCGTCACCATCATGGGCCACGTAAACCACGGCAAGACACTTCTCTTAGACGCGATCAGACAAACCGATGTCGTCAGCCAGGAAGCCGGCGGCATTACCCAACACATCGGCGCTTATCAGATCGTTCACGCCGGTAAGAAAATCACCTTTATCGACACCCCCGGCCACGAGGCCTTTACGACCATGCGAGCGAGAGGCGCGAAGGTGACGGACATCGCGATTCTGGTTGTCGCGGCCGACGACGGCGTTATGCCTCAAACGATAGAGGCCATAAACCACGCCAAAGCAGCTGAGGTGCCGATTATCGTGGCCGTTAACAAAGTTGACAAACCCGAGGCAAATCCCGATAAAGTCAAGCAACAGCTGACCGAATATGAACTGGTGCCGGAGGCTTGGGGCGGAGAAACCGTCTTTGTCGACGTATCCGCAAAAGCTAAAACCGGCATCGACGCGCTCTTAGAGATGATTCTGCTCGTGGCCGAGGTTCAGGAGCTTAAGGCTAACGAGAAAGCGCCGGCCGAAGGCACCATCATCGAGGCCGAACTTGACAAGGCTAGAGGTCCGGTCGCCACCTTGCTGGTCCAAAGGGGATCACTCAAAACCGGCGCCCTGGTCGTCGCGGGTACAAGCTACGGGCGCGTCAGGGCTATGAACGACGATAAAGGCAGCAAGTTGTATAAAGCATTGCCCAGCCAGCCTGTCGAGTTGCTCGGTCTCAATTCGGTGCCGAGCGCCGGAGACATAGCAGAGGTTGTTTCCAGCGAGAAAGACGCCAAGGACATCGTGGGCAAACGACAGACGGCCGAACGGGAACGTGAAATAGCCAGGAAACATGTCACTTTAGACAACCTGTTTGAGCAGATTCAGGAAGGCGAGATCAAGGACCTTAATATCGTAATAAAAGCCGATGTGCAAGGCAGCCTGGAAGCCTTAAAAGAATCACTGGCGAAGATTGAGAAGACCGAGGTCAGACCAAATATTGTCCATGCCGGCGTAGGGGGCATAACAGAGACGGATATTATGCTGGCCGCCGCTTCCAACGCCATTGTGGTCGGCTTCAACGTCCGGCCGACGCCTAAAGCCAAGGAAATGGCCGCTAAGGAAGAGGTTGACCTTAGGTTTTATAACATAATCTACCGCGTGATCGAGGACATAGAAGCAGCCAGAAAAGGCATGCTGGCGCCGGAGATCTCTGAAGTCGAGTTGGGACGGGCCAGGATTTTAGATCTCTTCAAGGTGTCTAAAATCGGCACAGTCGCCGGTTGTATGGTTGAAGAAGGCGAGCTTAAAGCCGGAGCGAACGTTAGAGTCGTTCGCGACGGCGTGGTCATCCACGACGGCAAACTAGACTCGTTAAAACGGTTCAAGGACGACGCGGCGTCGGTCGCTCAAGGGCTGGAATGCGGTCTTCACGTAGAGAATTACAACGACGTCAAAGTCGACGATTTTATCGAGGCGTACGCTATCGTCGAAACGCCTCGCACTTAAACCCCGGAGGTTACCGTGATCGTCGGGATAATGGTTGTTCGCCTTCGCCTCCCCGAGGCCGGTTCACTTAAAGATAAACGTCATACGGTTAAAAGCCTTCTTAACCGGGCTAAAAGCCGTTATGGCGTAGCTGTTTCAGAGGTTGACGAACATGATACGTGGCAGCGGACGAAACTTGGTTTCTCGACGGTTGCCGGCACTGAATTCCAGGCTCGCAAAGTGCTTAACGCGCTGGAAAACGACATCCTGACGCATCACTCGGCCGAACTAATCGAGGTCCGACGGAAGTTCGTCGGCATGGAAGAGGATAGATGAGCTTAAGGACTGAGCGCGTGGCCGAAGCCATCCGCGAAGAACTGATGAGCATACTGCAGAAAGATCTCAAGGACCCGCGGATAGGGATTGCCTCGGTCACCCACGTAGAAGTCAGCCCTGACCTAAAGCACGCCCGGATTTCCCTTAGCGTTCTGGGCGACAAGGAAGCGCAAGAAGCGTGCCAGGCTGCCCTGACCAAGGCATCCGGGAGGATCAAAAAAGAACTTGCCAAAAGAATCAGGCTTCGTTGTACGCCCGAGCTTGTTTTCACGATCGATATGAGCGTGGAGCACAGTCTCAGAATATCCGAAATCCTTAAAGAGATAGAAACGGACCATGACGATGAGCCAAACGAGTAAAGGTTTTTTCGGCGAGGCAGCCGCGGCTATCGAGGCTCACAATGATATCGTTCTGGTAACGCACATCCTGCCTGACGGCGACGCCATCGGATCCTTGATCGGCCTGGCTTTAATACTCAGGAAGCTAAACAAAAACGTCGTGGCGTCGTGGGGCAACCGTTTCGCCTATCCGCCTCAATACTCCTTCCTTGAAGGCCAGGAAGTGCTGGTTTCGCCGGACAAGCTCCCCGATCGACCGCAGGTTCTGGTCGCCTTGGATTGCGGCGGACCGGAGCGGTTGGGATCGCTGGAAAAACTCTTGAAAACGTCTGAGCTCACTATTAACGTAGACCATCATCGCAACAACTCAGGCTACGCGATGATTAACGCCGTGGCGCCCGATTTCGCTTCAACCGCCGAAATGGTTTTTGAAATCGGCAAGGATCTGGGTGTTTCGCTCGACAAGGCAATCGCCGAGAACCTCTACACCGGCCTGGTTACCGATACCGGCCGCTTTCAATACTCCAACACGACGGCCGGTTCGTTCGTTACGGCCGCCGAGCTGATCGGTTACGGCGTCGATCCGGCCAGGATATTCCGGCATATCTACGAAAACACTACCTTCGAGCGGCTTAAGCTGGCCGGCGTCGCTTTTTCCAAAGCCGTTTTCGACGAGGCCACCGGCCTTATATATACCGCCATTACCAAGACTGATTTTGTCAAAACCGGTTCGTCGATCGAGGACACCGAGAATCTCATCGACTCTCTGCGCGCGGTGAAGGGGATAAGCGTAGCCGCGGTTTTTAAGGAAACGGACGCCGGGTGGCGGGTTAGCTTGAGGTCGACCGGGAAAATAGACGTCGGGGCGCTGGCCGAGGCTAAAAAAGGCGGCGGTCACCGATTGGCCGCCGGCTACACGGCTACCGGGGGCCTCGATGAGTCGCTACAAAATCTTAGAATCAGTTTGGCCGGCGGGAACGAATAGATGGATGGACTTCTGGTCGTCGACAAACCAGCCGGTCCTACTTCTCATGACGTCGTGCAGGATATACGGAGGCTGTCCGGAGAAAATCGGGTCGGCCACGCCGGGACGTTGGACCCCGCGGCAACCGGCGTACTTTTGCTGCTGATCGGGAAGGCGACCAAGTTGTCGGAGCGTTTTCTTGGCGACGATAAAACATATACCGGAACCATCCGTTTTGGCATGACAACCGATACATTAGACGCGGCCGGCAAAACTGTTGAAGAGCGCGGCTCGACCGGGCTGACGCTTGACGCCGTCGAGAAAGCAGTTCTTGACTTGACCGGCGATATCGAGCAGATTCCGCCCATGGTCTCGGCTATAAAGGTCAATGGGCAGCCCTTATACAAGGCCGCGCGCCGGGGACAGATCGTTGATGTTCCGCCCAGGCAGATCACGGTCCGGAGCTTCATTGTCAACGATTGGCGCCCGGGAGACGCCGCCGAGGCGGATTTTACGATCGATTGTTCCAAGGGCACCTATATCCGCAGCCTGGCGCGTGATTTGGGTGAGGCCGTCGGCTGCGGAGCCCACCTGGCAGCTTTAAGACGGACGCGCAGCGGCGAATATTCGATTGAAGACGCGATACCTTTGTCAGAGCTAGAAGAAGGCGGCTTGGCATTGCTTACGATGCGCCTCATACCCCTGGAATCCTTATGAAAAAATCAATCGTCACCATCGGTTTATTCGACGGGGTTCACGTAGGCCACCGGCAGGTGATAACGCGGGCTGTTTCAGAGGCCAGGGCGGCGGGTTTGAGAAGCGTCGCCGTCACGTTTGACAGGCATCCTTCCGATATTCTGCATCCCGGTCACGGACCTTTGTTGCTCACCGACGCTGCGACCAAGAAAAGACTCATCCAGGAACTTGGCGTAGACGAGGTGCTTATTGTCCCTTTCACCGAGGAACTTTCCGTTCTTAAGCCTGGGGAGTTTTTAGATAAGGTGGTCCTGCCTCTCGATCCGGCCAACATTGTCGTCGGTTCGGATTTTAAGTTCGGCCGGAACAGGGAAGGGGACACGGCCTATTTGAGCGACTATGCCGCCAAACACGGTTTTGGCGTTGAATCGCTCAACCTTCATACCGTTAAAGGCGAAAAGGCCAGCAGTTCGGCGGCTAGAGAGCATCTTATCGAAGGCGACGTCGGCTCAGCCGGGGCCATTCTCGGACGTTGTCCGGTGTTCCGCGGCAAAGTCGTGTCCGGAGAGAAGAGGGGCAGGGAACTCGGTTTTCCGACCGCCAATGTCGAGCTGGCCGAATTCCTGTGCCTACCAAGAGACGGCGTCTACGCAGGCAGAATAGGAACGGGCGGGAAAACATACGCCGCGGTAATCAATGTGGGTCTGGCTCCGACTTTCGGAGTCCGCCGCGCTTCGATAATCGAAGCCTACGCGTTGGACTTCGACGGCGACCTATACGACCAGGACATTCTGGTCGAGTTCTGTGAGCGGATAAGGGGAGAGAAAAAATTCGACAACGCGGCAGACCTGGCCAAACAGATTGCCGACGATGCACAAAAAGCGCGGACTATGATAGAATTGACAAATACTTTAAAAGGAGGTTGAAGAGGGCACTTGACGTTAACAAGAGACGAGAAAGAGACGTTGATCAAGGACCATAAGCTGCACGACACGGACACCGGTTCGCCGGAAGTCCAAGTAGCCCTGCTTACCACCCGCATTAACGAATTAACCGAACACCTCAAGACACACAAAAAAGACAACCACTCGAGGCGCGGTTTGTTGATGATGGTCGGACAGCGGCGCAAATTGCTGAACTACTTGAAAAAAAGCGACGGCGAGCGGTATGAGCAGCTCATCGGTCGGCTCGGCTTGCGCCGGTAGACGACTCTAAGCACTAAAAAAGAAGAGGTAAGAGGAAGAGAAGAAGACTCGAGTGGAGGTAACCCCTTTGCAGCAAAGCATTTCCGTTGAGATCGGCGGCAAGACGATCACATTTGAAACCGGCAAACTTGCCAAACAAGCCAGCGGAGCGGTCACCGTAAGATGCGGCGATTCGCTTGTCCTGGTAACCGTGGTTGGCGGCCCCGAACCGGAAGTCCCACAAGGCTTTTTGCCACTTACGGTAGATGTTGAAGAGCGCATGTACGCCGCGGGCAAAATCCCCGGCGGATTTCTAAAGCGCGAAGGCCGTCCTAGTGAAAATTCAATTTTGACTGCCCGGCTAATTGACAGGCCGATCAGGCCTTCTTTCCCGGACGGATATACGCCGACGATTCACGTCATCGCGACCGTTTTGTCGGCCGATATGCTCAATCCGCCCGACGTTTTGTCGATGGTCGGCGCGTCTGCGGCTATCAGCCTATCCGACCTGCCTTTCAACGGACCGTTGGCGGCCGTTCGCATCGGCTTGATTGAAAACGAAGTCGTCATCAACCCGACTTACGAGGAACTGTCGAAGAGCACTGTCGACGTCATCGTGGCCGGCAACAAAGAAGAAATCATCATGGTGGAAGGCGAGGCCGACGAGGTCGACGAGGAAGTAATGTTGGCTGCTTTAACGGAAGCCCGCGCCGCCATTATCACGCTTATCGAAGCGCAGGAGAAATTCCAGAAACTAGCCGGCGTGCCCAAGCGCGAGTTTACACCGCTTGAGATGAACGAAACCCTTTACGAAGAGGTCATGACATCGGTTAAACACGACGTTAAGCGAGCCATGACCATTACTGGCCGGCATGAACGGCGGGATCGCTTAAACGAAATCAAAGCCGAAGCAATTGAACGGTACGCGGAGGTTATGGACGAGAGCGGCCGGGACATAAATTCTGCGCTTTACGACGCGGAGAAGAAAGAGTTCCGCCGGATAATCATCGATGAAAAACGACGGGCTGACGGGCGCGGTTATACCGACATACGACCGATTTCAATTGAAGTCGGATTATTGCCGCGGGCTCATGGTTCCGGTTTGTTCACCAGGGGCGAGACACAGGTCTTGACCGCTTTGACCTTGGGCGCTATCGGTGAGGTTCAGAAAGTAGACGGTTTGGGGATAGAGACCGCCAAAAGGTTCATGCACCATTACAACTTCCCGCCGTTTTCAACGGGTGAGACAGGGTTTATGCGCGGACCCAAAAGACGCGAGATCGGTCACGGAGCGCTGGTGGAAAGCTCGATCTATCCGATGGTTCCGGACGAAGAATCTTTCCCCTTCGCCATCCGTCTTGTTTCTGAAGTACTTGAATCCAACGGTTCCAGCTCCATGGCCAGCGTATGCGCGAGCAGCCTTGCGCTAATGGACGCCGGCGTAACGATTAAGGAACCGGTGGCCGGTATAGCCATGGGCTATATCAAGGAAGGCGACCAAGATGCGATCCTGACCGACATCATGGGCAGCGAGGACTTCATGGGCGATATGGATTTCAAGATCGCGGGCACGAAGAACGGCATTACCGCCTGGCAGCTTGATTCCAAGATCGCCGGCATCTCCCACGCGACGATTGCCAAAGCTTTGGCCCAGGCTAAAGAAGCCCGGCTGGCCATCCTTAAGATGATGACCGACGTCATCGCCGAACCCCGAAGCGAGATGTCGCAGTACGCGCCGCGATTGATAATAGTCACCGTACCGACGGATAAGATTCGCGAGATCATCGGCCCGGGCGGCAAGATGATCCGCAGCATTACCGACGAGACCGGCGCCTCGATTGACATCGAAGACGACGGCCGCGTCTTTATCACAGCCCGCGACGTCGAGAGCGGCGAGAAGGCGCAAGAGATGATCAACAAGATCATAGCCCCGCCGCCTCCCGTCAATATCGGCGAAGAATTCGTCGGACCCGTCGTTACAGTCGCACCGTTCGGCGCTTTCGTCGAACTTATGCCCGGAAGAGACGGCTTGATCCACATCTCCAAACTGGCCCGCAGGCGAATTGACAAGGTAGAGGACGTTGTTAGCGTCGGAGACAAGGTCCACGTTAAGGTCACCGCCGTAGACGACCGCGGCAAGGTCAGCCTGGTGCCGGTCGACGTAGATAAGCTGAAGGTAGATTAGCGTGTAACGGCGTGAGCGGAGATAACTTTTACCAGTCAACCCGGCTTAAGAACGGCCTGACCGTCATCAGCGAAAGGGTGCCTGGTGTCCGCTCTATCAGCCTTGGCCTATGGGTCAAAGCGGGCTCCCGCGACGAGAACCGCCGTCAGGCGGGACTGACGCATTTTCTGGAACATCTCGTTTTTAAGGGAACCACTACCCGGTCGGCCCGCGCCATCGCGGAGGAATTTGACGCGGTCGGCGGCGAACTCAACGCGTTTTCGGCTAAGGAATATACCTGCCTTTACGCGCGAGTGCTCGATCAGCATCTCGACACCGCTATAACCGTCCTAAGCGACCTGGCCACCAATCCTGTTTTCCGTCAACCTGATATCGATTCTGAGCGAGCGGTTGTTTTGGAAGAGATCAATATGCACGAAGACGCGCCGGCTGAACTTGTGTATGACCTGTTCGATCAGCGTCTTTTCGCCGGCCACCCTCTGGGACGGCGCGTGATAGGGACGGAGAAAGCGATCCTCGCCATGACGCGCGACGATATCGTTGCCTACTTTAAAAACGGCTACACAGCGCCCAATTTTGTTGTTGCGGCGGCCGGCAATGTTCTTCATAATGAACTTGTCGGGCAGATAGAAGAGGCTTTAGGGGGCCATGACGGCGCCGCCAAGACTCGTCGAGCCAGACGGCCGTTGGTGGCGTCCGATACATTCGTCCAACCCCGCGACACTCAACAAGCCCACATTTGTTTTGGCTTCGAAGGTGTGTCCGTTAAAGATGAGGATCGTTTTATCCTGAGCCTGATCGATACGGTGCTTGGCGGAGGCATGAGCTCTCGACTCTGGCAGAAGATCAGGGAGAAAAGAGGGCTTGTTTACGCCGTATACTCTTTCCGGAGCCAGTACGCCGAGACGGGTTCGATGGCAGTTTACGCTGGGACGGCCGCCGACAAAGCCGTCACCGTGTGCCGCCTTATCTCCGAGGAGTTCGATAAAGTCGCAACCAAAGGAATTACCAATAAAGAACTGGTCAGGGCTAAAGAACAACTCAAAGGAAGTCTCGTCATAGGCCTCGAGGATATTACGACAAGGATGTCGCGACTGGGCCGGGGATTGATGTGCGGGGCCGAGATTCTGTCCGTCGACGATCTTATCGAAAGAGTGAACTCGATTGCTTTAAGCGACGTCAAGCGAGTCGCCTCTAATATACTTACAGGTCCGCGAGTATTAACGATAATCGGACCGGTAAAAGAAGAACTGTTTACCGGTTTTACGCGATAAGACAAGGGAGGTTTTCTGTGTCTATCAAGGTTGTTGTCTGCGGAGCGGGGGGGCGGATGGGACGCGAAGTCTGCCGCTCGGTTATTGCTGACCCTGAACTTGAGCTTTATGGCGCTTGCGATTCTTCTTTGGCTTTCTCGGGTGAAGAAGTTGGTGGCGTAGTGATGTCCGGCAGTCTGTCTGAGGAGCTTAACAAAAAGCCGGAGGTGGTCGTAGACTTTACGGTGCCTTCTTCGGTCAAAGGAAACATCAAAGCGGCAACCGACGCCGGCGCTCACTGCGTCGTCGGCACGACCGGTCTGGCTAAAGCCGATTTAGACGAAATAGCCGCCTACATCAAACCCAGGAAAACAAACGTGCTTATAGCACCCAATTTTGCCATCGGCGCTGTATTGATGATGGAACTATCGAAAACGGCCGCTAAATACATGGAGTCTTACGAGATCATCGAACTGCACCATGATATGAAAGCCGACGCGCCGTCAGGAACGGCGATAAAAACAGCGGAGGGTTTGCCCGCCGAATCCGGCGGGCGACTAAAGCCGGGCGAAAAAGAGACGCTGGAGGGCGCCAGGGGCGGTTTTATCAACGGCGTCCACGTCCACAGCGTACGTCTGCCCGGTCTGGTAGCCCATCAAGAAGTAATTTTTGGCGGGCAGGGCCAGACCTTAACGATCAGGCACGACTCGATCGACAGGACGTCGTTTATGCCCGGGGTTGTTCTGGCGATTAAAAAGATCGCCGATCACCGGGGATTGACCTACGGCCTGGAGAATTTCTTAGACATTTAACGACAAACGGAGGATGATTATGGATTTTGGCGGCATTATTACGGCAATGGTCACGCCGTTCAATGACGATCTGACCGTCGATTTCGAGGCCGCGGCCAACCTGGCCTCGTATCTGGTCGACAACGGCTCCGAGGGATTGGTTATTACAGGAACGACCGGGGAATCAACCACGCTTACTATGGATGAATCGGCCGAACTTTATAAAGTGGTCATGGCCTCGGTCGGCGACAGGGCTTATGTTATCGCCGGTAGCGGCAGCAACTCGACCGCGGAGGCGATCCACCTGACGCAGGCAGCCGAAGCGGCGGGAGTCCACGCGTCGCTTCAAGTAGCTCCGTACTACAATAAGCCTTCCCAGGAAGGGTTCTACAGGCACTTCAAGTCGGTCGCAGCTAATACAGCCTTACCGTTGATCCTCTACAATATACCTGGCAGAACGGCGAAGAACGTCGAGCCCGAGACAATTATCCGGTTGAGCGAGATAGACAATATCGTCGGCGTCAAAGAAGCCAGCGGAAGTCTTGACGCGGTCACCAAGATCGTCATAGGTTCGTCCGAAGGATTCTTGGTTTACAGCGGCGACGACTCAATGACTTTGCCAATCGTCAGCCTGGGCGGACGGGGCGTCATAAGCGTCGCGTCTCACATCGCCGGCAACGAAATGAGCGAGATGATTGAAGCATTCTCCGGCGGAGACCACAAACGGGCGACAAGCCTCCACAATAAACTATCAGGCCTGTTTCGTGTCCTGTTTATCGCGCCCAATCCGGCGCCGGTTAAAGCTGCTCTGAATATTCTCGGGCGGAATGTCGGCGGCGTACGGCTCCCGTTAGTCGAGGCGACGGACGACGAAAAGGTAAAAATCACAGCAGTTCTTAAGGATTTGGGGATAGCCTAGTGCTCAAAATCGTCCCGTTGGGCGGCCTCGGCGAGGTCGGCAAGAACATGATGGTGCTGGAGACCGACAACGACATCATCATTGTCGACGCGGGTTTGATGTTCCCCGAGGACGATCTGCTTGGAATTGACCTGATTCTGCCCGACTTTTCCTACGCGATCCGAAAGAAGCGTAAAGTCCGAGCCCTTTTCTTAACGCACGGCCACGAGGACCATACCGGTGCCGTCGCGTTTTTCTTGAAACAGGTCAACGTGCCTGTCTACGGAACGCCGCTGACCCTCGGCCTGGCACGCAACAAACTCTCAGAGTACAAGATGCTCAACAAGGTGAAGTTGAAGACGATCGAACCGAAGCGAAGCGTTAAAGTTGGCGATTTTAAGGTCTCTTTCATCCGCGTCAGCCACAGCGTACCGGACGGCGTCGGCCTGGCCGTTGAAACGCCTGACGGGACTATCGTTCATACCGGTGATTTTAAGCTTGACCAGACGCCTGTGGACGGCCGGATGACTGAAATTGATAAGTTTGTCGACTTCGGCAAGAAAGGAGTTTTGGCCTTACTCTCCGACAGCACTAACGCGGAGACTCCCGGGTATACCAAAACGGAAACAACGGTCGGAGAGGCGCTGGACGCGGCGGTTAAACGAGCCAAGCAGAGAGTCGTTATCGCCTGCTTTTCGTCCCACGTTCATCGCATCCAACAGGCGATAAACGTCGCGTGCGACAACGGGCGGCGCGTGGCGATCGCCGGACGCAGCATGAAGGCAAGCGTGGATATCGCCTCCGAGCTCGGCTATTTGAAAATCCCCGACGGTTGCATGATCGGTTTGCATGATGTCAAAGACTTCCCGCCGGAGCGGATCGCCATCCTTGCGACAGGCAGCCAGGGAGAACCTATGGCGGCTTTGGCCCGGCTGGCAAGCCACGACATGAAACACATCGAACTTGTGCCCGGAGATACCGTTATCATATCGGCCTCGCCCGTGCCGGGGAACGAGAAATCCGTCGCCAGAACGATCGACCAGTTGTTCCGCATCGGCGTAAACGTCATTTACGAAAAGTCGGCGGGGGTTCACGTTTCCGGGCACGCGGCCCAGGAAGAGCTGCGCCTGATTCTCAATATAGTCAGGCCCCGATATTTTATCCCGATCCACGGTGAATACCGCCACCTAAAACATCATGCGGACCTGGCGAAGAGTGTCGGTTTGCCCGCCGAAAACGTTCTGTTGGCCGAAAACGGCGACGTAATAAAGTTCAAGAAAGGGAAGGGCAAGATCGACGGGAGCGTGGCCGCGGGGGCCATGTTCGTCGACGGACTCGGCATCGGGGACATCGGCGACGTCGTCCTGCGAGACCGGCTAAGATTGAGCCGCGACGGCGTTTTCATCGTGGTCGTCGGGATCGCCCGCAAGAAGGGTGAGATCGTCATCGGGCCAGATGTCGTCTCCCGCGGTTTTGTCTACGCAATGGACACCGGCGAACTTATCGACCAAGCTAAGAAGACCGTATCTAACGCTCTTAACGAGTGTCTCGCCGACGAGATTGTCGACGAGGGATTGCTCAAGATGCATCTGCGCGAGTCGCTCGGGCGTTTCTTATACAAGCAGACCAAGCGGCGCCCGATGATCATGCCTATTATCATTGAAGTATAGAAGTGACGGGGGTGATTTTTGAAGTGAAGAAAGTGAAGCCATTTACCACTAGCGTCACCAATGTCACTCTGGCATCACTTCCTGTTTCACCAGAGTCACTTCCAGCTTCACTTCCGACGTCACTTCCTGTTTCACTAGCATCACTACGGAGCTACATTGGCTAAGAAGAAACAATCCCTAAACTTGAAGCCGGGCCAGATACGCGATATCTACGCGATCGCGCTGACCGCGTTGTCTCTTTTTATCGCGGTCAGCTTGTTCGGTTCGGGCGGAGAGATCGGCGTTTGGGTGGCCGGTGTCCTGAGAAGCGTTTTGGGTATCGGTGTTTTCCTGGTGCCGTTCATGCTGGTGGCCTGGGCTTTGATGTTCTTTATCGAGCGCTGGCGGAACCTCGTTAAGTCTAAAGGCCTCGGCCTGGGACTTGTCTTCTTTTCGCTTATTTCCGTAATCCACCTTACCGTTATTGACGCGGCGAATCCTGCTACCGCCTTCAAGCCGGCCCCGCCCGCCGTTATCGGCGATTACGGCGGATATGTAGGGGCTATCTTAAGTTATTCCTTCACCAGAATCGCGGGTAAACCGGGCGCCTATATCATCCTCTCAGCGATTCTCCTGGTCGGTTTGGTCGTGACAGCCGGAATTTCTTTATCCGAAGCCTCTGACGAAGCGCTTACGCAGGGCAGAAAAAAGATCAACGACATCAAACGCAAGCAACGACGCGCGGCTATAGAAAGCGGGTCGGTGGCGGCTCCGCCTAAGCCTGATAAAAAAAAGGCCGCGGCGGCTAACGACGCGGCGCGATTAGCTGAGACCATCCGCCTGGAAGAAGCCCAAACAGTCGCCGGCGCGGGCGCGGGCGCGGTCGTCCGCGATAAAACCTATCAGTTCCCGCCGCTGGACTTGCTGAAAGAGGCAGCCCCCCGCTCCGATAAGGCCTGGAAAAAGAATGTTAACGATCGGATCAAGATCGTCGAGGAGACTCTTCGTGATTTCGGCGTCGAAGCTGTTGTGGCCCAGGTCGTGAACGGTCCGACGGTTACGAGGTTTGAGCTTCAGCTCGGGAGCGGGGTAAAGGTCAACCGGATCATGTCTCTGGCGAACGATCTTGCACTGGCGCTGGCCTCTCCCGACGTCAGAATACTCGCGCCCGTTCCGGGTAAGACTTTGGTCGGTGTTGAAGTGGCCAGCGAAGACAAAGAAATGGTTACGCTGGGCGACGTTCTTAGAGCGGCCGCGGCGACTGAGCCAATGGGTTCTTTGACCACGGGCATCGGAAAAGATATCGGAGGCGGCCCGGTCGTCGTTAATCTCGGGCATATGCCGCATCTCTTGATTTCCGGCGCGACCGGTTCCGGAAAAACCACGTGCGTCAACGCTATTATCATGTCGCTTTTGTTTTTCTCCCATCCCGATCTGGTTAAGATGATTTTGATAGACCCGAAGATGGTCGAACTCAACCACTATAATTCAATTCCTCATTTAATCGCCCCGGTCATTACGAATCCCAAAAAAGCCAGTCTGGCGTTGGCCTGGGCTGTCAAGGAAATGGAGCAGCGCTTTAAGATGATGGCTGAGGCGGGCGCCCGCAATATCGAATACTACAATGAAAATCTCAAGAAAGACTCGGCGGCCATGCCTTACCTCGTCATCGTAATCGACGAGCTGGCGGATTTGATGATGGTGGCGCCGGCCGAGGTCGAGGACTCTATCTGCCGGCTGTCGCAAATGGGTCGGGCCGTCGGCATCAACCTGGTGGTCGCGACGCAGCGGCCCAGCGTCGACGTCATAACCGGCGTCATCAAAGCTAACATTCCGTCCAGGATCTCTTTCGAAGTGGCGTCGCAGATGGATTCCCGCGTCATCCTTGATATGCCTGGCGCCGAGAAGTTGATCGGGCGGGGCGACATGCTTTTTCTGCCGGCCGGCTCGGTCAAACCGAAACGAATTCAAGGCGCGTATCTTACGGAGAAGGAGATTGCCGATACGACCGCGTTCGTCCGCGAGCAGCGCGAACCCGAATACAGCGATGAGCTGATGACCGAGGAAGAACAGACTCCCTGGACCAACCTGGAGTACATCGATCCTCTGCTCGATCAAGCAATCGAGGTGGTCGTGCGGACGGGCGCCGCCTCGATTTCTATGCTGCAGCGCAGGCTGCGCGTCGGCTATTCACGGGCGGCGAGGCTCGTAGACACGATGGAAGAACGGGGCATCGTCGGCGGCGCTGATGGCAGCAAGCCACGGGCGGTCCTCTTGAGCGAACAGGAATTCGAGAGGCTAAAAAACGGCGAATCGGACGAATAGAAGAGAGGTAAACCCGCGTGGCCACAGTCGGAAAGATTCTAAGAACGCGGCGGGAAAGTTTGGCTCTGACCTTGGAAGACATGAGCATAAAGACTAAGGTCGGCGTCAAGTTTCTGGCGGCAATCGAGAACGAACAATACGATCTCCTGCCGCCGTTGTCTTACACCCTCGGATTCGTCAAGTTATACGCCGAAGCGGTCGGGCTGGACGCCGGTGCGGTCGCCGCGCAGTTCAAGCGGGAAGCGGGTCCGACCAAATCAAACCACGAGCCGGCCGAGGACTCCCTGCTTGATAGGGACATCCTTAAGAAATCCTTGCCGGTTTGGGTAATCGGCGCCATTATCGCTTTAATCCTCATGGTCAGCGCCGCCTACTACGGGTGGTGGCGGGCTACCCCGAAGGCCACCGCCCCGGGAGGGGGGCGGCCGGTCGCCGAGTCAGCCGCGACGGGCACAGCTAAATGAATCTGGCTAATAAAATAACCATATCCCGAATAATATTGATACCGGTCGTCATGGCCTTCCTTTTGTCGCCGGGAAGCTTGTCTTTCCTCGGCATAGGCTTCCAGTGGGGCGCCGTCGCCGCCGGCTTAGTGTTCATCCTGGCCGCGCTTACAGACACGTTAGACGGGTATATGGCTAGAAGTAGAGGCGAGGTAACCGTCTTAGGCCAGATACTGGATCCGCTGGCCGATAAGCTCTTGATATCCGCCGCCTTGATCAGTCTGGTTTCTCTGGGCAACTTGTCCGCTTGGGTGGCCGTCATCATCATCGGCCGCGAATTCGCGGTAACGGGCCTGCGAATGGCCGCCGCCGTCAAACATATTGTCATCCCGGCCAGCGGCTGGGGCAAAACTAAGACCGTTTTTCAGATCCTAGCCATAACCTTCTTAATCATCCAACCATCCTTTCCGCTGATAAACATACAAGTCGTCTGGATATTGCTGGGCGTCGAATGGACGTTGATCATGGTCGCGCTGGCCTTGACCGTGTTCAGCGGGATCGACTATTTTGTCAAAAGCTACGGCGCGCTATTCGCGGAAGAGGGGGCACTGGACTAAATGATCTGCGAGATAATTAACGTCGGTACGGAGCTTCTGCTGGGACAGAACTTCAACACGAATGCCCGCGACATCGGGATATTATTGGCCGCCGCCGGCATCGATTGCTACCGGCAAACCTCGGTCGGCGACAACCTTGACCGGATTGTCTCGGCCGTCAAAGAAACTTTGGCGCGAGCGGACGCAGTCATATTGACAGGCGGCCTCGGCTCGACGGACGACGATTTGACCAGAGACGCGATCGCCGAGGCAACGGGCCGCCCGCTGGTCCTGGATCCTTCTCTCGAGTCGATGATCAGAGAGAAACTGCGCGAATTCGAGCCGAAGGCGTCCGACAAGACCATACGGCAAGCGTATATTCCTGAAGGCGCCCGGCCTATTAAACCCACGCTTGGAACCGCGGCCGGCTTTATCCTGCAGGTCGAGGGCAAAATCATCGCGGCCACGCCCGGGGTTCCCGCTGAGATGGCCAGAATGCTTGAATCGGACATAATCCCGGAGATGAAAAAGTCAGCGCCTGGCGCGTCACCGGTCATCTTAAGCCGGGTTTTGAAAATATACGGTCTGCGCGAGGTCGAGACGGAAAGAATCGTCCATGACCTGATTTTGGAGCAGACAAATCCAACAGTCGCGCCGTTGATCGCCAAAGGCGCGGTTACCCTTCGTTTGACCGCGAAGGGGAATACGCGCGACGAGGCGCGGGTTTTGATCTCCGGAGTCGAGGCTCAGGTTAAGGAGCTACTTGGAGACGCGGTATTCGGCGCCGATGCGGAAGAGATGGAGGACGCGGTGGGCGCGCTTCTTAAGAAACGGGGCTTAACGATAGCGCTGGCCGAATCCATAACCGGCGGCCTGGCCGCCTCCAGACTAATAAACACGCCCGGCAGTTCGACTTATGTTAGAGGCGGGATTGTCGCTTACGCGAACTCCGTCAAGACCGACCTCTTGGGCGTGGCGGCCCAAACGATTCTGAACCACGGCGCGGTCAGTGCGCAAACCGCGGAGGAGATGGCGTCCGGCGTCAAGAAGGCGCTCGGCGCGGATATCGGCGTTTCCTCGACGGGCGTAGCCGGACCGGGCGGCGGCTCGCCTGACAAACCGGTCGGGCTGGCATATTTCTGTTTGGCGACCGCCGATACGCTGGAATGCGAACACAAGGTCTTTCGCGGAACCAGAAACGAAATAAGATTCAAAGCCTCCCAATACCTATTGAACATGCTACGGCTCTACCTGCTGGGCCGAAGCGGACGCGGCGACGAAATCGCTTGAGGGAAGGCACCATGAAACGACTGTTTATAGCTTTGGCTATGCCAGAAGAAGCCCTGCCGGCGGTCATCAAAGCTCAAGAAGAGCTTAAAGCCGCCGTTCCGGGCGCCAAGTGGGTCGATCCTCGCGGCGCGCATATAACGCTTAAGTTCCTCGGCTCGGTACCGGAGGAAACCGCGGCGGATATTGTCGCGGTCCTCGACGAAGCGGTCGGCGGTTTGCCCGCCTATACCTACGCGATCCGCGGTCTGGGAGGTTTTCCCACGCCGACACGACCGCGCGTTGTTTGGGCCGGAATAGACGACGGCGGGCAAACCGCCGAACTGTCCAAGCCCATCGAGCGGGCCATGGGGTGGCTGGGTTTCAAACCTGAAGATCGCGACTTTCATCCCCACATAACCTTGGGACGGGTAAAAACCCCCAGGTGGCTTGAGAAACCGGACGCCCTGGCGGAAATCGGACAAGGTTTGGAAGTTGAAGGCCTTAGAGCACTCGATGTCACCCTGTTCGAAAGCAAGTTGTCGCCCAAAGGGGCGACGTATATCGCCATCAGCCGGGCATCCCTTAAGGATACCACCGGTGTATCTTGACACGAACATATGTTTGTAGTAGAGTTCCGATAGTTAATAAGTTTAATTAATAAGAGGAGGAGACGGTGGAAAAAGAAAAGGCCCTGGAAATGGCGCTGCAGCACATTGAACGGCAATTCGGCAAGGGTTCCGTTATGCGACTTGGCGACGACCATATCAACAGGGAAGTCGCCGTTATCCCGACCGGCGCGCTTGCCCTTGATATAGCTTTGGGCATCGGCGGGGTGCCGCGGGGACGGGTGGTTGAGATCTACGGACCGGAAGCCTCCGGCAAAACAACTCTCGCTTTGAGCATCGTCGCTCAAGCTCAGAAGTCCGGAGGCGAAGCCGCTTTTATAGACGCCGAGCACGCGCTTGATCCGCTTTACTCCAAACGTATGGGAGTCGACATCGATAATCTTCTCGTCAGCCAACCCGATACGGCCGAGCAGGCGCTTGAGATCGCGGACATGCTGGTTCGTAGCGGCGCCCTCGACGTCGTGGTTATAGATTCCGTCGCCGCCCTGGTGCCACGCGCCGAAATAGAAGGCGAGATGGGGGATAGCCATGTCGGCTTGCAGGCCAGGCTGATGTCCCAAGCTCTTCGCAAACTTACCGGCACGATCAGTAAATCCCGCACAACCGCCATTTTTATCAACCAGTTACGGGAGAAAATCGGCGTCATGTTCGGCAACCCGGAAACGACGCCGGGCGGACGGGCGCTGAAGTTCTACTCTTCTGTCCGGATGGATATCCGCCGGATCGAGACCCTAAAAGTAGGTACTGACATGGTCGGCAACCGGGTTCGGGTCAAGGTCGTTAAGAATAAAATGGCTCCTCCGTTCAGACAAGCCGAGTTCGACATTATGTACGGCGAAGGGATTTCGCGCGAAGGCGGAGTCGTCGATATGAGTACGGACATGGGCATTATCCAGAAAAGCGGAGCCTGGTATACCTTTGGCGAGGAGCGCCTTGGACAAGGCCGGGAAAACACCAAGCAATTCTTAAAAGAAAACCCAGCGCTGTACAACAAGATAGAGAAAGAGATTTTAGATAAAGTCGGCGCCGATAAAGAAGAAGCAAAGGCAAAGGACAAACAGATTACCGACAAACAGTCAGATACGCCTTCAATAACTGAGACTGCCGCTGACGTCAAACCCAAAACGGCCGAAACATCGCCTCCCGTGCCTGACGAAGCGCCGGTGACCGCCGCCGCCGGAACCGATGACTGATACCTCCGAGGAAGAAGCGTTCGAAAAGGCCTGCGGCTTTCTTTCTTATCGCCAGCGAACCGAGCAGGAGATGGCTCGTTACCTCGATAGACGAGGTTGCGGCGATGTCCGAGACGCGGTTATTGCCAGGCTCGTCCGGGCCGGCTTGATTGACGACCAGGTTTTCGCGGAAACATGGATCTCCGAGCGGGCCGGCAGCCAGGGCTACGGATCGCGGCGTCTACGCTCCGAATTGCTTAGGCTGGGTGTACGCCCCTCCCTGATCGACGAGACTCTAGAGTCCGTTTATCCAAACGATAGAGAAGACGACCGCGCAGCGGCGATAGCCGCCAGACAGTGGCCGAGGATATCCGGCAAGAACCCTTATGACCGAGGCAGAAAACTTTATTCATACCTGATTCGCCGCGGCTACGAAAACCAGGCCGCTAAAGAGGCCGTTGACAGTCTGATGCGAGCTGACAAGGAAAGCGAATGACGCTTTAGGGGCTTCCTTGACGCGACCGAAGCGCCAACGATACAATTAAACAAGGTAAGTCATATCTTTGTTCTTGTAAACGTGGTTTTTATCAAGGTCACGATCGAAGTCTTAAATAAATGTCTGATAAAAACGTAAAGGTGAAACCGGCGAAGACGGTTGTTCCGAAACTTGGGCTCTCAAGAGTTCCAGGTTGTGCGGGCTGTAAAACATAGAGTATAAACAACGCCCTGGCCGGGGTGTCCTTTAAATCAAGAATACGGATTTGAACTTGCCGAAGCCGCGTATCTAGAGCGGCCCGGCATTTTTTTTGGATAACAGGAGGTTAAAGGATGACCACAGTCTTAATGTTAATCTTAGGTTTAGCAATTGGCGGAGCGGCGGGCGCAGTCGGCTATAAAGTCTACACGTCGTCGCGCGTCAGCGTGGCGCGGGAGTCGGCGTCGAGAATTCTAGCCGACGCCGAGCACGAAGCCGAAACGAAAATGAAGGAAAGCCTGCTTGAGATCAGGGACGAGATATACAACATGCGCGTCCAAGCCGAGCAGGATATCAAGAAACGCGCTTCGGAGATTGAAAGGCGCGAAAGCAAGATGGCCGAGCGCGAAGAAAACCTAGAGAACAAGATGAGCGCGCTGGAAAGGAAAGACCAGAGCATAGCAGCTAAGGAGCAGAACAGCGAACGTCTGAAGAATGAGCTAGAGAACAAACTTAAAGAAGAAACCGTGTTGCTGGAGAAGATCGGCCATATGACGAGGGAAGAGGCGCGTCAGCAGTTGGTTCAAAGGGCTGAGGAAGAGGCAAAGGTACACGCGGCCCAAATCGTCACCAAAATCGAGAACGAGGCAAAGGAAGAGGGCGAGAGACGGGCGAGGAATCTTCTTTCGCTAGCCATCCAAAGGGTCGCTTCCGACCATACCGCCGAAACGACGGTCTCGGTTGTGCCGCTGCCCAGCGACGAGGTCAAGGGGCGCGTAATCGGCCGAGAGGGAAGGAATATCAGGGCTTTTGAGACGCTGACCGGCGTCAACCTGATAATCGACGACACACCGGAAGCGGTCACCTTGTCGAGCTTCGACCCGGTACGCCGGGAGATCGCCCGCCTGGCGCTGGAGAAGCTTATCGCCGACGGCCGTATCCATCCGGCGCGCATTGAGGACATGTATAACAAATCAAAAGTGGAGGTCGATCAGAGGATCCGCGAGGAAGGCGACGCGGCCGCTCTGGAAGCCGACGTCCACGGCCTTCACCCTGAGCTTATCAAGGCGATCGGCCGGTTGCGCTATCGGACCAGCTACGGACAGAACGTATTAAGGCATTCGATTGAGGTGGCCAACCTTTCCGGCATCATGGCAGCCGAGCTGGGCGCCAACGTCAAGCTGGCCAAACGCGCGGGCTTACTGCACGACATCGGCAAGGCCGTCACCCATGAGGTCGACGGCCCGCACGCGGCCATCGGTTCCGAGATCGCCAAACGCCTTAAAGAATCGCCTGAAGTCTGCCACGCCATCGCCGCCCACCACGGCGAAACCGACCCGCAGACGGTCGAGGCCGTGCTGGTTTCCGCCGCCGACGCGGTGTCCGCGTCCCGGCCGGGAGCGCGTCGGGAAACCCTGGAAAGCTACGTCAAACGGCTTGAGAAACTGGAAACCATCGCCGAGTCATTCGACGGCGTCGAGAAGTCGTTTGCCATGCAGGCTGGCCGCGAGATACGCGTTATGGTAAAGCCGGAGGACTTGAGCGACATAGATTCGGCCGCGCTGGCGCGCAACGTCGCCAAACAGATTGAGGACGAGCTCGAATACCCGGGCCAAATCAAAGTCACGGTCATTAGAGAAACCAGGGCCGTCGAGTATGCCAAGTAGGTGCTACGCCGATCTTCATATTCATAGCACCTCGTCAGACGGGACCTTTACCGCCTCCCAAGTCGTCGAGCACGCCTCTGAAATCGGGCTTAAAGCGATTTCGTTAACCGACCACGATACGGTCGGGGGCGTGGCCGAAGCCATTAACACAGGAAACAGGTTCGGCCTAACAGTAATTCCCGGAATCGAGATGGGGTCGGACGCCGGCGGTAAAGATATTCATATGCTTGGATACTTCATCGAATATCATGACGACAACCTTCTCAGCATCTTGGAGGACCTTAAAGTCCAGCGTCTCAGCCGGGCTGACGAAATGTGCTCCAAACTTAGCGAGGCGAACATGCCCGTTTCCGTGGAGGAGGCATTGGCTTTGGCGCCCGGCGGCGTTCTAACCAGGGCGCATATCGCCAGGGCGGTGGTTAAAAAAGGTTATCTCGACAGCGTTAACTCGGTTTTTGAACGCTATCTTGGTAACGGTCTGTCTTGTTTTGTGCCGAAATACAACCTAACGATCGATAAGGTTATCGCCACAATCAAAGACGCCGGCGGTTTGCCCATCTTGGCGCATCCAAAACTCTCAAAGATCGACGATATGATAGGCTCCCTGGTCGACAAGGGCCTCCGAGGAATCGAGGTATATTGTCTTGACCACAATAAAGCTGATATCAAACGGTATCTTAAAATCGCTGACGATTATGATTTACTGGTGACCGGCGGTTCCGATTGCCACGGGCCTCGAACGCCCGGCAGGTTTTTCATGGGGGAGTGCGGAGTCACCGAAGACCGCGTCGCTGCTCTTATCGCGGCGGCAAATCACGCTTAGTCGCTAAACCTATGAATTTCTACATCAAGACCTTCGGCTGCCAAATGAACAAAGCCGACTCGGAATCAATCGCCGCCATCCTTGCCGGAGCCGGCCATCTGGAAACGCGGGACGTCAAGGAAGCGGACCTTATCGTCGTAAACACCTGCAATGTGCGCGAACACGCGGTTAAACGCGTGCGCGGTCATGTGGATTCCATCAAACCCCGAGCCAATAATGGTTTGCCGCCGTGGATCGCCGTCGGCGGGTGTGTGGGCGAGATGGAGAAAGCGTCTATTTTCTCGTCCTTGCCACAAGTTGAAATCGTCTTCGGTACCTCGTCTTTCCACCTGCTTCCAGAAGCGATAACCGGCCTTGAGGCCGGCCAAACACGCCTTGACCTGACATCCTTTAACGGTGAATTGCCGGGCGACTTGCCGGCCGCGCCTGTCGATCCCGTCAGGGAATGGCTACCTATCAGCCGGGGCTGCGACAATTTTTGCTCTTATTGCGTCGTGCCTTACGCCCGCGGACGGGAACACAGCCTGCCAGCCGACGAGATTATTAACCGCTCCCGCATTCTGTCCGAACGGGGAGTCAGAGAAGTCACGTTGTTGGGACAAAACGTCAATTCGTACGGAAACGACTTGGGGGAAACCAACGCTTTTCCCGTTTTGCTGAAACGCCTGAGCGACGTTGACGGACTAAGGCGTTTACGCTTTCTGACCTCCCATCCCAAAGATATGTCCGACGCGACGATTGCCGCCGTCGCCGAGTACGATAAGGTGTGCGAAGATGTACATTTGCCGCTGCAAGCGGGTTCCGACAGGATTCTTAAGCTTATGAACAGAGGATATGGTTTAGCGGATTACCTAAAACTGGCGTCAAAAATAAGGCAAGCGGTTCCCGGCGTTGCTTTGTCGACAGACCTGATTGTCGGGTTTCCGGGCGAGACGGACGCTGAATTCGGGCAAACACTGGACGCGGTCCGGGAGATCCGGTTCGACGCGGCTTACACCTTTATTTATTCACCCCGCACAGGCACCGCGGCCTCTAAGATGAATGATGATGTGCCCGCCGATGAAAAAGAATCGCGCCTTCGTCGTCTGATTACGCTACAATCTGAGTTAAGCCTGGAAATAAACAAAAGGCTTGTCGGAGAGACGCTTGAGGTCTTTCTCGAAAAGACCAGCCGGCACGGCGGAGGCAGTCTGGCCGGCCGGACAAGAACCAACAAGATCGTAAACTGCCTTGCGGAAATTCACATGATTAACCGGTTCGTAAAGGTAAAGATAGACGGCGTTACTTCGGCCTCATTAAAAGGAACCGTATGTGGCGCGATAGAGTAGAAGCAGGCCGGGCCTTGGCCTCGCGGCTGCGGGACTTGGCCGGCCCTGACACCATCATATTGGGGATTCCCCGCGGCGGCGTCATTGTCGCCGCTGAGACAGCCGCCATCCTCAAACTCCCGATCGACGTGTTGATAACCCGTAAACTCGGCGCTCCCGGCAATCCCGAATTTGGAATCGGCGCCATCGCGCCTGACGGCAAGACAGTCGTTGACGAAGGCTTGATAAAGTATTTGCACGTCACGCCGGATTATCTGGAAAAAGAAAAGTCGACCCAGCTGACCGAGCTTAAGCGTCGGGAGGAACAATACCGGGGCGACACAACCGAGCCCGACTGGACCGGCAAAACACTTGTACTGATTGATGACGGGATCGCCACCGGCGCTACCATAAAGGCAGCGGCTCTTTATGCCAGACGCCGGGGTGCGAAGCGCGTAATCATCTCGGCTCCCGTCGCGCCTTCCGACACCGCCGAGAGGTTAGCCGACGCCGCCGACGGATTTGTTTTTCTCGAAACGCCCGAGTATTTTCAGGCGGTGGGCGCTTTTTACGAAGACTTTTCGCAAACGACGGACGATGAAGTCCGGCAGGCCCTGGCTTAAGCGATGACGCGTTATGTCGGAATAACCTCGACCGTTCCGGTTGAGGTTATCTTCGCGGCCGGAGCGGTGCCGGTCGACCTCAATAACCTTTTCATTTCCTCACTCGATCCTTACAAACTTGTTGAAGACGCCGAGGCGGCCGGCTTTCCGCGTAACTATTGTGCCTGGATAAAAGGCATTTACGGGGCTTTAAGGTCGCGTCCTGAAATTGACACTATTGTCGGCGTCATGCAGGGCGATTGCGGGAACACGGCTGCCCTGATGGATGTCGTTGCCAGTGAGGGGCGGCTGGTGATCCCGTTCGCGTATCCTTCGAACCGAGACACCTCCCTTATATATGAAGAGATAAAGCGCCTCGCAGACGCGTTACATACGGACACAACGACAGCGGAGGAATATCGCCGCGAGCTCGCGGATGTCCGGAACCTTAGCCGGAAACTTGACGAAATGACCTGGCGAGACGGCCTGATAACCGGCCGTGAAAACCACTTTGCCCTGATCGGAACAAGTGATTTCGGGGGCGACCCGGCTGCCTACGCCGCGGACCTGTCGTCTCTCATAGCGGAGGCCGAACAGCGAGAACCGGCCAAAACCTGCGCCCGCCTAGCCTTGTCGGGGGTGCCTCCGATAGTGAACGACCTTTACGATTTGATTACCGGCCGCGGCGCGGACGTCGTGTATAATGAAGTGCAAAGGGAGTTTTCGATGCCTCGCGTCTCCGCGAATCTGTCCGAGCAATACGCTGGTTACACCTACCCTTACGGCGCCATCGCGAGGGCTGCGGAGATAGGAAAACAAGCCAGCGTAAGGAAAGTCGACGGAATAGTCCATTACGTTCAGAGTTTCTGCTACCATCAGCTCGACGACCTGGTTTTTCGTGAAGCTTTTGATTTTCCGGTGCTTCGGCTCGAAGCCGATAAGCCCGGTCCTTTGGACGAGCGGTCACGACTGCGACTGGAAGCTTTTATAGAAACACTAAACGGGGAGTGAAGTGTACGAAGTGAGTTTTGAGGTGAAACTTGAAGTGATGAATACTACTTCACTGCCGTCACTAAAATCACTTTGCTTCAACTATAAAGTTATTGGAGGATCAAGTCATGTACGAGCTAACTGTTAAGACTCATTTTGACGCCGCGCATAGCTTGGCCGGATATCCCGGTGAGTGCGCCCGCCTGCACGGTCATACCTTTAAGGTCGAGGTCGTTGTAGAAGGGGAGGCGCTGAACTCGATCGGCATCGTTTGTGATTTTAAGGATCTCAAGAACAGCGTTAACGAGATTCTCGACCGTTTCGACCATCGCCACATAAACGAAATTCCGCCTTTCGACAAGACCACCCCGACCGCGGAGAATCTCGCCAACTACCTGTACCATGAACTGCGTCGCGCCGGCGGATTTCCACCCGGCGTGAAAATCAAACAGGTCAACATGTGGGAATCTGACAGCGCCTGCATTTCGTACCGGGAATAGACTCTAAGGTGGCGTCAATGCGTTCGATTGTCCTTTTGTCCGCCGGTCTTGACTCTTCAGTTAACCTGGCCATGGCCGCCGCGGAAACCGAGGTCGTAACCGCATTAACTTTTGACTACGGCCAAAAAGCGGCGGCGAAAGAGATAGAACGCGCCAAAGCCATGGCCAAACGTTACAGCATAACCCACTCGGTTATAGATTTGAGCTTTCTGCGAACCCCTCTGAGCGCTTTAACCGGGCCTGAATCCGTGCCAACGATTTCCGAAAACGACCTTAAAAACGGCGGTAAAACCGCCGCTTCGGCGGCCTCCGTTTGGGTGCCCAATCGCAACGGCGTCTTCGTAAACGTCGGGGCGGCCGTGGCCGAAGCGAGTCAAGCCGGACTTTTGGTTGCCGGCTTCAACGAGGAAGAAGCCGTTTCATTTCCAGACAACAGCGCCGACTTCGTTGACGCCGCCAACCGCGCTTTTTCCTTTTCCACCCGAGGTCGCGTCGTGCTGACCTCCTATACACAGGAGCTGGTTAAGGCCGAGATTATCGCCTTGGGGCTAGAGCTCAACGCACCTTTTGACCTGATCTGGTCCTGCTATAAGGCGGAGGAACTGATGTGCGGCGTTTGCGAAAGCTGCGCAAGATTCAAGCGAGCGGCTCGCCAAGCCGGCGCCGCCTATCTCATAGAAGGACGTTTCGCGGTTGATAACTAAACTCATACCCGAGGAATATATATACGACGGTACCCAGTTGAGCAGCCGTTTTATTGCTAAAGTCGCCGAGTTGCCCGGCGACGCGTGCGTCTCGTTTTTCGGCCCGGCCGACGTCCCGACGGATAACCTGGTGGACAAGGAAGACAGGCTTGCCGGGGCAACCATAAAATCCGCGAGAATGGTTCATTTCTTGATAAGAATGGAAGGACGCTCCCTGGAAACGGCCGTGGCCTTTCAGCGCCTGATCATGGCCGGGGTCCTCGAGAACTTGATTAAGATAACGGATCAGGCCGGCTGGGCGCGCGAAGGCGACGATATTTATCTGACGGACAAAACCGGCAAAAGAAAGCTTTCCGTTTCCATCGCCACTACCGGCGGGGCGGGGGATTGTTTTATCCATATCGGGGTGAACGTAATAAGCGAGGGCGCGCCGATCCCGGCGATTGGCTTGGCCGACCTGGGAGTTAACGAACGGGCATTCGCGGACGGCGTTCTTGCCCTGGTCGACCGGGAACTTTCCGGTCTCCTTCACGCGGCCGCCAAAGTAAGGCCGGTGAAGTAGGGAAGTGGCCGCTGGGCGCGTCATCGAGCTGTTTTCCAGCATCCAAGGAGAAGGCCGGTACGCCGGTCGTCCACATGTTTTCGTTCGCCTGGCCGGCTGCAATCTGAGCTGCTCTTATTGCGATACACCAGAATCGCGGTCAACCGCGTCGGGCGCGTCCATAACGCCGAACGCCCTGCTGGATAAGATCGCCTCCGAGTTGCGGAGCTGGCACCACGCGGTCGCCATAACCGGGGGAGAACCGCTATGCCAAAGCGATTTCGTCGCCGAACTATTGCGCCTCAACCTTATCAAAGGCATAGCCGCCAAACCGTTCTTGCTTGAAACCAACGCCAGCCTGCCGTCTGAACTAGAGAACGTCATCGCGTACATTGACATTGTCAGCGCCGACATTAAGCTCCCGTCAGTTTCGGGGACACCGCCTTTATGGGACGAGCAGCGGGAGTTTATAAAGATCGCGTCCCTTAAAGAAGCCTATGTTAAAGTGCCTGTTTCGGCTAAAACTGATGTAATCGAGTTTACCCGGGCCGCGAAGCTGGTAGCCGATATAAATCCAGGACTTCCTTTTTATATTCAGCCGGTCGAACCGTGTGCTAAAATAAATCAGCGCGTCGATTCGTATACGCTGGTCAAACTGCTGAAAATCGCCGGAGAGCGGCTTAGCGACATTTCCGTTATGCCGCAGATTCATAAATACTTAGGGATAAAGTAGGGGCTTGTGACCGCGAAATCTTCAGACTCTTTAAAACACCTGAGAAACGCCGGCTTGCTGCTTGGCGCCATCATTGTCGCTGGCATTGCCGGATACATGCTTATCGAAGGCTGGTCGTTCCTGGACGCCGCCTATATGACGGTCATCACCATCGCCACTGTCGGTTTCAGCGAGGTCCACGCCTTATCGCCCGTGGGTCAGGTCTTCACGATATTCCTGATCGCCTCGGGCGTCGCGGCCGCGGCCTACGTTATCGGCCGTTTTCTTGAATTTTTGCTGGAAGGATACTTTTCTGAGGTCCTGGGGGGACGTTCTATGAAAAAACGTATTGAACAGCTTAAAGGTCACTATATCGTATGCGGTTTTGGCCGGGTGGGCGAACAGGTCGCCCGGGAATTCAAGCGCAGCGGCGCTCCGTTTATCGTGCTTGATCCCAATCCTGACGTTAAGAAATATCTGGACGCCGAGGACGTCTTATACATCCAGGGCGACGCGGCCAACGAGGAAGTCTTGAAAGAAGCTGGGATTGACAAGGCTAAAGGCCTGGTCAGCGTGGTCGACAGCGACGCCGATAACGTTTACGTAACGCTGACGGCCCGCGCTTTGAACGCCGATTTGTTCATTATCGCTAGGGCCAACCTGGAAAGCGCCGACTATAAACTCAAGCGGGCCGGCGCCAACAGGGTTATCAGCCCTTACAGCTTAGGCGGTCGGCGCATCGCCTCTATGGTTCTAAAACCCGTGGTCAGCGACTTCTTAGACACGGTTATGCACGGCGAGAAAATGGAATTCCAGCTGGAAGAGATGACGGTGGGGAAGGACAGCCCGCTAAAAGACTCTTCCGTACGCGACGCCGACATCCGACAGAAGTCCGGCGCGATGGTGTTAAGCATCTACCGCGTCGACGGCCGGTTTGATAGCGACCTTCATGGTGATACCAAGATCGAACAAGGGGACAGGCTGATTGTAATCGGTACGCCCGAGCAGCTGGAGAAGCTTGAGGTAATGAACAAGCATGCCGTATAGTATCTTTGTTCTGCCACTGGGCGAGGTCGACGAAGACATTCTTGAACACATCAGACATACGCTCCATGTGGCTTTCCGTCTTAACGTTCAACTGCTGAAGGGGCGGGCGGTGCCTTTCTTTGCCCTCTCAAATTACCGCCACCAGTTCAGCGCCCCGGCAATCATCCGCCGCATCGCCGGACTTGCCGAACACGAAAACGCCAAAATCCTGGCCGTGACCCCATTCGACCTCTTCGCCCCCCGAACGAACTTCGTTTTCGGCGAAGCGCAGATATCAGGCCCGGCCGCGGTCATATCCTTATACCGCCTCCTCGACGAAGACAGGGATAAGTATTTTAACAGGGTGGGGAAGGAAGCCGTCCACGAAATCGGCCACACTTTCGGCCTGGACCATTGCGACGACGAAAAATGCGTCATGCACTTCTCCCACAACATTGTCGACGCTGATCGCAAACCGCAGACCTTCTGCCGCCGCGACAAAGAACACGTCAATCTAATCATCCACAGCCAAAAAGACTAGGGAATCGTAAATCAGACAGCCATGTTATGTTGCCTAGATCCCCGGGGGAGTAAACAGGAACCTATTCTACCTATGTTATGTTAACTAACACTTCAAACAAGTTAGTTAACATAACATCTATTATGCGAAGTGATTCAAGGGATGGTTCAGACGCCGGTGCTGCCGAAGCCGCCATCGCCCCGGACGGTGTCGGATAGCTCCTCAACAGGCTTAAAAGAGGCTTTAGTGACCTTTTGGATGACCAGCTGCGCAATCTTGTCGCCCCGCGCGATCTTAAACGGCTCAGAATCGTCGAAATTGATTAATATGACCTTGATCTCGCCGCGGTAGCCTGAATCTATTAAACCGGGCCCGTTAACGACGCCGATGCCGTGTTTGGCCGCCAAGCCGCTTTTGGGTTGAACGAAACCCGCGTAACCCTCAGGTATCGCCAAAGCCAGACCGGTCGGTACCATCGCGCGCCGGCCCGGTTCCAGCACAATGTCCACGGAGCTTCGCAGGTCGCAGCCTGCGTCTCCGTCGTGGGCGTAGACAGGCACCTCCGCGCCGCTTTCGAGCAGTTTGACCTCGATCTCCATTAGTTCAGCTCATCCTCGTCTTCCGCAGAGATCACGGCTACGCTAATACGGTCCTTCCCCGCTACTTTTGCTTCTAAAAGGGCTTGATCAGCGCGCTTAACCAGTTTTGCCGTGTGTTTACCGTGCTCCGGGTAGCCCGCGATGCCGACGCTAACCGTGATGGAGGCGTCAAAGCCGTGTCCCGTATCGAAACGATACCGTCTGATTTTGTCCCTTATCCGCTCTGCCAGCGCCCTCGCTCCGACAAGACTGTTCTCGGGCATAATTATTGTGAATTCATCGCCGCCGAAGCGCGCGATGATGTCGATGTCACGGCAAGTTCTCGTTAGCACATCCGCGGTTTCCGCGAGGACCTCGTCGCCTTTGACATGGCCGTAAGTGTCGTTAATGGTTTTAAAATCGTCTATGTCTACCATCAATACGGCTAGCTTGTGCCTGTGTCTTGACGATCGCTTTATCTCGTTGTCGAGCCGCTCTGTAAGATACTTAAAGTTGAAAAGTCTTGTCTTCTCGTCGGTGATGGCCCGCCTCTTGGCCTCCTCGTAGACAACCGAGTTTTCGATCGCCTTGGTAAGCTGGTTGACCGCCAGCCTCAGTACCTCCCCGTTGCCGCGGGCCGCCGACGGATAATCGTCTACCGGAATACACAAGGCGCCCAAGATCACCTTGCCTTCGTTTAAGGGCAGATAGACGTGATCCGACAGCTCAGCCTTGTCTATGTTCATCTTGTTTATGCTTTCGAGTTTCTGGATAGCTTCCGCCTCGTCGTGCTCGCCCATGTTTTTGCTCTCCATGATGATGAACGTCTTCTCGCGGCTGTCCCACACCATCAGCGCGTATGTGTCCAGCTTCAGCATGTTTTCGATAGTGTTCTTGGCGATTTTCCGGAGCTCATCCAAGCGGATTGTTGAGTGTACCTCGTTCACAATTTCACAAAAGGTATTATGGGTCTCATATTTATGTAAAAGTTCTTCCCGCGTCAAAATAATTTCGTCACGGAGCAATTCAATATGTAATTCTTTATTATATTCTATACCCATATTATTCCTTTATGATTTTATTCTATCGAAGTTTTGTGGGTAGGTTTTTGTTACATTCCTCTGCGGCCCGCTCCAAGTCCTTGATCCAATAAGGTTTTACTTTCGCGGCCTCTTCATTGAGAACTCTATCGTTTCTAAACTGCTGAATCGCGTAACGCTCAGCAGACATATTGCCTAGATAATCAGATATTTCGACAATATCGACAAGAGTAACCGCGGCCGGATAAGCGGTCGTTCTGAACTCGTGATGAATCCTAGACCTAATTATAAGGTTTATACTTTCTTCTATTGTAAGTGGACTGATTTGAGAGTTTGTAACAGAACCGTATTTATCAAATACGGCTTTTATGTCCATCGCCACATAGTCCAACAAGCCCTCGGAAATTAAATCCGCCAGAATGTCCGGACGAGAGCCGTTGGTATCTAATTTTACGGGAAGGTCCAGAAATCGAATCCTCTCGATGATATCCCTTAGGCTCGGCGTGAGCGTCGGCTCCCCTCCCGTAATCACCACTCCGTCAATCCAGCCCTGCTTGTCGGTCAGATAATCGGTTATCTCATCGAAAGAAACGGACTTGAGCTTCTCGGGATGTCTTATTAGCTCGGGGTTATGGCAAAACGCGCAGGAGAAGTTGCAGCCGCCAATAAACAGAACTGAGGCTACCTTCCCTTCCCAATCCAGCATGCTGGCCGGTATATAATCCTTAACGGCGCCGTCCAGGCGCGTTTCTACGTCAGTTTTGGTCATGTTAGTTGATGATCCATTCCGCCATCTGCTGACGGCTGGGGACCTCTCCCCTGAACGACGTCAGTTCCCGGCCGCTGTCCTCGCAAACGATGATTGACGGCGTGGCCATCACCCCGTAAAAGGCGCCTTCGGCCAGGCCGTCTATGTCGTCGAGGTTATAGAGTTCAACGTTGGGGGCGCCGTCCAGAAGCGCTTTCGCTTCGGGGCATTTGGGGCATTCTTCTTTCCAAAAAAGCTTTATTTTCATGATGCGGTCACCTCGCTTCTCAGACCGGTTCGGATCCGGTCTTTCAGTTCCGTGACCTTGCCGACGTTCCAAGTCGGCACCTTGGAGTAATATCCGACGATCCTGGTGATGCCGTAGACGTTGGTCGATTCGCAATTCGGACAGGTGTCTTTAAGTCCGCGAGTCGTCGTCCGGCAGTCCTCACAGACCGTGAACTCCGGCGAGAACGCGATCTGCTCGGCTTCGGTGTTCTTGAACGTCTTCATAACGAAAGACTTGATGGCCTTGGGGTCCGGCTCGTGCTCGCCCAACCAGATGTGAATTATGGCGCCCGCCTCGATCAGCGGATGGAACAGGCTCTGCTTCTTGACCCTGTCGATATAGTCGACGGGAGCGTCGGCTGCTAAATGGATGCTGTTCGTGTAGTAATAGTTCGGCGTGTCCGGATTTCCCTTGACGACCTTCCGGGTTTCGTTCTCGAAGTACTTCATGTCCAGTTTGGCCAGGCGGTAACCGGACGATTCGGCCGGCGACTCCTCCAGCACTATCCTGATGCCGTATTTTTCGCTAAGCTTCTTAGCCTCCAGATTCATCTTGGCGATAACGCGCAGGCCGAACTTAAGCGCCTCGTCGGACTCGTGCAGCTGACTGCCGGTAAAGGACTCGACGAGCTCGTTTAAGCCGAGAAGCCCGCAAAGATACGTCATGCGGTCCATCCTTAAATAGGGCGAGCCGTCCTGTGTCGCGCTGAACATGTTCAGCGGCCCGAATTCTTTTAGTTCGACAAGCTGGGTGACGAAATCCCGCTTCTGAACATGCGATTTGGCGACCAGATCCATCGCCCTTTCCACCTCGAGGTGCAGTTTCTCCTCGTTGCCGCGGGCCTTATAGGCGATGCGCGGCAGGTTTATGGTTACGTTCTGCAGAGCTGAAAAACGCATTTTCTCGGGCGTCTTGGTTTCTTTTAGATCTTGCTCGCCGAGCTTGAGTTTCAATCGACAGCACTGGCTGACCGTGCAGGACTCGCCGCGGTCGAATACGAAATACGTTATTCCCTGCTTGGACGCGACTTCGCAGGCTAGGTCGAGAAATTCTTCATGCCCCGGCGTCTCGAACATCTTGTCGTTGATATGGAGCAGCGGTTTCGGAAAGACGAATGTCTTGCCGGTGACGTCGCCTTCCATATACACGTCGAACAGGGCCTTTAAGAAGGTGTTAGCTTCCTCCTCAAAGTCTTTATAGGTCAAACAGCCTTCCGCCGGCTCGTCAAGGTATTCCAGATCGCCTTTCTCACCCCTCATATACTTGCCGCCGGGACCGAGGGCCAGGGTTTCCTCAAAGTGACGAGGCACGCCGTAATACAGGTTGAAGTCGGTGAACGTGACCTGGGCGCCGCGGCTGCCGGCCAGCTGGTTGAACTCGAAGATCAGCATCTGGGCCAGCTGCCTGACGCGCTCGTACGGCAGGTCCATCAGGAGCGGCGCGAAAAACATGTTGACCGCTTCCCACCCGACCGCGCCGGCGTAATGAGACTGCAGCGTCGAAGCCATCTTGACCATATGGCCGATCAAAACCTCGGGGTGCTTGGCCGGACGGGAGACGCTGGTTATGTTGGGCAGGCTGAGGCCGTACTTCTTGACATATTCCAGAGAGTGGCCGCCGCAGTACGGCCTGACAATAAAACCTAAATCATGAAGGTGGATGTCCCCGACCATATGCGCTTGCGCGATATCTTCGGTGAATACTTTCCGGAGGGCGAACTCCTTTAATATCGTCTCGGCCAACGTGAGATTGATGCTTTCCGGGTTGTGTGTCGTATTGCTGTTCTCTTTGTTGGCGTTGAAGATGATCTGTTCCACGTCGTACATCGGCAAACCGATGTGGCTGTGCTTCTTGTGCATCATGGGCAGGTTGCGCTCAAGAAGTTCGATATCGATCAGCTCACGGATGATGCTTGTCGTGACGCGGCGGAAGTTGCTTTCGACGATCTTAGCCTCGACCGTAGCCGCGATCCCCTCAGCCAGGTCCGCGCTGGCGCCTGTCTCGAGGATTAGAGAATTCACGATTTTCGACCGGTCCCAGCTGTTAACTTCGGACTTGCTGGTCGTCGCCACCATCAGGGCGATATCTGTCGCATCGCCCTCCCGCACCGCGCTTTTTACGACGCTGATGCTGCTTGCCGCTGAACTCATAAGCTGTCGCCTCCCTGCCCTGTCCTTACTTTTTGCGGACCTTTTCTATCTCTTGGACGAATTCGCCTTCGTCCTTAAAGTCTTTATAAACAGATGCGAACCTTACGTAGGCCACCTTGTCTATCTTCTTAAGCCTTCTTAAGACCATATCGCCAATCTCGTCGCTTGTTATTTCGTGCTTGAACTGATTTCTGATTTCGTTTTCGATGTCCGACACGACGCGTTCCAGGCTGTCCCGCGGGACTTCCCTTTTAATGGTCGCTCGCAGTAACCCGTCGAGGAGTTTTTGAGTATTGAACGGTTCCCTTTCGTTGTTCTTCTTGATGACGGTAATGGGAACCTCGTCAATCTTTTCAAAGGTCGTGAAGCGTTTGGAGCATTTGAGGCACTCGCGGCGCCGGCGGATGGCGTCGTTCTCATCCGAAGGCCTTGAATCGACCACTTTGCTTTCCGGGTCTCCGCAGTACGGACATTTCATATCAGCCGCTCCCCGTCTGACCTGCAATCACAATATTTTGTGACCGCCTGACCATTATAGACACTACATATTGTGTTTGTCAACGCAAAAAAGAAATATTTCCTAAGAATTTATTCCGGTTATTAATGCGAACGTTTGTTTGCTTTTTAAGTATATCATGTGTTACAGTTTTGCCAAGGCCGAATACAAGACCAAGGAGGTCCGATGGAAAAGGACAAACTGACAAAGCGCCAGAAAGAGATCTTGCGTTTTATTATCAGCGAGGTAAGGAAACACGGTTACCCGCCTTCCGTCCGGGAGATCGGGCAGGCGGTAGGCTTGTCGTCCTCATCGACCGTTCACGCCCATCTTACGAATCTGGAAAAGAAAGGTTACCTGAAACGAGGCCAAGCCCTTCCCCGGGCCATCGGCGTCGTGAAGGACCAAGGCGCCCCGTATACGCCCGATAGCCGCAAGGTAACCGAGGTGCCTTTGGTCGGCCGGATCGCCGCCGGCGAGCCGCTTCTGGCCGAGGAAAACATCGAGGAATATATCCCCTTGCCGCCCGAATTTACCCGCGACCGCGACTGCTTCATGCTCCGCGTAGCCGGCGAAAGCATGATTGAAGCCGGTATTTTAGACGGCGACTACGTGGTTGTCAGAAATCAATCGACGGTTGAAAACGGTGAGATAGCGGCGGTCATGGTCGAAGACTCGGCGACGGTGAAGCGTTTTTACAAGGAACGCACCCAGTTCCGCCTGGAACCAGCCAACAGCGGGATGAAGCCGATTCTTACCAAAGAAGCGTCAGTCCTCGGTAAGATCATCGCCGTCCTCAGGCGGGTCGACTGACGCGTCTCTGTAACCCGTGTATTTGGTCAGCTCCGGCAACAACGGCCGGGGCACGTCGGCGACGATCGCCAATCCGTCGCCGGCCTGGTTCTCCATAATTATTTCCGAAGACGCGTATATCTTCTCCAGCAAGCCTTTTTCGGCGGTCGGGATATAAAGGCTGACTCTGATTCTGCCCTTGGAGGCCTTGTTCGCTATCGCCCCTACCAGATCGTCCAACCCGGCGCCCGTCAACGCTGAGACGAAAACCGCTTCCGGATACTCGCGTTTAATTCGCCCCAGCTCTTCCGGTTCGCTTCTATCCATTTTGTTGAACACGTTCAGCCTTATCACATGACCGGCGCCAATACCGTCCAAAACGTCCTCGACCGCGGCCGCTTGCGCCCGCCAAGCCGGATCAGCGAGATTGATAACATGGAGAAGCAGGTCTGCCTCCCTCACGCCGTCCAAGGTTGACCTGAAAGCCGCCACTAGTTCGTGGGGCAGCTTCCTGATGAAACCGACGGTGTCCGACAGGACGATCTCCCCGCTGCCGAATTTAGGCAGCGGCGGCACCGCGAGTTTGCGGGTCGTGCTGTCCAGTGTGGCAAAAAGCTTGTCTTCGACCAAGACGTCAGCGCCGGTTAGCTTGTTTAACAGCGTGGATTTACCGGCGTTGGTGTATCCGACCAGGCAGACCTCGAACACGCCCCGTTTCTTGCGCCGCTTGCTCTGCGTCGCGCGCACTTTCACCAGTTGATCAAGTTCCTTTTTTAAGTGTCTGATCCGCGACTGGACGCGCCTGCGGTCGATTTCGAGTTTCATCTCTCCGGGTCCCCGCCGGGTTCCTATGCCGCCGGCCATCCGGGACATTTCCAGGCCTTTGCCTCGCAGTCTGGGCAGCCGATATTCGTTCTGGGCTAATTCGACCTGAATCGCGCCCTCCTTGGAGCGCGCGTGGCGCGCGAAAATATCCAGAATGACGCCCGTCCTGTCGACGACTCGGATCCCCGATGCGTCTTCGATGTTTCGCTGCTGGCTGGGCGACAGTATTTCGTTGAATATCAAGACGTCCGCTTTTAGGTTCTTGCCCAGGCGGCCCAATTCTTCGGCTTGGCCCGGACCGATGAAAGTGCGGGGATGGATGGAGTCCCGGTTCTCGATGACGGTTTCGACGACGGCGTCACCGGCCGTCTCGGTCAACGCCTTTAGTTCCGCCAGCGAACCGGTGATTTGTTCTTCTGTCGCCCTCGGCAGCTTTATCCCGACGAGTAGGGCTCTTTCTTTAGAGGTGACGCTGTATTCGATCGAGAGCCTCCTCGAGGCGGTCGTCCTTGACCGTTAACGAAAGTCTTACATAGCCTTCTCCGGACGGCCCGTAGGCGTTGCCCGGAGAGACTACGACGCCCGCCTTCTCTAAAACCAGCGTGGCGAATGAGGATGACGTATGTCCTTCGGGAACCGGCGCCCAGACGAATACCGTCGCTTTCGGCCGTTCCACCTTAACCCCGACCGCCTGTAGTACGTCAACCGTCTTGTCCCGGCGCCGCTGGTAAATCTGCCGCATCTCTTCGACGCATTCCTGCGGTCCGTCCAGGGCGGCCACGCCGGCCAGCTGTATCGCGTTGAAAATACCCGAGTCGATGTTGGTTTTTACCCGGCCCAGCGCTTCGATGATTTCCGGACAACCGGCCAGCCAGCCTATCCGCCACCCGGTCATGTTGTAGGTCTTTGATAAGCTGTGAAATTCCGCGGCCGTTTTCATCGCGCCCGGTTCGGCCAGGATGCTGACCGGCTGGTATCCGTCAAAGGTGATCTCCGAATAAGCGAAATCGTGGCAAACGGCGATTTTGTGCTCGCTCCCGAAGGTTAGGGCGCGACGATAAAGGGCTTCTCCCGCGATCGCCGCGGTTGGATTATTTGGATAGTTCAAAAGCATGATCGTCGCCTCTTCGGCCGCCCCCTGTTCGATTAGGTCGAAGTCCGGGTTGAATCCGCTATGGGCGAGCAATGGCATATGGACAGCCTGCCCTCCGGACAACATTGAGCCGATCTCGTATACCGGATAGCCGGGGTCCGGCACCAGGGCGACGTCTCCCGGATCGACCAAAGCCGTGAATATGTGTGCCAAGCCTTCTTTGCTGCCGATGAGAGGCAAAATCTCGGTTTCCGGGTCCAACCTGACGCCGAACCTTTTGTCGTACCAGCGCGCTATCGCCTCTCGAAACGCTGGCAGGCCGAAATACGAAGGATAACCATGATTGGCCGGGTCTTTTACCGCCCGGCACATAGCCTCGACGATGTGCGGCGGCGTCGGTTCGACCGGATCGCCGATGCCTAAACTGATGACGTCGATCCCTTGCGCCTTTTTCTCGGCGATCTTCCTGTCGATTTCAGCGAACAGATAAGGTGGCAAATGTTTTATTCTGTCGGCGATTTCCACGCTTTTTCCAACCTTTCGTATGTCTCTTCCATAGATTCCGATATAACCCGGGTGTCTGTCAGGACAGGCATGAAATTGGTGTCCTGCGCCCAACGAGGAACCACGTGAACATGGATATGGTCCCCGAATCCCGCGCCGGCCGCTTCGCCGATGTTCATGCCCACATTAAAGCCGTCCGGATTAAAAACCTTCTTGAGCGTTGCCATCACCCTCCTGACGAGGGAAAACAGCTCCAGCATCTCCGCGTCCGACAAATCCTCCAGGTTGCCCGTATGCTTATATGGCGCGATCATTGTATGCCCGCCTATATACGGATAGAGGTTTAAGAGGACAAACGCGTGTTCTCCTCGATGGATGATAAAATTCGCGGCGTCGTTTTCCTCGCCCTGGCCGGGCTTTACGCAAAATATACAGCCGTCCACATTGCCTGTTTCGATGTATTTAATCCTCCACGGCGCCCAAAGCCTATCCATGTTGCGCTAAATCCCTCCCATTTTTCCGCGGTAAACAAGGTTCGCTCCGCCTTCTATATATAATTTACCGTCCTCAGCCCACTCGACCAACAAATTGCCGCCCTCCAGGGCGACCGTCGCCTGTTTTTCGGTTCTCCCCGTTTTCGCGGCGGCCGCCAGGCTGGCGGCCGCGCCGGTGCCGCAGGCCGAGGTTTCGCCCGCGCCCCGCTCCCAAACGCGCATATTGAGCGAGCCGGGGCCCGTTACCTCCACAAACTCAACGTTGGTCCGGTCGGGAAAGGCTTTGTGGCATTCAATCAGCCGGCCGATTGTAACCACCGGCGTCTCCTTAACGTCATCGACAAATACGACGGCATGCGGATTGCCTATATCCAGCGCGGTCACTATCAGCTCGTCATAACCGACAGGAAGGCTTTCCTCGATCATCTTGAATTCGGGCGACCCGAGATCGACGCGCATCAGGACGGCCTTGTCTCCGTCCGCCTCCCTTATTTCCACGGTCATCAAACCGGCTCCGGTCATGACGCGCATCTTTTGCCGGCGGGCGAAACCGGTGTCATAGACGTACTTGGCCGCGCAGCGTATCCCGTTACCGCACATTTCCGCTTCGCTGCCGTCGGCGTTTAGGACGATCATCGCGAAATCCGCCCCGTCCGCCTTCTCCAACAGCAGGACACCGTCTGCGCCTATGCCCGCCCGCCGGTCGCATAAACGGACCGCGTCGTCTCCTTTTATCTCTATCTTCCCGTATAAACCATCAATAATAACAAAATCGTTTCTCAAGGCCTCGGCCTTGACAAACTCCAACCCCGGTGAGATCAAGATACTCCTTTGCCGATTGATTTTAAGTACAATACTACCTCATCCGCGAGTTCCGCCGCGCCGTCTTTAACATCCGGCTCCAACCAGACGACTCGCGGATCCGCCTTGAACCAAGTCATCTGACGCTTGGCGTAGGCGGACGTCGTCTTAATTACTTGCTCGACGGCCTCGTCCATTGTCAGATGTCCGTCTATATACTGTTTGAGCGTCGCATAACCTATCGCCTGGGCCGCGTTACGGCTGATAAGGCGGTCTCCGGCAAACAGCTGCCTGGTTTCCTCAACCCAGCCTTTTTCTATCATCCGGTTCGTCCTAACGGCAATCCGCCGTTTCAGTTCTTCTTTTTCGTAGTCCAAGCCCATAAAAACCGTGTCGTATAACGACCGCCTTTTCTTGAAAGACCCGGCTACGTCGCTGTATTTTTTACCGGTCAATTCATAAACCTCAAGCGCCCGAATGACACGCCTGGTGTTGTTGACGTGGATGTTCGACGCCCCGACCGGATCTATTTCCCTTAGCCGGCTGTGCAGCTTGAAAGCACCCAGTTCTTCCGCTTCCTCTTGCAGCCTCATTCTTACCTCGCTTGTTTCTTGTGTTTGCGGGAAATGCAGATTGTCTACAGCGGCGCTAACATACAAGCCGGTCCCGCCCACAATTATCGGTATCTTGCCGCGCTCAATAATATCCTCGATCGCCGCCCGGGCCAAGCTTTGAAACAAGGCCGCCGTGCAGTTCTCGGATGGATCCATGATGTCGATCAGGTGATGCCGAACTCTTTCCCGGACCTCTGTCGGCGGTTTGGCCGTGCCTATATCCATGCCTCTATAGACTTGCATACTGTCGGCCGAAACAACCTCGCCGCCGAGCCGTTCGGCGAGGATCATAGCGACTGCGCTTTTGCCCGAAGCCGTCGGCCCAACGATAGCTAATACCAACGATTCAACCATAGCCATGTTTATCTATACCTTGTCACGGTAAAACGATACATCTTAACCTCTTCTCCAGGGGTCAAACCAGCTTTCCGTCGGCATATGCTTAGCTGCTCTTCAACGCTGTCAACGCCTTCGATATCGGGCAGAAGCAACCCTTTCCGGCCTCGCGCTTCCACGATAAGGCCGTATATCGCCGTATCGAGTTCCGCCGTCGACTTGATCGGCTCCGGTAGACCAAGAATATCGACCGAATACTCCAATGAGTCAAGCTCGTCTTCCGTTACGGGTATAAATCTGGGGTCGCCAACCGCGGCTGAAATAGCGTTTTGAATGATTTCGGCTGCCGCCGATTCCTGTTGGGGTTCAATCGTCCCGATGCAGCCTCGCAGACAACCTTCTTCTTTAATGGAGACAAACACGCCGCGAGGAGCAGCGGAGCTGCTTGGGATGTCAGCCGGAAGATCCATTATGCGACAATCGCGGACATACGCTTCGACCGTCTCTTTGGCCAGTCTGACCTCGAAGCTCGTCGCGCCCATCGCTTTTTAGTCGATCGCGTCGCGCAGTTTGTTGGTAAGGAGTGTTTCCCTTAGTTCTTTGGCCAAAGCCGCCAGGTCTTCCAGTGTCTCTACAGCCCGGTCCCTGGCATCCTCGCTTCTTTGCTGCAGGGTAGGCGCAATAATCTGCGTTAAGAACGACGCTTCGCGCTCGGCGAAGTTCTCGTACATCTTGAGATGTCTGGGTTCAACTCCGTGACGGCTCATACTCCTAACGAGGTGCATGACGCGAACGTTGCCGGCGTCGAAAGCCTTTCCCTTCTCACCCTCTTGGGTTTCCACCAGCCCGTACTGCATCAGTTCGTTGATCTCCCTGGCGCTCAAACCGGCCGCTTCGGAGGCCTCTTCCATCGTCATGGTCTTGCCTTTATCCGTCAGGTCGTGAGTTACCTCGGTCTTCTCGTCCTTACCCGTCAGCAAGTCAGCCGGACTTAAGCGGCCTTTGGCGAGTTCCCTGACCTTATCCCTGATCACTTTGAGTGGAAGGTACTGCTCTTTTTGCAAGCGGAGGATCAAGCCCAGCGTTTCAATGTCCGCTTCCGTGAAGCGGCGATAGCCGCCTTTGCTCCTCTTGGGATTCAGTAACCCTTCGTCTTCCAGGTATCTGACCTTGCTTATGCTTAGGTCCGGATACTCCTTTATTAGCGAATCTACAACCGCGCCGATGCTCAAGTAACCCTTCTTAAGAGTTCTGCTGCCCACTGTCTTGTCCCCTCCTATGCGCCGCTACGCGGGATTAGGTACATCATTTTGAACTTCCCCACCTGGATCTCGTCCTGGTCGTTCAGAACCGCCCTCTCGATCTCTTGTCGGTTCAGATAGGTGCCGTTCAAGCTGCCGTTGTCATAAAGAACGTAGTCGTCTTCCTCGCGCACGATCCTGGCGTGCTCACGAGACACGGTTATGTCCGATAGGAAAATGTCCGCTTCCGGATGCCGGCCGAGCAGCACGTCTGTGCCTTCCAGGCGATACGCCTCGCCTTTGTTCGGTCCGTTTAGGATCATCAAAACCGGGACGTCCGCTCTGAGCTCGTCGATGGACAGAACGACCTTGTCTTCTTTCCGTTCGATCTCAACCTCGTGGGGAGAGTAGATGATGGTCGTGTCTTCAGGCGATTCACTCATCAAGGCGGCGCCGCAATCTGCGCAAAACCTGGTGTCTGCCTCGTTGTCCTTACCGCACGCGTGACATTTCATGACTTATCCCCTCGCTTATTCGGCGAACTTAAAATCCCAATCCTTGAAAGCTTTGCTCAGTTCCTCCTCAATGGCTTTCAAGACTTCCGGATCGTCAAGTACTTTGTCTATCTGGGCCTCGTTGACCCGATTTCTGACATAGGGGTCGTTCAGTATAGCGTTAACATTTCGGCCCTGGTGAAGCTCCCTTATGATGTAGTGAAGAACCCTTTCTTCGGCTACGTTGATCGAAGCTTCGTCGAGGATCTTTTTAATGGCCGCTCGCAGCCCGTGTTCTTGCTCCATATTCGCCTCCGTTCGCTGATAAGACAAAAGATATACTATAGGTTTAGATAAGGCGCTTCCATTGTACTAAACAGACCTTGTCGGCGCAATTATATTCATTCTTCAGCGTTCAGCACTTCTGTTATTGTGACCAGCTCATATCCTTGGCTTCTGATCATATCGACAACTAACGGCAAAGCCAAAACCGTACCTTCTCGGCTGCCTCCGTCTTTCTTGACGACCCCGCCACCGTCGTGAAAAAGAAGCGCCGCGCCCGGTTTTATGGTCTTTCTTAGCCGGCGTAAGATATGTTGCGGGCCAAGGTTCATCCAATCAGCCGCGCTCGCGGTCCACATGATAATGGAATAGTCTTTTGACAAAAGTACCTTTCTGGCTTCGTTGGGCAATATGCTTCGCGGCGGACGGAATAAAACCGGCTTGCGCCCCAAAGCCGCCGTCAGCGCTTGCTCGCCCATCTCTATCTCACGGACCAAAGCATCCCCTTTCAGGAAAACCAGATTTACGTGGTGATAAGTATGGTTGCCGACATCGTGTCCTTCCGCCACGGCCCGAGCCGCGATCTCAGGGTACGCCTCGACCATCGAGCCGGTCATAAAAAAGGTTGCTTTAGCTTGTTTTTCTCTTAAAATGTCAAGAATACGCGGTGTGTATTCGGGGCTGGGCCCGTCGTCGAAGGTGAGAGCAATGATCTTTTTGTCACTGGGGCCACCTCTCCAAACACCTTCCTGCGGCCCCAGACCGTGGTATTCGTAGTAGTGGATATATGATCTGACGGTTATACCGGCGATAATGATTATAGCCGCTATGATTATAATCGCCGTTTGCATCCGTCTCTATTTCGGCGGCGTCTAAAAGAGGTCTTCGTCGGTGTCGTCAGGACTGGTGCCGGCGGCCTCACCGGCCAGAATCTCGCTCAAACGATCGATGTCAGAACGGGTGAACAGCTTCTCGCCTTTGTTCTGCTTGGTTTTCAAGCGGCGGACCAGTTCCGCCCGAAGGACGTCGATCTTGCCGTGTATCACGCGGCGACGGTAAGAGATTTTCTCCTCTTCCCGATAGAGCTTGTCCAGCATATTCTTAAGTTCCTTGTCGTCCATGCCGGACAGTTCATCAGCCAGCCTGTTTTTGTCGATGTTTTCCGGGCTCAATATGTCCTCCCTCAAGCTCTATTCTATAGCCTGGCTACGCATACTGTAAAGCGATTAAACCTGCCTAGTCCAGCGACTTTAATGTCCGGGCCATGGCAACGGCCGTATAGGCGGCGTCGGCGCCCTTGTTGCCGTGCTTTCCGCCCGCCCGGTCCTTGGCTTGCCCGACATCGTCGGTCGTCAGCACGCCGAAAGAGACGGGCACCCCCGTATCGTAAGAGGCCCTGGCCAGCCCGGCGGCCGTCTCCGCCGCAACGTAATCGAAGTGCGGAGTCTCGCCGCGAACCACCGCTCCCAACGCGACCACAGCGTCATAACGACCGGATTCCGCCAGCTTCTTAACAACCAGTGGCAACTCGTAACAGCCGGGTACGTTAAAAAGTTTGACGTTTTTGGCCTTGGCCATCTTCAGAGCGTCCAAGGCGCCGGCGGTCAAAGCCTCGGTTATCTCAGCGTTAAAACGCGCTGCGACGACCGCGATATTCATACCTGATCCGTCCGGTATGTTTTCCGACGTAAACATCTTCTCAGTTGCCATGCTTCTTTTAAGGCCTCTCTAAATCTTTAAGTCATCCTCGCTGAGATGGTGCCCCAGCTTATCTCTCTTGGTTTTTAGGTATCTGACATTGCCTTTGTGAACCTTTACTTTCAACGGCACCCGCTCGGTTACCTCTAATCCGTAACCTTCGAGACCGACGATCTTTCGCGGATTGTTCGTCATCAACCTGATGGTTGTCAGCCCGAGATCGGCCAGAATTTGCGCCCCTATTCCATAATCGCGCAGGTCGGCGGGAAAACCGAGAGACAGATTGGCTTCGACTGTGTCCTGGCCTTGGTCTTGAAGCTCGTATGCTTTTAGTTTGTTAAGAAGGCCTATGCCCCGGCCTTCCTCGGCCATATACAGAAGAACGCCTGTGCCTTCCTTCTCGATCAACTCGAGCGCGGCCTCAAGCTGGTCGCCGCAATCGCACTTTAGCGATTTGAAAACGTCGCCGGTCAAACACTCAGAGTGTACTCTGACAAGAACATCTTTCTGTCCGCTGATATCGCCTTTTATCATCGCCAGATGGGCTTTGCCGTCCAGAAGCGACCGGTAAGCTAAGGCGCGAAAGAGGCCGAACCTTGTCGGCGCCTCGACCTCGGCTTCCTTGACGATCAACCTTTCTTTGCGCCGCCTGTATTCAATCAGGTCGGCGATGGTAATCATCTTCAAATCGTGCTCCGCGGCGACCTTCTTAAGTTCCGGCACCCTGGCCATAGTGCCGTCTTCTTTCATGATTTCGCAGATTACGCCGGCCGGATACAAACCGGCTAGACGCGCCAGGTCAACAGCCGCTTCCGTGTGTCCGGCCCGTTTCAAAACGCCCCCGTCCCGGGCGCGCAACGGAAAAACATGGCCCGGCCGGCTTAAATCGTCCGGTTTTGTTTTCGGATTGACCACAGCCTTGACGGTCTCCGCCCGGTCATGGGCGGAAATACCTGTTGTAATCTTGGATTTGGCGCCTATGCTTACGTAAAACGCGGTCTCCTGGGCGGATGTATTATCCTGGACCATCACGGGTATCTTAAGCTTGTCCAGCCGCGCCCCTTCTACCGGCAGGCAAATCAATCCGCGGCCGTGCCTGGCCATAAAGTTAATGGCGGCCGCAGTAGCCTTCTCCGCGGCCATGACGAAGTCTCCTTCGTTTTCACGGCTCTCGTCGTCCGTGACTATTATTAACTTGCCCTTCTTGATGTCGGCTAAAGCCTCTTCTATTGTGGCAAATCCGCTCATGGTTGCTTCCTGATATATCTAGCCAGCATATCCACCTCTATATTCACAGTTGAACCGACTTGTTTGCTGCCCAAGGTGGTCATCTTCAAAGTGTGCGGGATAAGCGACACCGTAAACCAGTCCGGACCGATATCGATAACGGTCAAGCTGATGCCGTCGATGGCTATCGAACCTTTCGAAGCGACGAACTCCATTAACGAAGCATCCATAGTGAACTTCATGACGATGGCATTTTTCTCCTCGCGCATCTCGGCAACGCGTCCGGCCGTATCGACGTGGCCGCTGACAAAATGGCCGCCAAGTCTATCCCCGATCATGAGGGATTTCTCCAAATTAACCGGACTTCCCGTTTTGAGTTCGCCCAAGTCGGTTTTTCTCAGCGTCTCCGGCATAACGTCGGCCGCGAAGCCATCCTTGTCGTTAAGCTCGGTAACGGTTAAGCAAACACCGTTGACGGAAATGCTGTCCCCGATGCCGACGTCCTTTAAAAACCCGGGCGCGTCGACGACAAGTTTGGGAGATTCGCCCGTGTCGACCCTATTGGTTTTTCCAAGATATTCGATGATTCCGGAAAACATATTCTCTTCTTCCCCTGTTCCTTTATCTAAGCTGGATACGCCTCGACATATATGTCGTCGCCGACCTGCCTAAAGTCGAAGAAGCGCAGCTTGATGGCCTTGTTTACGTCGTCGACGCCCAGGCCGCCCAGCAGTCCGGGCGCCCCCTCGCCTCCGATCAGCTTAGGCGCGATAAATATAGCATACTTGTCGACCAGCCCTTCCTGAATAAACGCCGTCGCCAGGGCGGAACCGGCTTCCAAAAGAACCGAGCACATGTCCCGCGCCCCCAGTTCCCGAAGCAACTTGTTTAGATCGATCCGTCCGTTGATCCTGGGGATCATAACGACTTCCGCGCCCGCGTCGCTTAACCTCTGCGATTTGTCCAGCGACATCAGCTCGGTCGTCGCGACGATGGTCAGAGTTTCTTGGGCCGAGGTAACAACCAGCGCGTCTTCCGGAATCTTGCCTTGGCCGTCAATGACCACCCGGACGGGTTGCGTGCCTTTAAAATCTTCCAGCCTGACGTCGAGCCGCGGATTGTCGGCGATCACGGTTCCGATGCCTGTCACGACCGCGTCGCTCTCGCCCCTCATCCGGTGAACCATCTGTCTGGCCGGTTCCGAAGTAATCCAACGCGAGCTGCCTGTTCGCGTAGCGATCTTGCCGTCCAGGCTCATCGCCGTTTTCAAGGTCACAAACGGCAGGCCGCCGCTAATATGTTTATTATAGCCTTCATTCAAACGAGTGATTTCCTCTTTGAAGGGTCCTTCCTCGACTTCTACGTTGCCCGCCCGAAGCGCCGTGACGCCCCGTCCGCTAACCGCCGGGTTCGGATCGTATGCGCCGATGACTACCTTGTTTAGACCGGCTTCGCTGACCGCTTGGGTGCATGGCGGGGTCTTCCCGTAGGTGTTGCACGGCTCCAACGTTACGTACATCGTGCCGCCGTAAGCCGCCCGTCCGGCCGCCTTGATGGCGTTGACCTCGGCGTGAGCGCCGCCCGCGTATTCATGCCAGCCTTCCCCGACTATGCCACCGTTTTGGACGATGACGGCGCCGACAGCCGGATTCGGGCTGGTCATACCTTTGCCGCGTACGGCAAGTTCGATAGCGCGTCTCATAAACCGGTCGTGTTCGGACAATTCGTAATCTCCTTTAACCGGCCGGTTACTCACCGCGTCTGATAATCAAGTATATTAAAGTCATTATGGCCGTCGCCGCCGCCGCGATATACGTCATCGCCGCCGCGCTCAACACCTTTCTGGTCGGCCCGTATTCTTCTTGGGTTATGATACCGCCGTCGCTCAAACCCGCCATCGCCCGGCGGCTGGCGTTAAGCTCCACGGGGAGGGTCACTATTTGAAAAACAACCGCGACGGCGAACACTATGATAGCCACGTTCATAATCAAATATCCAAGGGGCGACCTAAACCAGCCGACGGTCAGTAAACCGATAAAGAAAAGCGGCAAGGCCATCTGCGAGCCGAAATTTGCCGCCGGCACCAGGCCGGCCCTTATCTTCATCGGCCAATAGCCATGCGCGTCTTGGAGAGCGTGCCCGGCCTCATGGGCCGCGACGCCCACAGCCGCCAACGATTTTCCTTCGTAGACGTCGGGCGACAACCTTAGGATTCGTGTTCTAGGGTCATAGTTATCGCTCAGGTTTCCCGGGATAGCTTCTATGGCCACGTCCTGCAAACCGTTGGTGTCTAGCAAATGGCGGCTGGCCTGCGCGCCCGTTAAACCCGAGCGAGGCGCGACCTTCGAGTATTTTTTGAATGCCGACTTCACCTTGAACTGCGCGTACAAGGAAAATATAAGCGCCGGCGCCATAAATAACAGATAAATGGGGTCAAAGAAAAACATCGTGTTTCTATTCTAACATATCGCCCGGCCGCGGCCGGTATCCGCGGACGAACTCAGCGCCCGTCATCGGGCTTTTTCCGGCCGGTTGAAGCTCTGTCAGCAACAGCGCTCCTTCCCCGCAGGCGATAGCCGGGCCGGCCGTCATTAGTTCGATTATATCCCCCGGCCTCCGTCCTGCGTTATCAGGCAGGGCTGCCGACCGCCAAAGCTTAACGCGAGCGCCCTGTTTGAAAAAATAGGCGCCGGGGTTCGGATTAAGCCCTCTCGCCAGGTTCTTAAGCGATATAGCGTCGCGCGTCCAGTCCAGGCGCGCTTCCGCCTTGTCAATTTTCGGCGCGTAGGTGGCCTCTCCGGGCTGGGTTCGCCAGTCGGCGCGTCCCGACTCGATCAGGTCGATGGCTTCGGAGATCAAGCCGGCTCCTATGGCGGATAACCTGGCGAAAAGCTCCCCGGCAGTTTCGTCGGCTTCGATATCCGTGGCCGCGCTCAGTAAAATATCGCCAGTGTCTACTTCAGGCGCGACCTTGAGTATGGTTACGCCGGTCTTGGCATCACCGTTTATGATCGACCTTTGAATGGGCGCCGCTCCCCGATAAGCCGGCAATATTGAGCCGTGTATGTTGATGGCGCCCAAAGGCGGGTCTGTCATGACCCAGTCGGGCAGGATTTTTCCGTAAGCGGCGACAACAATGATGTCGGGATTCCAGGCAAGCATCCTGTCCCTGGCGGCAGGTTCCTTAAGCGTCTCAGGTTGCCAGACCGGAATATTCGCCTGCTGAGCGTATGTCTTTACGGGTGTCGGTTCGGGATGAAGGCCTCTGCCTCGCGGCCGGTCCGGCTGCGATACGGCAGCTACAACTTCGTGGTCTCCGACTGCCAGAGCGGCCAGCGGCTGGACCGCGAAATCCCCCGTCCCTATGAAAACTAGACGGGCTATCGCCGATCCCTCCCGATTATTTTCTTCATGACCTCGCGGCGTTCCTCGTCGCTGGTGCGGTCGATGATCATTATCCCGTTCAAGTGGTCCATCTCATGCTGAAAGACTCTGGCTGTAAGCCCTTCCGCTTCTATCTCCCGTTCACGGGCCTCGAGATCGAGACCTTTTATCCTTATCTTAGCCGCGCGAGTTACCTTCATCTCGCTGTCCGGAATGCTCAGGCAGCCTTCAGTGTCTTCCACGGTCTCATCGCTTTGCCAGACGATTTCCGGGTTAATCAGGACTTCCCTGCCTTCGCCCAGGTCATAGACGAAAATCCTTTTCAAGATGCCTATCTGGGGGCCGGCCAATCCTAATCCCCGGACATCTTCCAGCGTCTCCCACATCTTACTAACGATTTCCTGGAGCTCGTCCGATTGGAAATCCGCGGTTTTCGACGGGCAACGTAGCACCGGGTCGCCAAGCTTGTTAATAGATAAGGACATATCCGGCTCACCTTCCTTGCTTTCTAGAATAACAAACAGCAGCGCCCAGTATCAAAGCAGTGAAACCGGGTCGACGTCGAAGATCACCGTAACGGCGTCCTTTTTGTTCTTTGTCGAGGGTAATCGCAAATGTTCTCGCAGATAGTCGCGCGGGCCCGAGGTGCCGTCCGTTTTTAAGACGATGTGCCAGCGCCACCGATTCTTTAGCCTGGATATCGGCGCCGGCGCCGGGCCCAGAATCTCCCTGATCCCCGTGACCGCGTTCGCTTCGGCGGCCTCGCGAAGATCCGCCGCTATTCTCTCCGCCGTCTCCTCCACCGCGGTCTCCGCCGCGCCCGATAAGCCGATGTTGATCAACTCGCTGAAAGGCGGATAGTCCAGCGCGTCCCGCAGCGTGACTTCGGTTTCGTAGAAAGCGTCGTAGTCGCCGGCCACCAGCGCCTTGACAGCGTAGTTTTCGGGATTATATGTTTGCACGAGAACCCGACCCGGACGGCTGCCCCTGCCCGCCCGGCCGCCTACCTGCATCATAAGTTGGAATGTCCGTTCTCCCGCCCGGAAATCGGGCAGGTTCAGGGCCGTGTCCGCGTTAACGACACCCACCAGCGTAACATCCGGAAAATCAAGACCTTTGGCGATCATCTGTGTACCGAGCAGAATTCCTCCGGCTCCTTCCTTAAAGGCGAGCAGCCGGCGGCGATGTGAATCCTTGCCGACGGTCGTATCCGAGTCCATTCTGGTCACTGGGGTCTCCGGGAAAAGTTCTTTGAGCTCGTCATCAATCCGCTCGGTGCCCGCGCCGAAGAATCCGACTCCCCGGCTGCCGCAATCCGGACAGACCGACGGCGCCGGTTCTTCGTGCCCGCAGTGGTGGCAGACCAATGTCTTCGTCGCCCGATGATAGGTCAGGGAGACGTTGCAGCGGGTACAGTATATTACGTGGCCGCAGTCGCGGCAGATAACAAAATTCGCGAACCCGCGCCTATTAAGGAAAAGGATTGCTTTCTCCTTGCGCTCTATGGTCTTGGTGAGCTCGCTCAGCAGCGTCTCGCTCAGATACCCCGATTGGCCGGCTCGCTGAGCGGTCTTCATGTCGATAATTTCAACTTCGGGCATCGGACGTTCGGCGATCCGCTTCGGCAGGATTAATAGACTGTAATCTTTTTTATCGGCCCTATACCGGCTTTCAATCGACGGCGTAGCGCTGCCCAGAACAACGGCCGCGCCTTCCAGCCGGGCCCGTTCAATGGCCACGTCTCTGGCGTGATATCGCGGCGTCCGGTCTTGCTTGTAGCTGTTCTCCTGTTCCTCGTCGACAACAACAAGGCCCAGGTTCTTCACCGGCGCCCAAACGGCGGATCGCGCGCCGACGACGATCATGTATTCGCCGGTTTTTATCCGGCGCCACTGATCATACCTTTCTCCAAGGCCGAGGCCGCTGTGCAAAACCGCTACATGATCCCCGAACCTAGTCCGCCAGCGCCCGACGGTTTGCGGCGTTAGAGCGATTTCAGGCACCAAGGTAATCGAACCCCTTCCCGCCTTCAGCATTTTTTCAATAGCTCTAAGATAAACCTCTGTTTTTCCGCTGCCCGTCACGCCTTGCAATAGGAAGACTCCTTGGCCCTGACGCGCGCCCTCGTTTATTGCCTCCAGCGCCAGGCTCTGATCCTTTGTCAATTTAAGATCAAGCGGTAGTTCCTCTGGGTAGGTAAAATCCGGCTCCCGGTAAGTCGATGACCTGAAAAACTCGACTAATCCTTTTGCCTCTAAAGACTTCAAAGATGGCCGTGATATGCCCAGATAAGAATAAATCCGGTGCGCCGGCATCTCTCCGTCCTTTAAGGCCGTCAAAGCGCGCCTCTGCTTCGGGGCGCCGGACAATCCGGCCGCCGCTTCGCCAGCTTCTTCTTTTGTGACTATCAGCCGGACGTGCTCCTCAGTCTTTACGTTGACTTGAGGTTGAGAAATGGTGTAGGTCCACTTTCCTTCAACCTGCTGCCGGCTCAAGCGGCGCCCCCGTCCCGGCGGCAGCATCAGTCTGATGACGTCCGAGATGGAACAGATATATTTGTCCGCCGCCCATATAGCAAGTTTTCCCATCGCTTCACTGAACACCGGAAGCTCTTCGACAAGCCCTTCAATCTCCAGGTGCCTTTCCATAACCGGCCTGTCCGTCAGGCCGACGACATATCCCAGCCTCGTCGTCCTGGCGAAAGGAACGACCGCGACCGAACCGACGGCAATCGTGTCGGCCATATCCGACGGGACCGAATACTCAAACGGCCGGTCGATCTCTTTGGCCGGGACGTCAACGATGACAGAAGCGTAAAGCCGCTTGATGTTGTTTTTCATGTCAGAAGCCTTACGTCCAGAGGAGCGGGCTTGCTTTCGTCTCTTGCCAACTCGATCGCGCCGTTCGGGCACCCGCCCTGACAAACGGCGCAACCCATGCAAACGTCGGCATTTACTGTGTAGCCGCCGCTCACGTCCGTCATAACCGCGTCAAAAGGGCAAATCTCGGCGCACGTGCCGCAACGGGCACAGCTCGCTTCGTCGATTCCAGCCACGTATCCGGAGGAGATCATCATCGGCGCGTCGTGGACGACCATCGCCTCGATGCCGCCGCAGCAGCACTTGCAGCAATTGCAGATAGCGTAGAAGCGGTCTCCCATCGCGTCTTTGAACCAAGCCGAGTGAAGATGGCCGCGCTCGTGCTCCGCTTTAAGCAGCGCCAACGCCTCGTCGCGGCTTAAACGCCGCGACTTCCCGGGATGATGTTTAAGGGTGGCGTCGGCGTACGGTTGGCCGACTACCATGCAGACTTGTGTCGGCCGGCAGGGATCCAGCCGGGAGGCCCGGCAGGCGCATTCATAGGCCGCGATATCCGGCGGCCCGTTAAGAACGATTTTCCTGGCGTGTTTATACGGAATAACCTGCTCGATCTCTTGTTCGCCGATGTCGTGATCAAGGGTGACGATCGCCTCGGCTTGCTCCGGCGTCAGCACCTTGCCGTGATATCGCTCCGCCAGCCAGTGCTTCCCCCGGCTGCCGAACCGCGGCACCCAAAAGTTCCTTAAAAATGACACATAACGATCGGTCCACCGGCCATATACAAAAGCATGCAGCCCGTTTCTTATTGGCCTAACCAACAATACCAGCACAACAACTATTATTGGTCCGAATAGCCCAAAAGCGACAATCCTTAAAATAGCCATAAACCGATTATAGACACCGCCTCATCAACAACCAACCTCTTCGCTAAACTCACTATCTGATTCTCCGATTAATCGGAGAATCAGAATCTTAATATTTGGCAATTATCGATTGTTAATAAGATTATAATGTGCAATATTGTTAAATAATGGCGAATACAAACAACCACGCTTTACTTTCAGACGATAGAATCCTTGAACTCTATATTCTTCTATGCGAAGAAATCTGTCTTGCTGACACTCCTGGCCAAGTCGCCGAACTGCTATGCAGGCTTCTAACTCCACAGGAGCTTCGTATGGTCGCCATAAGACTTGAGGTACGCAGAATGCTTTGTGGGGGAGCCACTTATGCAGAAATATCAAACAGTCTAGCGGTTTCGAATGATACTATCTCGCGCATAAGGCTTTCTTTAGAACATACCGGCTTAAGGCCCAGACAAACGCACTCGCTTGCTGAGAATAATCCAATCGGCGAGTCTTTGATTTTCAATCCAAAAGCAATCAATGAATCACATACAAGTCTACTCAATAAATATCCCCAATACTTCTGGCCAGCTCAAATCCTGGCTAATATTGTGCGTGCATCCTCTAAAAAGTCTTCGACTTAGAAATCTGTTTCCAGAGCGCTTTGCTCTTTAGCAAGGGCCATTCGGCTTACACCGATTCTCCGGTTAATCGGAGAATCGGTGTAAGCAATTGATTTCGGATTTTGACTGGACCGGCTTTGGCATGAAGGTCAATTGATGGAAGAACTCTAGTTCTGAGTGGTACAAAAACGGGGTACGGTCACTTTGCCATTCTAGCCCCTAATTTTTGCGGGAAGATTCGCTTATTTCGCGCTTCCCTTTTCATTCTTATACCCTCTGAACTGGTCGGGCGGGCGGGATTCGAACCCGCGGCCTCCGGACCCCCAGTCCGGTGCGCTAACCAAGCTGCGCTACCGCCCGACGTTTGCATTCGAGATTGAAAGGATTTCTATAGTTTAATCTAAAACGAAGGTTTTTGACTTAAGAAGTTTTATGCAGGCCGCCGCGACATCCTCGTCATAAAGAACACCCCTGCCCTTCTCGAGCTCTTCCAGCACATCTTTCCGCTCGAGACGCGCCCGGTATGGACGGTGGCTCAACATCGCCTCGACGACATCGGCGACAGCCAGTATCCTTGCCTCCTGGCATATCTCGTCGCCTTTCAGTCCCAACGGGTAGCCGCTGCCATCGAGCCTCTCGTGATGTTGAATGACGATTTTGGCGATCGGCCAGGGGAAATCTACGGTCTTGAGGATGTCGAAGCCGAATTGAGAGTGTGTCTGGACCATGCCGAACTCCAGGTCGTTGAGGGTTCCCGGTTTACTTAAGATTTCCACAGGAATGTAAATCTTGCCAATGTCGTGGACGGTGCCGGCTATCCTGACGCCTTCCGTCTTCTCCTTGCTCAGATTCAATTCCTTTGCTATCGCCAGCGCCAGTTTTACTACACGCTGCTGATGGCCGGCCGTTGTCGGATCCTTCTTCTCCGCTGTCGCCGCCAGGGCTTCAATGGTTTCTTCCAGCGTTTTCTCAAGTCTCTTTAAACTTGACCGTACCTCTTCATCGGCCGCTTTTTTCTCCTTGGTGAGCTCGATTTTTTGCAGCGCCGCGGTCAGTTGTCTGGTAATGGTCGCGGCCATTTTGATCTCGTCGTCCGACCAATCACATCGGCTTCTAGCACAATATAGCGTCAGAGCATATAAGCCGTGTTTCTGAAAATTGAACGGATAGCAGAGTAGGCTCTTTATGCCGATCTGACCGTGCAAAACCTCAGATGACCCGTCCTTGACCAAAGCTGGATTGACCCTGTCAAAATGGCTTATAAATGGCTCCTTGGTCCGCCAGGGTTCAAGCGCGCCGCCGAGAAACTCGTCCACCGCGTACTGCCCTTTGGCCGTGCCTATCTTGGGCGCCTCGCTGTTAATCCATTCCGCGAGTCCGTTAATCGTTTCTTTCTTAAAATCAATGTGATAGATTAAAGCCCTGTCGACGTCCAAGGCCCGCCCGATCCCTTCGGTCATCTTTCCAAGCAGATCGTCCAGGTTTTCGGGGCCTATCAAAAGGCCGCCAAGTTCATTTAGCGCGGCCGCATACTTTAAACGCTGCTGAAGTTTCCGTTCGTTTTCTTTTAAGTCCTTTTCAGCCGCTTTGGTCCCCGTAATATCCCGAGAGAAACCCATGACCGCTTCGACGGTGCCCTTTTTACTTCTAATGGGTATCAGCCGCGTGCCAAGCCAGATTTCCCGGTCGCCAAACGTATACTGGTTCTCGGCATATGAAGGCTTGCCTGTTTCGAATACCCTTTCTATGTGAGGCGCTTGTTTCTTGATCGAAGCCGGCGGGAATAGGTCTTTGAGGTTCTGGCCGACCACCATCTCCGGACTGCCGCCCAGCATCCCGGCTCCGTGCGCGTTTACGTAGGTTACGATGAGGTCGCGGTTAACGGTGAATATGCTATCTTCCGCTGATTCGGCTATTAACCGGTAGTCGGTATCCACTGTTCCTCCTCTCGCGCTGTATCGCATGTTAATTATAGTTTACTATTCAGATATGAAGCGAATATCTACGGGGACTTGTTCCTGGACCGAACCGACCTTGATCAAGGAATCCTCGTTCTACCCGTCAAGAAACATGACGGCCGAGGAGCGCCTGAGGTATTACGCCGGCGTTTTTTCGACCGTTGAAGTAGATTCCTCTTATTATGCCCTTCCCTCGGAAGCGGTTGTCGGTCTGCAGACAGCTCGTGTGCCTGACGACTTTGTTCTCCATTACAAGGCCTACGGACTGTTAACCGGCCACTCCGTAGAGACGCGGGCTTTGCCCAAAGCCATGCGCGAGCTTTTGCCTTCGGGACTTACCGGACAACCCAGGCTCTTCTGGCGCGACACGCCGGACGACGCTTTGAGGCTTGCTTTTCGGATGTTCGGCGGCGCGATGCGGCCCGCTCAAGCCGCGGGGAAACTAGGGGTTCTTTTATTCCAGTTTCCGCCGTGGTTCTCTTTTTGCAGCGACAACCTGGCCTATATCAACCGCTGCCGCCAGGAGTTGCCGGATTACCGGCTGGCTGTTGAATTCCGCCATCCTAGCTGGCTGGACGACGCCAACGCCGCCAAAACATTCGAGTTTCTGGAACGTGAAGGCCTTGCCTACGTCTCGGTCGACGAGCCGCAGTTCGACCGGCCGGTCACTGTGCCCCCGGTTTTCCGGGCGACGACGGATCTTGCCTATGTCAGACTGCACGGCCGGAACAAGGACGCCTGGTTCAAGAAAGGCGTCTCCGCCGCCGAACGGTTCGCCTATAAATACACGCAAGACGAACTCTTCGACATAGCCAAGCTCATCCGCCCGCTCGCTAAGAAAACCAGCCAGACCTTTGTTATGTTCAACAATTGCTTTCGCGACTACGCCGTCACCAACGCCATGATCATGAGCGAGATTTTGAGGGGTTAGGTTTACTTCTTGCGCCCTCTCCCCTTCCGTGCTACACTAATCTTCCAATACGAACGCTTGTTCGCCTTATAGGTGCGTCATGATTGAAAACATTAAAGAAACAATAAAGGTCAAAGCCATCTTTTCAGCCGGCCGGCTGAAGCCGGAAGCGTTCGTGTGGCGCCGGAGGGTCTATGCCGTCAAGGACATTTTCGGCGCCTACGACAGCCGCCTCGGCCGCTCCCGCCAGCTTCACTACGCAGTCGGCTGCGGCAATGACGACGTGTTTGAGATTCGCCTGGATATAGAGAGCATGGAGTGGCGTCTTGACCGGGTTCATGCCCCGGGCTAGCGCGGACACCGACCGTCCGCCGGTTCGGGAAAATGCCGACATAATCCATCTGGACATGGACGCTTTCTTCGCCTCCGTGGAGCAGCGCGACGTGCCCTTTTACCGTGGAAAACCCCTTATCGTCTGCCACACGGACGACCCCGGCTCACTGAAAGGCGTCGTCTCGGCCGCCTCATACGAGGCCCGGGTCTTCGGCGTCAGGGCCGGTTTATCCGTCCTGGAGGCTAAAAAGCTCGTTAAAAACGGAATCTACATCCCCGGCAACTACGATAAGTATCTCCACACCACCAGGCAGATAAAGGACATCTGCCGCCGTTATTCCGACGTCGTCGAGGTTTATTCGGTCGACGAACTTTTTATCGACGCGGCCGAAACTAAACGCCGCTTCGGCGGGGCGGCCGGTATCGCCTTGGAGATAAAGCGGTCCATCAAGGACGAGCTAAACCTCACCGCTTCCGTCGGCGTGGGACCGAACAAGCTGGTGGCCAAGATGGCCTCGGAGTTTAACAAGCCCGACGGCTTCACCATTATCTCCCCCGCCGATCTGCCTGACGTGCTGGCCCCCCTGCCCGTCGGCGATATAGTCGGCGTCGGGCGCCGGATGCAGCGCCATTTCGACGCAATAGGCGTCAAAACCATCGGCGACCTGGCCCAGATTCCCGTGGAATACCTAACGGCCAAATTCGGCGTTGTCGGAGCAGCACTGCACAACGCGGCGCTCGGCCTTGACGGTTCCCCTGTCGCGCAACGCCAAACGGAAACCCTGGTCAAATCGTTCGGGCACAGCCACGCGCTGGGGAACGGATTGTCCGACCGGCGCGAACTAAAGAGACTTCTGCTGGGGCTGACCGAGGGCGTAGCCCGGCGGATGCGCAAAGAAGGCTACTACGGCCGTGCCGTGCACTTGAGGCTATCGCTGGCCAGGATGTTCTCCCTCTCCCGCTCCAAAACAACCGCCTACTACACCCAGGAAGCCAAAGACATCTTTCCCGTCGCGGCGGCGCTGCTCGCCCGCGAAAGTGAGATTATCGACCGCTATCCCCCGACCATGATCGGAGTCGCGGTAACCAGACTGATCAACGTGAAGGATGGCGTCCAGTTGTCCATTTTTGACCTTATCGACCACAAAAACCGCGACCTGACGCTGGCCGTCGACGCGGTCAGGGAGAAATTCGGGGAGCGGGCGGTCTTCCGGGCTTCGCTTAATTCCTGGAAACGGACGCACCATACCGTACCAAGGTTGGAAATCGCCAAATAGCTCAAATGGTTTATGTCAGTGCTGGATTAATACCGGCGGTTTTCCTTAATGAGCACCGCCATCTGTTCGGCCCACTCTTTCATTGCCTCCCAGTCGCGGAAATCCCCCATCGGTATCTTAGACCTCTTGGCAGTCCATTTCAGAACGAAAGGCAAGTTCTTTACTTCGCGGACGCCGCCGAAAGCGCCCATGCCGATCGGCCTCATCTCATACCGAAGCTGATTCAATATCGAGATAACGCTTTTTTTGTTTTCTTCGGTCGGTTCGGTCAGCATCATGCTCAAACCGAATATCGCTGTCGGCAAAGTGTCCAGTTCGGTCCGGAAGCGTTGCGCGAACGCGACCGCGTCCGGCATCGGCTTGTCCCCTTTAACGGGTGTACCCAGGATGACAGCTTTATAACCTTCCAGGCTGTCAACCGCAGCGGCAGGTTTAACCTCGACTTCCAGCCCTTTGCCCCGGACAAACTCTGCGATGTGTTCGGCGGCCTCGGCAGTATTTCCATGCCGAGTCGCGTAAGCGACAAGTACCTTATCGTCCATCTTCTTTTGCTCCTTGTCTTAAGTGCTTGATGTCCGCCGAGGTCTTTAGGCCGCGTTCTTTTTATACATATTCGCGGCTTGGCTGTCCAAGCTTGTCGCTTCTTTCATCTTAGCCTCGGCCGTGTCGAGGTATTTCGTAGCGACCGATTCTATCCAGGCGGCAAAGTCGCTGTCCGCTCCCACCGTGCTAGACTGAGCTTCCAGTTCGGCATACTTAGCTTCCAATTCCGTTATAAGTTTCGTGGCTGTTCCGATATCTCCGGCCTGTATGGCCGTTATTAATTTACTCAGAATCACCAGCAGTTCCCGGTAATCTTGATTGAGGCTTATAAGATCGTCGATGTCTTGCGACTTAAGGTCCTCGTTAGCCTTTTTCAGAGCCGCTTCGGCGGCAATCAGCGAGCCGTCGGCTGCCGCCAATTGGGCTTGAGCGCCCGCGTAATCCCCGGCGATGCCAGCGGTGACAGCCGCGTCGGCAGCCCCTATGGCGGCTGCCTGTCTATTGACCGCGTCAATTACAAGAGTTGTCGAGCCGATCAGCTTTCTTGTTTCTGTCAGGCCGTTAATTAAGGCGTCCAATGCCGCCGCCGCCGCCGCGTCTCTTTTAATAAGAAGCTCAAGATAGTCCTGATACCACGCGGGGAGGTTCAACTTCTTGGCGTCAGCCAACTTTTTGTCGGCTTCAGCCAGTTCGTCGATCATCTCCTGGGCTTTGCTTTCCGACTTCACGATTTGATCTTGCATGGCGGCTACAGCGGAAGGATCTGAAAAATCTTCCTTGTTCGCTCCCAGTTTCTCAAGTTCCGTCTCTATTTCCGCTGACGAGGCTTCGACATTCTTGAAATTCTTGTTAGCCGTGTCGACAAGTGTGTTAGCCTGGGCCGTTTGCCAGGCTCCCGGTCCCAGGATAAAGAACCATCCGCCGGCGCTACCGGCGCAGCAACATAATAAAAGAACGAGGATAACCGCGATCGCTATTCCTACTTTAGCCCCTGTCTTCATGAAAAGCCTCCTTTTCCTGCTGGCCATGGCCTCATTTTATCATAATAGGCGCTTATGTACGGTATCTAAACCGTCGGCGGTTTGTGCCTTACTACCCGATCTCCTCCGGACTGTTTCGCCTCGTACATGGCTGTATCGCCCCATCGAAGGACAGTTTCCGCGTCGGCCGAACCTGCCACCGCGACAACGCCAATGCTCAAGCTTAGGCTGAAGTTCCAGTCTGTCTCTTGATAACCGTTAACCGCCGCTCTCATGCGTTCCGCCGCGACCTCCGCGCCGTCGGGTCCTTCGCCCTCCAGCAGCGCCGCGAATTCATCGCTGCCTAAGCGGGCCAACATGTCCTCATCCCTCAACCAAGTCTTAAGCACTCCTGTAATGTCCTTTAAAACGCGATCCCCGGTTTCCTCACCGAAAGTGTCGTTCACCAGTTTGAAGTTATCTATGTCGATTACCATCAACGCCGTACGTTTGCCGCGCCTGGCTCGGCTGATAGCTCTGGTAAGCGCGTCCATTAATACTTGCCGGTTTACATAGCTGGTTAAAGGGTCCCTCGTCGCTTCGTAATATTCCTGCTCGATACCGCTTTTCGGTTCGCTGTGTTGATCCGGCATTGCTCCTCCTTAACTCTTAGTCCTTCTTTAACGTCTCGACGACATCGAGCTTGCCGCTCAATTTGGACAGTCTCTTGGCCGCTTCATCGTATTTGTTATGAGCGTTGGTAAGATGGGTTCCGACTGTTTCAAAATCTCCCGTAAAGCGGTCCATGTCTCCCCTGAGCCGGCTGATAAGCTCTATTATCTCAGCCGCCTTTTCCTCGACGCTCATCCCCCGTAAACCTAGCATAATCGTCTGCAGATATGCGAACATTGTTCGAGGCGAAACCGGGATTACCTTCCTGGCGACTGCATAATCGGCCGGATTAACACCTTCGTAGTCGGTTGCGATAACCTCATAGTAGATTCTCTCCGATGGCAGATACATAAGCGCAAAGTCGTAGGTGGCTTCGTCGGGCAGAATATATTTCGTCGCTATGTCGTCCGCGTGGCGCGAGAGATCCCTGGCGAATTGCTTCTTATGCTTCGCGCGCTCGTCATCGTTCCCGGCGTCGATCATTCTTTGAAAACTGTCCAAGGGGAACTTCGCGTCGACCGGTACCAGGCGGTCACCCAGCTTAATCACAGCGTCAACCCGCTCACCGGACGAGAATGTGTGCTGGACCGCGAAATTCGACGGCAGCATCTGCTGCAAAAGCTCCCTCAGCATTACCTCGCCCATAACGCCCCGGGCTTTCGGCGGTTTAAGAATATCCTGCAGGCTGGCGATGTTTTCGCCTATCTCCCGCATCCGCCGGCCGGATTCCGAAAGCTCGCCCAGCCTCTCCTGAACATTCATGATTGTTGAATTGGCCGAATCCAAACGCGAGTCTATGTCCGATCTCAGCCTGGCGTTCTGCCGCTGCGTCTCCACGACAACGAGCCCGACGACCAGTATTAGAATTACCAAAAGCACGGCAATCAGATATTCCATGCTAGTAATTATAGTCTAAGAAGCCCGGTTCGAATACGAGAACCCGGTCGCCGCCGCGCCTTTTTGCCTCGTACATGGCCGCGTCCGCTTCTGCCATCGCTTTGCCGGCCGCGGTTTTCTGATGTATGTCTGTTAAACCTATGCTTACAGTAAGGGGGCCGCCATCGCTGACTTTGACTTTCTTTTTTACATTGGCCACTAAACGCGTCGCTGTGATCATAGCAGCCTCAAGGTTTTGCCCTTCCAGGATAACGGCAAACTCGTCTCCCCCCAGCCTGGCCAGCAGATCTTCTTTCCGCAACATTCGGCGCGCGGTTGCGGCCACGGCCGCCAGGGCTTTATCGCCCTCGTGGTGTCCGAATCTATCGTTTATGCTTTTAAAATCGTCTAAGTCGATAAACAACAGAGCGCTCGGTTCCCCGCGTTTTGCTTTAGCCACCGCGTTCTCGATCTCTTCATCGAAGCGCCGGCGGTTGACTGTATCTGTCAGCACGTCGTGCGTCGCCATATAGGCAAGTTCTTCAGCCTTAAGGCGCCGCTCAGTCACGTCAACGATTGCTCCGTAGAATCCGGCGAATCTATTGCGGAGGTTATAAATCGACTGAACGTAATCGATCACCCAGCGATAGGTCCCGTCATATCTGCGCATCCGGTATTCGATTTCGGTATGAGCTCTGGTTTTTGCCGCCTGGTCAAGAAGTCTAGCCCGTCCTTTCACATCCTCTTGGTGAATCGATTTCTCCCATCCGCCGTTCATTAATTGCTCTTCTTCCTTTCCCGAAAAGGCTATCGCGGCCTTGTTTACGTAGTTGCAGCGTCCCGCCGCGTCCGCCCGCCAAACGGGATTGGGAAAATGGTCGAAAAGGTATATATAGAAGTCGCGGGCTCGAGCGGTTTTTTCTTCCGCGATTTTTCTTTCCGCGATGTTCTGCGAACTAACCAAGACTTTTACGACTTTTTCCGATTCGTCCTTAATGGGTACCAGCCACGTGTCTACCCAGCGCTTATCCCCGCTAAACTCCCTTTGCTCCTCAGCGTGTTCGCCGACGCCCGTCTCCATGACTCTCCTTATCCTCTGTCGATCCCTCAACTGTTGCTCCGGCGACAGCGGACTAACCCAGTCCGTTCCGAAAACGTCTTCGGGGTTGTCCCCGAACTCCGCCGTCGCCTCACTGTTGATAAAGTCGAGTTTCATATCCGGGCCGAAAACGATGACCCTGTTATGCGTCGCCTCCGCGAGCTTCGTATACAATTGCTGGCTTAAGAATTCCTGGCTGGAAGCGTGTTCAAGTCGCGCCAGCATTTCATTTACATTCTCGTTTAAGTCCGACATTTCGTCACGGCCGGTTACATTTATTCGTTTGCTTAGATCCGAGCTGTCTTTAATGTTCTCAATAACGCCTTTGGCTTGTTTTATTCGCTGCGTAATCCCAAGGTTAATCCCGCCAAGGTTGGCGATCATCACAGCCAGCCCGACCGCCATCATGAGGCTGATTGAGCCGAATATTATCCAAACGGCGTACGGCAGCATCGTCGTGTTGTTGACCGCTCTGATTAGGGCGACGGGGCGACCTTCCTGGCCGCGCAGCAGGCCGTACACAACCGTCCATTCTCCACCATCAGGAACCACATATATCGCTTTACCCTTAACCAGTTCGCTTTTAGCGGTTTTAGCCACCGTTCCTTCGGCAAAATCGTAAGGAGACACGGTCACCGCGAATTCGTTCATCCTCGTGAGCTTTCGCGCGTACTCCGCGTCGATGATTTTACCGACAATCAGGAACGTATCATGCTGGGCCGGCGCGACGCCGAAAACGATTAATCGGTCCTTAACCGCGAGCACGCCACAGTTCCCGTCCGCCCCTGTTCCAGCCTGTCCTTCCTCAGTCGAGGCAAGGTACGCGTCCAAAATAATTTGGGGTTTCAGCGACGCGTAATAGGGGTCGATATATTCTTCAATGATGGTGCCATCCGCTCGGCCGTAGATAAAAACATTGCAGTAAGTGATACCCGGAAAATAAACGGCCGGATCGGCGGTTAGGCCGGCTTTGACGGCCCGGTCTTTCATCTCTAAAGAGTCCTCACGAATCACGGCCCTGATGAATTCCATGCTTTTTTCGGCTTCGTTAAGCCTAAGGTTATTAAAAAGAAACGTTACGGAGAAATATGATATCAATCCTCCGATAAGGACCAGGGCGGAAAGCGCTGCGAACGAGGTGAAAGTGGCCTTGGCGATGATCTTCACGCAGCCTCCTTAATGCTAGGAAGCTGTCATTAAGATTATTGTGCGCCTTTATTGGCCATTTGTAAAATGTTTCACAACAGTTTGAGGGCCGAGCATGGCCGGTAACTAAGGCGATGTGCCGGCGAGGGGCCCAGCGACACTATGGCCGCCAGGTGCTCGGCGGAGCCGTAACCCTTGTGGCGCTCAAAACCGTAACCGGGGTACTTTTCAGCTAATTGAACCATTAACTTGTCCCTTGTCACTTTGGCAATTATCGAAGCGGCCGCGATGGAGGCGACCGTAGAATCCCCGTCGCGGACTCCTTCCCACGGCAGCTGGAAAGCGTCGTTCTTATACCAGTCGGCGGCTACGTAATCAGGTTTACTGCTTAGGGATAAGACGGCCGATTCCAAAGCGAGCATGTTGGCGGCTTGGATTCCCAGCCGGTCAATGTCGGCCGGTTCGACGACGCCAACGCTCCAGGCAAGGCAACCGGCCGTTATGCTTTCATAAAGGCCAGAGCGCTTTTTTTCAGTTAGTTTTTTGGAGTCACGCAAACCGTCCGGCTTGCTTTTCAGGTGGAGAATAACGGCCGCGGCGACCAGGGGTCCGGCCAGGGATCCTCGCCCCGCTTCGTCGGCTCCCGCAATTATACGAAAGCCGCGAGCCCGCAGTTCAGTTTCATAATCGGCAGATATCGAGTCACTACAACACACGAGAGTGGGCCAGCGGCCACCAAACGACAAAAACCTTTCCCAGTATATTTTCCTTAGGTATCGGCCCGAACCGCCGGCTGTCCGAGCTAACCGGCCTATTGTCGCCCATAACAAAAAACTTCCCTGGCGGCACCCTTAGCGGACCCATATTGTCGACGCTGTGATCGCTTGATATGTAAGGTTCGTCGACCTTTTTCTCATTGACGTACGTCTCGCCGTTCCTTATTGAGATGACTTCCCCCGGCAGAGCGATTACGCGTTTGACGAAATCGTCCTCGCTGCCCATCGGATCCAACAAAATGACGATATCTCCCCGTTTAGGATCGGACACCCTATAGGTCAACCGGTTGATAAAAACGCGATCAAATTCGTAGAGTGTCGGCTCCATAGAATGTTGTTTTATTTCGAAGTTGCCGAAGAGGAAATTCTGCAGGGCGTAGGCTAATAGGTACGCCACCGCGAAAATAACTACAAACTCGACAAAAACCGATAAGCCGCTGCGCTCTTTATGACCAGCCGGCGTTGATTCGGGCATTATTCCGCGGGTTTATCTTCAGGATTTTCTACTGGAACATCTTCAGCGGCGGGCGCTTCTTCAGCCGCGGGTTCCGCTTTTTCTTTCGCGGGGGCTTCTTCAACCGCCGGTTCCGCTTTTACTTCAGCGAGTGCTTCTTCAGCCGCGTGTTCCGGCGCCGCTTCAGGCTTGTCCTCCGTAGCCTCGGGGGAGGAGGGTTCTTCCACCGCTGGCGCCTCAGCAACCTCGGTGGCGATCTCGGCGGCCCCTACGGCTTCTTCTTCACCCTCGGCAACTTCAACGGCGGCTGTTTCATCAAGACCAAGCCGTTTGCGTTCCGCGTCCGAATGTTCTATGTCGGCGCTGGCCGGAATACCGCCCTCCACAAATGTCTCTTTGATGCGGGCTTTCTTGCCGACACGGTCGCGAAGGTAGTATAACTTGGCCCGCCTGACGGACCCGCGTGATTTAATCTCGATCTTGGCCACCATCGGACTGTGGACAGGGAAGGTCCGCTCCGTCCCGACGCCGAAGCTGATTTTCCTGACCGTAAACGTCTCCCTTAAGCCCTTGCCTTGGCGTTTAATAACGGTTCCCTGAAACACCTGGATCCGCTCGCGGTCGCCTTCAACTACCCGGACATGGACTCGTACCGTATCGCCGGACTTAAAGTCCGGAATCTTTTTTCTCAGATAGTCATTCTCAAATGCCTGGATCTTGTTCATTTCTCGGTTCTCCCCTTCTTCGTGTCGCGCATTAGCCCTGCGGCCTCCGCCTGTTCTTCTTCAGTCAAGTCCGCCACGGTCAAAAGATCCGGCCGGCGGCGAGCCGTCACAGCTATCGCCTGCTCGCGACGCCATCTGGATATTTTAGCATGATTTCCCGATAAAAGAACATCCGGAACGGCGATATCCATAAATTCCCGAGGCCTCGTATATTGCGGATATTCCAGCAAACCGCCGGCAAATGATTCCTCGTCCAGCGACAGGTCGCTGCCCAACACCCCTGGTAACAACCTGACAATACTGTCGACAAAAGCCAGCACGGCCGGTTCCCCGCCGCTTAAGACATAATCACCGGCTGACAGCTCGTCAGAGGCTAAAGCGTGGATCCTTTCGTCGACGCCTTCGTAATGGCCGCAAATAAAAACAATCCTTTCCTCTTTGGCTAACTCATCGGCAATGGCCTGGTCAAAACGTCGTCCCCGCGGCGTCGTAAGGACTATTCGCGCTCCGGTCGCTTTTTCGGGCGCCGCCCCCAAGACGTTTGCCAGCGCCCGGTAAATCGGCTCCGGCGTCATCACCATGCCCGCGCCACCGCCGTAAGGACAATCGTCAACGGAACGATGGACGTCGTCGGTGAAATCCCGTATATCGGTAACCCGGATATTAACCAGGCCTTTTTCCGCGGCGATTCGTAATATTCCTTCCCTTGCCGGGGACTCGAAATAGCCTGGAAATATCGTTAGGACATCGATAATCATCTAAATCAATCCGGGCATCGGGTCAATGGTGATAACGCCCGCTTCCAAATCGATGTCCTTGACGACTTGCTTGATTGCCGGAATCAAAATCTCGTCATCGCTAGCGTCAGGTTTTACGTAGTAGACGTCGTTCGCGCCCGTCTTCATAATCGCCGAAACACGGCCGATCTCGCGGCCGTCGCTCGTAATTACTTTAAGCCCGATTATTTCCTCATAGAGATATGTCTTGTCAGTCGGTTCCACTAGCTTTCGGGCGCCTCGGAAATCTCAATATTTACGCTGGTATCGCCCGCGGCCGCTCTGATGACGGTACGCAAAGCGGATATGATCCGGCCTTTCTTTCCGATAACCCGTCCCATATCATCGGGGGCGACGCTTACAATGAAAACAAGTCCGTCCCCGTCTGTTGTTTCCTCGATTGCCACAGCGTCCATGTCGTCGACTATTGCCGACACAAGGACGCTGACCAGTTCCTTAAGTCTTGCTTCCGTTTCTATTTAAACCGCCTCCGTCGCTTCGGTTTCTTTATTGAGCTTCCGTTGACGCGGGCTCCTCGGCCGCGACGGCCTCAGGTTTCGCCGCCTTGGCGGGTTTGGCCGCTGCCTTACCGGCGCGCGCTTTCTTCGCCGGGGGCGCATCAATAACGCCTGTTATGGCCAGCAACTTGCTGACCGTGTTTGAGGGTTGAGCCCCTTTAGCCAGCCACGATTTGGCCTTGTCCGCGTCTATGTCGATAGTCGACGGGTCCGTCTTCGGATCATAAAACCCTATCGCCTCGATAAAACGTCCGTCGCGCGGCATGCGCGAATCGGCGACGACGACTCGGTAACTGGGTAATTTCTTACGGCCTGTCCTGGTCAATCTTATTCTTACCGCCAAACTCTTCCACCTCCTTTAAAATCTTTAAACTAAGGGGAAACCGGGTTTGCCACGCCGTCCCGCTTTTCCGCCTTTCATGGATTTCATCAACTTCTTCATCATATCAAACTGCTTTAAAAGTGCGTTTATATCCGATACACGCGCACCACTGCCGCCCGCGATCCTGGACCGGCGGCTCCCATTGATGATTTTCGGATTAGCTCGCTCCTCCGCTGTCATGGACTGGATAACGGCTTTGGTCCTTTTGAGGCCGTTTTCGTCAACGGACAAACCTCGCATATCCTTGGGCAAAAGGTTCTTGGGCAGCATTTCCATCATATCATTGAGCCCGCCCATCGCGCTGATCCGGTCGAGTTCCTCAAGAAAGTCGTCCAAGGTGAATTGCTCGTTTAAAAGCTTCTGCGCCGTCTTGGCCGCGTCTTCCCTGTTGACCGCTTCTTCAGCTTTCTCAACCAGGGACATGACATCACCCATGCCGAGAATTCTCGACGCCATCCGGTCCGGATAAAATACGTCGAAATCCTTCGATTTCTCCCCGGTCGACACGAACATGACCGGCTTACCGGTAACCTGCCTAATTGACAGAGCGGCGCCGCCTCTCGCGTCCCCGTCCAGCTTGGTCAGTATAACGCCTTCGAAATCGACCGCCTCGTTGAACGCTAAAGCCTGGTTAACCGCGTCCTGTCCGATCATGGAATCGGCGACGAACAGAATATGCCGAGGTTCGACCTTCTTATTAATGTCTTTCAGCTCAGCCATCAGGATCTCATCGATATGCAAACGCCCGGCCGTATCAAGTATTAGCAGATCGTAACGCGATCCGGCCGCGTGCTTGTCGGCGCCGGCCGCGATCTCCAGCGGTGTCTGCCCTTTCTCACCGACATAAACCTCTATGTCAAGTTCCGAGCCCAACGCCTTTAGCTGATCCTGGGCCGCCGGCCGGTAAGTATCGGCCGCGACCAACAACGGCGTCAGTCCTTTTTGCTTATAACGCAGCGCCAGCTTGGCCGCCGCCGTGGTTTTTCCGGAACCCTGCAAGCCGGCCAGCATGATTTTGTCCGGTTTCGGCCCGCCTATCTTTAGCTCCGCGGCCGCCCCGCCCATAATCGAAGCCAACTCGTCGTGTACAATCTTCACGACCTGCTGCCCTGGCGTCAGGCTTTTCATAACCGCCTCGCCGAGCGCTTTGTCTTTGATGCCGGCGATAAAATCCTTGACAACCTTGTAATTTACGTCGGCTTCCAGGAGCGCCAATCGTATTTCCCGGCCGGTCTCGTCTATCGCTTTCTCATCGATTCGTCCGCGGCCTGAGATTTTTCTGACGATGTCTCCGAACCGCCCTGACAATGTCTCAAACACTTTTATGCTCCCGTTTTACGGCAAAATAATAAGACCCGCGCTGAATTCCTGTTCCCGTGGGCCTTCAACTGCTTAATTGTAGAGAAATAAGAGGTCGGGTGTCAAGTAACTAGACCGTCGGCGAATGCTTGAGCGTCAAAATCAGCCAGATCTTCGCTCCCCTCCCCGGTCCCCGCTAAGACTACCGGGACACCCAACTGGCCGGTTATCGCCAAGACTATGCCGCCCTTGGCCGTTCCGTCTAATTTTGTGAGGATGACGCCGTCGACGCCGATGTCCCGCTGGAAGGCTTTGGCCTGGCTAAGTCCGTTCTGGCCGGTGGTGGCGTCGATTACCAGGAGCGTTATGATATCGGCAGCCGGCGCTTCCTTCAGAATCGCGTTCTTCACCTTTTTCAACTCGTCCATCAGGGGCGCCTTGGTGTGCAAACGGCCGGCCGTATCCACTATCAGAAAATCCGCGCCTCTGGATACGGCCGCTTTAGCCGCGTCGAAAGCAACCGCGGCGCTGTCACCGCCGCGCTTATGTTTGACGACATCGGCCCCGCTTTTCTCCGCCCATTCGGTTATCTGTTCTATAGCCGCGGCACGAAAGGTGTCGGAGGCGGCGATGACGGCTTTGCCTCCCGATCGTCCGACGCGAGCGGCAATTTTTCCGGCCGTTGTTGTTTTACCCGTCCCGTTCACTCCGATAAGAAGTAAAACTTTAAGGGTTCCGGCCGACTCCAAGACAGGGGCAGCCGACTCTGAGCCTCCCGCCATCGAGGCGATCTTGGTCCTGATTATTTCCTTTACCTCTTCGGCCGAGGATACGCCGCGGCGGCGTGACTCCTTTTTCGCCGCGTCGACTATGTCGGTCGCCGCTTCTATGCCCATGTCGGCCGCGATAAGGATTTCTTCCAGCTCGTCCCAGGCGTCATCGTCCAGAGAGCCGCGTCCGGTAAGTCTGTTGAGGGGCGCAGCAACGGTTTCCCGGCTGGCAGTCAAGGCTTTTCTAATTTTTTCGTACCAGGGTCCCCGAGGGGTTTGGTTATTCAATCGTTCCTCAAGCCTCCACGAGCTTCTGCGACAGAACGCGGGACACCCCGTCTTTCTGCATGGTCACACCATATAGGATATCGGCCACATCCATTGCGCGCCGCTGGTGGGTGACAACCAGAAACTGGGCTTTTTCTTTATAACGTCTGATAAGGGCGACAAAACGTTGCAGGTTGACGTCGTCCAGCGCGACGTCGGCTTCGTCTAAAATATAGAAAGGGGCCGGATTAATCTGGAAAAGCGCGAACAAAAGGGCTAACGCGGTCATCGCGCTCTCGCCTCCCGATAGAAGCGAGACCTTCTTTAGCCTCCGGCCGCTCGGCTGAGCCTCTATCTCTACACCCGTGGCCAGAGGATCGTCGGGCTCCGTTAGGAGAAGCTGGGCTTTGCCGTCGGGGAACATGTACAGGAAAACGTCCTGGAACGATTCGTTTACCTGTTCGAAAATCTCCATGAACTTCGCTCCCATTTGTTTGTCTAAAAGGCCGATGACTTTATGGAGCGACCGCTCGCTTCGCCGCAAGTCTTTTGTTTGGGCTTCAAGGTGTTCTTGCCGTTTCTGAGTCTCTTCAAACTCCTCGGCGGCAATCGGATTTACTGGTCCCATATACTCGATCATGACTCTGATTTCTCGCATTCTCCCGGCTAGTTCGTCGCGCGGCCGGGGGGTGGGATAAGCCTTGACCGCTTCCCCTTCTCCCAAGCCGAATTCCTGTTCCAGTTGGTCCTTCAGAGCAGATAGCTTTGGCTCAAGTTGAGCTTCAGATATTTCTTCCCGGTGCGCGTCGCGCTCAACCAAAGCTTTCTTCTTCTCCAGTTCGGCCAGGCTGATTTGGGCGGCTCTTATTCCCTCGCGCTTCGCCCCTTCCTTCTCTCTCTTTGAGTCCAGTTTGGCCGCGGTCGCGCTCTCATATTTGTCTATCAGTGATTGCAGGCGTTCCGCCAACTCTCTGGCTTCTCTCAGCCGAACCGCTTCTTTTTTTAAGTCCCCGGCATCAAATTTAGCCGATCCCGCGGGTTTGTCACCTTTGGCTCCTGCCGCTGCCAGACGGTCCTTGAGCAGCCTCTCCCTCTCGAACAACACCTGTAATCGCGCCCGTTTGCCAACCAGTTCGTCTTGCATCGGCTTCAGCCTTGACGCGAATTCAGCGGTCTCCGTCTCGGCTTGTGTCAGCGCTTTCAGGATCTTGGCCTTCTCCGCTTCCAGCATGTCCGCCTGTTTCTTTAGATCGGCCAAGCGCCGCTGTCTGGCCAGCGCGTCGGTTCCCGCCGGTTTCTGCGAGGCCGTACCCCTCGCCAGCGTCTCCCCAGTGTTCGTCGCGAAACTTGCCCCGGCAAACGCCTTGTCCTCCGAGTGCTTAAGAGCCGTCGCCAGCGAATCGACTAAATAGGAGGCGGCAAAAAGCGATTGGTAGACATTATCTTCCAGTCCTATGTTCTCCACAATGTCAGTCAGTCTCGTTACGCCGGAGGGCGGCTTCCCGGCCGCGGCCGGCGGAGGCGAGAGAAGCGTCCCGATAATAACAGCCGGCCACTCGGCGCCCGAGCCGATTAGCTTGGTCGCGGCGCCGGCGTCTTTCCCGACAACCGCCGAGATCCTGGCGCCCAACAAAGCTTCGACCGCCGTCTCATAGCCTGGCTTCACAGCCACCTGGTCACTCAGAAAGCCCTTTATTCCGGCCGGCCAGACTGCTTTCTTCACGCCTTGGCGCTTGGCCGGCAGGAACGATTCCTCAGTTTCGATACGAGCCGCGATGACGTCCAGACGCGCGCCGATGCCGTCCGCTTTGGCTTTTAAGTCGGCTGGATCGAGCGCTTTATTGGACGTTCCCGCGTCGGCTATCGCTTTCTCCAGGCGCCCGATAGCAACCATAAGATTCTTGGTTTCTTCGTTTACCGCCGAGAGTTCGTCGGTTAAGCCGGACAGTTCGTCGACGAACGCCTCGCCGACCAATTTGGCGTTGGCCTCTTTCTCCCTCAGCAGGTTTATCCTACCGGTCAGCCTTTCCCTGTCGGCGGTCAGCTTATAGCGTCGTTCTTTTAATGACTCTGTCGCTTCGCTCAGACCCGCAAGGTCTTTTTCCAGCAACGCGAGCGCCTTCGAGCCTGCCGCGGCTTGTTCAATGATTGTGGATAATTCCTTGCCGACTCTGGCCGTTTCCTTCTTGAGCGCCGTCTTTTGTTCGTTCAGACCCCTTAGCTCGGCGACAATATACTCGACCTCCGCCGCCCGCAGCTCGTCGACCAGCTTCTTGTGATCCTTGGCCATCTTGGCCTGAGTCTCCAGCGGTTTTAGCTGCCGCCGGATCTCCGCCAGAATATCGTTAACGCGGACCAGATTACGTTCGGTGGCGACCAACTTCCGCAGCGCTTTCTCTTTACGCCGTTTGTATTTGGCCAGCCCGGCAGCTTCTTCGATGAGGACGCGCCGCTCGTCAGGACGGCTGTTTAAGATCGTGTCTAAACGGCCTTGCCCGACAATGCTGTACATCTCCCGCCCCATATTCGTTTGAGTCAGAAGTTCGGTCAAATCCGCGAGCCGGCATTGACTGCCATTCAGGTTATACTCGCTCTCTCCCGACCGGTACAACCTTCTGGTAAAGGAGACCTCGTTATAGTCGATCGGAAACACCCTGGTGGAATTGTCAAAATTCAAGGTCACTTCCGCCATGCCCATCGGGGATTTTCCGGCCGATCCGGCAAAGATAACGTCTTGCATTTTCGAACTCCGAAGCGATCGGGCGCTCTGCTCGCCGGTTACCCAGAGAAAAGCGTCGACGATATTGCTCTTACCGCTGCCGTTCGGCCCGACTATGACGGTGGTTCCCGGTTCAAAGGTCAAGTCTGTCTTGCCCGCGAACGACTTGAATCCTTTCATCATGAGTGATTTTAAATACACTCTTCCCTTCTTCCCTCATTCCCCGATTTTGTAGCTCTTCAGCCTGATAATATAATCCGCTTGTCGGAAGAACATCTCCGTTTCATCCGGTTGGCTGCCGACCGCGGCCACTAAGCCAACATCAGGCGCCCACCAGAAATACATTATGGTCCGCGTAGGTTGCGTTTCGTCAGTCGTCTTAGCTGTTCTTATCAACCTGACCATGAAACAATTGAAAAAGGATCCCGCCGGCACCTTTACCTGTCCGCGCGCGACAACCTTTCGGTTTAGCTCGAAAACCACCGGCGGCTGCTCGGTAGTGGTTATCGTATCAGTCCACTCGTCGCCGACATTTACGGGAAACTTAAGCAGTCTCTCGGGCTTGTCGTAGGTCTTTACCATAGGTCCGTCGGGACCAGGTGTGACGCTTTGTCCGTATGAGTTTAATGAAGACTGGGTTATCGCGGCAAAATTATATGTAGTGAAGTCGTTGGTAAACGCCGACGGCAGTACCTTTTCCGCGTATTTCGCCTCGACGAACTTTTTATACGCGGCCGCGGCCGTCTTCTTTACCAGCCTGCTCTTTACATTTATTCCAGTAGGCCCTTCCGTAAAATCCCACGGACCGTCTTTCGTAAAGGAGACGCTGACCGATTCGTCAACCGGGTTCTGATAGACTGTGTACTCTGTGCCCGCAACAGCGGGAATGTCTAAATCGGTCAAGCTTGTTGACGGGAAAAGCGCGCAACCGGCCGCCGCGGCGCCGACGACCGAAAGGGCTAAGGAAATAACGACAAATCGTGTAGGCGGCATTGTCCTATATTTCTGCCAGGACGACAACGTGGTCAATCCCAGGCTCTCGGCAACGGTCACAATCCACCTGCCAGAAGTAAACGGCGCTCGGGTGAGCGCCAAGTTTCGATCGAGTATAGCTAAGCAATCCTGAGACGGCCGCCTTCAAATCTTTCTTGCTTCCCCTGGAGACCTTGGTGACAACCTTAGACGGACCGATCGTCTTTATACCCGGGCCGGACACGTCTTCGCCGGTAACCGCGACCAGCACGGCGCCAACGAACAAGCCGTCCTTGACGAGAACCTGCGACGGATCGGCTTCCGCCAACCCCTTGTCGTCCAGTTCGCGGCGGACCTTAGCTATCTTATTCGATTGCCCGATAGGAATATGGAAAAACATCCACAGTCTTTTGCTGTAATACGCGGTGGAGGGCCACTCGCGCTCGGCTAAATCCCATTCCTCATCGCGGATTTCCGGACAACCGCAGCCGGCTGTCTTCTCAACCATGCTTCTTCCCCCCGTGCTAAAGGAACCCTTTCTCGCCATAAGCCAGGTTATCATACCGCATCACCCGCCGGCACTCAAATCACCGCTATCTGTAAATTATTGACTTTTCACTGTTGAAAAGATAGAATTCGTATATGTGCTTAAATGAATTGAATTAAACGTAAACGCCCTTAAGTCCGGATAAAGGCGAGGTGGTCATATGCGCGAAGAACGCCCAACAATCATGACCGTGAACGAGCTGGCAAAATACCTGCGGCTTCATGAACAAACCGTTTACAAAATGGCCAAGGACGGCCGGTTGCCTGCGTATAAGGTCGGCAACCGCTGGCGCTTCAAGAAAGACATGATCGATTCCTGGCTACGCGACCAGCGCGGCGCTGATCTCTTAGAACCTGTCGGTTTACCAAGGAGTTGACAATGCACAAAAATCGTTCCCCGGTATTATGGCTCGTTCTTCCTACCGTTTTGTTAGCCGTTTTCTTTGCCTCCGCGCTAACAGGATGCAGTCAGAACGGGACCAAGCAGACTCAAGTCAGCACGCCGCAGACAATTCGCATCACCGGCTCTTCCACCTGCCTGCCGATGCTAAAAATCCTGACGACCCAATACGCCAAGAAACATCCCGAAATCAGATTCCTGTATTTACCAAGCGCTCACTCCGGCGCAGGCATCCAGGGCGCCGCTAACGGAACACTCGACATCGGCGCCGTTTCCCGCGACCTTACGCCGGAGGAAATCGCGCTCGGCCTGGAGTATATCGTTCTCTCCAACGACGGACTGGCCATCGCCACGCACAAGGACATGAAAATCAAGACCATAACGACGGAACAGCTGAGACAAATCTATAGCGGAGAGGTCGTCAACTGGAAGGACCTTGGCGGACCCGATGCCAGTATAGTCGTGCTGGACCGTGCCGAGGATGAATCAGCTAAGGTGATCCTGCGAAAATACTTGCTTGGCGACACAGTCGTTTTACCATCGGCGAGCGTTATGTTTCTTGAAACCGACCTTATCAAAGCGCTGACAACAACCCCCGACAGCATAGGCTATTTGTCTCTGGGGGCTATTGTTTCGGACAACCTGGATGTAAACGTTTTAAGTCTCGATGACGTGCAACCTTCCGTTCTGAACATTCACAGCGGGCTGTATAAAATCGTCAGGCCGTTGGGCATAGTATTAAAGAAGAATCCAACCTCCGCCACTAGGTCTTTCGTCGAGTGGGTCCACAGTGCAGAGGGTACTAAGGCCATGGATGCGAAGGGATATGCCTCTGTCAAATAGTCTCTGGGCCAGGATCAAGCAGGCCTCATACAACGTTAATATCTCCAGCAAGATTATCGTCCCGTATATCGGGATGGCCGTCCTGATATCGATTCTTGGCGGTTACAGCATCGCGGTGTGGGCGACGAACCTTATGGATAACGCGGCCCGGGATCAGATTATCGCGGCCACGTCGGCTACCAGTAAAACATTTAACCTATACGAACAACAGATAAAAACCTACGCCCGCGCCCTGGCCAATTCCACTGGGCTCGCGCTGAGTCTCCGTAAAAACGACATCCAAGAAATACGACAGCTTGCTTTGCCGCATACCGTCACCTTCGACACGGATTTCTACGAGATTCTAAACGCCGACGGTATAGTGGTTCTTAACAGCAGCGGTCCGTACGGCGAAGGAACGAATCTTAACAGCCTTCAACTCATAAAGAACGCCGCGGTCGACGTGAACATGGCCCAACTTATCGATACGCCGACCGGGCGCACCCTGACGGCCGTCGCGCCTATTAAAGACGCTAACGGCCGCGCCGGTTACGTTCTCATAGGTTACGACGCCACCCCGGCGTTTCTTGACCGCATCAAGCAAATCGCCGGCCAGGATATTTCCTTGTTCAGAGACGAAGCCTTGATAGCCACCACGCGGCGCGACAACTGGCAAGCCGGTTGTTCTACCGGCGGTTGCCATAAGCAAGGCTTCGCCGGCGCGATCAGCAGCGACGTTCAAATCGGCGGAAAAGCGCCAGAGGTCACCGACATGCTCGGTCATTTCTACATGATCGACCACGGGACTCTTATTCTAAGCGGCGAGCCGGCCGCCTTCTTTACCATATTGATGCCGATGGACGAAACGATACGCATGCAGAACATTATTAAAGGCACGGTTTTCCTCATGTCGGCGCTGATGCTGATCCTTATAACCACGCTCGGTTTCTTTATCAGCCGGGGAATAGCCAATCCGCTGCGCGACCTGTCCAACATCGCGAAAAAGGTGTCGCGAGGCGACCTCACCCCGAGAGCGGTATATCCTGGCGTAACGGACGAGGTCGGTGAGCTTGCCCAGAGCTTCAATAAAATGACCGAGAGTTTGCAGCGATATACCGCAAACTTGCGCAAACGACTTCTTGAGCTGTCCGTTCTATACGAAACGAGCGTTAGCACGCGTAATATCTACTCGCTTGACAACCTCTACGAATTGATCATCCAAAATGCCAGCAAAGCCGTCAACGCCGACTGCGGCAACCTGCTCATGCTGGACGAATCCGGAACCGCTATGACGCTGGCGGCCGGCTACAACATCCCGGCCAGCCTGTTAAACAAATTCAGCCTCGACATCGCGACCGGCTCTTACACCTGGCACAACAAGAAGACTAAGCGGATAGACCATGACACCAAGATCGCCTTGCAGAAAATCTGCGTCGCGGCGGGAACGGTCGCCGAGGACAAATCGCGTCTGCTCACCATGCAGGATCCCGATAAGAAGATTCGCGACCTCCTGACCGCGACCAAATCATCGTCGCTGTTGAGCGTCCCCTTAAAAACTCACGATTCTATGCTGGGCGTTATCAACCTGGGCCGCAGCGACACCAAGCCGCCGTTTGCCGACGAGGACAGGAACTTCACGATGACCATGGCGTCTCAGGCGGCCGCCTACATCGAAAACCGACTCTTGATTGACAACCTCAGGGAATCATACATCGCTACCGTTCGGGCGCTGGCCGAGGCCGTTGACGCTAAAGACCATTACACCCGGGGCCATTCGACGCGCGTCGCCAAGTACGCCGTCGCCATCGCCCGTGAGTTGAAACTTCCGGAAAGCGACATCGAAGGCGTGGAAACCGCGGCTTATCTGCACGACGTCGGAAAGATAGGCATCTCCGACCAAATCCTCATGAAGCCCGGCAAGCTCACATTGGATGAAATGGAGACGGTCCGCGGGCATCCCAAGATCGGCGCCAAGATTCTCGCCCCGATAAACTTCCCGTGGGAGATCGTTCCCATCGTCTTCCAGCACCACGAGCGCTATAGCGGTGGCGGATATCCGAACAAACTTTCTTACGACGATATTCATATCGGCGCGCGCATCCTGATCGTAGCCGACTCCTATGAAGCGATGACGAGCGAACGGCCATACCGCGCCGCTTTGTCCGCGCAGACCGCCCTCGAGGAGCTCAAGAAAGGCAGCGGCACCCAGTTCGACCCGCTGGTCGTCGACGCGTTCATCCGCCTGCTCGACCGCGGCCTCAACCTGGAAGCCGAACCCGAAGAATCACAGCTACTGTCGTCCGAATAAAAAAGAGCCGCGCCCTTATCGGACACAGCCCTTTATTAAAGCCTTCATGAATTACTACTGTCTATCCAGTCGCACTCTTCTCTTTCTTTCTATCTGACCATAGAATTAGTAGTCTTACCGTCATCGCTGCTATAAAGGCAATCGTGAAGACGACTCGCGCAGTGTTAACCCAGGAAGGCGGTCCTCCATACCAAAGATAGCCTATTGAAACATTGTCAAAAAAGATCAACCCGGCCAACATGTACATCCATAAGTTGCGTATGTTCAACATATCCCCTCCTTCTCATTTTGTCGTTACCGGCTCTCTGCCCATTTATCTAAAAGGATTACGCCTGCCTCTTCAGCATGTCGTTTACCTCTCTTAAGTCCGCTACCGGGTGAATCCTGTGGGTGCCGATCTTTGCCATAGGATGCAGGAACATGATGATCTTCTCGTATTCATCCGCTTCCAGGACGAAGAAAAGTCTATGTTCCGGCGGCGCGACATACCTGCCAAGCACCTTTACTCCGCATGCCGCGGCATGCTCGTCGGACGCTATCTTCTCAACGGGAGACGGGTCATCAATCGGACACTCCGCTCCCCTATGCTTATGAATCACCATATACAACATTGCATATACTCCTTTCTATTCCTTGAAAACATATCCATTATCGCACTCTCAAACCCACGAGTACTCAGTAGAGATTTCCCTCTCCCTCGAGTACCAATCCAATGCTCTTCGAGCGAGCGGAGCGAGTCGAGAAGAAACATAGGTGCCGCTCGCGAAAACAGAAACCTAGCCCAGAGGCAACCAGGAGAGCGTCATCCTCGCCTTTTCTTCTTGTCCATTTCGAAAAGCTCTTTAATGCCCCAAAGGAAACTTGCCGCAAATACCGCTAATGTAGATGAAATAAAGACGTTTGAGAATAAGAGCGACGCGCCGGCGAGCGCCAATCCCGCGATTAGGGCAAGAATCCAGCTCCTAAGACCAAGAGATTTATAGACCGCCGGCACCCAAACATGCCCGAGCCCGATTGCGACAAGAGCAAAAATAGCTATAACAATACCGATGAAATTCATTCCCATATTTTAGCCCTATCGCGCACCGCACGCCCAAAATCCAAAACCTTTGCGTTTCATCAGCCCATATTCGGTAGTCCATTTAATTGGACTACCGAAAAACTTTTTAATGGTCAACTGATTGTTCCATTGTCCAATTAATTGGACAATTCCTGGTCAGAGCGACGTATTCGTCGAGTAAATAAATGGGTGGGATACTTCGAACGGGGTGGATTATTCTTTTAGCTGACCCCGACAAAGGTTTGGCCCCCTCACCTTTCATCCTCTCCCCGACGGGGAGAGGAATAATAAGATCGAGCAGGTAGGCAGGTCGCACCGGCCGAGCGGAGAGCAATGTTCGCTCGCCGAATGCGAACCGGGGTCAGGACTTTTTTCTTATGCGAGAGTCCTGACCCCAAAGCACTAACGATGGTGGGCCGCGAGCGGCCTGCGAGTCGCTTTAATAGAAAAAGGCCCCGACCTTGATAGTCGAAGCCTTTTCAAATTAGCCCCCGCAACTTACTACTCTCCCATGCAGTCGCCCACATAGTACCATCGTCCCTAGAGGGCTTAACTTCTCTGTTCGGAATGGGAAGAGGTGTGGCCCCTCCGGCATGGTCACGGGGAAAAACAAGTATTTAGTTGTTAGTAATTAGTCGTTGGTTGTTAGTTAAGACTTCTTTAACTACTAAATACCAACCACTAACTACTGTTACGCCTGCAGGCGTAACACCTTCAAAGCTGCATAGTGGCCGTCCAAAAACCGAAAGACTCAAAATCAAGTCCTCGACCGATTAGTACCGGTCGGCTCAATCCATTACTGGACTTACACCTCCGGCCTATCAACCTTGTGTTCTACAAGGGGTCTTACTCCATTTCTGGATGGGAGATCTCATCTTGGAGTTGGCTTCGCACTTAGATGCTTTCAGCGCTTATCCAATCCCGACGTAGCTAACCAGCAGTGCCCCTGGCGGGACAACTGGCACACCAGCGGTCAGTCCATTCCGGTCCTCTCGTACTAGGAACAGCTCTCCTCAAATCTCCTACGCCCGCAACGGATAGGGACCGACAATTTTGTTACCTTCTGCGTTTCTAGAAGGGCTTGGTCATTTCTGCCAAGCTCTGCATGTCGCCATGCAGTTCGGACTATATCTTGTCCGGATTTTCCGGACTCTGGCGTATAGTCTCTGAGGATTCTAGATCCCTTTCTATCTCGCTTATGTCGAACCTGCGATATTTGCCTTCTCCATTCATTGAGAAGGCGATTTTCGTCAGATCGAGAAATCCCTTCTTTCTTAAGTGCAATCCTTTATCCATCGCGGCGACGATAATCGAAAACTTCTTGAAATCATCGCGCTTCGAAGAAATAATCTGATTGCTTTCGAAGAAAGGAATCACTCTTCTAAGAAGGTCTTCCCGGTTCCTAACCACAAACACGTCCGTCTTGTCATAACGACTGGATCTGTGATTGGGTTTGATATATCCGCAACCCAGAGTATCCTTTAAAATCTTCAGAACTTGCGTTCTGTCGGAGTTCTGACTTACGTGAAACTCAGGAACCAGCTGATATCCGAGGCTGACATTTCTGCTTCTCTGGATACCAACGTGAAAACTACCTTCTCCGTCAACATAACCCGCGAGATACGGACCTAGCCTTTCCTGCTGATTGTCTGCACTTGAAGCATTTTCACTACCAAACATGTGTTCGTATTATACCATTGCTTGGTGAGTAGCTCAAGATTCTCAGATTTTCCAGCATTTAGCCAGATTTATAGACAGCAACGGTCACTTACTGTCTCACGACGTTCTAAACCCAGCTCGCGTACCGCTTTAATGGGCGAACAGCCCAACCCTTGGGACCTACTCCAGCCCCAGGATGCGATGAGCCGACATCGAGGTGCCAAACCTCCCCGTCGATATGAACTCTTAGGGGAGATAAGCCTGTTATCCCCGGAGTACCTTTTATCCGTTGAGCGACGGCACTTCCACATGTAGCCGCCGGATCACTATGGCCTACTTTCGTACCTGCTCGACTTGTAAGTCTTACAGTCAGGCTCCCTTATGCCATTACACTCTTCGTACGGTTTCCAATCGTACTGAGGGAACCTTTGCGCGCCTCCGTTACTTTTTAGGAGGCGACCGCCCCAGTCAAACTGCCCACCTGACACTGTCTCCCGGCCGGATCACGGCTCGGAGTTAGGGTTTCAAAACGTCCAGGGTGGTATTTCAAGGTTGACTCCACCCGAACTAGCGTCCGGGCTTCAAAGTCTCCCACCTATCCTACACAAAACGCATCAAAATCCAATATCAAGCTGCAGTAAAGGTTCACGGGGTCTTTCCGTCCTGTTGCGGGTAACCGGCATCTTTACCGGTAATACAATTTCGCCGAGTCCCTCGTTGAGACAGTGCCCAAATCGTTACGCCATTCGTGCAGGTCGGAACTTCACTTTATTCCTCTGTTACCAGAGGCGCAGACTATATCTTCATCTCTTGCGAGATGCCAGCGTATTATAGCAGCTATAGATTTGGCATTGCGCCACTAACTGCTATCTCTCCTTAAAGGATCAGTCGTTACAGGCGGTATTTAAACCTTCCCTCGGTATTGCCCTCTCTGACTGCACATCAGAGTAGGGTTTCACCGATATAAGCTGGTACGGGCAATTGCTCACCCGACAAGGAATTTCGCTTGAAATCTTACTTAACATAGACGCATTGTCTGTTAAGCGGATAGCCTTTCCTCAGGGGCTATCCCTGCATGTCGCCATGCAGACGGGACCATATCATTATCCTTTACTTATTAAAGGATATCCGGCGTATGGTCTCTGAGGATTCTTATAAGGTCTTGTCTGGATTTTTGACGATTCATTGTCTCGGTTATCAGTGCTATATCGATTAGCCCTGCCTTTGTCAGATGGTGTCCTTGTTCAACCAGTTCTACGCAATCAGCAAACTTCTCAAAATCCTGTTGTTTAGCTGTCAGCATCCGGTTTTCTCTGAAGAACGGAATAATAACGTTCAACAGATCCTTTCTGCTGCGCACAACGTATCTGTAGAGATGTTCTTTGTGATTGTCGTATCGACGGTTCACAACGACCTGACCGACTTCGAAGAACCTTTGCAGCTCATGCAGAACACACGCGCTCCTTGCGCCTTGTGTTACCGCGAATTCATGACCTACTTGAAATCCGGTTCTATAACCTTTTCTTCTGAATCGATCGTCTTGTTTTGTAAAGCCGATGGAGAAACATCCTTCTCCATCCACAAAACCAACAACCCAGCCGACCCTCATAAGCCTTTCCTGCTGATTGTCCGCACTTGAAGCATTGTCACTACCAAACATGTGTTCGTATAATACCACTGTTTGATTAGTAGCTCAAGATTCTCGGATTTTCCAGCATATGGCCGGATGCTCACCATATTGTTACCAATATGGGGGGCAGCAAAATCTACCTTAGGACCGTTATAGTTACGGCCGCCGTTTACTGGGGCTTAGATTCAAAGCTTCGCCGACACGAAGTCAGCTAACCTCTCCTCGTAACCTTCCAGCACCGGGCAGGCGTCAGCCCCTATACATCGTCTTACGACTTAGCAGAGACCTGTGTTTTTAGTAAACAGTCGCTTGGGCCTGATCACTGCGACCCCTTCGCGCTCCACCCGCAGGGATATCACGCTACTGGGGCCCCCCTTCTCCCGAAGTTACGGGGGTAATGTGCCGAGTTCCTTAACGAGGGTTCTCTCGTCCACCTTGGTATTCTCTACCTGTCTACCTGTGTCGGTTTTAGTACGGGCGTTACGCTACTCCCTAGAGGTTTTTCTTGGCAGCGTGGGATCAATCACTTCGCCTAAAACGGCTCCACATAACGTCTCGGGGTTGAATGAGGAAACGGATTTACCTATCTCCTCCCCCTACGCGCTTGTACGCGGACAACCAACGCCGCGCTTGACCTACCCTCCTGCGTCACCCCATCGGTGCGTTCCCGAAGGAACATGCATCGCAACGGTACAGGAATATCAACCTGTCGTCCATCGCCTACGCCTGTCGGCCTCGGCTTAGGTCCCGACTAACCCTGGGCGGATCAGCCTTCCCCAGGAAACCTTAGACATTCGGTGGATGGGATTCTCACCCATCACGCGCTACTCATGCCGGCATTCTCTCTTCCCGGCGGTCCACCGTCCCTTACAGGACGACTTCGCTCCGCCGGGAATGCTCCCCTACCACGCCCATAAATGGACATCCGCAGCTTCGGTAATATGCTTGAGCCCCGTTAATTTTCGGCGCGGAAGCGCTCGACCAGTGAGCTATTACGCTTTCTTTAAAGGGTGGCTGCTTCTAAGCCAACCTCCTGGCTGTTTGAGTACTTCCACATCCTTTACCACTTAGCATATATTTAGGGACCTTAGCTGGCGGTCTGGGCTGTTTCCCTCTTGACAATGGAGCTTATCCCCCACTGTCTGACTCCCGGGCTGTGATGTCATGGTATTCGGAGTTTGACTGAGTTTGGTAACCGGTGAAGGCCCCTAGCTCAATCAGTGCTCTACCCCCATGACAGAACACCCGAGGCTAGCCCTAAAGCTATTTCGGGGAGAACCAGCTATCTCCGAGTTTGATTAGCCTTTCACTCCGATCCACAGCTCATCCCCTAGGTTTTCAACCCTAGTGGGTTCGGCCCTCCATTCCGTATTACCGGAACTTCAGCCTGGCCATGGATAGATCACTCGGTTTCGGGTTTACATCACGCAACTAATTCGCTCTATTCAAACTCGCTTTCGCTACGGCTCCGCCAAACGGCTTAACCTCGCTACGCAACGTAACTCGCCGGCTCATTCTACAAAAGGCACGCCATCACCCTGTCCTAACGGACAAGGCTCTGACTGTTTGTAAGCACACGGTTTCAGGTACTATTTCACTCCCCTCCCGGGGGACTTTTCACCTTTCCCTCACGGTACTGTTTCACTATCGGTCATCAGAGAGTATTTAGCCTTACGGAGTGGTCTCCGTGGATTCCGGCAGGGTTTCACGTGTCCCGCCGTACTCAGGTGGCCGTCAAGAGAGATCCAAGCATTTCGTCTACAGGGCTATTACCTTCTGCGGCGCGAGTTTCCACCCGCTTCGACTATACTTGAATTTTGTAACTCCCCGCCCCGCCCGCAGGCGGAACAAGACGGCTCCTACAACCCTCACCGGACAACGACTGCGGTCTTGACATCCGGTAAGTTTGGGCTCTTTCCCTTTCGCTCGCCACTACTCAGGAAATCGAGGTTTCTTTCTCTTCCTCAGGCTAGTGAGATGTTTCAGTTCACCTGGTTGTCCCCCCGGTCTTATGTATTGGGACCGGGGTAACCCGACATGACTCGGGCTGGGTTTCCCCATTCGGAAATCTCCGGATCAAAGGTTGTTTGCGCCTCCCCGGAGCTTATCGCAGCTTACCACGTCCTTCATCGGCTTCTGATGCCAAGGCATCCACCGTGTGCTCTTAGTAACTTGAACGAGAGTCTTAATTTCGGCTTTCTTATTGCCACTATGCAGTTTTCAAGGTGCCAGCGCCGCAAATCAGCGCAGTTGTTAGTAATTAGTGGTTAGTAATTAGCAAGTACTTGAGCGACTAACAACTAACTTCCAACTGCTAACTACCACAGCTGCGTATATATCGCAGCTGTGAGGGATGCTCCCTCAAAACTAAATAGCGCGCTGAAGACAAGGATGGTTTGTGTTTCTTAGTGACACCCGCCGGACTAGCCTGGCGGGTGGTTGACTAGGAGTTCAAGTACTCCCTAGAAAGGAGGTGATCCAGCCGCAGGTTCTCCTACGGCTACCTTGTTACGACTTCACCCCAATCACCGATCCCACCTTCGACGACTGCCTCCCAAAAGGGTTAGCTCACCGGCTTCGGGTGTTACCGACTTTCGTGGTGTGACGGGCGGTGTGTACAAGGCCCGGGAACGTATTCACCGCAGCGTGCTGATCTGCGATTACTAGCGATTCCGACTTCATGAAGGCGAGTTGCAGCCTTCAATCCGAACTTGGGCCGGCTTTTAGGGATTCGCTTACCCTCGCGGGTTCGCAACCCATTGTACCGGCCATTGTAGCACGTGTGCAGCCCAGGGCATAAAGGGCATGATGATTTGACGTCATCCCCACCTTCCTCCGGTTTGACACCGGCAGTCTCCTGTGAGTTCCCAACTAAATGGTGGCAACACAGGACAGGGGTTGCGCTCGTTGCGGGACTTAACCCAACACCTCACGGCACGAGCTGACGACAACCATGCACCACCTGTGATAGCGCTCCGAAGAGAAGCCTACGTTTCTGTAAGCTGTCGCTAACATGTCAAGCCCTGGTAAGGTTTTTCGCGTTGCGTCGAATTAAGCCACATGCTCCACCGCTTGTGCGGGCCCCCGTCAATTCCTTTGAGTTTTAGCCTTGCGGCCGTACTCCCCAGGCGGGACACTTAATGCGTTAGCTGCGGCACGGGAGGCGTCAACGGCCCCCCACACCTAGTGTCCATCGTTTACGGCTAGGACTACCAGGGTATCTAATCCTGTTTGCTCCCCTAGCTTTCGCTCCTCAGCGTCAGTCACATCCCAGCAAGCCGCCTTCGCCACTGGTGTTCTTCCCGATATCTGCGCATTTCACCGCTACACCGGGAATTCCACTTGCCTCTTCTGGACTCAAGTCGATCAGTTTCGAATGCAGGTCCAGGGTTGAGCCCTGGATTTTCACATCCGACTTAATCGACCGCCTACGAGCGCTTTACGCCCAATGATTCCGAACAACGCTTGCCCCCTACGTCTTACCGCGGCTGCTGGCACGTAGTTGGCCGGGGCTTCTTCTGCGGGTACCGTCACCTTGCGGCTTCGTCCCCGCTGAAAGGAGTTTACAACCCGAAAGCCGTCATCCTCCACGCGGCGTTGCTCCGTCAGGCTTTCGCCCATTGCGGAAAATTCCTCACTGCTGCCTCCCGTAGGAGTCTGGGCCGTGTCTCAGTCCCAGTGTGGCCGTTCATCCTCTCAGACCGGCTATCCATCATTGCCTTGGTGAGCCGTTACCTCACCAACAAGCTAATAGAATGTGGGCCCATCCAAAAGCGACCGAAGCCTTTGCTCTCACCGAGATGCCCCGGTGAGACATTATCCGGTATTAGCCCATGTTTCCACAGGTTATCCCAGACTTTAGGGTAGGTTGCCCACACATTACTCACCCGTTCGCCGCTATCCCAAAGAGTCCTCGTCGTCTAAAGAGCAAGCTCTTCTTCAGATTTGGACAAAGGATCGCTCGACTTGCATGTGTTAGGCACGCCGCCAGCGTTTGTTCTGAGCCAGGATCAAACTCTCCGAAGAATTGTTAGAGTCTTCGTTAATTTAAAAACCTTATCCTTGACTTCCGTCTCGATGCGTTACATTCGAGACTCTGGCGCGCTATTTAGTTTTCAAGGAACAATCCCGGTTAAAAAGGGACAAAAGAATACCGCCCCTAATCGAGAGAGGCGGTAACCTCCGTTTCCCCTGTTCACGTGGTTATGTCAACAGAAGCAACGCAGACTACATCGCCTCCAATTTTCCGTTATCAACATACGAAACACGGTAACAAGCTAATCTGTTTGACAAGCCTGTAACTCCTTCATCTGCCTTTTTTTCGAACTCCTCATCTTATAATAGTCTTGGTTGGACGGCCTGTCAACAAATATTTACTCTAAAGATAACAGGGCGACCTTGCGTTTTCCGGCTTGGAGCAGTGTTCCGTCTTTGATGACTATCTCGGCGTCCTCCGCGGTGACGCGGTTACCGTTTTCTTTAACCGCGCCTTGGCGGACAAGCCGTCTGGCCTCTGCATTGGTGGAGGCGAATCCAGTCAGGCGGATTAGGTCGATAATTCTGATCTTGCCGTCGGTCAGCGCGTCGGGCGGGATCGATACCGGGACGGCTATCTCCGCCAACTGCTCCGCTCCGCCGTGGCCGACTTTGTGTTTTACATTAAAAGCCTCTTCAGCCGCCTCGGCCGCCTTGTCTCCATGATACATAGCGGCGATCGTCCCGGCCAGGCGGCGTTTAGTTTCGTTCGGGTGCAGCGTTCCGTCGCTCAACCCCTTCTCGATCTTGTCGACCTCTGGCGGCGGCGTGTCTGTGACCAAGCGGAAGTATCGGCCGATCAGTTCGTCCGGTATGGACATCGTCTTCCCGAACATGTCTTCCGCGGAATCCGTAACCCCGATATAGTTGCCAAGACTCTTGCTCATCTTGTTGATGCCGTCGGTGCCTTCCAGGAGGGGCATCATCAAAACTATTTGGGGCTCCTGGCCGTAATCGCGCTGTAGTTCCCGGCCGACCAGCAAATTAAACTTCTGATCGGTCCCGCCCAGTTCAACGTCCGCCTTAACCGCGACGGAGTCGTATCCCTGGAGCAGCGGGTACATGAGTTCTCGTATGCTGATGGGCTGGTTGTCGGCGTAGCGACGGGCGAAGTCGTCCCGCTCCAGCATCCTGGCGACCGTATAGGCGCCGGCCAGCCGGACCGCGTCGGCCATGCCCATCTTCTTAAGCCAGGAACTGTTGAAGACGACTTCCGTTTTCTTCCGGTCCAAGGTCTTCATCAGCTGGGTAACATAAGTGGCCGCATTGGCCTTGACTTCTGCCTCCGTCAGCTGCTGCCGCGCGGAGGAGCGGCCGCTCGGGTCGCCGATCATCCCGGTGAAATCGCCTATTATCAGAACCGCGACATGGCCAAGATCCTGAAACTGCCTTAGTTTTCTTAAGACGACCGTATGGCCGAGGTGGATGTCAGGAGCGCTTGGATCCAAACCCAGTTTAACCCGGAGAGGTCTACTTTCCTTCCCGGCGGCTTTGAGTTTCTTGTTCAGCTCATCCGCCGGGATGATTTCTTCCGCCCCCGATGCGATCAGTTTTAGCTGCTGTTCTGTGTCCATATCAAGATGATATACTATAACTAATATGGCCGCACGCAAGAAACCGCAGAAAAACTCTAAAGCCCGCCGCATTCTTAAACGAGTCGGAATCGGTTTCCTTTTGTTTTCCGTTATCCTGGCCGGCAGTGTCGCCGGCGTAGCGACGGGGTACATGGGCGGATTACCGAAGCTATCCGCGTATAAGGATCTCGGCCGCGATCAGACGTCAAAGATATTCGCTGCCGACGGCACGCTCCTGGCAACGCTGCACGCAGAACAGGATCGCGAGATCATCAACTCCGCGGATATCCCGAAAGACATGCAGCGCGCGACGGTCGCTATTGAAGACGAGCGTTTTTATAATCACCACGGTGTCGATCTCAGGGCGATCATCAGAGCCCTGTATGTAAATTATCAGACCGGCGGCGTTTCCGAAGGCGGTTCGACGCTAACCCAGCAATACGTGCGTAACAGCTTTATCACTCCTGAGCAGTCGTATTCCCGGAAGATAAAGGAAGCCGCACTGGCGTACCAGCTGGAACAGAAATACTCCAAAGACAAGATTCTGGAGATGTACCTGAACACGGTTTATTTCGGGGAAGGTTGTTACGGCATTGAAGCGGCGGCGATGACGTACTTCGGCAAACACGCCAAGGATGTAACGCTGGTCGAAGCGGCCATGCTGGCCGGGCTGCCCGGAGCGCCGAACCTCTTCGACCCCTATGTTAACATTAAACTCTGCACGACGCGCCGCAACCGGGTGTTAGACAAGATGGCCTCGCAGAAATTCATCACCAAAAAGGAAGCAACCGAAGCGAAGAAGCTGCCGATCGTCCTGCAACCGCCTAAAACGTCAACTCAAGAATCTCCTAACGCCGCGCCCTATTTTGTCGAACACGTCAAACTTGGTTTAATCGATAAATACGGCGCCAATATGGTTTATCGCGGCGGCATGAGGGTCTATACGACTCTTGACATGCGGATGCAAGGCCTGGCCGAGAGCGCTGTTTTCGGGACGCTTACGGATCCGGAAGATCCCGAAGCCGCCTTGGTCGCAATCGATCCCAAGACCGGCTACGTCAAAGCTTTGGTCGGCGGACGCGATTTTACCAAGAACAAGTTCAATCTGGCGACCCAGGCTTTGAGAAGCCCGGGGTCGGCCTTCAAGGTCATGGGTCTGGCCGCCGCCCTGGAGGCTAAGATCTCGCCCAACCGAACCTACGACGCGTCGGCGCCAAGGACGCTTAAATACGGCGGAGAGACCTGGAGAGTCGAAAACTACGAAGGCGGACAGTTCTCCGGCCAAATGAGCGTGGCCGAGGCGACCGTATGGTCCGTTAACGCCGTTTATGCTCAACTGGCGATTGACGTAAAACCCGAGAAGGTTGCGGAGACCGCGCAGAAACTGGGCATCGTCAACCCGGTTCCCCCTTATCCTTCGGTCATACTTGGGGCTTTGCCTGACGGAGCAACCGTTCTGGAAATGGCGAGCGCCTACGCGACGCTTGCCAATGACGGCGTTTATAACCTGCCTACCAGCGTGATGAAAATCACCGACACCGAAGGAAACATGGTCGAGGAGGACAAACCTGTCGGGAAACAGGCCGTTTCGTCCGATACCGCCCGCACGGTCAGCAAAATCTTGAAACAGGTTATTTCCCGGGGAACAGGCTACAGGGCTAATATAGGCCGGCCGGCCTGCGGAAAAACCGGCACCGCCGAGTATAAGCAGGACGCCTGGTTCGTCGGCTACACGCCTGACTTGTCAACCGCCGTCTGGATGGGTTACCCGGAGGGTTCGGTGACGATGGGTTCGATTCACGGTTACCCGCCATACGGCGGCAGTATCCCCGCTATCATCTGGCGCACTTTCATGGAGGCGGCTTTGGCCGGGGTACCGCCTTCCGACTTTCCCGAAGGCGGTAACGTGCAGTATATCAATGAGACAAAGAAGCTTCGGATCTGTGCCATTAGCGGATTGCTAGCTACCGAATGGTGCCCTCAGGTCGTTGAGAAGGTTTTCGACGATCCATCCCAAGAGCCGAAAGTCACTTGCAACATCCACACCGGTCCGACGAGCCCGTCCCCGGCACCGCCGCCTGCTTCAGGAACCTCTCAGAAACAACCCTAGAAAGGCTTTAATATCTTCTTAGCGCAGACGAATCAATCCGCTGAACGAAGTAACCTTAACGCCTTTTTTCTCCAGTTCGTCAAGGAACATGTTCAAGCCTATTGAATCGCTTGAGATATGGCCGGCGATAACTACGTTCAAATGATGTTTAGACGCTTCTTTGCGGCTTTTCTCGCTCATGTGCATTCCGACGACGGTGCCCACGCCGGCCGCAACCAGCTTCTCGATCGCCTTCTGCGGTCCGCCGGTGCCGCCCGTCATATCGACAAATATCTTGCCGGCCCGGTTGGCCGAACACCCGACGATGACCGTCGGACCAGCCCCCTCCTTGGCCGCTTCCTTATACTCGGGAAATGTCTTCAGAATCTTCACAACATCGCCGACGGTTTCAGGCCCTTCCTTATCGAACCTGGCTGTAAGCTTCGACGTTACCATGTTGTCGGCCGGCGTATGGCAGCACATAAAGGGGACGTCCAGCATCTTGGCCGCGTCCAGCGGCCGGTTCTTATTGACCGGCAGAATACCGCGCATAACCTCTTTCATCCGCTCGTCCATCAAAGCGTCGCCAACATTAACGGGAACGCCGAACATGTGCCAGATATCCGGCTGCATCGGCATGACGTCGGGCAGCCCGGCCAACGCGGAAGCTTCTGGGTGGTGGCCTATGACCAGGTCTATCGCTTGACCTTTACCGCGTAGACTGTCCACCAGCACAATCTCCGGCGTTTCTACGTCGATGCCCGCTAAGACATTCTTAACTTCCAGGTTGGAGTCGCCGTAAAGGATTCTCGTATCCGCGTAGGGATTGGTCAGTCTCTCCGCGTCGAATTCGTCGCGTTCGTCTTCTGGCGCGTCATCAAAGGCCTTCTTGGCTTTGGCCAGTTGCTTCTTAACGGCCATCTCGCCCCGGGGATCGTTCTTCCGGCCGAGTCTAACGGCAAGATCGTAAATCTCTTTCAGCTTCATTCGGCGCCGCCTCCCTTTTCTCCCCTATAGAGCTTGATTCCGTTGTAAGTGACCGCCTTATACGGGTGGCCGCCCTTTATATAAACCTTCGGCACGCGCGAGTTTATGGAAGTGCGCCGGGCCGCGATGGTCGCAATGTCGCCGGGCGTAATATTGAACAGTTGCGTTACGTCGACCGTCGTATGCTGCATCGCCACGCGGCCGACGATCGGAGTCGTCTGGTCTTTTATCTCAATCGGTCCTACTTGTCTTTTCGCTTTCATGCCGAACCGTGTCACCAATCTTTTTAAGAAGAATCCGGGTTTTATGGCGATGCTCTCCGGTAGAAGCGTAAAGCCGTCGGAGAAGCCGATCGGTAAGGTTGCCAGGACCATTCCCTTTTTCGTCCTGGCCTCCGCGCCGTAGCCGACGACTTGAGATTTCTGGTACTCCCGAACAAACATGACCGTCGATTTTAACTCCCAGGTGTTCATTAAGTCCAGTTTCTGGTCAACGTCGGCCGACGGATACTGCCCGTAAATCAGGTTGCCGACCCGCACCATATCAAGATGCGCTTCGGGGATGTCCAGAACCGCGGCACTGTTGCAAATATGCTTCAGTTCAAGCTTATACCCGGCCGCGCCCAGGACCTCGGTGGCGCGCTGAAAGTTACCGAGTTGCTCATAGGCATATGTCTTGTCTTTCTCGTCAGCCGTAGCGAACTGGGAATAGACACCCTCCACATCGAAGTTGCCCATCTCGTCGATCTTCTTCATAAACGCCACGGCTTCTTCGGGGAAAATGCCGCCCCGACCGAAACCTGTCTCAATCTTTAGATGAGCTTTAATATCTTCGCCTAGCTTGTAGGCGCGGTGTGACAGAAGTTCGGCGGTCTTCATGGCCGCCAAGGTAACCGTCAAATCGTATTTGATCAGTAGGTCCGCTTCCTCTCCGATGCCGGGATTGAAAATTAGGATCGGAGCGTCAATGCCGCTGCGCCTTAACTCAACACCCTCTTCAAGAGTGCTAACGCCGATATAGGAGGCGCCGGCGGCCAGGCAGGCCTCGGCTATCTCCAACGCGCCGTGACCGTAACCGTCCGCTTTGACGACGCCCATCAGTTTAGTCTCCTCTTTCAAGAGGCTGAAGACCTGTTCCGTATTATGCCGGATCGCGTCGATGTCGACTTCAACCCAGGTAAGGCCGATGTTTCTCAAGCCCGCTCTCCTCCTTATTTGCGCAGAAGTTTGCGTAGTTTGGTATACGCCGGCATACCGTGTTTGTGGACCAGCGCAATGAAAGGCGCGAACGTCATCTCGTACTCGCCTACATATTTTACCGGATAAGCTCCGAAGCCTTTCTTAAAACGCACCAGTCCGTGCAGCGGATGCTCCGGAGACAAATCACAGGGAACGCCCCGGAAGTCATAAACAGGGCAGTCGCGCTCCTTGGCCCATTTTATCATAGCCCATTGTAGGGCGTGGTTTGGCATTACGTTGCGATATTCATTGCCCGACGCCCCGTATACATACCAGCACTTGTCGGAAAACGCGATGGCGATGGTCGCCGCCACGACCTTGCCGTCGTAGTCCGCCAGGAACAAACGGATCATGTCCCGCGGAGCCATTACCTCATACATTGTCTTGAAATATGCCTGGGATCTAATCAGAAAGCCGTCCCGTTTGCCCGTTACCTCAAGGATCTTGTAGAACTCGTTTATGTCTTTATCGGTCGACCCCTGTCTAACCGAAACTCCTTTCCTGGCGGCCAGCCGGATGTTGTAACGCCATTTCTCCGTCATGTTGGCCAGGATCTCATCTTCAGTTCCGCTGATGTCCAAATGCATGACACATCGGGGCTGGATGCCCTCGAAGCCGCCCTTTTCCTCGACGGCAAGCTTGAAGCCGGCGGCTTTGAACGCGGTTTTCACGTCGCTTCGCTCGTTTGGCACGGGCGGATCAAGTTTTACGAAAACGGCCTTCTTCTCCTTGGCGAGCTCCCTGATTTTGCCGGCGAACGCTTTGACAAGCGCCGCGTCTGATAGATCCGCGGCCGGTCCGCAGGGTACGTAGAAGATCGACCTCTTTATCTGTTTGATGTATCGTTCCAGGAGCTGAAACCCGCCGGCGTCCTTACCCTCTTGCCGGATGATAAACCTTCGCGGACGCCAGGACGACGCTTTAACCTCGCCCCATTCGTACGATTGAAACACGTGGGCGTCGGGTTGGGCGGCGACGATCCGGTCGTACTCTTTGCGTCGATCGTCGGTTATTTCTATGAACTCAAACATTGGATCCTTTCTCGGCTATTGATCTACCACGCACGATTTTACCTGGATAGCAAGTTGCGTGTCAGTTCCTGCGACCGCAAAATACACGGCCCCAGGATGACGCTTTCACGGCTTGTTTTTCAGAGCCGCCAACATCTTATCTAACGGCAGTGTATTCACAACGTCTGGCGGCTCTAGCCAGCCGCGGCGGGCCTGAGCCACACCGTACATCATATAACGAAGATGCGCGGCCATGTGCGAATCGGTATTGATGACGAGCTTCAACCCGCGTCTCTTCGCTTCCCTGATATAATCGTCCCGCAAATCCAGACGGTCGGGAAAGGCATTAATCTCCATTATGGTCCCCGTATCTGCAGCCAGATCGAAGGCCGCCTCGATATCTATGGCGTAGGGCTCGCGCCGCCCGATCACCCGGCCTGTCGGGTGGGCGAATATCTGTATATATGGATTAGCCAGAGCCCGTTCAACGCGTTTCATAATCTTCTCGCGCGGTTGCGAAAATCCCGAATGGATAGACGCTAGCACGATGTCGAACTCTTTGAGAATCTCATCAGGATAATCGACGCCGCCGTCTCCGGCAATGTTGAGTTCGATGCCGCTTAAAATCACGATTCCTTCAAGTCCGCTGTTCAGCCTTTCTATTTCCGCCCGCCGCTTTTTTATGTCTTCCCGCGTCATTCCCCCGGCGATCTTCAACTTCTCGGCGTGATCGGTAATCGCGATGTATTCATAACCTAACGCTTTGGCCTCCCCGGCCAAGTCCGCGATATGATTCAAGCCGTCGCTGTAAGTGGAGTGAACCTGCAAATCCCCTCGAATGTCAGACTGGGCGACCAGTTTTGGCAAAGCGTGGGCTTCCGCCGCCTTTATCTCCCCGAGGTCCTCGCGAATCTCTGGATCGATATAGTCCAGGCCCATCGCCCCGTAGACGTCAGCCTCGCTCCGGCTGCCAAGATTTCGCCCGGTCTTAAGGTCGAATATCCCGTATTCGCTGATCTTCAGGCCGCGCTTTTTAGCCATGTCTCTCAGCCGTACGTTGTGCTCCTTCGAGCCGGTAAAATACTGGAGGGCGCTGCCGTACTCGGCCGGTTTGACGACGCGTAAATCTACTTGTAAGCCATTGCCCGTGAGTACGCTGGCTTTGGTGTCTCCCCTGGCCAACACGCGCTCGACATCAGGCAGGCCGGTAAAATATCCGGTTATCGCGGCCGTATCATCGCCTGCGGCCAGAATGTCGATATCGCCGATCGTCTCCTTCATACGGCGCAGCGACCCCGCATAGTCCGCATCCGCCACGCCCGGCTGCGTTCTTATGGCGTCGACGAATTTCTTGGCGGCGGGATAAGCCTCGCTCAAGAGCATTCTTTTTCGTCCGACGCGGAGGAGTTCGATACCCTTGATAATGTTCTCTTCAGTCTTCGCGTTCATCCCTTTGAGCGCGGAGACGCGCCCTTCCCTGGCCGCCTCCATCAACTCGTCGACGTCGGTAATTCTAAGCTCTTCGTAGAAGAGTTTAGCTTTCTTGGGGCCGACGCCGGGGACGCTCATAAGCTCAAGTAAACGAGGCGGGACCTGCGTTTTGAGGTCCTCGTAATAGGCCATCTTACCAGTCGTGAGTAACTCGGCGATCCGTTCGGCCAGACGCTCTCCGACAGCCGGCAGCTCGGTTAAACGGCCATCTTTTACCAGCACCCCGACGTCTTCTATCGAGCTTCTGATACTGTTGGCGGCCCGGTGATGGGCCCGCACCCGGAAGGGATTATCGCCCAGGATTTCCAGCATGTCGCCGATATCGTCTAATCGGGAGGCGACTTCCTGGTTGGTCATCAGCCGATTAGCTCCCGCGCGGCGTCTATCTGGCCGGCCAATTGTTTAGGCGAGGTGCCGCCGGCGCTATCGCGGCGCTCGACGCTGCGTTTGACGCGAATGACGTCCAGGACGTCGCGGTCGAATTTGGTCGAGAAATCCTTAAACTCATCCAGCGATAGGTCGATCAACTGCTTATGTTTGCGGATGCACTGTTTTACGATGCTCCCGACAATCGTATGGGCTTCCTTGAAAGGAACTCCCTTGGCGGCCAGATAATCAGCCAGGTCGGTCGCGGTAATGAAACCATCGTCTGCGGCCTTGGCCATGCGGGACGGATTGAACTTGACCGTTGCCAGCACGCCCGCCATTACCTTAAGGCTCATTTTGACCGTGTCAGCCGTATCAAACAGACCTTCCTTGTCTTCCTGCAAATCTTTGTTGTAGGCCAGCGGTAAACCTTTCATCACGGTCAGTAAGCCCATCAGGTGTCCGAAAACGCGGCCGCTTTTGCCGCGTACGAGTTCCGCCGCGTCGGGGTTCTTTTTCTGCGGCATTATGCTCGATCCCGTGGAATAGGATTCGTCAAGCTCGGCGAAACCGAATTCTCGCGTCGACCAGAGGATCATCTCCTCGGCCAAACGGCTTAGGTGCGTCATCGTAACCGCTCCGGCCGCGATAAACTCCAGGGCGAAATCCCGGTCGGACACGCCGTCCAAACTGTTCTGCAAGACTCGAGAAAACCCGAGTTCCTTGGCGACAAAGTCCCGGTCTATCGGGAATACGGTGCCCGCCAGGGCGCCTGAGCCTAAAGCCAGGGCATCGGCGCGGCCGCGGCAATCAACGTAACGCGCCGCGTCCCGCTCCAGCATAAAAAAGTACGCCATTAAATGGTGGCCAAGCAAAATCGGTTGCGCCTTCTGCAGATGGGTGTAGCCGGGCATCAGCGCGTTCCCGTCGGCTTCCGCGCGATCGGTCAGCGTCTTCTGAAGGCCTTTGATAAGCGCGACGATGTCGTCTGCTTCTCGTTTAACGTACAGGCGCAAGTCCGTGACCGCGACGTCGTTGCGGCTGCGGCCGGTGCGCAGCTTGCCTCCGACGGGTCCGATCTTCTCGATCAGCGCGCGCTCTATCGCCGTATGGATATCCTCGTCGCTGGCGACATAAGCAAACCCGCCCTTGTCCATCTCTTTCTTAATCTCTTTTAAACCGACGACAATCGAGCCGGCCTCATCTTCCGTGATAATCCCGGTGTGCCCCAGCATTTTGGCATGCGCCGCGTTGACCTCGATATCCTCCCGGTACAAGCGTTTGTCGAACGGCAGTGACGCGTTGAACTCCTCCATTATCTCGGCCGGTTCTTTGTCAAAACGCCCGCCCCAAAGTTTCATTTTTTCTCCTTGTTTTTCTTAGCCCATTCGATCAGCGGTAAGCCCCACAGTTCGATGAACCCGGTCGCCGCGTCGTGCTCAAAGATGTCGTCCTTGTCATATGTAGCCAGTTCGCGTTCGTAAAGGGAGGCCGGGGAGCGACGGCCGGCGACTGTCAAGTTGCCTTTGAAGAACTTCAACCGAATGGTGCCCGTCACATTCTTCTGCAAGCTCAAGAAAAACTCGTCCAAGGCCTGGCGAAGAGGTGAAAACCACATCCCCGTATAAATCAGGTCGGCGTATTTCTGTTCCGCGATGCGCTTAAAATGCAGGGAGTCCCGTTCCATTGTTAAATCCTCAAGCGCCTTATGGGCGGCGATGATCGACAACGCCGCCGGCGCCTCGTAGACCTCTCGAGACTTTATACCGACAAGACGGTTCTCTATCATGTCTAAACGCCCCACCCCGTGCGCGCCCGCCAACGTGTTCAGGCTGAGTATAATCTCCTTGAGCGTCATTTGCTTACCGTTCAGCGAAGCCGGCAAGCCCGACTCAAAACCAAGTTCCGCGTAGGCCGGTTCGTCCGGCGCCTCGCTGACAGGCTTGGTCATCAGATACACCTTTTCGCCCGGTTCCTGCCATGGATCCTCAAGGTCGCCGCCTTCGATCGCGGTTCCCCAGAGGTTGGCGTCGATGCTGTAAACCTTATCCTTATCGACGGTTATTTCTATGCCTTTCCCGTTCGCGTATTCGATCTCTTCCTCGCGAGACATCTTCCACTCGCGTATCGGAGCTACGATTTTCAAACCGGGGTCCAATGTCTTGATGCCTATGTCAAAGCGTACCTGGTCGTTGCCTTTCCCGGTGCAGCCGTGAGCGACAGCCACCGCGCCGCTCTTGGCGGCCTGCTTGACTAGATGCTTGACGATACACGGACGGCCTAAAGCGGTCGCGAGAGGATATTTGTCCTCGTATAAGGCATTGGCGCGAATGGCCCGGGCCAGGTACTCGTTTACGAATTCTTCGCTGGCGTCGATCCCGTAGACCTCGGCCGCTCCGTTGCGCTTGGCGCGCGCCAAGGCTTCGCTGACGTCTTCGCCGCCGTTCAAATCGACCGCCAACGCCACGACATCATATCCATAATTCTCTTTTAGCCAGGGTATGGCGACGGATGTGTCAAGCCCGCCGGAATACGCCAGAATAACCTTTTCTGCCATTTAAACTCCTTTCACGGCCAGGCTCTTGGCAAAAGCCTGCCCGCTGGCCTCGTCAGACGTTATGACAAGTATTGTATCATCGCCGGCCACGCTCCCCAGGATCGTTTTGTCGCCAAGGTTATCGACCGCTGTGGCGACTCCGGAGGCGTACCCGGGCAGTGTTTTTACAATAACCAGGTTGCCCGCGCGCTTTACCTCGCTAACAAGATCCTGCGCCATGCGCCGCAAGGCCGGCCAGGCCTGGGACTGCACCGCACCCGTCGCGTAGACCAGTTTGCCGACTTTCGATCGTGTCTTGCCGACGCCCATCTCTTTTAGGTCACGCGACAAAGTCGCTTGCGTCGTCTGGAAACCCGCTTTCTTTAGCTCCTCCGCCAGGTCCTCTTGCGTCTCTACCTGACGCGTTTCTATGACTTTAAGCATGGCTGCCTGGCGAGCCGTTTTCTCCCTCATCGCCATCCGCCTTTGCCGATCAATGCGTTCATTAGCGCCTTCTGCGCATGCAAACGGTTTTCAGCCTGGTCGAAAACTACCGAGTTCGGTCCGTCCAGTATGCCGGCGTCGATTTCCTCTCCCCTGTGCGCCGGCAAACAGTGCATGACCAGCGCGTCCACCTTCGCGACAGACATGACCTCCTCGTCGATGCGATAGGGCCGCAGGGCGTCCATCCGCTTCCCGCGCTCCGCTTCATCGCCCATACTTACCCAGACATCCGTGTACAGAATATCCGCTTGTTTGGCCGCGACCATTGGGTCTTCCGTTACCGCAACGGTTGACCCGGTGTCGATAGCGATTTCCTTAGCTGTCTTGACCATTTTAGCGTTCGCTGAAAATGCCTTCGGACAAGCCGCCGTTATGTTCATCCCCGAAGTCGCCGCGGCTATCATTAGCGAGTTTAAAACGTTGTTACCGTCTCCCAGATAGGCCAGTTTTAGGCCGGCCAAAGTCTTTTTCTTCTCAAAGATGGTAAACATGTCCGCCAGCGCTTGGCAGGGGTGGTGCTGGTTGGTAAGCGCGTTTACCACCGGCACCGTGGCCGCGGCCGCCAGTTTCTCCAGCTTTTCCTGCTCAAAGGTACGGATAACGATCGCGTCGCAATACCGGGAAATCACGCGGCCCGTATCCTCAATGGTCTCGCCCCGCCCCAGCTGCATGTCTTGGCCGTACAGAACAACAGCGTGGGCGCCCAGCTGAAACAGACCGACCTCAAACGATATACGCGTCCGCGTCGACGGCTTATCAAAAACTAAAGCGACGCTCTTCCCGCTCAGCGGTTGGTCGCGATATCCCTTCTTGAGCTTGTCTTTCATATCGGCCGTTTTGGCCAGAAGGACGTCGACGTCGCGCTTGTCTAACTCCTCGTATGTTAAAAAATCTTTGCTCAGCATAACGCCTCCAACGACGCTTGCAAGGTTTCTATCATCGCGTCAACGTCGTCTTTGGTGACGATAAGCGGCGGCAGGAACCGCAGCGTCGTTGCCGACGTCTTGTTGATGACAAGGCCTCGTTTCAAACAGTCCAACACGACGTCCTGGGTGGCCGGCTCGGTGAGCTCTAAGGCGGCCATCAACCCCAGGCCGCGAACATCGGCTATACAATCAACCCGCTCCCGCAACACGTTTAGGCTGTTTATCAGGTAACTTCCCATTGTCCCCGCGTTGTCCACCATTGCCTCGTCCTCAATCGCTTGTAGCGCAGCCAATCCCGCCGCGGCGGTTAGAGGAGATCCGCCGAACGTCGTGCCGTGGTCGCCCGGCTCGAATACCTCGTGCACTTTTTTTGAAGCGATAACTGCGCCGATCGGCACGCCCCCGCCTAAGCCCTTCGCGACCGTGACAATATCTGGGTCCACGTCATAATGCTCGTAAGCGAACATCTTTCCGGTCCGGCCTAAGCCGGATTGAACCTCGTCAATGATGAGCAAAGCACCGCTCTGGTCGCAGATCTCACGCGCTTTTTCCACATACACGTAATCGGCCACATTAACGCCACCCTCCCCTTGCACGACTTCCAGCATCACGGCCGCCAGTCCCGCCGTCGCGGCGTCTTCCAAAGATTTTATGTTGTTGAACTCCGCGTGGATGAACCCGGCCGGCATCGGCTTGAACGGTTCGTGTTTATCCGGCTGTCCCGTCGCGGCCAACGTTGCCAGTGTCCGCCCATGAAAGGAGTGTTCCGCCGTCAGAATCACGTAAGATCCCAAATCCGCGTCCTTGGCGTATTTCCTCGCTAACTTGATGGCCGCCTCATTAACCTCGGCGCCGCTGTTGGCGAAGAACACCTTGCCGGGAAACGTCATGTCAATCAGTTTCTCCGCCAAGAGCGCGGTCGGTTCCGTATAAAAAAGATTGCTGGTATGGATCAAGTTGGCCGCTTGCTCGGTCAAGGCTTTGACGACATAGGGGTGGCAGTGGCCGATCGCCGCTACGCCGATGCCGCCGACGAAATCAAGGTACTCCCGTCCGTCCGTGTCCCACAGCTTGACTCCGCTCCCCTTGACAAAAACGACCGGCAGCCGCGCGTACGTGTTCATCACATATTTCTTGTCCAGTTCCATAACCTCATGTGTTTTCATATAATCTCCTACCCTAATCTCCGCCACTTGTCGCCAATCGCCAAACTAAGTGATGGAGGAGGTGATTCTAGTGATGCTGGTGATAGCGCCTTTTTCGTCACCTTCATCACTTCAAGTTTCACTCCGTCACTGGCCGCCTTGCACCAATCACCATCAGATTATCATTGTGCCGACGCCCTCTTTGGTAAACACCTCGAGCAGCAAGGCGTGAGGAATCGTTCCGTCCAGAATGTGAGCCCGGTTCACGCCGCCTTCCAGCGCTTTAAGGCAGCCCGATAGTTTAGGCAGCATGCCCGACTCAACGTGTTTCTCCTCTACCATTCGCCGGCATTCTTTCTCTGACAGTTCCGAAATCAACGAACTCTTGTCGTCAAAATCCCGATACAAACCCGCGACATCCGTTAGAAAGATGATCTTGTCGGCGCTGATTGCCGCCGCCACCTCGCCCGCGACAAGGTCCGCGTTGATGTTATAACTGTTCCCGTCACGTCCGATCCCGACGGAGGCGACCACCGGAATAAAATCCTCGTGCACCAGGTCGTTGATGATCTTCGGCTCGATCTTCTCGACTTCTCCGACAAAGCCCAGGTCAACTTTCCCAAGTTTCTTGCGGGCGTGAATCAGATCACCGTCATCTCCGCTGACTCCTACCGACAGCCGACCATGGCGGTTTATCAAGGTCACAATCTCCTTGTTCACCTTGCCCACGAGCACCATCTTCACGATGTCCATCGTTTCCGCGTCGGTCACCCGCAGGCCGTCCACAAACTTCACTTCCTTGCCCGACTTCTCCATGAATTTGCTTATCTCCGGCCCGCCTCCGTGCACCAGAACCGGATTCATGCCGACGTACTTCATAAGAACCAGGTCAGAAGCGATGCTTTCCTTTAGCTCGTTATTGACCATCACGTTCCCGCCATATTTGACGACGACAGTCTTGCCGAAATGTTCTTTTATGTACGGCAACGCTTCCATCAAAACGGAAGCCTTATACATCGCGTCTTTCACATAAACTCCTATCGTCGTTAGTAATTAGTTGTTAGTTGTTGGTCGTTAGTCTTAAATACTAACTGCTAACAGCCAACTACTAACCACCTACGCTGTTCAGGTGCGGTAGTGGGCGTTGAACTTCACGTATCCGACCGACAAGTCGGTTGTCAAAACCGTCGCCCGGTCCTGTCCCGCGTTAAGATTTAGGTTGATTTCTATATCCCCGCTCTTCATAATCTTTTTGATCGTTTCGACGCAGAAAACAACGCCTTCGCCGCCGCGCATTATCGGCTCGCTATCGAGGCTTATTTCCAACCGCCGCGGGTCGAAATCGACGCCCGCCGCGCCGGCTGCCGCGGCTATCCGGCCCCAATTGGCGTCTTCGCCAAATAGCGCGCATTTTACCAGTAGAGAATCGGCTATGGCCATGGCGACCGCCTTGGCGTCCGCCTGACAGCCGGCTCCGTCGACCGCGATCTTCACGAACTTGGTCGCCGCTTCACCGTCCCGCACCATCATTTCTGCCAGCTTGAACATTACTTCAGTCAACCCGGCCGTGAACAACTCATGGCCTGACGTGTTTTGCAGAATATGGGTGTTGCCGGCCGCGCCGTTTGCCAGGACATTAACCGTATCGTTCGTGCTCATATCCCCGTCTATGGAAATACAATGGAACGAAACGTCGACGGCTTCCCGGACCGATTGGTCCAAAGCTTTCGCACAGATATCGGCGTCGGTGGTTATGACGGCGATCATGGTCGCCATGTTCGGAGCGATCATGCCGGCCCCTTTGGCCATACCCCCTATGCGGACGGTTTTCTTGCCGATGGCTACCTCAACCGCCGCTTCCTTGGGTTGTTTATCAGTCGTCATTATCGCCTTTGCGGCCGCCGCGCCGCCCTTGACTGTCGCTTTGGCCATGGCCGCCTTGATACCCTTTTTAACGGCCTCCATCGGCAGCGGTATGCCGATGATCCCGGTCGAGGCAACGAGTATCTTATTCTCCTTGACCCCGACGATATCAGCAGCCTGGGCGCACATTTCGCGCGCGTCGCTTAAGCCCTTGTCTCCGGTGCAAGCGTTCGCGTTTCCGCTGTTGATGATAATCGCTGCGATATGCTTCTCCCCGCAGTTCTCCATGGAGACAACGACCGGAGCCGCCTTAACCGCGTTCGTGGTAAACATGCATCCGGCTTTGGCCGGAGGATCGGCAACGACGACGGCCATATCCGGCAAGCCGCTTTTTTTGATCCCGCAGACCACGCCGGCGGCTTTGAACCCCAGCGGAGCCGTCACACCGCCTTTGACGCTCTTCACGGCGATCATGGCAGGAGTCCTATTGTTTTCAAGCCAACGTCTTCGGCCAGGCCGAACAATATATTCATGTTCTGAACCGCCTGCCCGGCCGCGCCTTTCACCAGATTGTCCAGGGCGGAGGCAACGATTAACCGGCCGGTACGCTCGTCAACGACCAAACCAAGATGGCAATAGTTCGAACCGACGACCGATTTCAACTCCGGCATTACCCCGTCCGGCAGGACGTGAACGAAGACGCTGTCCTGATAGTATTCTTGATAAACCTGCTGTATCTCCGCTGAGGATATATCCTCGGTCAAGTCGGCATACACGGTCGAGTAAATACCGCGTGAGAACGGCCCTAGATGAGGAGTAAACGATATCTTCGCGTCATCACCCGCCAGCCGGCTTAAATAAAGCTCCATCTCCGGTATATGTTGATGTAAGCCTCCGGCCTTATACGCCGCCACGCTGTCCGAACGGGCGCAGAAGTGCGTTTTTTGGTTCGCTTCACGGCCGGCGCCGCTGACGCCGCTTATGCTGTTGACGATAATGTCCTGACAGTAAACAATGTTTTTCTTAACTGCCGGCGCCATGGCCAAAATAGCCGACGTCGGGTAACACCCGGGATTGCTGACCAGTGAACTGCCGGCGATATTGCCAAGATTGATTTCCGGCAAACCGTAAACCGCCTCCGGCAACAAGTCGGTCTGCGTGTGCGGCACGCCGTACCATTTCTGGTAGAGTTCCGGATCCGGCAGACGGAAATCACTGCTGAGGTCAATGACTTTTTTGCCTGCCTTGGCCAGGCCGGCCACTATCTCCATGGACTTTCCGTGCGGCAGCGCTGCGAATACGATATCCGCCTGATTCGCGCTGTTCGGCCCGGTATAAGCCGAATATTCGATATCGTTCGGTCCGTCAAGACTAGGATACAATCCGGATGCGGCCTGGCCCGCGTATGTTTCCGAAGTGGCCAGGATTACCTTGACGTCGTCCCGGGGCCCGAGCAGACGCATAAGCTCCGCTCCCGTGTAACCCGACGCTCCGATTATCGCCGCCTTAATCATTTAAGCCTCCATAAATAAATACAACAGTACGCATATTATACAGAGGTGTGAATGTCTATGCAAGCGGTTTCTTGATCTACCAAACACGATTAGGGCTGGATAGTAAGCTTCGTGTCAGTTCCTGCGGCCGCAAAAAACGGGCGTCCCCAGGATGACTGTATGCGTTTTCATTTTATCTTATTTCGGCCTTGATGTTTTTCTTTAGGGCTTCGATGACTTTCGCGTGGGCCGCGTCGGTCTCCTCAACAGTCAAAGTGCGGTCCGGTGCCCGGTAAACCAGGCGATACGCCAGGCTCTTCTTGCCGGTCGGCACCTGGTTGCCGGAGTAAAGGTCGAACGGATACGCGTCGGCCAGTAAGTCGCCCGCGGCTTTCTTAATAACATCTGTAATTTGCTCGACTGTCATTTCGGTATCAACCAGGGTGGCCACGTCCCGAATCATTTGCGGGTAGCGGGACGGCGGGACTACTTTCACGGCTGGATTCCTGGCCTCGGCCAGGATCCCTGTGTCTATTTCAAAAGCGAAGACGTCGTTGGCGAACTCGTAATTCTTAGCGACCATCGGATGCACCAGGCCGAATACCCCCGCCTGTATTCCCTTCACCCTCAAACTCGCGCATTGGCCGGGATGGAAGATCGCGTCCTCCGCCCGCTCTATCCGGCTTTCGGTCACGTCCAGGCGTTCGACCAAAGCTTCTACGATGCCCTTAATATCGAAGAAATCCACTCCGCGGCCTTTCCCGTACCAGGTGTCGTTTCCTAAAGCCCCGGTCAATAAGCCGGCGGCCATGACTCTTTCCAGCGGTAAACCGGCATCGTCCTCGTCAAAGAAGACGCGCCCCGTTTCGAAAAGCGCGCAGTTCATCTCGCCGTAATTAGCGTTAAACCGGACCGCGTTGAATAGACCAGGCAACAACGAAGTCCTTAAAACGCTTTGCGCCTCGCTGACCGGATTGGCCAGCTTGATCGCGGCCGCGCGCCGGTCATCGGCGGGCAGAATCAACTTGGCTATATCCGCCGGGTCGATAAACGCGTAGTTGACCGCTTCCAGCAAACCGGCAGCCGCCAGTACAGACTCTGCTTTCCTGATAGATATCTGCTCGGACGTCAAAGGAGCCGCGCTGCCCCCGCTATCCGGAACTGTTGATGGCACGTTGGCGAATCCGTAGACCCTGGCTATCTCCTCGATCAAGTCGACCACGCGAGCGATATCCGGTCGGAACGACGGAGGTGTCGCCTTGATTGCGCCAGCCTTGATCTCTACTTTGAAATCCAGCGCTTTCAGGATTCCGGCCATCTCCTTGTCGCTGATCTCCGCCCCGATAAAAGACCTGGCTTTGGCCGTTTCAAGGTTAACTGTCCTGGCCGCGATCTTCTTCGGATAAACATCGATAGCGCCCTTGGCCACCTTGCCGCCGGCCAGTTCCTGTATCAGATAAGCCGCCCTGTCGGCCGCGAACAGCGTGCCTTCGGGGTCGGTGCCGCGTTCAAATCTGGCCGACGCCTCCGAGCGCAGATCCATGTCGAAACTGGTCCTAAAAATCCCGGTCGGAGCAAAATATGCCGACTCGAGCAGACATTCCGTCGTAGCCTCGTTAATCTCGGTCGTCGAGCCGCCCATTATGCCTGCCAGGGCGACCGGACCGGAAGGATCGGCGATGACCAGGGTGTCCGGTCCTAAAACCCGGTTAACCCCGTCCAAAGTAGTCATGTTTTCGTTTAACTCCGCCCGGCGGACGATTATCTTGGCGTCCTTGACAAGCTTTTTGTCAAAAGCGTGCAGCGGTTGGCCGGTCTCCAACAAAATGTAGTTGGTTATGTCGACTAAGTTGTTGATCGGCCGTATACCCGCCTTGGACAGCCGCTGTCTCATCCAGAACGGCGAGGTCCCGACCTGTAGACCGGTAATAATCCTGGCCGAATATCTCGGACAAAGGTCCGGGTCCTTGATATCAACGGAGGCCAGGAAGCCGGCGGTTGTCTGCCCTTCTTTAATCTTTACCGGAGGCGCTTTTATTTTGCCGCCCGTTATCGCCCCGACCTCACGGGCGATTCCAATCATCGACATGCAGTCGGGACGGTTGGGCGTTATCTCAAACTCGATCACGGTGTCTTCCAAACCCAAATGCTCGGAGATACCCACGCCGACTTTCGCCTCGGGATCGAGGATCATGATCCCGGCGGCGTCTTCCCCCAGCTCAAGCTCTGTTTCCGAACAAAGCATGCCCTCTGATTCAACGCCGCGCAGCGACGCCTTCTTAATGGTTAAACCGCCGCCCAGCTCAGCCCCGATCAACGCGACCGGCACTTTGTCGCCGGGGTTGATGTTTTTGGCCCCGCAGACGATCGTTAGCTCGCCCGACCCCGCATCGACGCGGGTCACGACCAGTTTATCCGCCTGCGGATGGGGCTCGATGGCCTTAATTACACCGGTTACGATCTTGTCCAAAGACGGTTTGATCTCGGTCACAGACTCCACGGCGGTACCGGTCATTTCCAGCCGGTTGGCCAGCTCGCACGGCGTCCAAGGAATGTCTACATATTCCTTTAGCCAGTTAACTGAAACTTTCATTTGAACTGCCTTAAGAATCTGATGTCGTTCTCGAAGAACATCCTGATGTCCGGAATATCGTATTTAAGCATCGCGATGCGGTCCGGCGCCATCCCGAAGGCGAATCCGGTTACTTTGGTGGGATCGTAGCCAACCATCACGAAGACATTTGGGTCGACCATGCCGCAACCCATAATCTCCAGCCAGCCGGTATGGCTGCATATCCGACAGCCCTCGCCTCCGCAACGAATGCAGGAAACGTCGACCTCAGCGCTGGGTTCCGTAAACGGGAAGAAATGCGGTCTGAAACGGACGGCACGGTCCGCGCCGAACATTTTGTGGCAGAAAACCTCCAACGTTCCCTTGAGGTCGCCGAACGTGATATTCTTATCGACCGCCAGCCCTTCTACCTGGTGGAACATGGGGCTGTGAGTGGGGTCGGCGACGTCCGGGCGGTAAACTTTGCCCGGCACGATGACGAAAACAGGGGGCGCTTGTTTCTCCATGACGCGGATCTGCGCCGGGGATGTTTGCGTTCTTAAAAGCGGCCGCCCTTCATTCCCGCCGGCCGACGGCCTGTCTACATAGAAAGTGGCTTGCAGCGTCCTGGCCGGGTGATCCGGCGGCGTGTTTAGCGCCGTGAAATTGTAATATTCGTTCTCGATCTCCCTCGTTTCAACGATTCCGTATCCTAGCGAGGTAAAAATCTCCTCGATTTCCCGGATCGTCCTGGTGATCACATGGGCCGCGCCGATCAGCGGCGGTCGAGCCGGCAACGTAATGTCAATGCGTTCCGTCCTTAGCCGCTCGGCGACAACTTCTTTGGCCAGATGTTCGGAGCGCTCAATCAACGCCGCTTCCAGCCTTTGCCGGATGTCGTTGGCCAGGCCGCCGATAACGGGGCGTTCTTCCTCAGGCAAGCCGCCAAGGCTCTTCAGAACCTCCGTCAGCTCTCCCTTCCGGCCCAGGTATCTGACGCGCACGTCCTCAATCGTCTCCGCGGACGCGGCGTTCGCCTCGGCTAGCGCCTTCTCACCAAGTTGTTTTAGCTCTTTCTCGCTCATCAGGCCCTCATTATAACAAAGAAAAAGACGGGGCTTTAAGACCCCGCCTTAAGATTGTGCCGCTATGTACGCGCCTCGAGGGCTGCGGGGTCTAGTTGACCTGCCCTCTGGCAACTTCGGCCAGCCTGGTAAAGCCCTCGGGATCGTTTATGGCCATGTCTGACAGAACCTTCCTGTCCAGCTCGACGCCGGCCAATTTCAAACCGTGAATTAAACGGCTGTACGACAACCCATTATTCCGGGCGGCCGCGCCGATTCTGGAAATCCAAAGCGTCCTGAACTGGCCTTTCTTATCCCGCCGGTCGCGGTACGCGTACATCAGGCTGTGCATGACCTGTTCCTTGGCTCGCCGGTACGAGCGGCTTTTCGCTCCCCGGTAGCCCTTGGCCAGACTCATGATCTTGGCCCGTTTTCTGCTTCTTTCGTTTCCTCTTTTAACTCTTGACATCGTTCCTCGCTCTTTCGTTGCCGGACTTATCTGCCCAGCAGTTTCTTTATCCTTTTCTCGTCGGCCGGCTTGACGATTAACATTTTCTCCAGCTGCGCCTTTCTCTTAGGGCTTTTCTTCTCGAGAATATGGCCGTCAAAAGCCTGCCGCCTCTTCAATTTCCCGGACGCGGTCGATTTGAACCTTTTGGCCGCTCCCGAATGCGTTTTCATTTTAGGCATTGATCGCTATCTCCTTCTTGGCTGCCGGCGCCAGGATCATGATCATATCACGTCCCTCGACCTTGGCTTCCGATTCTATAATCGCCAGGTCTTGCACCGCTTCAACCATCCTGTCCAGGAGCTTCTTGCCGAGTTCCGTGTGGGCCATCTCTCGTCCCCTGAACATGATTACTACTTTTACTTTACAGCCCGCGTTTAAAAACCTTTCTACGTGCTTTCTTTTCGTGTCGAAATCGTGATGGTCGATCTTCGGTCTTAATTTTATTTCCTTGATAACGATCAAGGACTGGTGCTTGCGGGCCAGTTTGGCCTTTTTCTCCTGCTCAAACTTGTGCTTGCCGTAATCCATCACCCGGCAAACCGGGGGCTTTTCCTGGGGCGCGACCTCAACAAGGTCAAGTCCCGCGTCGTAAGCGATCCGCAAAGCGTCTTCTATCGTTTTGATGCCTAACTGATCACCATTCTCGGCCACTAATCTAACCTCTCTGGCCGGAATCTGCGTATTAATCCGGTTTGTCGAACTGATTAAAAACCACCTCCGCTCAAGTCTGAGCTTTTCCTAAATGTCTTCAAAGGTAAAAGTATAGCTTGTCCAGTAGTTCTTGTCCATAGTCTAGGCGGTCGCCTGATACGCCGCTTCGGCCTCCGCCACCAGCTCATTCATTAGTTCCTTGACTGACGTGATGGAATCTATACGCCAGGCATTTGTGCCGGCGAAAACAAAACCTTCGTCCATATTGCCGTTCCGGGCGTTGACCAGGGCGCGCGCGATACAATAAGGGCTCTGGCTGGGGCGACAGGTTTTCAGACAGTGATAGGTGCACCGGATCGGCGTCGTCTCACCCCTCTTGGCTTTGTCCAGGAACTCATTCCGTATGGCCCGGCCCGGCAATCCCACCGGACTGTCGATCAACACAATGTCGTCCGGACTGACCGTTTTGATATATGTCTCTTTGAAGGCTAACGAAGCGTCGCACTCGTCCGTCGCGACAAACCGCGTCGCCATCTGCACCCCCGACGCGCCTGCCTCTAAAGCATTGGCGATGTCCCGGCCGTCAAAAATGCCTCCGCCGGCGATGACGGGAATCTTGACGCCGTGCTCCTTCTCAAAAGGCAGGACCGCTTGGACGGTTTCCTTAATCAGAGAAATGAGATCGAATTTGTCGATGTTGTCCAGCTGTTCCCGGTTGAAACCCAGGTGCCCGCCGGCCTTCGGACCTTCCAGAACAATCGCGTCGGGGAGACGCTTATATCTGTTCCACCAGGCCTTACAAATCAGCGCCGCGGCTCGACCGCTCGAAATAATCGGGGCAAGCTTTGTCTTGGCTCCCTTTTCAATCAGCTCCGGCAAATTCAACGGCAACCCGGCTCCGGAGAAAATGATATCTATCTTCTCCTCAACTGATACCCTCACCATATCCTCAAAATTCGTCAGCGCCACCATTATATTGACGCCCAAAAGGCCTTTTGTCTTGGCTTTGGCGGAACGAATAACCTTACGCAAAGCCTCGATGTTCGCGGTCGGAAAGTCGGTCTCCCAATTTGGCTCTTCCATGCCGACGCCGGCGGTTGAAATGACGCCGATCCCGCCTTCGTTGGCGACGGCCGCGGCTAGATTATCCAAGGAAATCGCGACGCCCATGCCGCCCTGGACAATAGGTACCTTGGCCACCAAGTCTCCGATTTCAAGTTCCGGTAAGCGCATCTGTCCTCCTGAACTAGACACGGGTAACATAAGCCCCGGTACGGGTATCAACGCGAATCGTTTCCCCAGGACCCACGAAAAGCGGGACCTGGACTACCGCCCCGGTCTCCAGCGTGGCTGGTTTTGAACCGCCTGACGCGGTGTCGCCCTTAACGCCCGGGTCTGTCTGGGCAACCTTAAGGTCAACGGTGACGGGCAGCTCGACAGACAAAGCCTTGCCCTCGTGAAACAGAATCGAGACCTCTATGTTTTCCTTTAGATACGACGCCTGATCAGCCAGGGCGTCCATCGGAATCGAATACTGTTCGTAATTGTCGGTATCCATAAAGACATAGTTCGCGCCGTCCGCGTACAGGTATTGGGCTCTGTTGGTCTCCATCATCGCTTGCTCGACTTTCTCTCCGGCCCGGAATGTCTTGTCGATAACCGCGCCGTCGCGCAAGCGTTTCAGCTTCGTCCGCACAAAAGCAGGCCCCTTGCCGGGCTTGACGTGCTGAAATTCAACGATATTAAAAAGCTGGTCGTCATCCAGCTTAAGCGTCATACCGTTCTTCAACTGGTTCGTCGTGATCAATATTCTTCCTCCAAAAGCGGTCGCACAACCTATAATCCGATTAAATCTCGCGGGGATTGTGTCATGAGCCGAGGCTCACCGTTTAATACTACCATATCCTCTACCCGCACGCCCCCGAAGCCCCGGGCGTAAAGTCCTGGTTCTATAGTGAAAACCATACCGTTCTTAAGCTCGTCCGTCGAGCCCGTTCCCAGTTGGGGTTGTTCATGAATCTCGAGCCCGACGCCGTGTCCCAGCCCGTGTAATAGCCTGGCCGGTCCGCCGTAGTTATCCAAGTAGCTCCGGCACATCTCGTCGGCTTCCGCGGCCGGCAGCCCGGGTTTAATAGCCTCCAGGACAAGCCGGCCGGCATGGGCGGCGGCCGCGTGCATAGCCGCCTGGGCAAGCGTCGGCTTGCCGATTACGAACGTCCGCGATATGTCGGAATGATACCCGTTGACGATCGCTCCCAAGTCGACCAACACCAGATCGCCGCGCTCCAGAATGCGGTCGGTCGACGAGGCATGCGGCATCGAGGAGTTCGGCCCCGAGGCGACGATGATTTCAAAGCTTTCCCCTTCGGCGCCATTATCTCTTAGATATCCGCAGGCCAGCTTAGCCAATTCTTTTTCCGTTCGTCCAGGTCTTATTTCTCCCGTAAGGTACGAGATTGTCCTGTCGGCCAGACCGGCCGCCAATTGTAAGTCGGCCACTTCGTCGTCGTCTTTGATGACGCGCAGGCCTTCTACCGCGTTATGAACCGGGACAAGTTCAATTTTCTTTGAGGCGTTGTCCAGGCTTTTAAAGAGGCTTTCGTATTCGGCGTAGGTTAAGCCGCCGGCCTCAAAACCCGCTTTGGCCGGCGCCGCCTCCATCAGCGCGTCTTTTAGCGCCGCCGCCACACTCCGTCCGCCCAGAATCTCAACGTTGGCCGCTTCCAGCTCCGCCCGCTCTTCATACCGCGTATCTACCACCAAGACCGCTTTGTTCGGCCAAATGACCAGGGCGCCGTCGGTGCCGCGGAAACCGCAAAGGTAAAACAGGTTGGCGGGACGGAATACGACCAACAGGTCAAGACGCTTTTTCTTAAGGAAGGTTTTGATCTTATCCAAACGCGCGTTCAAGCGCGGGGAATGACTGACGAGCTTTAGGATCATGGGGCGGACTCCAACCATTTAATAATCTCGAAACCCGCGTTGGCCGGTTCTATAAAATGAGGCGGGGCCAGATATGCCATCCTCTCGTCGAATTCGTACTTCTTATAGTAACCTGTGCGGCGGGTCGCTGAGAATGTGCCCACAGGACCCCTATACCTTTGGCAAATAGATCCCTTCAATGTGATGGTCCCCCTTTGGTTACCCTCACTATAACGCTCAAAACCGAATGAATGGTTGACCGCCGCGATGGCCGCATCGATCCTGACGTCGAAAGGCGCCACATCCACGCCCGTTCTGTTGTAATGATTGATATAGACGTAATTATCGGCCACCAGACCAAGTATCCCGTTAACCAGGTCCCCGTTAAGCACATCGGCCGTTACATAGATTATATTCTTTGCGCCGACCGTAAGCCCCCCGGAGTACGTTCCCGATATATAGACGTCGCCGTTGTTGGCCGTGTACTTGGCCGAAGCCAATCCGTCTACATAAACTACGCCGTTGGTCGGAAAGCTGACCGTGCCGACCGGACCTTTGGTTTTGCCTGATGTGTCCGAATTGGCGATAGTCAAAGAAGAACCTACTAAGGTTATAGTCGTCTGTCCGTAATAGTAGTAGCCGCCCTGCAAGGCCAGACTTTTCAGTTCAAGATTCGTCGGCGGGAAATCCAGCGCTGCAGCGTGTTCCGTGTAGCCCTGATCGAATGTCGGCGTTCCGTTACGGGCATCCAAAACGCCGGTCATGGTCACTTCGCGCATAAAATGGGGCGTGCCGTCGGTATGGAGGTTGTCGTTGGTGTGCAGAGGCCCCATGATGATATCGCCTGTAACCCACCAGATGACGCTGTTGGTCCCTTCAACAATCTCGTAGTCCGTCATATAGATATAGTTGGTGAACGCTTTCTTCCTTATCAGCGCGGTTATTTTTCGGCTGACATAGGCGCCCGTCGATCCCTTGACGCGACCTGTGGCCGTAACAGTTATCGCCGGAACGTTCCCGCTCGGCGGCGCGATTTCCAGGTGATACTGACCTTCCCCAAAATCAACCCATTTGTCGGCGCCCAGGGCGTCTTTACCTTGAGCAGGGTGAATGAAGTTCAAGTAATACAGCCGGTCCTTATTGAGCCTCCATAGGTAGTCGTTTACGCCGCTCTCGGCAATATTGACTGCCTTCTCCCTGTCGCTGCTATGTATGATACCGCGGCGCGTAGTCTGCACCAACAGAATCGAAGTCGTCATCAAGGTAATGATTAACGCGATGATGCCGATCACCTCGACGGTGGTCATGCCCGCCTCTGGCTTAAAGTCGTATATTTTGCGCGTCATATTTTGACTATTCATAGTTTCGAAGACTGACCTCCCGGGTAACGTTAGCCGGCGGCGGCGGTTTACTAATATCGACATCGCAACGTATGTTGATTCTGACCAGCCTTATTTTCGCTCTTTCCGCCGCCGTTTGACCCGTTATTTCGACTCCGTTCCCGTCAAAGTAGGAGAAAATCGGTGTGCTGGAGTCGTTCACGATATACCGGCCGATTTCCGCGACGGTCGTAACGCCGGTGAAAACCCAAGGCGGTCCGCCCGCCTGAGCAGTCTCGTACACTTTTAGCAGTTTCGCCCCCGATTGATAATAGCGATACCGGGTCGGCGCGCCTTCCAGGGTCCCGCCTCGGTATAAGACGATTTCGACCGGAAGGGCCGTCTCAATTATCGGCTGTGAGCTATCCAGGCTTCTAGCCGACCGAATCTCCCACGCCAAGGTGGAGATCGTTAATTGAGCCTCACCGTCAGCTTCCGATCTGGCTTGCACCTCACGCATTATGCCTAAGGCCGCGTTTAACAAAGCCAGCAGGACGAGAGCCGCGATGCTCATCAACATCATAGTGACCATCAACTCAACCAGGGTAACACCTATCTCGCGATTTTTGGTCGTGTCTTTAGAAACTGTAGACAACGCTGCTTTGCACCCCCGCGGCGACGGTGACATTCCTAGGGTAACGCCACCCGTTTCCTCCCCATCTGTAAACCGTATAGTTCCCCGGCGGGACGTCTATAAACAAAACCTGTCCGGGCGCGTAACTTCCCGTGATTCCCGTCACGTCGACGGTGCCTCCGATGAGCCGAACTTGGACATTGTCACGCGGCGCGCCGCTTCTTGTCTGCGCAGTCACTAGAACCGATCCGGAGGTCGGATAACCTTGCAGGTAAGCATTGAGATTCGTATTTCCGCTCTGTGTTATCGTTATCAGGTTGCTGTACGGCTGATAACCCGCCGCCGTTATTACGATATCGTATTGCGCCACCTCGAGGTCGATCTCAAGAATTCCGCTTGTGTTGGTCTGCGCGTTTATAACGGTCCCGTCGGTCCGATCAGTCAGTGCCACATCGACGATTCCCAGTCTACCTGACGTTACCGCATCGAACGTCTCTAGGTGGAGATGTCCGGAAGGAGTCGGCTGAAGCGTGATGTTTACGGTCTGCGACCCGTTCGGCGCGACAATTACCGAAACTGGTGTTATTGTCGGACTATATGCGGCGGCGTCCGCCGAAATCTCGTAATTGCCCGGGAACAGAGAAGCCAAATCGAACAGGCCTGTCGCGGCGGTATATTTGATGTCGCCAAAATCGGCGTTGGACAAAGTGATCTTGGAATATTTGTTGATAACGGTGCCGCCGGGGTCGAGCAAGCGCACTATTAGATGGCCCGGTTGGTCTATCAAAAAGGTAACGGTGCGGGTCTGGCCAAACACGACGGTCGTTGTCTGGATTTCCTGATCGACCCTTACCACATAGCCGACTTTACTTATCTTCAGAGAGTAATCGCCCGGCGAGACACTGGCGGCCAGCTGCGCGAACAATGCCGATCCCTCACCGTTCGTCCAACCAGCCAACGGCGACGCCGGCCCGGTCGTAATGTCGATCCTGGCGTCCGACACGCTCGTCACTCCGTCGGACAAAAACGCCTTAGCGATGATATTCCCGCCCGTGATGGCTGATTCCTCCGATTCGGCTGAGATATTGGCCGACAGCTCAGCCAGGGGCTTGGCGACGCCTGCTTTCGTTACAGTCACCCGCGCGAGTTTGAAGTCATTCGGAAGAGCGTCTGTCCCGGCCGCGGCCGTCCCGTCCATCGGGTCGTCCACCCAGCTGATGCGGACGGCTATATGAAATACGCCTCCAGAGCTTTGCGCTTCGTCCCGGTCCGCCAGAAAGATGCCGTTGGGGTTTCCCCCGACTATGCCTACCTGGTTGTAAGACGTTTTGCGGATCCTTTCCATCTCCCGGCTGGCGACATTATCCGCGACCGCCCGCAATCTGTTATTGACGACATAGTTGGTAAGCACGAAATACAAAGGTAGGACGGCGACAAAAGCCAGAACGATCAAGGATAATGCCAGCAATGTTTCCATTAAGGTATAACCGGCTTGGCGTTTCAACCTTGCTAAACCTGACATATTAAGCCTGCTTTTGATAACGATAAGCTCGCAACACCGTCTGCTTATATATTATCGTCAGACTGTGTGGTCAGGTTTAGTTTCGCCTGGATAATCGCCTCCAGCGCCAGATAATAGCTGTCCGCGCCGAAACCAGAAATTTGTCCGACAGCGACGGGGGCTATCACAGAAATCTTCCTGAATTCCTCGCGGCTATAGATATTGGAGAGGTGGACTTCTACTACAGGTTTATCGATCGCCGCTACGGCGTCGCGTATGGCGATGCTGTAGTGCGTAAACGCGCCGGGATTGATTATTATGGCGTCGGCGTCGGTCGTCTGGAGCTTATCGACAATCTCTCCTTCATGGTTTGACTGGAATATCTCCAGCCCTACGCCTAATATGGCCGCTTTGGCGATCATCGTTTCGTTAATCTCATCGACCGAGGTTACGCCGTAAACGTCCGTTTCCCGCTGACCGATCAAATTAAGGTTCGGTCCGTGGATGACCAGGATCTTTTTCATTGACGCATCTCCTTTATCGTTTCCATTATAGTGATTTCGTCAACATCCCTGATAACCGGACGCCCAAAATCCTCCAGCAAAATAAACGAGACGTCGGAACCTGTTTTCTTCTTGTCCCGGCGCATCGCGTCAATCAAACCTTTGTCCGCAGCTTCAGTCAATCCGGCAACCGGTTCAAAGCCGGCTTTCTCTAATAATCTGTCGGTGGTTGCCGCAATCTCCGGGCCGCTGACGCCGAGTTTCTCCCCCAGCTTAGCGGCGAAACGCAAGCCTGAAGCAACTGCTTCGCCGTGGTTTACCTCCTGATATCCGGAGACCGCCTCCAGGGCGTGTCCAAATGTGTGGCCATAGTTTAATATGGCGCGGCGGCCCGTCAAATCCCGCTCGTCTTCGCCGACGACCTCCGCTTTAAAGCCGGCCGCTTTGGCGACGGATTCCTCGAGCGCGGCCTCTTCCCTTCTGACCATACCGTCCAGACTGTTATCGACGAAGGACAAGAAGTCCCCGCCGGCCAGCATCGCGCTCTTTATTATCTCGGCCGCCCCGCACCTGATCTCCCTGTCGGGCAACGTCGCCAGAAACGCGGTGTCTGAAACGACCGCCCGTGGTTGGTAGAACGCGCCGACCAGGTTCTTCCCCGCCGGCAAATCGACTCCGGTTTTTCCCCCGATACTGCTGTCAACCTGCGCCAGAAGAGTCGTCGGCACGTTTATAAAAGGAACCCCGCGCATATACGACGCCGCGACGAAACCCGCCAAATCACCGACGACTCCGCCGCCAACCGCGACAATGGCGCCACCACGGCCGGCGCCGAACTCGGATAAAGCCACAAAAACATCCTGACAGGTTTCAATAGTCTTAAACGCCTCGCCATCCGGGATTTCGATAAGGTCAAAAATGAAGTCTGAGTCTGCGAGGCTTTTATCGACCGTCTCGCTTACCAAGCGCCAGATATTCGCCGATGTGATCACGGTGGCCCGCTTAGAGGCTGTCACGCCTGACATAATCTCGCCCAGGGAACCGGCCGAGCCGCATCCTATTCGAATGTCATAGCTTACGGACTTGCCGGGAGGTACAGTAACCGTGATTTTAGTAACCAATGGCCTGAAATATTTCGTGTTCGACTTCGCCGATTGTTTTATCCGACGTGTCGATTATCATATCCGCGGCTTCTCTGTACAGGGGGTCTCTTTGCATGAGCAGAACTTCCATGTCGGCATAGCCGTTTTTTGTTTCCGCCAGCGGCCGTCCGGATCCGGACCCTATGCGCTCGAATAACACATTGGGTCGGGCATACAGATAGACGACAAAACCGCCGTCCTTTAGCATCTTGGCGTTTTCTTCTTTAGAAATGGCTCCGCCTCCGGTCGCGATGACCTCGCCTCTGATATGGGCCAGACTCTTTATCGTTTCCGTTTCAAGTTCCCTGAATTTATCTTCACCCAGGGTGCTGAAAATCGTTTCTATGGTCGCCCCGGCCGTGTCCTCAACCATCTTGTCAGTATCGACAAACGGGCGATGCAGGACTTCGGCCAGCCGTCTCCCGACTTGAGTCTTACCGGCGCCCATAAAACCGATCAACACTATGTTCCTTAGATTGCTCATCAGCGCGTTTCCTCTTTATATGACTCGAAGTTGCGGCGCGTCTCATCCACACTGTCACCGCCGAATTTTCTTAAGAATGCCGAAGCGATTTCAATGGCCGTTACCGCCTCGCCAACCACACTTGCGGCCGGAACCGCGCACACGTCAGCCCTCTCCTGAATCGCCTCGGCCGGCTCTTTGGTTGCGATATCCACCGTCGTCAACGGTTTTCCTAAGGTGGGGATAGGCTTCATCGCCGCTCTCAATATCAAGTTCGAACCGTTTGTAATACCGGCTTCAAGACCGCCGGAGCGATTGGTGGAACGGAAGAAGCCGCGCTCCCGGTCGTAAGATATCTCGTCGTGCGCTTGCGAGCCCAAACGAGTCGCCAGGTCAAATCCGTCTCCGAACTCGACGCCTTTGATCGCGGGGATGCTGATGATCGCCCGAGCCAGCGCCGCGTCCAGCCGGCGATCCCATTGCGCGTAGGTGCCCAGGCCGACAGGCAATCCAAACACTCCGACCTCGAAAACGCCGCCCAGTGTCTCGCCGGCTTGACCGGCTTCGTCAATAGCCGCCATCATGCCCGCCGCTGCCTCTTCGTCCAGGCACCTGACCGGGGACGCGTCGGCCTTGTCGTTGTCCGCCGGACTGTCCACGCCGGCGCGCGTTTTTACGTCTCCTATGGCGACAACGGCGCTCGCTATCTCGATGCCGAATTCGCTCAAAAGTCTTTTAGCCACGGCTCCGACGGCTACCCTGGCCGCTGTTTCACGCGCCGACGCCCTTTCCAGAACGTTTCTGATATCCCCGAAACCGTATTTGATCGCGCCCGCCAAATCGGCGTGACCCGGCCGTGGTTGGGTAAGTATGTCTTCGCTGAGTGGTTTAACCTCGACGTTCATCAGGTCCTGCCAGTTTACCCAGTCCTTGTTTCTAATGATGAGAGAAATCGGGCTGCCTAAAGTCGTTCCGCCGCGGATACCGCTTAAGATATCCACTTCATCGCGCTCGATCTTCATCCGACCGCCGCGACCGTAGCCAAGCTGCCGGCGAGCCAGATCCTTGTTAATGTCGTCCGACGTGACCGGCAGGTTCGCGGGAACGCCGTCAATAACTGTTACCAGCGCCAAACCGTGAGATTCGCCGCCCGTCAAAAACCTCAACATCTTAAACTCCAGGGGGATAATTTACTTGTTTTGTCAGCCTACATTAATTGTTTCGCCAAGGTAAATCGTATATTGGTTGTCGCCGTACTGAATGACGACGCTACCAGTGCCTATCGACAGCAGCTTAAAGTATTCCGCGAAGGTGTCGCCGACTCTCAAGCCCTCGTATAAAGTCCCGTTGACTTCGATCGCCGCGGACGCCCCAAGCGGAATCGTTACCAGTTTTACCGTCGCGGACCCGGTTGGGGCAGCCCCGGTTGTGCTGGTTGTCCCGTCTTTATTTCTCCCTACATTGCTGGGACTACTGGACGATCCGCCAACCAACGGAGAAAAGGGGTCCTTGTTCTCATAAATCTCGTAGCCCTCGATCTTCCCGGCGGGCGTGGGCGTTGTCTGTTGGGTTTCAGCTTTGGTTTTCGACGACGGTGTGGTTTCTTTTTGAAACTCGCTTCCGGTCGGCGTGGCGGCCAGGCACCCGCCCAGCGTAAACGATATTCCCAGCAGGGCGCAAATCAACCATATCGAGACAGTTCGCTTTCCGTTAACCCTGATCATTGGGCGGCTCCTGTCGATGAACCGCCTGCGCTAGTCGCGGCGCCTTGAGCCGATCCTGTCTCCCCTGTAGTTCCGCTGGGGGCGGCGGTTTTCGCGCCGGTAACGCCGGGGGAAATTATATATGCGTTGGCTTTTACCGTTACCTCGATGTTCGGCAACTTAGCCTTGCCTTCCTTGACGTCGATACCGGTTACGTTGATAATCCGCTGTAGCTTCTCCAGTCTGTAGATGAAGTCAAGGAGCGAGAAGAAGTATCCGTCTATCTGCATTTCCATCGTCACTTCTTTAAAGTCCGTCTTCTGGACCGGATTCGAAGGTTTAATCGATAACAGCGCGATACCGGATTTTACTGAGACATCTTCAATCTGGACGAGCAAGGCCGGTAGTTCCGCGCCGCTTTCCGGTGCCTTCTTGTCCAAGCGCAAGAGTTCGTTGTCGGTTTTGCGGCTGGCTTTCTTGAGCTCTTCCAGTTGGCTGTATGTAGCCTTTGAGCTGTTTAGCTCGGTCATCGCCGACTGTTCCTCGACTCCCAGCGTTCCCAGCCGTAGTATCTGCGGAACAACAAAGAAACCGATAAACAAGAGCAGTATCGCCGCTAAGATTACACCGATCAATGCTATTTGTTGTTTTGGAGTCAGCTTAAAACTCATGGCGTCGCCTTGTTTGTGGTCGAGGTTTCTTTGAACTTGGTCAAATAAACCGTCGTCTGAAACTCAATGACCTTTACCGGCTGCGCGGCCACGGCCGTAGGCGCGGACGTGGTTTCAGCAGCCAGCGTCTGTTCCGTCGCATAATCCAGCCATACGCCCCGGAACTGGTTAATTTCGTTCAAATGAACCAGCCATCTCGCGACCGCCGCGTGGTTAAACGCGTAACCGATGATCGTAATCGGAGGCTTGGGCGCGGTTTTCGCCGCGGCGCCGGAAGCTTCCTTAGCTGTCAGAATCTCGCCCAGGTCCACCTTGACGCTCTTTAACCAGATGTCGTTTGGCACGACCATGCTGATATCGTTCAGGATGCTCGACCATTGAACCTGGTTCTCGGTCATCTTTACGATAATCGCCTGGCGTTCGTCCAAGGCCTTCTTTCTATCCTGGTACGGCTTTAACTTCTCTGTATATTGCTGAACTTTAACGTTTTCGCTTTTGATTATATCGACGCGCTCGCTGGCCATCATGGCCTGGGCTAACGTGATTAAATATACCGCTAGGGCAACCCCGAAGACCGCGGCGAAGACGATTCCCATGAGCGCGATAATCCGCCGCGATTTATGTTTCTCAACTACTTCAGGTGGGATTAGGTCTATGCGGGTCATTTCTCGGTCTCCCGTAACGCCAATCCTATCGGCACGGCCAACGCCGGCTCGATTTCCTGGAACTCGGTTTCAGTCAGCTGCATTTTCCCGACTTTCACGTTCTGTAGGGGCATGCCGTACCTGACATTGATCTGCAAGGCTTTTTCCAGTTCGTCTCGTAGCCCGCCGATCTTCGCCCCACGCCCGCTAAGGACGATTGATTCCGGCGGCTTGCACCCTGTCTGGTCCAAACAGTAGTCTATGGACCGGCGGATTTCCCTGACAAACGATGCGATCCGGTTGCGCAGAATCTCCTGGGCCGCTTCTTTCTTCTCCAGCGAAGGCTTGGGAATCGCGGGGTTTTCGCTTTCCGCTAGCGAAATCTTCAACTCCTCCGCTTCTTCCTCGGTGATATTCATGTTATCGGCCAGGGCTCTCGTAAAGTCGTTCCCGCCGAACAGAAGAATTCTGACGAAGTATGGCAGACCTTCCTCGACGATAATCATGTTGCTGACGCCTGCGCCGATGTTCAACAAGCAAGACGTTTCCAGAGCTTCCTTGGCTTGTTCGTCGGATGGAAAAGCCGGCAGACGCGGAATCAACGAGCGCATAAGCGCGAATGATTTGACATCTATGGAGGCCGGGTACAGACCGGCGCCCGACAATGCTTCCACAAACGATTGGATCATTTCCCTCTGCGCTGCGACCAAGAGCACTTTGATGTTTTTCTCGTCCTCTTTGACTTGATATTCCTTAAGGATCTCGAAATCGATAATGGTTTCTTCCACCGGCATCGGGATGTAGTCGGCTGCCTGGAATTTGATCGCGCCCTTGAGCTCTTCATCGCTCATTTGCGGCATATCGATAACGCGCACGATTACTTTTTGGTTGGCCACGCCGAGGACGATGTTCTGTTTCGGGAACTTGTTCTTAGCCCAAAGGTCTTTGAGGATGGCCGAAACCGCTTTGGCGTCGGCTATTTCGCCGTCGACAACCAGGTTTTCGGGAATGCGGACGATTCCGACCTTGTCTAATACCGGCGGTTGCTTGCCTGTTTGAATCTCCACCACGCGAATCGACCTGGTCCCTATGTCAAGACCTATGGCCTGCGTCGGTTTGCCTAATGAGAAAAGCGCCACGTTAACCTCCGCGGGCTGCGTTTGATTCTTTGGAGAGATACTTGTTGACGGCTAGGGATTTAATACGGTAGCCGCGACCGACGCGAACTGCCGGAAGCTGCCCCACTTTGATTAGCCGGTAGACCGTCATCTTTGAAACACGAAGATGTGTCGCGACCTCAGATACCGTCATCAGCGTCTTCATTAAGCCACCTCATGTGTATTGCCTGCTCAAGCTACACTTAGGAATATTATCACTAGTTAACATTAGTTGTCAATCGTTACCAGTTCTTAACAACTGTATTACCTCGTTAACACGAGTTAACATCAGTAACATCGGGCAATGCAAGTGAACACTTTAGTGTTTTCTTGGTTTTTTTATGAGCATTGCGGGGACGCCATATTAGATAGTAAGAGCTAAATTCTTTCCAGCGGCCGGTTACCGCTGACCGTTGTCTGATTATTCTTCTCTTAGAATATTCGACAGGGCTTCCGTTGGCTGCATGGTGGTTCTTGAATTGGTCTATAAAGCTTTCATTCGCACCTGGTAACCTTTGCATCCTTCGTCTTCGAGTTTAGGTTCGAGCATCCCTTTCAGTTTTCAGATGCGGAGGGCTCACAGTCTCTTCAAACTTGGCATATTGCCTGGTTAGCTGCCTGTTGGATAAACCTTTATCCGGCCGATGCTTGTGGTTCTGATTACCATAGAGCGCTTGTTGACGAGCGCAGAGAACAAAAGCGGCACCCGTGCCCGACTCTCCACCTCAACATATACTTCAGTGTTAACAACTTTGACGTCTAACAGCTCCGCACCGCACAAACCATCCAGGTTCTTCTCTACCCATTCCATGGCATCTTCATCGGAGGCATAGTTGTTTCGCGACCCGGATTCCGCCGCCTCACGTAGATCGATTTCCTCAGCAACCTCACGCGCCGCGACGTCACTTGCCTTATATAGTTCCGCCTTAGCCGCCATCACCCGCCCGGCATCAATGCTCCACCCCATAAACAACAAAACCACCGGCATTATCGCCACAATCAAAACCGTAATTGACCCTTCTTGTGGCTTATGTTCTAAGTTCGTTCTCTTTTTACATGCATCAATTATTTTCATTTTACGTCCATGATTTTACGGACACATTCCCGGGAATGTGTCCGTCGACTAATGGAGATATTTCCTAAAGAGACTGCTAAGGTTGCCTAGCATCACGTCCGTGACCACCCGACTGTCTTTGTCTTCTATTTCTCTGTTAAAGGAGTGTATTACAAGAAATAGCAGCATTTCATTCCTTAACGACAATCTGACCTTGCGAACTCTATAATAGATAAACGATCCCCTGTTTCTATAGGTAACAAATCCGGCTTTGTTCAGGTCGCTTAGATTCCGCGAAACTGTTTTAACAGGCCACCCGCCCCGAATGCTGATTTCACCAACAGTTAGCGGTCCTGTATTGTTGAGCATTTCAAGTATCTCCAAACGTTTTCTGAAGCCAAGGACTTTGAAAATATTCGCCAAATCATCAAGTTCGTTCTTCTTTGTCATTTTCTCCTTTGCAAACATCAGGACACATTCCCGGGAATGTGTCCTTACTTTTAAAAACTTACACTTCCGGTGTCTTGGAGAGAACGTGCAAAAGGCAGTTCGGGGGCCTTCTGCCCGGTTTCATTTATGTTTACGCCACGGAATGAGTTAATCGGGATTTCAAAATAAACAGTTGCCGTTGAGCCGTCTATCGCGGTGATTTGGACATAGTGCGTGCCTTGACCGCCGAAATCATATTCGCCCCTGGCTGTTATGTTGTTTGATAGTTGCGGATCCGTGAATTGTCCAGTCGCCAGCGTAACCGTGTAATGCGATCCGTTTCGATCCTGCCGCCCGACAACAGCGTACACTCGATAAGACTGGATTGGTTTGTTTGCGGAGAACGCGATATTTAGGTCTAGGTGGGCCGGTTCGTCATTTTGACTCTGCCGGCGCCCGTCTTCTGTTAAATAATGCCAGCGGGTAAAAACATACGGTGGCGACTTTGCCACAGAAACCGTCACCTGCAACGGTTCTGCCCAATACCCGCTGGCCGCCCACTCTTGATAGGTCTGCCAATATCCGCTTGCAACCCAGGTTGAATATGGCGCCCAAGCCCAGTAGCTTGTGTCCACCCACGTCCAGTAGCTCTTATCGTGCCATTGCCACCAAGCCCCGACCCAGCCGGCACCAGGGCAATACACGTCGCTTCGATGCTTATGATACCCCCATGCATAAGCGAAATACATCGGCCCCCAATTCATGCCAATTAGGGAGTCATCCTGAGGAGCAGAAGAGATGACTGGCGACGAGGGAACTCTCACGATTCTACTCATTCAGCCACAATCGTGCCTTGAGAATCGCTGGACAGTGAGGCAATCGCTTATAGAATCATCCGAATGCTTGCCGACAAGTTTAATCCGATGTTGGCTCCCCGGGTTGTATGTTTTTCGCACATTCCGAGCTTGCATAAGACAAACCGAGGTCGTCTTCGACGCATCTACGAAAAAGCATATCCTTAAAAATGCCAATTGCTGCTTCGTCAAAATACACGTTTTCACACCTTCTGCCCGATGCTGGGCAAGGAGGCAATAAAGAACTTGGACGCATTGATAAAAGAGAATAGCGAGAAATGCCTGGACGTTGCCTCATAGTAATTGGCTGCAAAATCGACAAACAGAACTTACATAATAATGCGAGGCTACTTGGGCGGTTTAGCTGCTTTCAGTCGTTGTACGGCCCACTCGTTTGAAAGATCAAGCGATTGGTTTAGCTCGAACGAGGTGTCAGCTCGTTTCTTCTCAGCATTTCGAACTTCTTTGACGGAATCGTAGAACTGTTTGCCAATCAGACGTTGTTTCTCAATTGGAATTACCGGTACTGGTATTGCTCCAAGATCATCCCATTCAACGCGGTGTCTACTAATACCTGTGGATTGAGATAAAAGGCGGGCTCGGACTTCGGGGCTTCGAAGAAATCCCCATAAAAACCAAACATCGAATCTTGCGTCCTTAAGTCGCATAATAGTAAACTCCGACGAGGCAATTACACCCGAGAGGTCAGCAGGAATCACGGCAATGGAACCGAGGGCAGCAGCAATGTTGCTTGCTACAATATCATTTTCTTTTGGGTTTTGAACTTTACTATATGTAAGTTCTTCTCCGAGCGCCTTATCGCCTTCCTCGGGGATTCCGTCATATCGAACACGCAGTAATGTGTTTAGTTTGCTAGGCTCGTTTTTCGGATTGAAGCCCTCATTTTCAATCTTGTCGACTATTGTGTGTAGGGGAACAACATTAAGGCCATCGGCACGCCATTTGTCAGAAATGTCATTTGGGCGGGGGAGACACGACTTAACATCAAGACGATCTCCAATAAGGCCGCTCCTGACCCGCCAAGGGCCCTTTATCCCCTGCATAAAAAGATTAAAAGCCTCAAAAAGGTCCCTAGTTTCGTCTTCAGCTGCGGTACGAGCTTCAGCTGCTTTACTAGGCCGTGTCTTCATGGGCACATCATCAAGGCCTACGTAGCGACATTCATACATAAAGGCATCCGGCTGACTTTGCTTTTTCGCGTCCCGCCGAATGAGGTATAGGACCGATGTCTTTGCACGAGCTCCAACACGTTGAAATGCGTCCCCAGGGATACTGATTACGGCACGAACTATAAAGCGATCCCTTATAAAATCTCGTGCGAAACGATTATTTGAGGAACTCAAGATTGAGTCGTCAATTACAGTTACGAGTTTACCGCCTGGCTTAAGAATGTCTGCATATCGTTCTAAGAACATAATGCTCGACTTTAATGATGGGCGTTGTCTATTTGTTTTCCCAAAGCCAAAGGTCCTTAGAGCGTACTGGTTGAGAATTAAAGCCTCGTCTGGCAGCGTCTCTGAGTAATCCATCGAGAATGGTGGATTTGTTAGAACGATATCGAAACCTCGTCTGCTTCCATTTGATATTTCGAAAATAAGTTTCTGAAGCTCTTCGAGCTCAAAACGCGATTGCTGATCATCTCCGACACCATGAGACACTGTCTTATCAAGGCTGTCCGCCGCATATATCCGGCTACCGCCGTCTCCATGGAGATACATGTTGATTCGTGAAATCTTTGCTAATGGTGGTTCTTTACCTGCATCAATGCCAAATATGGAATCGTTGGCGACCCTTTCTAACAAGGCGTTTTGTTCGCTGTCGCTCAGAGAAGTGTTAGATCGAATTTGATTCCGCATGTCGGTGAGGGCTTCAATAAGGAAGCCTCCTGAACCACAACAGGCATCAATTACATGGTCAATATGGTCTTTTGATGCAATTGGGGCAGCGAGTTGTTCCATCATTTTTACAATAGACCTGGGTGTAAAGTATTGCCCCAAGGCTTGTCCCCGCATGGTGGCACTTAAGAACGTCTCAAACAAACGACCGTTAAGGTCCTCATCAATGCTGTACAAATCAAGTGATTCTAGTTTCGAGACAACTTGTCTGATTGTTCCTATCTGGAGTTCAATATGGTCATTTGGCCCAAATATCGGTTTCTTCTTTCCTCGGGCAACGTCCTCTCTAAGAACTTCATTAAGCCTGGCAAAAAGGGTCTCATCAACTGGATTCTTTACCCCCTGTGACTGCAGAGCATCAATCCAATGCGTTGAGAAGATAACATTGTCCCGTGGTATTGGTTTCTCGTCTCGTAGTAAAGGCCCCATTATGGGGTCATCGTGTAGTTTTCGATCCTCCCAAAGCTTTACGAACATTATTTTTACGAACTCAAAGAAAGCAGGTTGAGGATTCATCTTCTCAGCTTTCCATATAAGTCTATGACAGCTGTTAAAAACCCTTTTGATCTCCTCAACAGAAGGCTTTTTCATTAGAAAGCGTGGCTTTTGTATCGAAGGCTTCAGGCCTTGCCTAATAGTAGTAGCCTGAAGTAACGAGCGTACCGAAAAGAAGCTTATGTTGTCATCAGCAAAGTCGGAAAATTCCAGGCTGATTATAGGCTTGCTCTCATCCCATTTATAAAGGTCAAATGCGAGACCATTAGTTATTACGTAGTATGAACAGGGGTTTTGATTGCTAAACTCTTGATTAAGCCCTAACGCATATCCAGCACCTTGAAAAGCCCACTTGTCGATATCTTCCCCTGGTGATTTTGCATCGATTAGCCACATAGGCTTCTCGTTACAGTAGATGACGTAATCTGGCCTATAGCCTTCTTTTTTTCTGCCTCTGGCTACAACAATCTCTTTAAGAGATACCTTTGGCCGGATTTCAGAGTCTTTGTAGCCGAGATCCTTTAGCAAACGATTTATAAAGAATGTCTCGACTGAAGACTCATCAACTAAAACCGCTTTATCACAGTATTTGTTTGACTTCGCGTCCTTGCCAGCGCGACTCAAAGAGTCTAGGAGCGTAGGGCGAAGTAGGTCACTTTGCGGGGTTTTTGACTGTTTCATGTGTTCATTATCATTTGACGGAAGAACTGCGTCAAGGTTCGGCCAAACACTGTCCTATATAGCGGTCAAGTGACAGACAACTAGACAACCCATTGCTAGGCGCATTGTTCATAGAAAAGGTCAGCCAAGTAAGTTATTTAATTTCTATCTAATAAGCCATGGCAAAACCTCATCACTCTTCGGTAATCATAGAGAATGTTCGAAGACGCTCCGGCGGCCGCTGTCGCGTCACTGTAAAGTGTCAACAGAAACGGGGGAACTCCAACTCCAGTTTGTTGTTTATTGTAGCCGAGTGGGCTACGAGTCTTCTTCAAAAGAATATTCCATATACATAGCGTTTCCTCAGCTCTTGAGGTTTAGCACTTGAAAGTACATAATGAACCTAATCTTGTCTACTGGGGAGTTAATTATGCCTTTGAAGATTAAGCTTAAGAATCAGTTTCGTGAGCCCCTCAATACGGATGCGGGTTTCGTCGGTCGTGAAGACGAATTGGCGCGACTCATTACGATATTTCAGCAGAGGCAAGCCGCAACAGTCCTAGTCGCTGGACATCGAGGGGTAGGCAAGAGCGCACTGGTTGACGAGGCCTTAAAACGCTCGCAAGCCGACAAGAAAAAGCGCGTAGTTGCTCGATTGACGTTGCCCCATCTATCGCCCGGTAGTTCGGATATTCGAGATCAAATACTTCAATCGCTGGCGCGCTCGCTATATTTCTCTATCAAAGACGACAATAGCGTTCCAAAACCTCTTCGCGAAGTCAGCAAGGTTCTATATGATAAGACCTATTTGAAGGAACTACACGAGCAGACTGGGGTCGAGTCATTATTCGAAACCGAAGCTAAAGCCCGATCAGCGACAAAGACAAAGACTTCAATCGCTTTTGGCAAGATAGTTTCACTTATTGTCGGAACGTCGCTCTCTGGTGTGGTTGCTATCGGAGGAATCGCGGTTATTTCGAGAATCGTTACGGATCATGGCCTGAGTTGGGGAATAGTGGCTAGCGCTGTCGTGTTGGTTACGGTTGTGCTTTCAGCTTATCAACTTAATCTCGAAAAAGAGGATGAGAATACGACTATTGACAAGGCAACGGCTTCTAACAAGATAAACCGAATCGGTCTTTACGACGTATCTCCCGAGACCCTTGAATTTGAGCTTCGCGATCTTATAAAGGAGCTTGCAGCTAAAGGTCATCCTTGTGTCTTCGTGATTGACGAACTTGATAAGCTAGAGGCTTTTCCCAAAGGCGTTCAGCAGGACCCTGAAAGCGCTGGGCAGGATTTTAAAAAACACATCATATTCAGGATTTTGTCCAGTTTGAAAAACTTCTTTACATTGGGTTCTGGAATATTTGTGTTTATTTCAGGGGAAGATTTCTACGCCCAACTAAATGGACCCATTGAAACAGACATCTATTCGTTAGCTCATACCTTGTTCACTGATCAGGTTTTTGTTCAGGTTCTCTACTATCAGGACGTGGAGCGCTTGATTGAGCAGATTATTGCCGAAACGCCTGCGGACGAGGAGGAGTACCATCGCTTCAGGAACTATTTGTGTTGGCGCTCTCGAAATCATGTGTTTGATCTCTTATCACTCATCGGGGAATTTGTCAGATTTGATAATCGAGGCCAGCCATTTCTTTGGGGAGAGAAATCAGGAGCTCAGGACGGGCATTGGCATGAAGGCAATCTACCGACGAACTGGGAAGTTGCTGCTGCTCTGCAGAAAATAGTGGGGGCCGCTTATGATGAATCGGCGAGGCCGTCTGCTGGAGAGCAGCGTTTCAATCAAGCATTGTGGCTTACCCAACTGCGAACGGCCTATGATCTGTTCGCTGATATGCCCGTGAAGGTGCCAGAGGCTGGTTTTGAGTTGCCTGCTGCTTATGCCTGGGTAAAGAATCTAACGCCAAACGATCTTGATGACCTTGCTGGCGCAGTCGAGCGTCTGCTGGCTAAACTTGAGAGGTATGGTGCGGTAAGAGTAGTCTCGGAGACACTCACTCCCGAGACAGAAGGCCAGCCCGATGTCTCTGTGACTAGCTATACACTAGTTGAAAACCCACCTTATCCGCCCACGTCAGTCAACTCTGAAGTACAAAGAATCCCACTTGAGGATTATTATCTCGATATCGGGGCGAAAGCGGAGCACCTCGCAAAGAATCTATCCGTCTTGGGCATTGAGACACCGCAGTTATCCGATGAAATCAACGCTGTCGTCGATCTAATACTCGCAGTCAAGAACATTTCGCCACGAAACACAGTACCGAGAAGCAGGGTCAAAGAAGGAATTAAACGAGCAGACGTTCTTGCCGAACAGATGGTCGAGACCGGCGTTAATGCAGTTATTACAAAATGGGCGGCGGATCACGGGATGCAGCTTAGTCAGGCACTTTCAGAAATTGAAAACAAAACTGGCACGCCCTGGCAAGACTCGCTTACCAGTGAGTTCCCAGAGTTTGTTGAGGCTTTGGACATAAGCGAGGTTGAATACTTCATCATCGGAGGTTCAACTTCCGAGAACCAGGTTTTAGTGCTGAATAATCGACGAGATCGTGATTTGACGGCAGTAAGCGAGGCTTATTCAAAATCCTTGCCTGGTGAAAAGGGTCGCGATAGACGGAAACAACGTCTTCCGATAGTTGTAGTGAGCCAGTTGTCTCCCGGCAAAAATCCTCAGATTCCACGCGAAGTCGTTGAGGTTATCCAAGAAACCGAAGGTTGGTCTTTCTTCTCTGCCGTACTTGGACTTTTACCGAAAACGAAGAGAGTCAAAACGAATCTGGCAGGATGGACTGTCTTTTCTCTCGATCCTAGCTTGGATAATTTGGAAGACCTACCAGCTGAACTAGAAACGGTCTCATACATTACATAGCTATGTTGCCTAGCATTCTTACAACAGATTTCGAAACAGCAATGAAAACTATCGAGTGCATCTAATGTTCATCGAATAAGTCACCGCAAAACTCCGCTACTCCTCGTTAATCACAGAGTACTCTCTTTAAAGACAATCCGCAGACAAGGACAGCCATCGGGTGATATAGTAATACATTGTTGGTTGCGCTGGAGGGACTACGAATCCGTAGGTTGGAGGTTCGGCTCCTCTCGGGCGCGCCACATCTCACCTGGGCAACAGATGATGATTTCTTTAATTGACAAGGTATTATCTGGGGCAATCTAATACTCATCTAATATTGATTGTCGCCGACAAGGAAGGCAATGATATACAAAGGCTTGTACTCTCAGCGCAAGAAAATAAACCCTGATGAAGATGTTTTTTCATATTCGCTCCCTGCCCCAGTAAGAGCTGCAATATTTAATATTATTAAAAACACCAATCCGAATTGGTCATCTCACGGCAAAACCCGAAGGCCTTTAAAGGCCATTGTTAAGGATTTTTGTGAAAATCATTTATTTCACGGGATTACACCAAGAGCAGAAGACGCTTTTGCATCTGGGTACCAATACGCCGACCACCAACTTACCGATGACCTTAAGGCATGGATCCAAACGACTCCACAAGAATCTTTGTTTGATTTTATTGAAGTAGCAATTATTAATATGAGCGAGTCTAATTTAACGACGCTTGTTAAAGATATTAATGATTTGTTTCAAAGGGAAATGATTGGATTTGAGATTGTAAACGGAAACATTATTGACAAGTCTGATGAATTCCTTCATCAAGAAGTTGTTCTGCAGCCAATTCTTGGGCTAAAAGCAGGAGGATTTGAAAAAGCCGAACAAGACTTCATGAAGGCATTGCAGGAATATGCCCACAAAGATTATGCGGGAGCCCTTACAAGTGCTAATACTGCGCAGGAAAGCGTTATGAAGAGGATTCTTGGAGTCGAAAAAGGTGTGTCAAGTGATTTGGTTAAGACATTAGTTGAAAGGGGCATAATCCCTTCATATATGCAGAATAAAATGTTACTGCCCGTTTCGATAAGAAACAAAGATAGCGACGCACACGGCAGGCTTGATCCAATTGACGTCACGCCGGAACTAGCTCAATACGCGATTCATTGTGTCGGGGCTAATGTTGTGTTCTTGCTCAAAGTTACGAATATGGACGGCACCCAACAATAGCTGTTTATCGGTTTTGGGTTTCTCGTTTTTAGGAATAATTGCAACCAGACTCATAATCCGCGGCAAGTTCGAGTCCTGCTGTGTTCCCCAAACAGGAGCTAATAAAAAGGCCGACTCCAATAAACAGACGTCTCTTCTCCTATTAGTTCATGTTTATCGCCTTGCTATTTCAAAGATCGCGCCCTTTGCGAGGCGACATATTCTTCTAGGTCGCTTTTCTGTACTCTCCACGACCCCGCTCCAGCGCCAATCCTGAAGCCTAGCAAGAGCTTCTTGTTTAGCATGTCGTAGACCTGCGCCTCAGAGAACCGCAACAGCTTGGCGACCTCGCTGACTGTCAGCAAACGATTAGGGTCAGCCATCTTGGCGGCTTCTTTTTCCGCCGCCTTTTCGTGATACTTTCTGGCGTCCTCGGCGTTAATGAACTTACGCCGGCCGAAGCGAGTGGTCCGGAATTCCCCGCGGCGCATCATCTTGCGAACCGTGTTCGGCTCCATTTGTAAAATCTCCGCAACTTCCTCAACACTTATATATCCCGTTTTGTTAGACATATTCATGACCACTTTCGTTTGCTTCAGTCTTCCGTTATCTTCATATATATCAACAATATATCATATTTCATTTAACTTGTTACTAATCCGCCGTAGCCAACGACACTCGCCGTATCCATGCTGAAGTCGGCGCTGGTCGCGTACTTAATTAGCTCCGCCTTGGTGGCGCCCAGTTCTTTGGCCGCGTATAGCATGATCGCCACAGGTCCTACTCCGCACATAGTGATGTCGTTTTCATAGACGGTCTGAAGCAGAAATTCCGGATCCAAGGCCAGAATCGCGTCTATCGCCAGCTTGTCCAATGATTCGGCAACCGATAAAGGCTCATAATGGGTGAAATCAGTCGATGCGACGATTAAGACGTCTTCTTTTTCCTGACGGATCGCCTCCGCGATGGCGTGCCCAACCTCCCGGTAGACGGTTATGTCAGGGAGTCCCTTAATAGCAACCGGCACGAAGGTAAAGTCATTACCGGTTATCACCTGCAGGAAGGGCAACTGAACTTCAACGGAATGCTCCAGCCGATGAGCGTCATAGCTGACTTTGATGTTCTTGCTGTTGGCCATCATACGCGCGGCCAGCGCTTCGTCTATGTCTGCGTTTCCCAGTGGGGTCTTCCAGGTCCCCGTGTCTTCGATTGAAATCGGGAAGCCGAACCCTGAGTGATTAGGCCCGATAACAATAAACCGTTTTGGAGGCTCGATCGCTCCATATACGCTGCCGGCAACCGGGCCGGAATATTCGTAACCCGCGTGAGGAACGACGATCCCTTTGGCTTTTACTTTCGACTCTCGCTCGGCTTGTGCCTTTAGAAGCTTCTTGACGTCCCTTGTCAGCCCTTCTTCGTAACCCAAGTAGAACAGTCCGGCCGCGTAAGGTGTCCGCTTATTCATTGGTTGGGTTCCCCCTCCCTACGTTCATCATGGCAATATAGTCTCCGTCAATCGATTTGCTGACGAGTTTCGCCATTTCAAGTACCACCAAAATACTACTTACTTTTCCACATTGCAAGCCCGTTTCATAAATAATTTTTGTTATCGCTTTTGGAGTTCCTTCTATCGCAGATAACACGGCATTTTCTTCTGCTGTTAGAGTTCCTCTAAAATGACTAATATCTACTTTGCCTTGTCCTTTTTCTGATTTGCTTGTAGGTATTTCAAGTTCTTCCAGGATGTCCTCGGCGGATTCAACTAAACAGGCTCCTGCTTTTAGAAGCTTGTTTGGAGTTGCGCTGTTCCGACTGGTAACTGATCCGGGTAGCGCGTAAACGTCTCGACCCTGCGACAAGGCCATATCAGCTGTAATTAGCGTCCCGCTTCTGGCCGCGCCCTCAACGACCAAAACGCCTATGGACAATCCGCTGATAATCCGGTTTCGCGAGGGAAAATGGTCGCCGCGAGGTTGGGTACCCGGGGGATGCTCACTTACAAGAGATCCGGCCGAAGCGATCGCTCTTTGCAGTTTCCGGTTGACTGCCGGGTAGTAAACGTCTGCTCCGCAGCCAAGGACGGCCACGGTTCCGCCTCCGCCGTCCAAGGCGCCCCGATGAGCGGCGGCGTCAACACCTTCTGCCAGACCACTAATTATCAACATTCCATTTTCGCTTAACTCTCGAGAGATTGAGTAGGCCATATCAAGCCCGTACTTAGTCGCCCTTCTGGAGCCCACAACAGCAAAACCGGCCCGATTGTCCCTGTTAACTGTGTTGATAAGATTCCCGACAACATAGAGTTTCTCCGGCGGATCAGGAATCAGTCTCAGCATTTCCGGGTACCGCGTATCGGTTTTTCTAAGAATCATCAACTAAATAATCCTTACCTCTCTATCAAGCGCCCGATATTGAACAGCCTCCGCGATATGTTCTATGCGTATGTCGTTTTCGCCAGCCAGATCCGCGATTGTCCGCGCGAGGCGCTTAACCTTTGAATAAGCCCGCGCAGTCATGCCGAACCGATCAATCGCTTGACCCAAGAACTCTTGTGCCTGAGAATCAAGACGGCAGAATTCACGCATCATTCTCGGTTTAAGGCGCGCGTTAACCCTAACGCCCGTTCCTTTCATTCTTTCAATCTGCCGCCGTCTGGCTTCGACCACCCGCGCCCTTATGCACCCAGAGGCTTCTCCATCCTGCTCAGACAACATTTGTTCCTTGCTGACCCTTCCGATCTGAACATGCATGTCAATCCGGTCTCTTAGCGGCCCGCTCATTTTTGAGCGGTAGTGTCTTATCTCTTGCGGCGTACAATCACAATCCCTAACGGTATCGCCAAGAAATCCGCACGGGCAAGGATTCATAGCGGCTATTAACATGAATTCGGTCGGGTAATCCACGATGCCTGCCGCGCGTGATACTGTTACCCGGCCGCTTTCAATCGGCTGCCTCATGACCTCTAGTACATGCCTTTTAAACTCGTTCACCTCGTCCAAGAAGAGAACTCCGTTATGACTTAAACTGACCTCGCCCGGCTTTGGCACTGTTCCGCCGCCGATTAATCCGATATCCGAAATCGTGTGGTGCGGGCTGCGGAACGGCCGTTCCGTAATTAGCGGACAATCCGCTGTAAGCATTCGCGCCGTACTGTAGACTTTTGTCGTCTCGATAGCCTCTTCGATGTCAAGTTCCGGCAGAATTCCTGGAAACGCTTCTGCCAGCATAGTTTTTCCAGATCCTGGCGGACCGAACATAAGAAGGTTATGTCCGCCGGCCGCGGCTATTTCCATCGCCCGTTTGGCCTGGTCTTGACCGCGGATCTCGCACATATCTTGAGATTCCGTCGACATATCTTTCAACAGCCGTTCTACGTCAATCTTCACCGGCTTTATGCTCGACTCGGCAGATAAAAACGTTGCGGCTTCTAAAAGATTGTTCACGGGGATAACATCGACTCCCCTGACAAGCGCGGCTTCCGGCGCGTTTTCTGCCGGGACGATAATCCCTGCGCGTCCGGACCCCCTGGCATATAGAGAAAAAGGCAAAGCTCCGGCAACTCGTCGTACAGATCCATCCAGAGCGAGTTCTCCGACAACAACATAGCTGTCAGGCTTTTTTTGCTTAATTTGCTTTGTGGCTATTAAGATTGACAAGGCGATCGGCAAATCGAAAGATGGTCCTTCCTTACGAAGATCAGCGGGTGCCAGGTTTACCGTTATTCGTCGCTTGGGAAATATAAACTCCGAATTTGTGATACCCGCCTTAACGCGCTCCCTTGATTCCCTAATTGCCGTGTCGGGTAGGCCGACAACGATAAATCCGGGAAGCCCGCCAACGACATGCGCCTCAACCTCTACCCCGCAAGCGTCTATCCCAATGACAGATGATGATGTGATTCTAGCGATCATCAATTACCGCGTTCCGGACGTGTTCGAGGTTTCTAATGCGGCCGTCATGTGACATCAAGATTGAGATAACGTCAATGCGCGTGTCTTCAAACATCGATCGAAGATTGTTTATCCCACCGTAAGTCAGATATCCATCCGCCAGCTTCAACAACTTTTTACGCTTCTTTTTATCTACGGCCTCGAATGGCTCGCCGACCGTGTTCCCGGATCTTGTTTTTACTTCAACGAAAACTAGAGTCTTGTCTTTGGCTGCGATTAAGTCGAGCTCGCCGACCTTAGTCCTATAATTACGTCCAAGAATTCGATAGCCTTTACGACGGAGATAGTCTGCGGCAAGAGATTCCCCTAGTCGTCCGAGGGCGTGGTCGTTTCTTTCATTCATATTGATAATGTGTCAAATATTCTCTAATCTGTCAAGTTATATTTGACATTATTTGAGATATTGGAAAGTTAATTAAGTCTAGCGGCGTATTCCTCGAGGGTCATTATGTCGGTGAGACCGCGGACGACCCTGGCGAGCTTTTTATCCGCTGTTATAAGTCGGAGTCCTTCAAGGTCGGCTTGGGCGACGAAGTAGGCGTCATAGACTGTTATGCCCGCCTGCATCGCTAACTCGATCGCTACGTGCAAAACATTTGAGTCAAATGCTATAGTTGGCAGGCCTTCGTCTTGAAGAGCTTGAATCGCGCGATTAATCTCTCTTGGCTTGTCAATACTCGACCATCGCAAACCATTCGCGATTTCATAGAAAGAGAGCTCGGTAATAGCCGTTAGGATTCGGCCTTTGTTGATGGCCGCTTTAAGCCATAGGGCCTGATAAGAGTCTTCTTCCTCAAGGAACCATTTTATTAGTATGCTTGAATCCAAGAGAATAGGTGTGCTGCTTTTATTTGCCAATAGGACCTCTCATCGCGCGGATAATCTCTGTGGAATCACCATGCCAATGGCCTTTTGTCGACTCTCGTATTTCATCCATTATCTTGCCTGCCTGTTTTCGGCGGGCTTTCAGTTCCTTTTCGTTCTTCCTCTCTTCTATCCCGGCGCGAATATACTCACGGATAATCTCGCTCCGCGATCTGGATTCTTCTTTTGCCGTTTGATCGAGCTCATTAATATATGCGTCGGGCATGGTCAGAATAATCCTGGACATTGTTACCTCCTCTTGAATGATATCTTTCTGGTATCAATTGTATATCTCTTGTTTGTATCAGGCAATACATTGCCTGATTATGATCAGCAAATATATTTGGCCCCTCACCTCAATCCTCTCCCCGGAGGGGAGAGGCAGTAACAAAACTCGAGCACCTATTCTGCGAGTCAAGACTGAGGGTGGGCGGGAGCCTCGAACATGGGTTTCCTTGAAGTTTTTCGCGCCGCCAGCCGCCGATTAATATAAAGGATCGAGCATGCGGACATTCCACGACTCGAGCGGAGAGCATTGTTTGCTCGCCGTGGCGACCTGAAACACGGGGTCAGGCCCTATCTCATAAGAAGAAAGGGCCTGACCCCATAGCACTAACGATGGTAGGCCGCGAGCGGCATGCTCGTCTATTTTACCGGCGGGTTGTGCTTAGTGTTTTGTATTCTTTTTGCGAGATGAGGCGGCGGGAGTGGGCTTCTTTGAGAATCCAGCGGGAGTCGTTGACTTCCAGGTCGGCGGACATTAGGTCTTCCCTCGCCCGCCGGTCGTCTGTGATAAGCGTGTATAGGTGGGTTAAGGCAAGAGCGGCGGAGTCGCGCTCGCCGGCGTGCATGAAATCGGTTTTGTATTCGGCAATCACGCGATCCTCGGCGGGGCTTACGTCAATTGTGCGGATCCTTCCGGCGGCGAGGTCGCGAGTGAAATCTTCTTTCCCGGGACCGAAGCCGTGGTACTCAAACTCTCGTTTGACCCGCTCGGCAACTGTTATGCCGCCTAATACGCGGTGGAGAATGTCAGGCCGGCCCAGATGGCAGTAGAACTTCATTAAGACGTCGGTATCGACGATATATCCGTTCTGAGTCATTTTACTCAAAAGGGCGTGCTTCTTTTTGCACTTCAGCCCACTCTTTATCTAGTTCCAATTCTGTAATCCAATGAGAAATATATTCTTCGTCCAAGTCACCGTACTGAACTTCGTAAACGCGTATTGCATCGACGATTTGTTTTCGGCTACCTGCGGATAGCTTTGACCATTGAAGCTTGACTAGAATCGTATCCTCCGGGCTGGCTACGCTAATGCCAACTCCCGCGAACTCTTCGAGCCGCCGACGCTTGAAACGTGAAAGATCAAAGGGTTTGTCGGTCAAGAGCCAGAAGTCGGCTTTGTCACCTGTTTCGGTATCTATCAGGTTGAACATCGTCGTTGCTTCGATGGCTTGGCTGATGGCTTCCGGATCAAGATAAAACCGAGGTCCGGGAAAAGCTGTAACAAGCGAATCTATGTCGTTTTTCTTAATATTGACTACTACGTCCACGTCGTGGGTGGCCCTAGGCTCTCCGTAAAGGCTTGACGCAATCGATCCTGATACGAAATAGTTGATGCCTGCTTTATAAAGAGCGCTGCATATCTCTACTAGTAGTTGTTGTTGCGACATCGTTCGATAATCTCCCTCGAGCGGTTTGTCAGTTCTTCGTCAGAATACTGAGGATAGCGCCTTCTTAGCCCCTGCATGAGAAGCCTATCTGACAAATCTGTCAACTCAAAAGCCTTGTCTAGTCTTTCTTGTGGAGTCATACGGCGAAGTGTTTTTATGTAAATTGCGTGATTGGGGCGCGGTTTTAATTCCATTTCTACCGGACTTTTGTGAGTTCGCGGGCGGTGGTGCGCTGGCCGCAGTTGGGGCACTTAAGGTACTTCCAGCTTCCCGACTTGTTAACGCCTTGAAAACTAAAGAGGTCTTTGAGCATCGATATTTCAAAGTCTTCGTCGCAGTTGGCGCAGCGATAGCCGAAGGTTCTGGCATGCCAGCGGACCAGAAGTAACAAGCAGCCGGCGACGAGGATGCCTCCGGTCAGCATGTTTTCCGGCCAGGACATAGCCAAGATGGCGATGATACCGACGAGGAAAATGCCGACGAGGATGAAGGTTTGGATGGCGTCTGATTTGTTGGGTTCCCTTAGTTTAACCATAACTTAGATTCTAAGGGTCAGGCCGCGCCGATTCAAGAAGTGCACGACAGTCCAGGTGATAACGATCAAACCGCCGGCCACAATCGTGCCGTATTCCCAGGGTAGTCTGGCGCCATGCCGGTATAGGTCGTAGATAATGGGAGCAGCCAGGATATACTGCAGAATCCAGACAGTCAACGCCGCGATACCGAAATCGCGCAGCGGTTTCATGATGCGTATCAACCACTTCCAGTGCAGCACTTCAATCAGACCGTATAGAAACATGAAGACAAGCACCGACACGCCGGATGACAGCAGCGCGTAGCTGATTGACACCTCGTTCTTACTAAACGGCTCGAACGTATTGACGATGACTCCCAGCAACACGAGAGAGCAACCTACCTTGTACAGCCACCACTCGTAATCGACCGCCCCCACAACAAGGTGCTCGCCCGCTATCATGCCGAAGATTGAAATAACGGCCCAACCTAGAACCCCGAACGGGCTTCCGTGGGCAAAGGTGTTAAGGATATGAACATATGAATCCAGCTGGGACAACAGGAAATGCGTTGTCAGGAGGCCGGTGATCGCGGCAATGCGCCAGAATATGTTCAGCCTTAGCGCGAGATAGGTAATCAGATAGCTGACGCCGAGGGTTTCCAGAACACCCCAGCGCAATCCGAAATTCATCCCCACCAACATCGCTTTGGTCTCGTCCACCAGCAGCCCTATGACAATCAGCATGACAGCGCGATACAGAACCTGCTTTAATATTTCCCGCTCGGGGACGCCCTTACTGCGCCTGTTCGTCCAGGTAAACGCCAGCGACATGCCCATCGTAAAGAGGAAGAACGGGGCCACGAAGTCGCCGGGGAGAAGAAAATCGGTGCGGCCGTGCTGCAGAATCCGCGGCTCGTTGTAGGAAAAGAAAGGAACATAATCATAAATCAGCATGCCGAGAACGGCCAGGCCCCGGAATAAATCGACTACGAGCAGGCGCGGAATCTTGAGTGGCGCGAAGTTGTCTGCGAGCTGGGAGTTGTCTACACTCTGGATTTTAGCCACATCAACAGTATAGCAATCAGACTGGTTGACGTAACCAACAAATAGACCGAGGTGTAGCCGAAGGCGTCAATAATAGCGCCTCCCAACAAAGAGGCCGGCACTTGCGAGAGGGTGATCGAGATTGTGTCCAGGCCGTAGAACTCCCCTTCCCGGCCTTTGGGAACGAGCTCGGCGAGCAGCGCGAACGGTTCGTTGAAAAGAGGCGCGGCTCCGACGACGACAAAGAGCGCGGCCACGTAAAACATGGTCAGGTCGCGGAAGAAAAAGGCGATGACGCTGCCGATGGTAAGCGAGACCAAGCCGACCGTGACGATCTGGCGATGCCCCCACCTGTCGCCCAGCGCCCCAGCCGCGACGATGGCCCCGATTAAGAGAACGGCTCCGATAATGACGCCCGGGCCGAGCCGAAACAGTTCGGATACCTCGACGCCGTATAGTTCTTTCAACATGATGGTCGCGAACGGCATCAGCGAGCCCAGGCCCAACCACCAGAAGAACTGCGCCGCGAAGAACAGAAGGATCTTCTTTTGCGATACCAGATCACGCATATACCGGCGAAAGTTTTTGAAGATTGAAATCTTGTCCTGGTCGGGAAGCTCCCCGCCCCTGTCTTCCCTAACCGATATGAATGTGATGGCGGCCGTGAAGACGATAACGAAAGCCGTCAGGTAAAACAGCCAGGCCGGATTCTTAGCCCAGAACCAGCCGCCGAAACCAAGCACCAAGGCGGCTCCGAGCAGGCGCAGAAGTCCGGTGAACGTCGAATAAGCGCCGCGCCGGCCTTCCCCCGACATCTCCGGAATAAGGGCGTAGAATGGTATCTGGTAGGCGACCGAGAAGGTGAAAAACAGGCTTACCAGGAGCAGAAACACCCAGTAGTTAAGGGTGTGCGGCATGGCCGCGACGCATAGCGCCGCCAGAATAGAACCTGCCAGTATATACGGCCGGCGCCGGCCCCACGGCGTCCAGGTGTTATCGGACAGCGTGCCCGCCAGCGGGGATAGGATGACGGAGATAACGTGCGACAGGCTGGCCGCCACCCCGACCATAAAGTTGGACACGTTGATAAAGTCGTGCAGGTATAAGGTCGCGAAACCGAAGATAAGCGTTGTCGACATGGTGATACCGACAACAGCGGAATTATGCCAGAGAAAACTAATAAGACGCGATGACTGTTTTTCCGCCATACACTTGTTGGCCTTCCGTAATCTTGATTTCGATGTCGGTTTTGTAAATGATCAGGTCGACCTGGCTGCCGCGGTCTATAAATCCGACTTTGTCGCCGGTTTTAAGGTTCTGCCCCTCTTCCACGTAGCAGGTGATCTTGTTGACGAATTTGTCCGCTATCTCGATGACGGCGTAGTCGAAACCCGGGCCTTCGACCAGCAGACTGTTCCGCTCGTTCACCAGATGAAACTTGGCGCTGAAGTTGTCTATGGCCTGCCTTAGGTACGTAAACTTGATGTATTCCCACAAGTCGACCATGGGCACATTGGCCTTGGCTTTGGTGTAAGCGATTCGTTTTATCTTGCCCGGCGCCGGCGCGTAGTTAAAGTGCACGTCGAAAGGCGACATGTAGATCCCGACGATCCAGCCGTCCGCGTGCTCCGGAAGATCAAGGTCGGTCAATTCGGTCAGCTTGATGTCTCGGCCAAGCTTGCTAGAAACAACCTTGCCGCCGGTGAACTTCTTGACATAGACGACCTGTCCGTCGGCGGGAGAGATGAAGACGTCGCCGGTGGCGTCGGCCGTCCGCGGCGGGTCGCGGTAGAACCAGACGAAGCGGTTCAGGAGGTATAGCGTCGTCAAAACGACTATAACCAGTAATAAGACTATGAGGACAATATACAGTGGTTTCATCTGCTAACTTCTCGATTCCCTCGCTGCCACTCGCTCACTCGAAGAATATTCTTCCCTTATTCCCTGTTACTTTTCTTTAAGATACTTCCAGATAACGTACGGAAGTTTCGGAACGTAATACCCCGCCAACCCTGCCATCGATTTTAGCGCGGCGGCTTTGTTCTCCGGGATCGGACCTTGCTCGAAAACGCCGGTCCGGTAGCCGCTGTCCAGCGCCGTATAGGTCGCTTGGTACCCGAACTTTTCGTTAAAAGCTTTGACCTCGTCAGACGCCGTCCGTTTTATCAAATCTTCCGGGACATCGGCGATTGAGGATAACTCATTATACAGGGGAATAAGTTCTTCGACATAGCCTTTCGCGGCGACGCCGGCGCGCACCTTGTTGTACCATTGCCGATCGAACGGCAAGCGCCTGTCCAGCTTGGCGATTGCCTCGACAGCGCGGGCCAGGACGGCGACGCGGTTTAAGTCCCAGACAGGATCTAGCACCCTTAGCTCGACCGTGCCGAGACGTTTGGCGATGATAATGTCCTGGAAGCGGTCCCGCGGATCTTCGCGCAGCTTGCCGATGGCGTAACTGTGGGCCATTCTGAAGGACTGCCCCATATATGTGCCACCCGCGTAAGGCGCGTTAATTGTCAGCAAGGTTAAAACGGGTAAGAAATAAGCCAGGTTGGCATAGGTAAGCTCTATGTCGGGGACCCCTCCGACGTGCAGCTGCAGCGCGCAGACGTTCGTCGGCGTACTTAGGTTGATCAAATGTCCGATCGGCGCGATCAAGCCTTCCGAAACGCCGGCCAGTTCCCGCCGGCGCGCGGCCAGATCGTCCAGCAAAGAGGCGGCGTCGCCATGAACTTGCGTCGCTACCTCCACCCCGCTCATCAACCCGTATTTTACGTCGGGACCCCGGCTGAAATTAGAGGCCGTCAGGCGGTAGTGCCGCCCCGGGTCACTCCACATAAGTTTGGACAGGTAATACAGGGATTTGAGAGAGGGCCTCTCCGGCTCGACAACGAAGACCTCTTCTTCCAGGCCGAAGGTAGCCATCTTATTCCGCAGGCTTGTCCGCCGGAGCTTCAGCGGCGGCGGGCGTTTCGGCGGGCCTGCCCTCCGAAGCTTCAGCGGCGGAGGGTTCTTCCGTAGCGGCTTCCGCGGTTTCGCCGGCGAGCTTGAACCTGATCTTGCGCTGCGTCTCCTCGTCCGGTTCAAAACCTTCCAGTTCCGGCAGTTCGTCAAGGTTCTCCAACCCGAAGCTTTCTAAGAAACGCTCGGTTGTGCCGTAGAGTGTCGGCCGGCCGATGACGTCGTCCTTGCCGATCTCTTTAACCAAGCCTTTGGCCAGCAGATTGGCCAGAACCGAATCGACGCTGACGCCACGAATCGCCGCGATTTCAGCGCGGGTGATCGGTTGCCTATAGGCGATAATGGCCAGGGTTTCCAGACCGGCTTGGGTAAGCCTCCTGAAATCTGATGAGAGAACCAGCTTCTCCACGTAGACGCGGTTCTTGGGATCGGTATAGAGCCGGTATCCGCCGGCGATCGCTTTCAATCTTATGCCCCGGCCGCCTTTGGCCATGTCTTCCTTAAGGTCGGCCAGCGCCTGCTTAACCTCATCTTCGTTTCTGCCGGTAAAGTCGGCCAGCTTCTTTAGAGGCAAAGGTTCATCGGTAACAAATAGTAGCGACTCTATAATTGATTTCAATTGTTGGTCATTGCCCATTTCTGATATCCTCAGCTTCTCGATTCCCTCGCTGACGCTCGCTCACTCGAAGAATATTTACTAACTACTAACCACTAACTGCTAACAGCTCTTGGCTCTTGGCTCTTGGCTCTTGGCTCTTGGCTCTTGGCTATTCTAGTCCTCACTCCAGTGGTTTGAGTTAATCGCGGCCTCATCAACAAGCTTAACTTCGATGTCGCCGAACGTCTTGGCCTGACTGACGCCGATGACCCCGCGTTTGAAAAGCTCGAGGATGGTCAGAAAGACTACGATCTTCTCGATCCTGGACTCGGCTTTCCGGCAAAGGTAGCGGAAAGAACACGTTGGCTTCTTCTTAAGCTCTTTTAATAGGTCGACAGCCTTCTCGCCGACCGACAAGCTGTACAAAGCGATGTGGGAGGTATCAATCTCGAACGTCGGCTTAATCTGCAGAAGCTCCTGCGCCATGATGGACAAATCGGTCAACCTTATGCCCTGCAGAAAATCGGGCGCCAGGTCGGCGAAATCCTCTTCCGGCGCCGCCACCCTCATGAAGTGATAGCTCTGCTCTTCGGCCCGCCCTGACAGTTCCGCCGACATCGCCTGGAAAGTCATGTATTCGATCAAGTGGTCTATCAGGCTTTCCCGCGACTCCATTTCCCCGCGGATCTGTTCGATCTGGGCGGCTTCGTCGACCGGCAGCAGCGCGAAAGACTTAAGCTCCAGGAGCGTCGCCGCGATGACCAGGAACTCGCTGGTCAAATCCAGGTTAAGCTCCTTCATTTTGGTGACGTATTTCAGATAGTCGTCGGTGATCTTGGCGATGGGGACTTCGTAGATATCGACCTCTTGTTTGAGAATCAGGTCGAGCAGAAGGTCAAAAGGACCCGCGAAAACATCAAGTTTGATTTCGTAGGCCAGGGTGTCCGTGCTCACTCTACATTCATCCGCCCGCGAACGTCGTGCAGTGTTTTCTGGGCTTCCGGCCGGGCTTTCGCCAAACCGGCCGCCAGGACTTCATCGATGAATCCTTTCTTGGCGAGGAGCTCCCGGCGTTTCTCGCGGAAGCTTGCCAGCTGATTGATGATGTTTTCCGCCAGCTTGTCTTTGCAGACGGTGCAGCCGATACTGCCCGCCCGGCACTGTTTGGCGACTTCCTTGACGTCTCCGGGCGAGAACACGCCATGGCCGGCGAACACGCTGCACACTTCGGGATGGCCCGGATCGGTCGCCCTGACGCGCGCCGGGTCGGTAATCATCGAGCGGACCTTTTTGGTGATGACCTCCGGTTCGTCGCTTAAGTAGATGGCGTTGTCGTAGCTCTTGCTCATCTTCCTTCCGTCGAGGCCGATAACCTTGGGCGTCGCGGACAGAACGGCTTGCGGTTCGGTCAGGTTGGCTTTATACAGATGGTTGAAACGTCGGGCAATCTCCCTGGCCAGCTCGAGGTGCGGCAGTTGATCCTCGCCGACCGGAACCACGTTCGCGTGCATGATCAGAATGTCGGCCGCCTGCAAAACCGGATAGCCGAGGAAACCATAGGTAGCCACCAGCCTCTCGCCCAACTCCCTTAACTGATCTTTATAGGTGGTGTTGCGTTCCAGCCACCCCAGCGGGGTGATCATGGACAGATACAGATGGAACTCGGCGATTTCCGGGACGTCGGATTGCCGGTAAATTAAGCATTTATTGGGGTCGAGACCCATGGCAACCCAGTCGATGACCATCTCTTTGGTGTCATCCTGGAGCCTGCTCGTGTCTTTATACTTGGTCGTCAGGGCGTGCCAGTCGGCGATGAAGAAAAAGCAGTCGTACTTGTCCTGGGCGTCCAGCATGTTCTTAAGGTTGCCCTCGTAATGGCCGAGATGCATCCGTCCTGTCGGACGGTAGCCCGTTAACAGCCGCTTCCTTGTCGTCATGTTTGTCCTCTTTCGCTAGAAACGGTCGTCCGCGTCGCGCAAGACTCCGAGGTCGCGTTGCACGTCGGTCGGCGCTTCGCCGTTCTGGTGGAACCTGACCAAGCCGATAATATACGGATCCGCGGCCAACTCCTCGAGAATAGCCGCGCCAAGTTCCGGATGGTTCTTATGTACGTTGATCGCCCTGGCCAGCTTTCCTTTTCCCTTTTTGGCCAGCACGTCAGCCTCTTCGGGCTTATAGGCCTCGATCGCTACGCAGACGCTTCGTCGGATCAGCGTCAGCTCCGGACAATTGGCCTTGCCGATATCGTGCAGCAAACCGGCCCTGATGAGCGGCAGACCGGCTCCGTGTCCGGCCAGATACCGGCCGACGTCCAGGGCGTGCTTGCGGTCGTATCTGGACATGGTTTTGAACAGGTCAAGCTCGTCTTTGGTCAGGTAATCCGCTATGAAAGTATAGTCATTTTCGGTAAGCCTCGCAAACAGGCCCCGGATGAATTGTTTAACTCTTTTCACGGCGTCACAGTCCGAAAAGCGACAGCAATCTCAGCGGCCAGGTCATAAAGAAAGTGGCCAAACCGTCCACAATCGGCAGAATAATCAAGTTGAAAAAGCCAGGTACCAAGAAGAACAGGCCGAAGATGATAAAGATGCCGAAAGGCTCGATGGACATGTAGCCCTTCAACCATTTGTCGGGCATATAAGCCTCGACCAGGCGACTGCCGTCCAAGGGCGGCAGCGGGATAAGGTTAAAAACGGCCAGCACGCAATTCACTATGACCATCCGCCCCATTATCATAACGATCGCTCCCGGCGCCCATGAGTATACGGCAGCCAGAATAATTCCGGAAACGAACGCGATGGCCAGGTTGGAAATCGGCCCGGCAATTCCGACCCAGAAGAAATCCCGCCGGCCCCGTTTGAAGAACATCGGATTGACCGGCACCGGCTTAGCGGCCGCGAATAAAATCGGGGACCCGGTCAGGATCAGTAAGATCGGCAAAAGGATTGAGCCGAAGGGATCCAAGTGCGGCAAGGGATTGAATGTCAACCGTCCGGCGTTGCGGGCCGTCGGATCGCCCATAAGCTCGGCGACGCGGCCGTGCGCGTATTCGTGGACTACCACGCCGACCAGAAGCGCCGGCAGACTGTATAGCATGGCGGAAAGGCGCGTTAAATCCACTCTACGCGTCCTTAAGAAGACTCGAGGCCATCTCCCGCTCAGCTTCGCGGGTGCTGACCTTGCCGTCCAACTGCGCTTTTAGAACCTCTTTCAGAACACCGGCGAACAAAGCAGAGGGCTGGTAGCCCATAGCCACCAGATCGTTCCCATTGATAAGCGGTTTAGTTTTTCGAATCTCCATGAACCGCTTGACGTTCCGCCTGACCTCCGCGCCATACATAGCGTAGACATAAACAAGCGTCTCATTGGTTTTTCCGTGCAGTTCTTCCCAGACGGCGCTGGCCGACAGGTCGGCGTTTTCTAGACGCCGGCACGCTTCCGGCGCCCAGGCCATAGCGGCCAGAATCTCTTTTTGGCGGGTTTGGCTTAAGTTGATAAGGCAACCGAAAGCCTCTGCTACATCTTTATCGGCCGGCGACAATAACGCTTTCAAAAAAGCGGCGCTCCTTTTGTAGACATGCGTAAGACCGGGTTTCAGTTCATTCTCAGCCTTAACGATCTCGCGGAACAGTTTCATCGTTCCCGTATCTGCGTGCAAGCCGGGCGCGAGCGCGTTCCAGACGCCGAATTCCTCGAGGCGTTCAACCGCGGCCGCGGCGTCCTTTTCGTCGAAAATAGCCATAATCTCGTTCCGGATGCGAGCCCCCGAGATCGTTCGTAGAAGGTCGTCCTCTACACCGGCTTTGACCAGCTTCTCCGTTTCCTTCGTCATCCGGAAACCGAACCTTTGCTCAAAGCGGACGGCGCGGAATATCCTGGTGGGATCGTCAATGAAACTGCCGTGGTGAAGAACCCTGACGCGTTTCTTCTTGATGTCCTCGATACCTTCAAAATAGTCGAGCAACTCGCCGAAATTCCCTTTGTTTAAGGAAACGGCCATCGCGTTGATGCTGAAATCCCGGCGGTCCAAGTCGGCCTCGATGGGCCCGAACTCCACCTTCGGTAAAGCGCCGCCGGTCTCGTAAGTCTCGGTTCTGGCCGTGGCTACGTCGACGCGCCGCTTGCCCGGCAGCATCACCACAGACGTGCCGAAGCGATCGTGCATAACGACGTTGCCGTTTTTCCTGTCCGCCAGAAGGGCGGCGTAGGCCGGTCCATCGCCGTCGATGACCAAGTCGATATCCAGGTTCGGCCGGTCCATTAATAGGTCTCTGACGATTCCGCCGACCAGATAGACACGCACGCCGGCCTCTTCGGCCAGCGAACCAGATTCTTCAAGCAGTTCAAGGATTTCACGGGGCAACATGCCGCGGATGCGGTCGATTATTTCCATAGACAACAGTTTAGCATTTAAGGGATTAGGCGGGGGCGTTGACGGTTTCCAGGATGAGCGACCTGGGCTCCAAACGTTCCGGCCCGATCTCTATAAAGAGGCTCAAGCCCTGGGCCGTCGCCTCCGCGCCGACCTGGGAATCGCTGAACGCGTAGGCGATTTGCTCGCCTTTCTTGACCTCGTCGCCAATTTTCTTTTCCAGCATCAGACCTTGGCTTCTCTTCGCCAGCCAGCCGATATGCTCGGTGTCCATGGAACGCACAAAGCCGTTCTCTCTGGCTGCTACGCCTTCGAATATAACCGGTGACGGCAGTCTGGCCGGTTCTTTTATCATTGCCGGATCGCCGCCTTGCGCTTGTACCATCTCCGCCAGCTTGGCCGTCGCTTTCCCGCTGGCAATCGCCTCATCTATTTGCGCAGACGCTTCTTCCTTGTTGTCGGCGTAGCCGGCTTTTATCAGCATCATCGAAACGATCTCGTGTGACAGTTTTGACAAGTCGGCCGGTCCCCGACCGTTCAATGTCTGAATCGCCTCTCTGACTTCCAGAATACCCGTAACCGCGCGTCCGAGCGGCTGGCTCATATCGGTGATCAGCGCCGATACGCCGCGGCCGGCCGCCGCGCCCAGTTTCACGCACAGCTCCGCCAACGCTCTTGCGTCTTCAGTCGACTTCATGAAAGCGCCGCTGCCGGCTTTGACGTCCAGAACTATGTAGTCCGCGCCGGCGGCGATTTTCTTACTCATCACGCTGGAGGCGATCAGGGGTAGGCTGGCAACGGTCTTTGTTTTGTCTCTCAAGGCGTAAATCTTCTTATCCGCCGGCGCCAGCGTTTCGCTCTGTCCCGTGATGGCGACCCCGATCTCGTTAATCTGGTCGATAAATCGCTCTCTGGTCAGCTCCACGGACAATCCCGGAATCGCCTCGAGTCTGTCCAATGTCCCTCCGGTATGTCCTAATGACCGGCCGCTCATTTTGGCCACTTTCAAACCGCACGCGGCCGCCAGCGGGGCCACAACAAGCGTTGTCTTGTCTCCGACGCCGCCCGTCGAATGCTTATCCACTTTGAACCCATCTATCCCGGACAGGTCGACGGTCTCTCCCGACGCGACAAACGCGTGAGTCATCGCCAACGTTTCGTTGAAATCCATGCCTTTGGCAAAAACCGCTTTAAGCCAAGCTGTCATTTTCTCTTCGGAAATGATGTCCTTGGTGTATCCCAATACCACCCAGGCAATCTCTTTTGCCGTTAGCGCTTCCCCATTTATTTTCTTGTCGGTTATGTCGTCGATATTCACTTTACGCCTCTTGTTCTATATATCTAATATCATTGTAGAAACTATTTCCCGCTACGGGCACCTTGAACCCCATCAGGTCTGAAATCGTCTTGCCGACATCTGAGAAACTCGACCTTTCTCCCAAGGATACGCCCCTTCTTATGCCTTTTCCATAGACCATCAAAGGTACATATTCACGCGTATGATCTGTGCCAGGCATTGTCGGGTCGCAGCCGTGATCTGCGGTTATTATTAAGACGTCTGTTTGTCTCATCTCGCCCAGCAGTGTTTCCAGCATACTATCCGCCTCAAGTAAACCTTTAGCATACCCCTCTACGTCGTTGCGGTGGCCCCAGACCGTGTCGAATTCTCCGAGTATGGTGAACACTATCCCCGGCTCCCCCTCCTTCAACAATAAACCGGTTTGAGTAAACGCGTCGGCGTTGTTCTTGGTCTTAACCGCCTCAGTGATCCCGCGTCCGCTAAAAACGTCCCAGACCTTGCCGACCGACCACACCTTGACGCCTGCTTCCTTGGCATAGTCCAAAACCATTTTCTCCGTCGGGGCCAAACCAAAATCCTTGCGCCTTTCCGTCCTGACGAAATGCCCTTGCTTGCCCTTAAACGGCCTCGCGATGACCCGGTCGACGCCCAACGATCCTGTTAGAATGTTCCGTGCCGTAAGGCACATCTCATATAACCGCGGCACAGGAACGACGTCTTCGTGAGCCGCAATCTGCCAGACGCTGTCGGCCGATGTATAGACGATCGGAGAGCCGGTCGCCATATGCTCCGCGCCCAGTTCTTCGATGATTTCGGTGCCGCTGGCCGCTTTGTTTCCCAAAACGGGACAACCGATGCGGCGTTCGAACTCGGCCACGACTTCAGCTGGGAATCCGGCCGGAAAAACTGGAAACGGATTCTCCGTAACCAAGCCCATCATCTCCCAAAGGCCGACCGTCGTGTCCTTGCCGTGAGACCGTTCGGCCATTTTCCCGAAACAACCCAAAGGTGCCTTGACCGGCGGGACTCCTTTGATATCGGTGATTAAGCCGAAACCAAGCTTTGTCAGCGCCGGCAGCCTTAAGCCCCCGACGGCCGCGGCTATGTTGGCGATCGTATTGGCGCCGACGTCTCCGTATGCCGCCGCGTCGGGCAAAGCGCCGACGCCGAGACTATCGAAAACCAGGATTATTACTCGTGAAATAGGAGTCTTTTCTTCCCCCATTCCCCTATTCCCTTCTTCCCTTGATGTTTGCTCTTGGATGCGTGCTCATGTATTCCTCTTTCAGGTGATCCTTGGCCACGTGCGTATAGACCTGCGTCGTCGAGATCGAGGCGTGGCCTAACATCTCCTGAACCGCGCGCAGGTCGGCGCCTCCTTTAAGCAGATGCGTAGCGAAACTGTGTCGCAGCGTATGTGGCGTCAACTCCGGAAACCCGGCTTTGCCTCCCTGATTCTTTATCGTCTTCCACATTGTCTGGCGGCTCAAGCCGCGCCCTTGTCTGTTCAGAAACAGATGATCGTCGCGAGTCTTTCCGACGAGTTTTGGACGGCCGCTCATCAGGTATTTCTGCACCGCTCTGACCGCCGTTCCGCCGACCGGAACCAGACGTTCTTTTGAACCTTTGCCGAATACCCTCACGAACCCCTCTTCCGAGTCCAGGTCGCCCATTGTCAAGCCCGCCGCCTCGGAAACGCGTAAGCCGCTCGCGTACATAAGCTCCAGGATGGCCTTATCTCGCCAGCCCCGTGGCGTTTCCGGAAAGTCTCCGTCAAGCAGCTTGGCCACGTCCTCTATTGATAAAACCCTTGGCAGACGTTGGCTTTTTTTAACGTTAGCCACCGTTGCCATCGGATCGTTTGTTTGATAACCCTCTCTGACCAGGAACTTGAATAAGCCTCGGATAGCCGCGTGAGCCCTTCCGACCGACGCGGCGTTTAACGGAGTCCCTTCGGCCGTAAACGCTCCGTCGGCTAGTTCCCGGGAGTAGTCCAGGATATGCGTCTTAGTCACGTCCGAGAAATCGGTTATGCCCGCGCGCCCCAACCAGCGCATGAAGTTATTCAAATCAAGGGCATACGCTGAGGCCGTATTCTTGGCCAGACCTTTCTCCACCGAAAGAAAATTAAGGTACTCTCCGGCTTGGGCGGCCAGCTCCGGCGGGACCGGCAATTCTTTATTTCTCCCGTCCACTTCCGCCGGCCTCCAGATAAATCTTGATCATCCCGATGGCGGCTATTGTCTTGCCGTCCTCTATTCTGCCATCGTCGATCATTTTAATCGCTTCGGCCACGGTGACATCTACCGTACCGACGATTTCTTCCTCCGGTTCGTCCGCTACTTCAACAGACAGATCCTCGGCGGCATAGAGATGGAAAATCTCGTTGCTGTAGCCCGGAGAGGTGAAAAACGACGATATCGGGATCAGGCGGCCAGGGGCTTGACCGGTTTCTTCGATAAGCTCGCGCCGGGCGCAATCCTCAGGAGTTTCACCCGGGTCGAGTTTGCCGGCCGGTATCTCCAACAGCATCTTGTCGACGGCGTGACGGTACTGCTCGACCAGGATAATCTTATTGTCATCTGTCACGGGGATGATTCCGACCGCGCCGCCGTGCGTAATCACCTCGCGCTCGACGATTTTGCCTGACGGCATCCTTACCTCGTCGACCCTTACTTTAAGAACTTCCCCGTTGAATACCGATTTAGACCCAATAACCTCATAATCGTTCAAAGTATACTCTCCGCTCTCTGGTCTTAGCTCTTAGCTCTTTTGATCATCTTCGCAGCGACATATCCCGCGGCGCCGGCCGCCCGGAAAAATTCAGGCTCTTCTTTAAACCCTCGCTTCATGGTCGATGGCTTCAGGTCGAACATGTCCAACGCTTCCTCGGTATTGTCGCCCGCAATTATGGCAATCCTGTGTTTAGCGGCCAGCCCCGACATATTCATTTTCATCATGACCGCTTCGTGTTTGGAAGTGTCCATCCTGGGAATCGGGACATCGCAGGTTACCAGCGCCGCCAGCCCTAACGCGGCCACCGTTTGATCGCTAAGCCCTTGATGGCGGGCTCTTTTATCGGCAAAGTTGAGGCGCGGAATAGCGATCGGCCGGCCGCGCATCGCGGCCACCGCATTGACTATCTCGCCCTGTTCTATCCCTGAAAAACCCAAAAAGGTCTCTGTGCCCGCCACGCCGACGCCCATCGTCACAATGGCCGCCTCCGCTCCGCCTATCGCCTTGGCGGCCGCCAGGCCGCTGAAGACGTTTACGGCCTCCAGGTCGCCGCCGAAGGCTTGTCCCGTTGTGACCGTAATATCGATCAGTTCTTTCCGTTTCAGATGCCGAACCTGTTCGCTCAAAGCCATCGGCAGAGCCGCGCGGTCAGTCATTATATAGGCGAGTTTTTTATTCATGCCCGCCTGTTTCTTGAAAACCGCGGCTGCCGGGCCGAGCTGGCTGTGGAGCGTACCGACTATTACCGGCATACCAAAAAGGTCTTTGAAATCGCGCAGCTTATCCATGTTGCCGGCGGTTTGTTCCTCAGCCGCCAGGACGTTTAACTGAAGGGGCGAGTAACGGAGCTTCATGATATGCCCGTCGGCAGGCAGGTCCAGGTCGCCATGCTTTAGGTTCCACACTACGAAATGCCAACCGCCGCTCCCCAGGGCAAGTTCGCCGGCGGTTGTATTTATGATAACCTCGTCGCCGGCGGCGACCGGTCCGGTAAGATCGGGATAGGCGATAGCTTTAGCCTCCTCGCCTGACGTCTCCACGACAAGTCTGATTATGCCTTTTTCGTCCGCGAGGATATTCTTCACTGTCGCTTTGCGGTAAGAGGCCATTATCTCAACTCCAGGTTGGCGCTCCGGATTGACAGCTTGGGCGCGTTCGCTCCCTTGCCCGTCAACAAGCCCTTATCCAGCTGAGTATAGTACATCCGCATCTTGCCCAGGCTGACCAGGACCACGTCCGGATCCAACACCATGATGGCTCCTTTGTCCGCGGATACCCGAGCGCCCTTTTCCACTTCCCAATCATATCCGTTGGTGCTGCGCGCGCTTATGATGACCGCGCCGGTCAGCTTCTCTTCCGATTCCGATTTTACAAAATACATCCTGAACACGCCATCAGACATGACGATGACGCTGGGGTCCAGGCAGGCGTTTGGAAGACCGCTTAGCGTCCGTTTGCGCCAACTCTCGCCTTCGTCATCGGAAACCGCCAGTTTGATCGTGTCACCGTCCGAGTAATACATGTACCAGCTGCTGCCTCGCGGCTTTACGACGTCGGGCGTCGCGGCGATCTTCTGGTCAAAACGGTTGGTATCCTGCAGCCGGACGCCCTTTTCCTTCTTCCAGGTCGATCCGTCCGTGCTCACGGCGCTGAAGATGGCAAAGTTTTTCTGGGTGGCGTCGCTGCCTTCGTAAAGCATTCTGTAGCCGCCTTCTTTCAGTTTAATTATCGCGGGATTGTCGACCAACCTTTGGTCCTTGCTTTTCTTATTGGGATTTATCCTGACGCCCTCTTCTTTGCTCCACTTCAATCCATCCTGAGAAATGGCGCTTACTATCCCTTCCTCGACGGCGTAATACATTCGCCAACTGGCGTCTGGCAACCTGACGACGTCCGGAGAGATACCGACGTCTATACGGGCGCTTTCTTCCTTAGCCCAAACCTCTTCAGGCTCAGGGAAGGTTGTCTCGGCTTGCTTTAAGCCGAACTGGTAACCCGTATAGAAGAAAACGGAGAAGAGGACAACAGCCGAGGCTGCGACGGTCAGTTTAACCTTGTTGATTTTCATTTAGCTTGTCTTAAGCGTTTTTCTCGCCTTGGCGGCGCCGATAAAGTCGCGGAACAACGGATGGGGTCGGGTCGGACGTGATTTAAACTCGGGGTGGAATTGACTGGCCATAAAGAACGGGTGGTCTTTCAGCTCGATTATTTCAACCAGGTCCTGGTCGGGATTAATCCCGGAAAAGATAAGGCCGCCCTCGCTAAGTTTGTCGCGATATTTATTATTCACCTCATAGCGGTGGCGATGTCTTTCTTGAATGCGTTTTTTGCCGTAAGCCGCGGCTGCCTTGGTCCCGGGTTTTATATCACATGCGTAGAGGCCCAGGCGCATCGTGCCGCCCATCGCCTCAACATCCTGTTGTTCCTCCATAAGGTCGATTACCGGGTAGGGCGTTTCGGGTTCGAATTCCGTGCTGTTCGCGCCTTTTAACCCCGCTACGTGCCGGGCGAACTCGACCACCGCGACCTGAAGCCCCAGACAAAGGCCGAGGTACGGCAGATTATGTTCCCTGGCGAACCTGGCCGCCTGAATCTTACCCTCGATTCCCCGGATGCCGAAGCCGCCCGGAACGACTATCCCGTCCACGGTCGACAGCTTCTCTTCGGCAATGTCCGAAGCTAGTTCGTCCGCGTCGATCCAGGCAACGTCGATTTTACAGTCGTGCGCGAATCCGGCGTGCTTGAGAGCTTCCAAGACGCTCATATAGGCGTCCGTTAGCTGAACATACTTACCGACCAGGCCGATTGTTAGCCGATTGTCCGACGCTTCGATCCGTTGAATCTTGCTCACCAGCTGGTTCCAATTCGTCAAATCGACGCCGGTGGCCACGATACCCAGCCGGTTGACCACGATATCGTCCATCCCTTCCTCAAACAGGGCCAGCGGGACATGATAGATACTTTCGGTGTCGACCGCGCTGATCACGGCCTCGATATCGATATCGCAAAGGAGCGCGATCTTCTGCTTAACTTCGGGCGTCAGCTCCCTGTCGGACCGGCACACGATTATGTGAGGCTGGATACCCAAACCGCGAAGTTCCTTTACGCTGTGTTGGGTAAGTTTAGTCTTAAGCTCGCCGGCCGTCTCGATAAAGGGAACCAAGCTGACGTGAATGTAAAGGACGTTTTCTCGTCCCAGGTCCTTCTTAAGCTGGCGGGCCGCTTCCAGAAACGGCAGGCCCTCGATGTCGCCGACGGTCCCGCCGATTTCGGTGATGACGACGTCGACGCTTTTGTCTTGCGCCGCGGCGATGATCCGTTCTTTAATCTCGTTGGTTATGTGCGGTATGACCTGAACGGTGCCGCCCAGAAAATCCCCGCGACGTTCTTTGTTCAGGACAGTCCAGTAAACCTGACCCGCGGTCACGTTATGATTCTGGGTTAGATTCTCGTCGATGAACCGCTCGTAGTGGCCGAGGTCGAGATCGGTTTCCGCCCCGTCGTCGGTAACAAATACCTCTCCGTGCTGGAAAGGATTCATGGTGCCTGGGTCGATGTTAAGGTAGGGATCGATTTTTTGAATTACTACTTTCAGGCCGCGGGCTTTCAGGAGACACCCAAGTGAGGCAGCGGTGATACCTTTGCCTAATGATGACGCCACGCCTCCGGTTACAAATATGAATTTGGTCATCAATCACCCTTCTGACCCCATTAAGGCCACAAACGGTTTTTTACATTATAGCCATAATTAGCTCTTAAATGTAGACATTTATTGCGTCATCCTGGGCTCGCGTCATGCGAACAGTCATCTTGGGGCTGCGGTTTGCAGCCGCAAGAACTAAGACGCTACTTACTTTACCAACTAAACTCGTGCCCTGTAGGACAGAAACATAATTCAGCTAAAATCGTGCATGGTGGATCGCTTTAACAAGAGATGCGTCTTATATTCGGCGGCCGGCTTCGTCGAGGCGTTTCAGAAAAGGCGTCGCCTCGATCACTTTGGAGAAAGACCAGCGTTCGCTAGCTAGGTTTAGGGCGACCAGAAGAACCGCCAGCGCGATCTTGAGCAAAGGCCCAGCCATCACCATCAGAATGAAACCTATAGAGGCGCCAAGTACGTTCGATCCGGCGTCGCCAAGCATATACCTTTCACGCAGGTCTCCGGCGAACAACCCGGCAGCTATGGCGACGAGCGGCATAGAAAACGGCCAGATAACAGTCTTTGACGCGTAAATGCCCCAGCCCGCCAAGGGCAATAAAGAGGTGAAGTACCCTTTAAAAGCACGTCCAGGACGCAGGTCCAACAAGTTGAAAACGTTTATTGCCAAGGCGACGACAAGGCCGTTCAATATAACCTCGGGCAGAGTTGGCTGGGTTGGCACCCACCAGCCGACCGCCAGACCGGCCAAGCCGCCGCCCACGGCTTTTATCAAACCGGTCGTGACGCGTCCTTTAAACAGTGCTGCTATATGGCCCTTGAAGCCCCTAGCCTGGCCGCCTCCGATTACGTCGTCAAGCAGCCCCAACAGACAGACGAAGACCACCAATCCGTAATAAGCCACCCACATCCGGTTATCTATGTTCTCGAAGTTTGTTATTCCGGACCATCCAAGGTCTGACAGGTTTATCAATAATGGTATGAATAAAAGAATCCCCGGAATGAAGACCACGCCTAGACTTGTCGGAATAAGGCGGCCTTTGTAGTTCTCTTTTGTCGGCCAAAACATCTATTTTCTCCCCCTCAGGGCGACCTTGAGGATGGCAAGAAACTGCCGGCCGCGATGTATGAAGCCCCGGACGTTGCGATAAGTATAGCTATGCGCGAAGGCCGCCGGCACTTCCTTTACTTTTAAGCCCGACCGTAAAACATCGACGGTCATAGCCGTCTCCAGGCCGTAACCCTGGGCGAATGGATACGCCGCCTTGAAAGCCTTTTCATTCAAAGCCCGCTGTCCGCTAAGAGGCGCTTCCGCCTCGGATCCCGTCTTGCTCTTTATGACCCGCCTGGCCAACCCGAGCGCCAGTCCGAAGCCGCCGGTGCCCTCTTTCTTAGGCAGCACGGCCACGGTCATGTCCGTCTGTCCGCTGAGAATGGGGTCAAGCAGTTTGCCGGCCTCGGACGCGGTTTTTCCGGTATCACCGTCTATCAACAAGATCACGTCGAAGGGTACGCCGCCGCTTAGCGCTTTGTTGACGGCGCCGCCTTTTCCCAGATTGCGGCTCAACCGGACGACGTCGGCCCCGGCCGTTTCGGCAGCGTTCGCGGTGTCGTCCGTTGAAGCGTCGTCGACCACGATAACATTATTTATGCCGGGGACGGCGCGCAGAGCTTGAACCGTGGCGCCGATCCGGTCCGCCTCATTGTAAGCGGGTACGAGGGCAACGGTTTTCACTACTGGTTTTTGGTCGGTTCCGGCATCAGCGTGTCGGCGGTCGCCTTCTCGCCGAAATCGCCTGCTTGTCCGGCCAGGATGTAAACGACAGCTATCTGGCCTGACGCTTTATCTATATTGTCAACCGTGTTTATGTTTAACCCCTGATACGTCTTCATATATGAGGTTTTGACATTCGACGTCTCGACGCCGGCCAGGGTAACCGGCAATTGCTTTAACGTTTTGATAATTTGCTCGTCCAGTTGTTCCGGAGGCAGATTCTTGCCGCCGTTTTGCGAGCCGCCGATGACGATAACCGCTTGCACGGTCTTATCGAAGGTGCCGCTGGTCTGCATAAAGCCCGCATCGACAAGATCGTTAATCCCCTTCGGGTTCAGTCCGTCGGCAATCCAGCGGGCTGTTTCCTCCAGCGCCTTATTCCGCGTCGCGGCCTGGCCTTGGGGGTTACCGCCGACGATGGCGGCAACCTTCTCCGCCGTGTTCTTGTTGTCCAAACCAAGCTTGCCGGAGAAAGTGGTCACCGATTGCTGCGTCGCGCCGGCCTGTTCCAAAGAAGCCTTTAGGTTCTTCAACGTCGTAGCGTCGACATCACCCGTTACGATGACTGCAACATTTTGTTGAGCCAGTTTGCCTTCGGTAAGAAGCGCGATGGCCCCTTCCTGAAATCTCGTCGCTACCGCCAGCTGACTGTTTAATTCGGCATTCGACGAGCGGAGTTTCTCGAAATCCTTTTCCATGGTGGCGATCAAAGCACGCTCCTGCTCGCTGACGACGCCGCGCTCGGCGCTCATTGAGCCCATGACGACGCCTATGCCCAGGGCCAGAAAAACGGCCACCAGCGATACGATATGGTATTTGAAATCGAACATTATGTCCTCCTAGATCCCCAAAAGCAATCTTATTTTCAATATTATGAGCCTTGTGAAATCACGCAGCGGCGGCGAACTCTGAACTATCAACAATAGCGTGAAGACAGCCGCCAGGATAACCACCAACAGATAGGACGGCTTTACCGTCGCCCGATACAACTTGTTGACGCCCTTGGCGTCGACCAGCGCCGGCCCGATCCGCAACCGGACCAGGAACGTACTGGCCATCCCCTTTCGACCTTTGTCCAGGAACTCAACCATATTGGCGTGGCTGCCGACCGCCACGATCAGTTCGGCCCCCTGCTCGTAGGCCAACAGCATAGCTATGTCTTCGCTGGTGCCCGGACTCTTAAAAACCAGGTGAGTCAAACCCAGCGTCTCAAGACGCTTGACGCCCGGCGCTCTTCCGTCCGGATATGCGTGCACGACAAGTTCTTTGGCGCTCCGCAGCGCTTTCTCGGTGACGCTGTCCATGTCGCCGATTACGACATCCGGGGTATAATTCGCGTCCAGCAGCGCGTCGGCTCCGCCGTCTACGCCGATAAGCACCGGTTTGAATTCACCTATATACGCCTTAAGCGTTTTTAAGTCCTCTTTGTAATCATAGCCGCGGGCGACGACCAAAGCGTGGCGGCCCCGAAAACCAACCTTTGTCTCGGGCACCAAAACGCCTTCGAAAAAATGTTTTTCCTTCTCGATGAATTCCAAAGTGTTTTGGGCAAACTTCTCAAGCTCGTTGCCCATATTGGCCTGGGCTGCCTCCATCGCTTCCTCGACTTTGGCTCTGGTCAGGATAACGCCCCGGCAGACCGCTTTATGGTTCAGGACGACCGTGTCCTTGCTTATTTGGACTATGTCGCCCTCCTTGATTTGCGACATAGCTTCCTTGCCGACGTTGTCCAGAAGGTATATCCCGGCGTCGGTCAGGATTAACGGGCCCAGGTTCGGATAACGGCCGCTGATACTCTTGGCCGCGTTCACAACGACGTCGACACGGCTGTCGACCAGACTTTCGGCTGTGACGCGATCGATGTCCTCATGATCGATAAAAGCGATATCCCCCGGCTTGAGACGCTTCACCAGGTTCTTGGTTTTCTTATCTAATTTCGCCGTCCCCTTGTACTTCATTACTCTCTGCTCTCCGCTCTTTGCTCTCGGCTATTGCCCCGGTTCCGGCGTGTTCACTTGTACGTGAACGTGCGGCGTCGGAGGTTTCACGTAATCGTCAAGCTCCGAGGCAAAATACGGGCGCCAGTCACGAGGAATCCCCATAACGGTTTTCCCCTGCTTCACCTTATCGCCCGGTTTGACCTTGATTTGATCTATATGCAAGAACGCCACCCGGACGTTTGGCAATCCGTCCGGCACCACTTCCACTTGCAGGTCCTCGAATTCTTCGTAGATGACTTTCGATTCGATTTTTATGACCGTCCCGCTGACCGGGGCCAAAACCGGTGTGCCCGGGTCCATGGCGATGTCGGCCACGGTCGTGCCGTACGCATATTCGCCGCGAGTCTCCATTATATAATACGTCGGAAGTTGAGCCTTACTATCGAGCGACACGTCTACGTCCGAGCCGTTGTCGTTTATAAGACACTGCCCGATCGGCGTCAGGGAATAAGCCCGCAAATGGCTTGATTCATGGTACCCGATGCCCCGAATGTTCTTATACGGGGCATATAGGTATAACGTCAGCCCGAGTTCCGGCACGGTCGCGAACGGTAGAATCAGTTTTGATGTCCGCTTTTTAGCGGTGTCGGTGGCCGTTTCTATGGTGTCTGAGGCCGGCTTGATCGTCATGGCCGATTTGACCGCTTTGGCGGCCCAGGCGGAACGGGCGACTCTGGTCACCGTCCAGGCTCCGGCAACCAGCGCAAGCACGACGACCGCGCCTAGTGCCCAATACAACGACCAGATCCGGAAGTGTTCTCTGACGGGGTTCATTCGCTTTCTTGGCGCGCGGTTTTCGCGCGCGCGGCGGTTAAGAGTTCTCGCGCATGCTGTTTTGACGTCTCTGCTGTAGCTTCTCCTCCGGTCAGCATCCTGGCCAGCTCGTTTACCCGGCCTTCCTCGCTAAGAACCTTGACTGAAGTATAGGTCGCGCCGTCCCTCACGGATTTTGAGACAAATAAATGCGTCCCCCCGTAGGCGGCGATTTGCGGTAGATGGGTAATACAGATTACTTGGTGATTCGCGGAAAGCTGTTTTAATTTGGCGCCGACCGCCGCGGCGGTTTCCCCGCCGATGCCTGAGTCGATCTCGTCAAAAATCAGAATCGGCACAGGGTCCGCTTGGATGAAAGCGATCTTGAGCGCCAGCATGATACGTGAGACCTCGCCGCCGGAGGCCACCTTGGCGAGCGGTTTCAGACCTTGCCCCACGTTCGGGCTTAACAGAAACTCGATTCTGTCTTTGCCGGCTGGGGTCAAATCCAAAGTCTCCCCGAAGCCCACCTTGAACCTGCACCCTTTGAGGTTTAATTCGGCCAGCTCCGCCTCTACCCGTTTTTCCAGGACGCCAGCCGCTTGCCGCCTTTTGGCGGTCATGTCCTCGGATAGAGCGTACAGGGACGCTTCCAGCTCGCGCCGGCGCGCGTTTAGCTCGTCCATCCGGGCGCTGCTATCTTCTATTTTCTCAAGCTCTGCTTTAGCCTTATCTTTGTATTTAAGTACTGCCTCTATCGTGTCGCCGTATTTCTTCTTTAGTATTTTGATGTACTCGAGCCGGGCCTCCGCTTCGTTTAACCTGGCCGCGTCGTACTGGATGCCGGCGCGATAACCGTATAAATCCCGCGCGATCTCGTCGGCCTCAATGGCCAGGCTTTCCAGCTTCTCGGCTTGGTTTTTTAGGTTCTCCTCGATCTGGGCGACCGGTTGGATTTCCCTGGCCGCCGTGTTTAAAGCGTCGACTCCTCCCGCCGTTTCATCCTCGCCCCTTAAGGCTTCAATGGCTCCGGAGACTGCTTTAGCCAGTGTCCCGGCGCTTCTTTGAATCAGCAACTCCTTCTCCAGCGTCTCGTCCTCGCCCAGTTCAGGCGCTGTCCGCTCGATCTCTTCCACCTGGAAACGCATCAGGTCCAGCTGGCTCAAACGACTGCGCTCGGCCGCCGATATCGCGTTCAGCTCGTCTTCAATCCCGGAGAACTCCGCGTAAGCCTCTTCGTAATTGGCTCTCACGCCTAACAGCTCTTCCCCGCCAAAACCGTCTAAATAGTTCAGGTGCGTGGAGACCTTCAAAAGCGCCTGGTGTTCGTGTTGCCCATGAAAATCGACCAGTCCGTCGGCTATTTCGGCGAGCATGCCGACGTTGGCCAACTGCCTGTTTATAAAGCACTTGTTCTTGCCGGCGGCGGTCACGGACCGCGCCAGGACCGTCTCCTTGCCGTTTACGTTAATCAACGCCTCTACTTCAGCCTCGTCACCCGCAGCCCCGATCAAAACGGGGTCGGCCCTTTTTCCCAGAAGCAGATTCATCGCCTCAAGGACGATGGTCTTGCCCGCGCCGGTCTCTCCGGTCATTATGTTCAGGCCGGCCTCGAACTTTATATGCGCTTCGTCAATCAACGCGAAGTTTTTTATGCGCAGGTCTGTTAGCATTTACTTCTTCTCCAGCGCCTCATGCGCCTCATCAACAACCTTTTTGATACGAGTCTCGATTTCCAGCTCTTTGCTCTCCGCTCTCCGCTCTCCGCTACTTTGCTTCATCCAGGCCAAGAATTCTATGTTCCCCTCGGCCCCGGTCACGGGCGAATAGGTCAATCCCATAAGCCTTAATCCGCGGCCGTTCAAACGCGAAATCACGTCCGCGAGTATCTCTTCGTGCCGGGAAGCCTCCCTTATTATACCGCCTTTGCCGACCTTGCCTTTACCGGCTTCGAACTGGGGTTTTATTAGAAAAATAAAATCCGCGTCTGGCTCGCTTAGACTAACCAAAGCCTCCGCGACCGTAACCAAAGATATGAACGACAGATCGGCCGTTATAACCTCGGCTTTGGCGGGCAGGTCTTCGGATGTAAGGTGACGGACGTTGGTCCTTTCCAGAACCAGCACGCGCGGGTCTTGCCTGAGCTTCCAGGCCAGCTGGCCGTAACCGACGTCTACGGCCATGACGCTGGCAGCCCCGCGCTCAAGCAGGACTTCGGTGAAGCCTCCCGTTGAGGCGCCGGCGTCCAGAGCGACGCGTCCCTTAACCTCAAGGTCGAAAACATCCAGCGCCCTGTTTAGTTTGTCCGCGCCTCGCGACACATACGCGTTATCAGGCTCGACATAAACAGAAGCCCGGTTATCCGTAGCGGCTCCGGGCTTATCGGCGATATTGTTTTCGATTCTAACCCGCCCGGCCATGATGGCCCGGCGCGCTTTCTCCCTGCTCTCAAAGATGCCCCGCTCGACCAGCAGGGCATCCAGCCTCATCTTAGTCATTCACTCCGTTTATCCTGGACAAAAAGACTTTGCGGATACCTTTCATGAGCCGGCCGTTGCCGCCTGAAGCAACCGCGGCGCGGGGCGTCTGCGCGTGGATAAAACGCTCCTCGATGGCGTCGGCTATTTTCTTCGGGCTTAAGCCCAGTTTATCCAGGAGTTTGTCGATCGCGCCGTGTTCGATAAAACCATCGGGCAGGCCCAGCGTCAACGCGTCGACTTCAATACCGCGCTTAGCCAGCGCGCCTAGAACGCTTTCTCCGAAACCCCCGCTTAAAGCGTTTTCCTCGATAGTTACCAGCAACTTATGGCGGGTGGCGGTCGCGGCGATCAAGTCTTCGTCAATAGGTTTGGCGAATCTGGCGTTGATAATGCTCGCCGAAATACCGCGTTTGTCTAACAACTCCGCGGCGCGTTTCGCCGCTTCGACCATAGTGCCTATGGCGACTATGGAGACATCATCGCCTTCTTTTTCGATTTGAGCCCTTCCCGGCTCCAACGGCACGATCGGCCCGGAAATATCGACGCCGATACCGTTGCGCCTCGGATAGCGGATGGCCACCGGGCCGGACAGCTCGAAAGCCGTTTTGAGCATCCGCCTTAGTTCGTTTTCATCCTTTGGCGCCATAACGGTCATGCCCGGCACGACTGCCAGATAAGTTAAGTCGAACACGCCGTGATGCGTCGGCCCGTCCTCGCCGACCACGCCCGCGCGGTCTACAGCCAAGACAACGGGTTGGCCTTGAAGACAGACATCGTGAATCACTTGATCATAAGCGCGCTGTAAGAAGGTGGAATAGATGGCGGCCACCGGTTTCAGCCCGCCCAGCGCCAGCGCCGAGGCGAAAGCGACCGCATGCTGTTCGGCAATACCTACATCATAGAATCGGTCAGGAAACTCGTCAGCAAATTTGTCCAAGCCGGTACCACTCTTCATAGCCGCCGTTATGGCGACTATGCTGTCGTCCTCGCGCGCCAGCTCGACTAAGGCCTCGCCGAAAACCTTGGTGTATGACGGCGGAGTCGACTTGCCCTTGATGGGCTCTCCGGTGGCGATATCGAAAGGAGTAGTCCCGTGAAACTTGTCGGGAAAATTCTCGGCCGGTGGGTAGCCCTTGCCTTTCTTGGTGACTACGTGCAGCAAGACCGGCGTATTTAATTCCTTGGCCAGCCTAAGGTTCTTAGCCAGGAGTTCGATATTGTGTCCGTCGATGGGGCCGACATAGGTGAACCCGAGTTCTTCAAAAATCATACTAGGCACAACCATCTGCTTAATGCTGCTCTTAACATGCTTCCCGAACTCGTAGACTTTCTCGCCGACACGCGGGATCTTCTTCAAATCGTCCTCAAAACCCTCTTCAGCGCGACGATAGCGGCGATCCAGCCGTATCCTGCCCAAATAGCTGGCGAAAGCGCCGACGCTCGGGGATATAGACATCTCGTTGTCGTTCAAGACTACCAGGACGTTGCTTTTGATATGGCCGGCGTGATTCAGCGCCTCGTAAGCCAAGCCCGCTTGAATCGAACCATCGCCGATAACCGCGATGGCCTTCCCTTCCACGCCGCGTTGGCGCATCGCTTCGGCCAAGCCGACGGCGAAACTGATGGACGTCGAACTATGCCCGGTGTCGACGATATCGTGCTCGCTTTCGGCCCGTTTCGGAAATCCGCTTATCCCCCCGAACTGGCGGAGGTTGTCGAACGCGTCATTCCGTCCAGTGATCATTTTATGGACGTAACACTGGTGTCCCACGTCCCAGATGATCTTGTCTTTCGGACTGTCGAAAACGTAGTGGAGGGCTAAGGTAAGTTCGACGACGCCTAAACTCGGCGCGAGATGCCCGCCGGTCTTGGATACGTCCTCGATCATCTTGGTTCGAATCTCACCGGCCAGGACATCCAGCTCTTCAGCTGATAGGTCCTTAATGTCGGCGGGGGATTTTACCTTATCCAAAAGTTGTGTGTCGGCCATCTTAAGATCAACCTGTTCTTTCTACCACAAAAGCGGCTAGATTTCTGAGCGGCCCTGTTTCCAAGTCAATATCTTCCACGGCGGCCACGGCGGCTTTAGCCTCCTCGGCGGCCTTTTGCCTGGCCGCGTCAAGACCCGCTACGGCCGGATACGTCGCCTTATGTTTGGCTCGATCCTGACCCGGCCTTTTTCCTAATTCCTCAACGCTCCCGGTCTCGTCTAAAATATCGTCTGTAATCTGAAAAGCCAGACCTAAGTGGTTCCCGTATTCGGTCAGCGCATTGAGGTCTTTGTCTCCAGCTCCGGCCAGTATGGCTCCCGCCCTAACCGAGGCCCGGATCAGCCGGCCGGTTTTGTGGGTGTGGATATATAGAACGGTATCCAGATCTACGTGCCGCCCGGTCGACTCCATGTCGACAAACTGTCCGCCGACCATGCCTCCCGGTCCGGCCGCTTCGGCCAGCTCGTTGATTGTCTTTATAATACTACGCTGTTCAGATGCCTTCTGCAACCTGCTTACAAGGGCAAACGCCTCGGCGAACAGGGCATCTCCGGCCAGAATCGCGATGTCCTCGCTGAATTTCCGATGGCATGTAGGCAGACCCCTTCTTAAGTCATCGTTATCGATAGCCGGTAGGTCGTCATGAATGAGCGAGTATGTGTGGATATACTCGATCGCGCAAGCGGTTGGCATGACCGACTCGCCCTCGGCGCCGCAGGCTTCGGCTGCCAGGATGGTGAGTATGGGCCGGAATCTTTTGCCTCCGGCAAAAAGGCTGTAGCGCATAGCGCGATAGATTATCTCAGGGTAGGTATCGGCCGGCGGAAAGAAGGTTTCCAGCGCTTCCTCAACCAGCTCGCGTATATCATCCGGGTATCGGGGCATTAAAATTTAAGCGCACTCCCCGGCAAGTCTGATGCACTCGTCGATCAGTTCGAGCGCTTCGTCGTCGCCGATTTCGCCGGCCTCCAATATGGCCAACTTCTGTCGCAGTTCTTGCATGATGTCTTCGCGCTCGTCCTTGGCTTTCATTTCGCGCCGACCTCCGTATCCTTTACGATATGGCCTAAAATGCCGTTGACGAAACGGCCGGAATCGTCCGTGCTGTACGCGTTCGCCAGCTCAACCGCCTCGTTAATGGTTACGCTCGCCGGCACGTCGTCTTCGTTCTCCAATTCGTATATGCTCATCCTCAAGATGTTCCGGTCGAGGATAGGCATTCTGTTCAAAGACCATCTATCCGCGTATTTGTCTATGGTCGCGTCGAGTTTCGGTTTCTCCCTCATAACGCCGTTGATTATCCGTTCGACAAAAGGGCGGATGTCCTTGCCCGCCAAAACATCGTTATAACGTTCCAGCGCCACCGCCGGTTCACAGCCTTCGATTTCCAGCCGGTATAAGACTTCGATGATTATCTCGCGCGCCCGATGCCGGCGGTTCAAAATCTATTCCCCGCTAAAGTCGAGGCGTTCGATCATGATATTGACTTCCTCGACTTTTGCCCCGGTCATGCAGTTTACATCGTTTGAGACAGCTTTTTGGGCCACCTCGGCAACTTCGGGGTAGACCGTATTATGGTGGACGACTAAGTTGATATCGAATGTCAGCGCGTCGTTCTTGGGGGTGATTGTTATGGATTTAATCTGGGAGACGCCGCTAACGCGCCCAATGCTCTCCCTGACCATTCTCTCCAGCGCGCTGCCGGCGATCTGTATCTCGCCGATCGTAATCTCGTCGGTATCGGCCATCTTTACGCCCCCTTATAATTCTCTTCCACAAAATTAGTGTACGCTTTCCCAGTCAGGAATTCACGGTTCGTTAGGATCCATTTGTGAAACGGGATGGTTGTTTTAAGCCCGTCGATGCGCAGCTCGTCAAGCGCCCGCAAACCCCGGGCGACCGCTTCGTCCCGGTCTCGGCCCCAGACGATGAGCTTCGCCAGCATCGAGTCGTACTGCGCGGGCACTTTATATCCCGAGTACAGGTGGGTGTCGACGCGAACGCCCGGTCCACCCGGCGGGCTGTAAAAGTCTACCGTGCCTCCGGCGGGCTTAAACCCGTTCTCGGCGTCTTCGGCGTTAATCCTGAACTCTATGGCGTGGCCCTTTAGCTCTATATCCCGCTGCGACACCGACAATGTCTGCCCGGCCGCTATGCGCAATTGTTCTTTGATTATATCCACGCCTGACACCATTTCGGTCACGGAGTGCTCAACCTGCACGCGCGTATTGGCCTCTATGAAATAGAAATCTCCGTGCGGATCTACCAGGAACTCGATCGTTCCCGCCCCGACATAGTCGGCCACCCTGGCGGCCTTTATGGCGATCTTTCCCATCGTGTTCCTCAACCTGTCTTCAATATACGGACAAGGCGCTTCCTCCAGAAGTTTCTGATGACGCCTTTGAATGCTGCAGTCGCGGTCCCCGACGTGAACGATATTGCCGTGCTCGTCGGCGAGTATCTGAAATTCAATATGACGGGGTTCCAGGATATATTTCTCGATATATACGTCCGGGTTGCTGAAATACGCGCCGGCCTCGGCCTGGGCTGTCTGGAGCGCCTGCCTGAGTTCTTTGTCCGTATAACAGATGCGCATGCCGCGCCCGCCGCCGCCGCCCGCCGCTTTAACGATAACCGGGTAGCCGGCTCCAGCGGCGAACGAGAGCGCGTGTCGTTCTTTCTCGACAGCCTCGCCCGTTCCGGGGATTACGGGTATCCCGGCCTTCGCCATTATGGAGCGCGCCGATACCTTGTCACCCAAGGTATCTATGACCTTATGGGACGGACCGATAAAGGTGATGCCGCAGGTCGCGCAGACGTCGCTGAACTTCGCGTTTTCCGACAGGAAGCCGTAGCCCGGGTGGATAGCGTCTACGCCGGTGACTTCGGCGGCGCTAATAATATTCGGGATGTTCAAATAACTCTTGTCGGCCGGAGGAGGCCCGATACAAACCGCGACGTCAGCCTCGGTTACGTGCAGAGAATACTTGTCGGCTTCCGAGTAGACGGCGACGGATTCGATACCCATCTCGCGGCAAGCCCTTATTATTCTGACGGCGATTTCGCCCCGGTTGGCGATAAGGATACGTTTAAACACGCTTTTTGTTTCTCCCGGTCTGCTAGGTGACCGGCTCGTAGAAAAACAAAGGCTGGCCGAATTCTACGGCTTCCCCGTTCTCGGCGGAGATCTTGACGATTCTTCCCTTTTCCTCGGCTTGGATTTCGTTCATGAGTTTCATCGCCTCGATAACGCAAAGGGTTTGTCCCTTGTCGAAGACGTCTCCTTCCTCGACAAAAAAGTCCGCGTCCGGCGAGGGCGAGCGATAGAACGTTCCCACCATCGGGCTGTCGATCTTGCAGTAAGAAGCCTCAAGCTTCTGCAGTTCTTTATCTTCCGCGTGGCCGGGGATGTCCATCGCGGGTGGCGAACTTAACCCGACGGCAGGCGCCGTCCCACCCTCGACAATGGTGATATCGCCCCGGCGGACCGTTATCTTAACGCCCTTCTCCTCCACCGTGACTTCGCTTAAATCATTGTTTTTTAGTATTTTTATTAGTTCATCAATCTTCTTTTTGTCCATCAAGCCCCTCGCTAAAGAACTTTGTCCTTAACCGCCGACTGGACTTCGCTTATAAAATCGGCCAGTTTAACGCCGCGGTGATCCTTGCCTTCTTTGTCGCGCACGGCGACGGTGCCATCCTTTTCTTCGTTATCGCCGACGACCAGCGCAAATGGAATCTTCTTCATTCTGGAGTCGCGAATTTTCGCGGAAACCGTCTCGTTCCTGTCATCCAGCTCGACTCGTAAGCCGGCGTTTTTCATAATCCGCGTGGTCGAAGCGGCATAGTCGGCGTGTTTCTCCGATATCGGCAGGACGGCCGCCTGGACCGGCGCCAGCCATAACGGAAATTCGCCGCCGTAGTGCTCGATCAAGGCCCCGATGAACCTTTCCATACTGCCCAGAACTACGCGGTGTATCATAACCGGCCTGTGCTGGGCATTGTCCGCCCCGTAGTAGACCGCGTCGAAGCTTTCCGGCAGATTGAAGTCTACCTGCACAGTCGGGCCTTGCCAGAGACGGCCCAGCGCGTCCTTCAATTTGATATCGATCTTCGGGCCATAGAATACACCTTCGCCCGGGTCGACCTGATAGTTTATCTTGTGATGCTCCAGGGCTTTGATCAAAGCGTTTGTCGCCTTCTCCCAGTTCTCGTCGGAGCCGACCGACTTTTCGGGACGCGTCGAGAGCATAACCTCGTAATCCTCAAACCCGAATGTTTTTAAGCAGAAAAAGGCGAAATCCAGGACACCCAGTATTTCTTCCTCCGCCTGTTCGGGCAGGCAGAATATGTGAGCGTCGTCCTGGGTGAAACCGCGCACCCTGAGCAGGCCGTGCAGCACGCCGCTTCTTTCGTGCCGGTAGACGGTTCCCAGTTCAAAATACCTGATCGGTAAGGTCCGGTAGCTCCGAGGCTCCGACTTATAGACCATTATGTGGGCCGGGCAATTCATCGGTTTTATGCCGTATTCCTGGCCTTCGATCTCAAAGAAATACATCGGGTACCGCATCTCGAGATGTCCGCTCGTCTTCCAGACGCTCGTCTTCATGATGTGCGGCCCGACGACAAAATCGTAGCCCCGCTTGCGATGCTCCTCTTTTAAAAAGTCCTCGATCAACCCGCGAAGGATCGCGCCTTTGGGGTGATAGACGACCAAACCCGGGCCTAATTCTTCCGGCAGGTCGAACAGACCGAGTTCTCGCCCGAGTTTACGGTGATCGCGCTTGGCGATCTCCTCCAGCTTGATCATGTACTCGGCCAGTTCGTCGGCCTTGCCCCAGGCTGTTCCGTAAATCCTCTGCAGCATCGGTCTGTGTTCGTCTCCCCGCCAGTAGGCCCCGGCAAGACTTAGCAGTTTGAAGTGCTTAACCTTCTTGGTATACGAACAATGAGGACCGCGGCAAAGGTCGATGAAGTCTCCCTGGCGGAAAACGGTGACGGTTTCGTCGGCCATGGCGTTTAGCAGCTCGACTTTATACGGCTGATGAAGCTCTTCAAAAAGGGCGACGGCGTCGGCTTTGGCCAGCTCCGCCCGGGTAATCGGCAAGTTTCGCTTGGCGATCTCCCGCATCTTAACCTCGATCTTCTCAAGGTCGTCGGGCGCGAAGGTGTGCGGAAGTTCAAAATCGTAGTAGAAGCCGTCTTCAATGGTCGGGCCGATACCCAGCTTGACGTCTCCGAACAACTCGGTGACCGCTTGAGCCATGACATGCGCCGTAGAATGCCGGAGAATATCCAGTTCTGTCGCGTCCACGTTATTTACGGTGATAGTAGATTTGCAGGCAATTTAGCACGATCGGCGGGATCATCAGGCCGACCAGCAACACAATATATATCGGTTTCATTTGTAGAATTATACTATACTTTCCCTATGTTCATAGACACACACGTGCATCTAGATTTTGCTGATTTCCAGCGCGACCGGTCGGAGACCGTAGCGCGGGCCGAGGCGGCCGGCGTAAGCAAGATGATCAACGTCGGTTCCAGCCTGCAGGGTTCCCGGGATTCCATTAAATTGTCTAAAGAATTTCCAGGCGTTTACGCGACCGTCGGCATCCATCCCCATGACGCCGGAGAGGCTACTCAGCGGAATCTGGCCGAACTGTTACTCCTGGCATCTAAGCCCAAGGTCGTCGCCATCGGAGAGATCGGTCTGGATTACTTCAAATCCAAGACCAGCCCTCAGCTGCAAAAGGAAGCCTTTCTTCGTCAGCTGGATATGGCCATAAGGTTAAATAAGCCGGTCATCATACACTCGCGAGACGCCGAGGAAGACATGTTAGATGTCTTCTGGCAATTCCAAGGCGTGCGCGGCGTCCTGCACTTTTTCTCCGGCTCTCCGGATTTTGCCAAAGCCGCGGTTTCATACGGTTTATACGTGTCGTTTACGGGTGTTATCACTTACAAACCCCGCCAGCCCGGCCGCGGCAGCGGAGCCGAATACGACGCTCTCCGCGAGGAGATTATTAACAGCATTCCTGCCGACCGGCTGATGATTGAGACGGATTGTCCCTTCGCCGCGCCCGAACCTTACCGCGGGAAAAGATGCGAACCGGCCTACGTCGTCGAGGTTGCCAGGAGGCTGGCCGAAGTCCGCGGTATTTCCCTGGATGAGATCGAACGTGTGACCACCGAGAACGCCGAAAGGTTTTTCGGACTCTCCGACCAGCCTTAGACTAACGGCCGACCTCGGCGTAAACGTCTTCGTCGCTCGTTAACCTCAAAAACGCTCCCAAGAATACGAACACATAACAGCCCATCCAGAATACGTCAATTACGTTTGAAACCAGCGTGCCGGGCTGGTAAGCGTCAGCTACGGAAAAGAACGTAAAAGCCATGTCTCCGACCGCATATAACGCGATCCCCGTAATGACAGCCGTGACCCACGACGGCCACTTGGAGACGTTTGAAAAGATTGCGGTCGATATGAACCCGACCAGCAGGGCTACGTCAAAGACCGGGTATAAGGCGTTGATCAGCTCGTCATACATCTGTTGCTGGATATAGGTCGAATAGATTGCCAGGTACTGGAAGAACCAAACCGCGGCCGCCGTCGTTATCATTAAGGCTATTATTACGATTACACCGAACAGATGTTGGTTCTTTTTGCGCGAAATCCGCCAGAAGGCGAATTAGAGACAGAAACATAAACGCATAACCGGTTAGAAACGCGTACGTCCCGAATGAGGACGAAGCGGGCTGGCTTAAGCCCTTGAATATCTGAAGATAAACCCAGTATAATTCCGCGGCCGTCAGCGCAATCATTGACAAAGCCAAGGACCCCCAAAAGAATCCTTCGTAGGCGCGCTTCTTAATGAACGCGGCGGTCGTTCCGATTACAGCGATAACCGGCGGAAACACATACGCGACGCCGAGGACTTTGTTTTTCGCATCTAAAGAGACCGGCCAAAAGGCCGCGCCCACATACATAAGAATATAAAATATGTGAAACACTAAAATTGCACTGATTCTTTTCGGGTCTATCCATTTATGCATAATGTATTTATAATAGGATGTTATTATCGGCAAGCCAATAAGAATTTGGCAATCGAACGGAAGGAGAGAAATTGGAAGCGACAGTCGAAGCCGGTCAGAGACCGCCTCTGGCCAAAGTGTTGTTCCTGGAGACAAGGCCGCAGTTCTTAACTCTTATCCCCTGCGTGCTAACCCCGGGCGTCGCGCTGGCTTATGCCGGCGGGCATTTTAACTGGGCGCATTTAATTCTTGCGCTGATCGGTTCGTTGTTGGTACACATATCGGTTAACGTACTGAATGACTATACCGACTGGGTGCGCGGTACTGACAAACTGGTCCAAAGGACGCCTTTCTCGGGCGGCAGCGGATTAATCAAGGCCGGCATGATTTCCCCGCGAATGGTGCTTATTGAAGGCGTTGCTGCTTTATGTTTGTCCCTTGTAATCGGCATCTATTTTGTGTATCTGTATCCGGTCCTCTTATGGTTCGTGGTAGGCGGTGCATTGCTGACCGTGTTCTACACGCCGGTGTTGACCAAGACTGTCATCACGGAGATCTTCCCGGGCTTAGGTTTCGGCGTCATCCCCGTTATCGGCGCTTACATCGTAATGCAGCCGGTCGGCAAGGTCGCGATTACCCCGGAAGTCATCTGGCTTAGCATCCCCGCCACCATCCTCGTGTCGGGACTCCTTTGGATAAACGAGATTCCCGACATCCAGGCGGACAAGGCCACCGGTCGGCGTCACGCGGTCCTGTTGATGGGCACACAGAAAGCCGCTTGGGGTTACGTCGCTTTGTTGGTCATGACCTACGTCTCGATAGTAACGCCGATCGCCCTGGGCATCCTGCCTGTCTGGTGTCTGGCAGGCTTATTGACCATACCCCTGGCCGTAAAAGCCGGAACCGGCGCGGTCAAGAACCACGACAGCATCGAGGGCATAACCCCGGCGCTCGGCCAGAACATTTTAACCGTTCTCGCCACTCCGGTGCTATTGGCCATCGGCTTGGTTGTCTCCAAACTGGTCGGATAAGTTTCACAGTATATTCACAAACGGTTCACGGGATATTCTTGTGAGCCCTTGATAATGGGCATTAGAGGTAGCCAAGGCTACCCCGCCCATCAGACAAAAGAAAAAGAGCAGGATAACAGACCACCTGCTCTTTTTCTTTTAGCTGAAACTCCTACTATGATACAATCATTACAAACATTTCGACCTTACCCGAATATCGAGAGACGGCAAATGCCAAAAGTCAGTATAGTCATAACGTGTCATAACCATGGACGGTTTTTACCATTTGCGATAAAGAGCGCGATCTCGCAGACATATAAGGACTTTGAAGTTATTGCCGTGGATGATGGGTCCACCGACAATACAGCCGCTGTTTTAGTGAAATATGAAAACGACCCGCGATTCACAATAATACACCAGGAAAGAAAAGGACCTGCGTCGGCTCGTAACCTCGCCATTGAGCAGGCAAACGGCGATTTCATCCTGCCCCTGGACGCAGACGATATTATAGAAAAGAACATGCTCGAAGAAACCGTGCCGGTTCTGGAGAAGAATCCAGATCTTGGTGTTGCATACACCCAATGGAAGACTTTTGGCGATGTCATCAAATTGGTTTTGCCAATCGAGTACAACTTTTTGGTCCTCGCCTATCATGCCAACTTCATTCCCGGGTGCTCGCTTTATCGTAAACAAGCCTGGAAAGAAGCTGGCGGATACAACACTGATATGGAATATGGAGGTGAGGCCTGGGATCTATTTGTCAGAATGGGCGAAAAAGGTTGGTGTGGTGGGTTAGTGTCTAAGACACTATTAATGACTAGAATCCATTCAGAATCAATGCAGGGTTTATCTGACAAGCATAAACAAGACATAATCAACCAGGTTGTCGCGAATAACAAAGACGTATACTCAAAGAATGTCGAAGCGAAAGACTGGTTTGAGGCAAAGCAACTAGCCCGTGAAAACAGATATCCATTTTCTGATGTACCAATACCCGAGCTTAACGATGTATTAATAAAAAACTTGGCTTGGCCGAAACCTGCGAGTGCTCCAAAGGTCAGCATTATTATCCCCTGTTATAACCAGGCCGACCTGCTTGATGAGGCAGTTAATAGCGCTCTATGCCAAACCTATCAGTCGTTTGAGATCGTGATCGTCAATGACGGCTCAACGGATAACATTGGTGAAGCGCTAAAGAAACATGCAAATAATCCAAAAATACATATCATCAACCAGGAGAATCAAGGAGTGGCAAGTGCAAGAAACAATGCAATTCTGACAGCTGGGGGCGAGTATATTTTGCCTCTTGATGCCGACGATATGATTGAACCTACATACCTCGAAAAGACAGTTGCCTCCCTCGACGCAGAAGAAAAAGCTGGAATTGCGTATACATACATTAAGTTCTTTGGCAACGCAGAAAGAGAAATACAACAAATTGACTTTGATTTCATGGTTCTGGCCTATCATGGTAATTTTATGACATGCACATCTTTGTTTAGAAAGACAGCCTGGGAAGATGCGGGTGGCTATAACCCAAACATGAGGTATGGATATGAAGATTGGGATCTATGGCTTGGAATTTCCGAACGGGGTTGGGGTGTTACATTTGTGAAGGAACCACTGATCCACTATCGCCAGACTGAAACATCCAGGTCTGATGAAGCACACAGACATCTCCCTGAGCTATACCGCCAGCTGATTGCGAATCACCCTATCACGTACGCTCAACCTCTTGCCGAGAAGAAATGGCTACGCTTTGTGAAACAGGTTAGTGATGAGACGCGTTTTCCTATCGGAAATGCGACATCTCCATGTTTTCAGACCTATATAGATAACATCATTTTTGAACCAGTCGACAAGCCGGATGTAAGCGTCATCATCACTTGCGATCACCGTGCCAATACAATTATGGAGAGTGTCAGGAGCATCCTTTTCCAGGATTACCGCAGCTTCGAGATAATAATCGTTGATCTAGGAATAGCTGGAGACGCTAAGGGTGAGCTTGAAAAGCTAAAAGCAAATCCACGTGTTGCGATCATTGATGCGACTTTTTCGAGAGACTTGATATCATCTACCAGCAAAGCAGTTTCAGGAGCGCGAGGTAAGTATATATTGATGCTGAGTAATGGTGATGTAGTACACAAAACATTGCTTAGTAAAGCAACGCGAGAGTTCAATAAAAGAACCAAACTAGGCATTGTCTATGCGAATGAACAAGAACGCAATGGAGAAGAGGCTGCAAGAAAAATCCAGTATAGCTACGCTGCCCTAAAGCGCCAAAATTATATTGGGCGACACGCAGTTTTTAGCAAGCATGCCTGGCTGGAAGCGGGCGGCTTTAAGAAGGAGACTCTGAATCCTGACATTCTATGGGGCCTATGGCTAAGAATGGGCGACCTTGGCTGGGCGGGGAAATTGATTGATGAACCCCTGGTGCTTCAATAACTATTACTTTCGTACTTTTCGTGCAACAATGCAGGCTACAGCTTGGACATAGCCATTTGAAACAGAATCAATATCGAGCAAGTCTGTTTTTGTTGCCGGAATCCAGTGGAGCCTTTCTAGGCCTTTAAAATACTTTTCTTTTTCTATTGTGAATCCATCAAGCAACGATACCAGCGCTTCATCGTCATATACTCTATACCAACTTGATTGCATCCTTCTCCCAAACGGGATAGTCAGAATGAACATACCATCGTTTGTTAAAACTCGGCTTATCTCTTGAACTACCTTAAAGTCACCATTGCTAAGAGGCTCTTCTCCATAGGCGCCAAGTCCGCAGTGCTCAATTGCTGAAACTGCACTTACAACGTCGAAAGAACCGCTTTGAAAGGAGTCTTTCAGAAAATCGCCTTTTACGAATTCGAAGTTTGGATGCTTAAGATCGTAATCTGTTAAGTCAACTCCTACTACTCTATGCCCCAGACTTGCTAGTTCAATAGGAAGTCGGCTTCTAGCGCAACCAAAGTCAAGAATCCGCAATTCCTGATTGCTCGGAATATTTTGAAAAACGAATGGAATCTCGACAATTCTTTCATTTGTAAGAAGTTGATCTGAAGGACCATCGTAATATATTGACTCTTCAAAAAGGGATTTTAGGTCTTTATCCATGCTCCAAACTTAATATAGCAAACAGTGGCTGTCAACATAGCTTGTAAGAAATGTTACTTTTATGGATAATTGAAAGTAATTTCATGTCAGCGCGTTGATCTCTTTATTTGGGTATGTTCAATGACGAGAAAAGGAAAAAAGAGGCTAAATCTTGGGTGTGGGCCGGATATCAGAGAGGGCTTTATAAATGTTGACGCACGGTCACTTCCCGGCGTCGATCTAGTTTCTGATGTAAGGAAGCTGCCTTTCCCTAAATCAAGTATTTCGGAAATTGTCGCTATCGATGTACTTGAACATTTGTCTAGACTTGAAGCGCCTGAGGCGCTTAGATATTGGGTTTCACTTCTAACCAAAGAAGGATCGATCTTTGTTCAATCACCAGATATCCGATTGCTAGCAGAGGTTATTGAAGATGACGATGAGCTTTCGCGAAGACTATACGGGGATCAGGATTATCCCGAGAATCTCCATAAAAGTGGGTTCACTTTATCGCGTCTTAGGGAATTATTAGAAGCTGAAGGCTTGAAGATCGTAAAAGGAACTTATATTAATGGGAATTTTAGAATTTGGGCTACCTATCCACGCTCAAGAATAAAAAAATGTCTTTGTCTCGGCAAAACCGATCCATACCCATCAGGTCAGATTCCAGATGAAACGCTAATAGTTGAAGGACTAAAAGATAATGGGATCGATGTTGATTTCTATGATTATAAAGATTTCGACCCAGAATTAACTGATATCTACGATTTTGCACTACTAATTTATCATTACGACATTCCTCTTCAAGGGTATCGTTATCTTCTGGATCAAGTCGTTGCTGACAAGACCGCACTAATGACATTTGACTGGGTTCTATCTGAGGCGAGAAGAACTGGGTTTCTAGAGGTGGCGAGACTCTTCGACATTGTTTTTACAACAGACGATGTTGTTGACTGGCGTTCCTTGGGAGTGAACCAGGCAACAATTCGACAAGGAGTTAGTTCACCTCATAAGCGCGGTCACAAGAGAAACGATCTCGATTTTGATATAGCGTTCATCGGCGGCCTAAATGACTCAAGCAGGGTTGAAAACCTTAGAACGATTATGAAGAAATATAAGGTCGCTCATTTTGATAATCAGGTAAATCAAGAATTTAGTTCCATCTATATGGGGCCTGCTCACAATGAAAGGTTCTGTGATATATGCAGTTCAGCAAAAATCATTCTGGGCGGCGGTTTCCCTGAAACTACGAAGGGTTACTGGTCAAATCGTGTTTACATGGTCCTTGGATGTGGGGGATTCTTCCTTTCGCCATATGTTGAAGGTATGGAGAGCGAATTTGAAGATAAAAAGCACCTGGTTTTTTTTCGCTCAGAATCTGAACTAGAAAAGAATGTTCAGTACTATCTAAAGAATGATGCCGAAAGGGAAAACATAGCTAGAAACGGAAGAGCGCTTGTGCATCAAGAGTATTCATACAAAAAGCGAACTAGAAGTTTGGTTAAAGAGATAAACGAAATGCGGCGCAAAATCGGTCTTGTGTCATACACTGAACGACAAAGCGGATTAGGCATTATGGCAAATGAGCTAGTTGACAGCTTGAATATAACAAACATCCTATCGATAGACTCTGCCAAGGGGAAACGAGAAACTTGGAGAGAAAACCAAGTTAATGCCAACAATCCACCGGATCAAGAATCCATATTTGAGTTTTTGTCACAGAATTTTAAGGTCCTACTCTTGCTGGAGACGCCGTTTAATCAACATATTCCGTATGTGGCAAAAAAAGCAGGCAAAAAGGTAGTCTGCTATGTTCACCATGAGTGGTTGCCACTAGATGCACCGTGGCTGCAATACGTTGATCTATTCTTGTGTCCAAATAGTATTGCCGAAGAGAAAATGAATAGTTATGTAAGAAAACAAGTCAATTGGCCAATCAATCTTTCCCAATATGAGTTTAAAAAAAGAGAGGGTCATGTCTTTATACATAATGCTGGATATATTGGACCCTTTAATAGAAAAGGAACAGCTGATGTAATACAAGCTTTCTGTGCATCAAAGGCAGGAAAGCTGATTCTAAGAAGCCAAATCCCTCTAGAACAAGAGATTGATTTGGATCTTGTAAAAATGGCAAGAGATGATAGTCGTATAGATATCAGAATTGGCGCGCTTGATAACTATCAGGACTTGTTTAGCGAAGGTGACATTGCGTTACAGCCTAGCCGTTTTGAAGGATATGGGAGAGCAATAGCTGAGGCTATGGCTTCAGGCTTGGTAGTTGTAACAACAGATGCTCCACCCATGAAGGACTTTGTCGGAGATTCTAAGCTTCTAGTCAAAGTGTCTTCAGAACAACCATTAAGATCCGGCCCATTTGACGCTATATCATATGTACCAGACATAGATTCGATGACAGAGATAATTGATTCTTTGTCAAGATCAAGTGATATTGGAAAGTTTAGTCTCGAGGCCAGAGAGAGAATTGAGTCAGGATATAGCCGGTGGGACAAAATAATTGAAATACTACAAAATGTCTAGAAACTCACCGGTATTTAAAAGCCAAGTTCTCTTGTTGCCCCCCCCCCGTTCTCTGATTTTGGTGTTCTTATCTGCTGTCTTCTGATATAATAACGACTATGAAGAGCACATTTACTGCTGTTTTCGAGAAAACGGACGATTGGTATATCGGCTATGTCGAAGAACTTCCTGGTGCCAACTCACAGGGAAAAACTCTTAACGAGGCGCGCGAAAACCTAAAGGAAGCTATAGAGCTTACCCTCAAATCTAACCGCGAGATTGCCGAACGCGGCCTAACGGGCAAAAAGGTAATCAGGGAATCCATTCAGATAGCCGTCTAAATGAAAAGGCGCGCTCTGCTAGCCCATCTTAAGAAGCACAACTGCGTCCTGTTAAGACAAGGCGCACGTCATTCTGTGTTCATCAACACCGCGAACAATAAAGTCTCGACCGTCCCCCGACATTCTGAGATTGTCGATCTTCTTGCTAAGAAGATTTGTCGCGACCTCGAAATCCCCGCCCCTCTATAAAAACATACCCTCTCCACTCAAGAACCCCCCCCTTTTTTTTGAGCTCGCAAAATATTCTTCGAGCGAGCGCTAATTACGAGCTTGCCCTGAGCTAGTCGAAGGGTCGAGAAGGGAGGGCGCCGCTCGCTGGACAAACCCGGCTATGCTCTTTAATATTGTTTAAGTGCGAATACGGGTGATTAGCTCAGGGGGGAGAGCGCTTCCCCTGACACGAAACTCGTGTACCATGCCCAAGCCCCATCTCATCTGCAGGTATAACACTCTTTTGGAATCCGCCGTCGCTATGTAAGTGCACAAAAAGCGAGCAATTGGAAGTTTGTCAATTGGAAGATTCCGAATCAGGCTTCTTTTTCGTTGCCGCTTCTTCTTCCTCGCGTTCCCATTTGGGCTTGATTCAATTCGGGACCTTGAACATCGTGAAGATTGCTAGGAAGACGACAACTTGCCAATCTTAGTCTTGGATATTGCCTTAGACTACACGCTTGTAATATTTGAAACTCCCTCCAGTTGAAAGTATTGACCCCATCCAAGTACGTCGGTCGATTCCTGCTAATTCTTCATCACTTCTTGATGCCAAGTCGTCATACATCGCATAACCGAACAAAAATAGATACGATAACCCAAAACCGGCTGTAAACGCAAACAAAGTAAAGAAAAGTGTTTCTATTGCGTCAGTTTTGTTCATCGCCATGAGAATTAAGACCACAGCAGCAATAATTGATGCTACGATGAGCGAGATTGTTCTCACGCGCTTTTGGAGTTTGCTGATTTTCATATTCGTATCATATTTCATATTGCCCTAGTCTTCCCTTTATAATCCACACCTCGGCCGTTACCGTGAATTGCAGAGGAGTTATTCCCGCAATAGAGATAAGGATTGAGCGCCAACCTGTCCGTCGCCTGCTGCGGCATAGCGTCCCGGGAGATGAACCTGCCGGTCGCAGGATTGTAATACCTGGCGTTTAAGTAATACATCCCGGTCTTGTTACCTGGGGTCAGGCCCTGTCGCTTAAGAGGAGAGGGCCTGACCCCAAAGCCGACCCAATGGATTCCCGAAGGTGCCTGTCGCAACGATATTCTTGGCTGTCAAGTTGCTTCCGTCCCAGACCCAGGCATATTCCGTCGGGTTCCCCCGGGCGTCATAAGCCCAGCTCCGTCATGGCGTCATCCTGGGCTCCGTGTCTTCTAGGAGCGCAGGAACTCAGACGCTGCTATTCATTCAAGTATAATCGTGCCCTGAGAGTCAAGACCTTGCCGCCAAGACATCCCCATGATTATTCAAAACACAATAATGAGTGATCCAGTACTTGACTTTTCACATGCAATATTGCATTATGAATGCAATGCTGTAAAAAGGAGACGCGCGTGCCTAAGCATTATATAGAACGAACAATTGAGCCTTTACTGTTGCGATCGTCGCAAGAGTCACCCGCCATCGTTCTGACCGGCCCCAGACAGTCAGGCAAAACGACGCTCCTTAAGCATGTCTTCTCCAAAACTCATCGATATATTTCCCTTGATCTGCCGGACGTCGCAGCGTCGGCGACCGCCGACCCGCGAGGTTTCCTCGATATAAATCGTCCGCCGGTAATCTTCGACGAGATCCAGTATGTACCCGGACTCCTTCCTTATATAAAAGAGCTTGTCGACGCAGACAGGCAGAGTATGGGCCGGTTCATTCTTACGGGTTCACAGAACTTGATGTTGCTCAACAGCGTGACCGAGACTCTAGCCGGGCGAGCCGCACTCTTGCGTCTCCTGCCTCTCTCATATAACGAGGCGCTCGGTCGTCCGTTGACTTCTCTGCCGTGGGAGTCGAAAAAGAGCCATGAGATCTTGCCTGAGCTTACGCATTCCAACCTCTACCAGAAGCTCATCATCGGGTCTTTTCCGGAACTCGTTGCCACTCCTAAATCCGATCCGACAATCTGGCAAGGCAGCTATATCCAAACATATCTTGAACGCGACGTGAGAAGCTTAAGACATATCGGCGATTTGTCGACCTTCCAGAACTTCTTGCGGGTCATCGCAGCGCGCTCGGGTCAGCTGTTCCAGCTTGCTGATGTATCTCGCGACCTGGGTGTCGCTTTCAACACGGCTAAGCAATGGCTCTCCATTCTGGAAGCCACCTACCAGGTCGTGGTCGTACGACCGTATTTCGAGAACGTAGGTAAACGGCTTGTCAAAACGCCGAAGGTTTACTACCTCGATACAGGGCTCTTGGCATATCTAGCGCAGATACGCGACGCGGATCAAGCATCTACAGGCCCTTTCAGCGGTGCGTTCTTTGAGACTGCGGTCTTGGCCGAGCTTACCAAGAGCTATGTTCACAGAGGGAAAGAGGCCCGGATCTTCTTCTGGCGCACAGCGGCCGGCAAAGAAGTCGATTTCGTGATAGAGGTCGGCGGGACATTGATTCCGATTGAGGTCAAAGCATCAGCAACCCCGCGCCCAGAGATGACGACTGGCTTGCGTTCATTTATGGAAGACTACAGCCCTAGGGCAAACAAAGGTTATGTCGTACACCCGGGCAATATCCGACTACCGCTCGCGCCGGACATCGAAGCCTTACCGTTCGCCCTTCTGTGACGACTCTTTGGCTTATCTTAAAAGTTCACTTCGATTTGGGGAATATCTTATAGATTTCTGACACCGCTATGTTCGCGAAGGATTTGCCCGCTGGACAAACAAGCCTATGCTCTTTAATATTGTTTAAGTGCGATTACGGGTGATTAGCTCAGGGGGAGAGCGCTTCCCTGACACGGAATTCGTACACTGACTTCATTCCCCTTCCCATCTGCAGGTATAACACTCTCTGGGAATATATAGCGCGTCCGTAAGTGCACCGTAAGTGCTATTGAGGTAACAAAAAAGCTGGCTTCCCGGGTTATACGTTTTTCGCACACTTAGGATTTTGCATAAAGCCAGCTGAGAGTGGCTTCTTGTTGCATACGGGGGCGTAGATCACGCAAATCCGGGCGCCGACGCCGTAAAAACCTTACGCTTCACAACCTGGCCTTATAGGCAAGAAAGGGCATTTAAACGTTACTGTGACTTCTTGATAAATTCTCGAATTGGCTCAAACTGTTGATAGTCAAAAGCCGCAATATGATAAGGCAATGCGCTCAAGGAGCTACATGAATCGTCTAAATGGTTCTCCACATAAGAATTTATTAACATATCTAAAGTGTCATCCATGTTGACGACATCCATGTAGTACGGATCAAGTTCCTTACCCGTTTCATAGATATTCAAAAACCGCCCCTTCGAGTCAACGTGATTAGCGTAGAAAGCACCTATACCTATTTTGGCAGCTGAAATCTTCTCGTAACGGTCCTTGAATCCTCCGAACACCCGTGGCTCCAGATGCCGAAACTTCCATATTCGAAATTCCCCGGTTTTCATTGTTAAATCTCTCAATTCTGCAACTATTTTGAGGAATCCTTCGCGAGTCCTTTCTGAAAAAGCCTTAATAATAGTTCCCGATTCTTCTCTTTTGACAATATCATCCGGAGCAATAACGTTCGTCCTTGAAAAGACAGATTGTGTAATATCATCTATCAATAGACAACACGTTTTCAGGTATTCCGGATTGTCAGTCGAGTGTCGAAAAACATCTGAGATTCCTGGGATCAAATCATATATATATCCAAGCTCCTCACTTTTCTCAACACAAGCATCGATCAATTCAAGCATATTTGTGTCGCTTAGGTTTGAATGAATGACTAGCTTCATAGCGTCCCAATGACCTTCGTAGTCTGAAAAAAGACAGAGTCCACGTAAGAACCAAGACTCCTTGATGTTTGGATTTTCATCAATGATTTCTTCCAAGATCGCATTGGCCTTTTTGAAGTCTCCGAACGACATATAGGTTCTGGCTATATCAATATTCCTGCCACCCTTTTTTGTGGCCGAGTCAAACTCAAGTGCTGAATCACAATAGGGGCATCTTGTTATACTGGCATTCGATGCTGGATCGAGTTGACCACCACAGCTGGGGCAGGAAAGCTTTCGTACCTCCATTGTCGTCTCCTATCACAACCCACTTCACGGGAATCCGGACTTCTGGCTTATCCCCTTTTGGGGAATCTCACCTTAAGAGCCGATTAAGCTGGCTCCGCAATCATTGCAGAACTTCGCGTCTTCTTCGTTTTTGGCTCCACACTTTGCACAATTCATAGGATTAAACTCCTAAATCCTTGTCTACCTAGAATAGGACATATACGCTTTATACTTATTATTGACCACCAAATTGCGCGACCAGGCTTTGCGCGCTAGAAACGGCTTGGTCTCCGCCCAGATCTCTCAAAGCTTTACCCATGTCGGCATCTGTTATACCTAAGAATTGCTGTAACATGGCTGTTGGTAGACCTATTCTCGCGACAATCTGATTTGGGGTTGTGTCTAGAGTAATCCAGCTCGTATCAGCTTTGCTCGTACCTCCTGTAGTTGTTGAGGAACTGGGGCTTGATTCCTCTGGCGGAGGAGGCGGGTTATATGTAACCCGCATTGTCTTTTCCGTCTTTTGTCCTTTGACGTTCTCTGACAGTATTATGAGTTTGTTCTCGCCAGCAACCAAGTCCGCGTCAAAATTAAAGGTTCCGTCCTTTTCTATATCTCTCACAACTGAGTTGAAAAATAGCCAACAACCTGCATCAGTAACTCCGGTAATTGTGATCTTTGGCTTGTCGGTAATGGTTTTGTCTTTAGGTTGAATAATTGAAAGACGCGGAGGTAAAGCAGGTTTTGACTTAAGAAGAATCGCAGCCCCAGCGATAGTTCCAATTAACAAGAAGACAAGACTTCCTGCTGCTATAGCGCTAAATAATTGGCTGCTCTTATTTTTCGCTGACGCAGGAGGCTGGAAAGATATTTTATCTTCAAAAGGTTGGCCACAACTCCGACAAAACTTCGCGTCTTCTTCGTTTCGAGCTCCACACTTTGAGCAATTCATTGGCCTCAGCGCCTCTCTCGACTAATTACTCTGATATTGCACAGTTATGCCGTGCAGCTTGATTATTGGGTCGCCTGATCCACATGTAGATGCAGATATATCCCTCACAGACATTGAAGTTAACGTACTTGCTGATTGAATGTTTATTGTCAGCATATCAATGGTGCCGGTCCCGCCACCGGGAGCCGCATAAGTAGAAACACCATGTATGTCCGAGCTAGAAGTCGTCGTAACAACACCCGAGTTGGTTATCCACCACTCCCGAATGTTGTAGCCAAGAACCAAGGCGGTACTCCTTGTTGAACCGTCCGTAAAAGAAAAATCTATTGTTCCTATCTGCCTTCCAGAGAATTGCGTATACCCATAACCAGCAGTTAAAAGAATATAGGCGGTCTGAGGTTTTGGAATACTTAATGTTCGAGAAATTACAGTTGGGTAGGTAGTTTGGCCTGTACTTCCTTGCGTGTATTCGCAACCCAGGATAAAAGGCACGCCGTCATAGTTAGGATTTCCACTATATGCTCCCAGACTGCTCTGGTTACTAATTCCTACTTGGGAAAACGCATAGGTTGGCGCCGGAGGAGATGGTGGTGCCGGGGCAGATCCGCCTCCCGGTGATGCGCCCGGGCTGCCCGACTGGCCCGGAGCCGAAGGTGCGCTATTCATAACGGTCTGCGGTGACGTCGAAATCCCGCCGGCCTGGACAACGGTCGCGACGGCAAACCCGCTTAGATCATCCATAGACGCCGTTACGGTAACGGTCCCCAACGCTTGAGCGACCAAAACGCCCTGCGCGTTTACCGCAGCCACAGCAGGATTCGAGCTCTTCCAATCCGTTATAGTAAGTGGCTTTTCTTTGCCGCCGACAGTTATGCCCTTAGCCGCAAAAAGCGTCGCCGCGCCGATGTTGACCGATACCGAACCCGGCGATACAACAACCTGCATAATCGCTTCTTCTGGATTCTTCATTGTCCGCGCCCTCGCCAGGAATTTCTTTTCATTTTCCATCAATGTGCCATATTCGGAAGCGACCATCTTGAACCGTACTTTCCCGGCGTCCTTCGGCGGAATCCATGCTGAATATCTAAATGTTGTCTCTTTCCCAGACTTAACCGACGACAACTTCCACATTACGGCAGGGTCTTTGTTGAGCACCTTGTACGGTTTATTGACAAAGTCAATACGGCTAACGTTCTCCGCGAACAATTTCGGGATATTCTCGACAATTGCCATATTCTTCTCCGCCTTCTTGTTCTTGTTTGTTAGTGTTAAGACCATTGCGTATTCATAACCGAGTTTAGCGTCGCGCAATTCCAGCCTCCGGTTAAGAGTAACCCCTTTCCGCAACATGACCGTTCCCAGGTTTTTTGTATATATGGGTTTGGTCAACTCGGAACCGTGGCTTCGCAACAAATACCAGCCTGTTATGGCGCCCACGCCAATGAGGACTCCAAGAACCATTAAACCAACGACAAGCACGCGCCTGCTTTTACCCTTGGGCTTAGGAATATCTGCCGCTTCAACAGAAACGGCGGCACTCTCTACTTCCGCTAAAGCCGGCTTTTCAATAACCTCGACCTTGGCTCCGCACTTCTTACAGAATTTGTTCGCCGCTTTTAAAGGAGCCCCGCATGTCTGACAAAGTGCGGCATCTTTTTTTTCACCCATTGCTATCCCCCGAGCGTAGATCCGCATTTCTCGCAAAATCTGTCTTCAGCCGCTGCCTTAGCGCCACAGCTTGAGCAAAATGAACTGGCTGAGTTGATATTACTACTGCCGCTGACTGGAGTCCGGGTTTGCGAATATCCATCAGACGGCTGAGTCTCCTTAATCGCTTGCGCTCGCTGAAAAAACCCGACAACCATAACGACAACACCAATAATGGCCACTATCGCACTTAGAACCTGCAAACCCTGCATCTGGGCTTGCCTCGACGCCAAGTCAGAGTTGCCCAAACCAATCGCAAACTGTACCAGACCGTTTTGGTATTGCACCAACTGCTGCCCCAAAAAGATATATCCAGCCACCCCGAGCACCGTCATTAACGTTCCGGTGAGAATCAAATCCTTGCCCTTCATCTTGCCCCCTATTTAACCTCTGAAAGATCGTATTCATCGTCTTTCCATTGTCCGTTGATTTTCTTCAGATAGTGGTATCCCTTAAAAGACGACGTAATATACTGACCGTTTACTAACTCAACGGTCGTTATTCTTACCAAAACTTTCGCGCTGCTATCATCGTGACTCTCGACGTTTAGTTCTTCAAATTCTGTTGATTTGTGATTCTTATAAAAATCCGAATACTCCTGAAGGCTCATTGATTGCTTCTTCTTCTCTGTGAAGTCGGCATAAGCCCCAGCAATATCGCCTCTATCAAGTTTCGCATAGTGGTCTTTTATAAACGTTTCTATTCCTATGACTTCCTCGCTCTTTGTGCTATTAGACGACTGACTTTCCTGCTTCGTTGTGCTAGCAGTCTTTCCTGCTGTTGCCTTAGCTTTGGTCTGTCTGTCAACCCATATTCTAAAACCAAAAAACGATCCTCCGATAATAAATAAAGCTAATGCTATGGTTGAGACTGATATTAATAGTATTCTCCGGTTCCCACCGTTCATTTCTTCTTCAACAGGAATCTCTTGTTGGTTAAAATCTGCTTGCGCGGGTGCTAACGCACTCCCGCATTTCTTACAGAACTTATTAGCTGATTTTACAGGCGCCCCACACTTGTGGCAGAAACTAGACTCCAACGATTATCACCTGATTTTGACTAGTGCTTGTATCCGCACGAAGGACAGAACTTATCTCCTTCTTCTATTTCCGAACCGCACTCCGGACATACAGTGGAACCAGCCTCTTCTTCATCTTCCACAGCCGTCTTATCAATGGCTGGAATCGGCGCTCCGCAACCCGCGCAGAAGGCATCGCCTTCTTTCAACACTTTCCCACATTGTTCACAATTCTTTATTGCTGCTCCGCCGTCAGATTCAACTATCTCAGCTTCAGCAACGATGGGAGGGGGTTGTGGCAAAGTCGATGGAGTCGATACAGGAATTGTCGTCGCTGTCATGGCTTGATGAAGCCCGATACTAGCGCTCATTGCATTCACCAGCATCCGTTTGCCCCTAATCTGGACCAAACTAGGTCCGACAGCACTCACCGTTACAACTTCAGTTTTTCCAGCGAACAAAGCATATAGGAGTCCGGGAACAACCCAAATCAGCAAAAGAATCCCTGTAATCAGACAAGACGCTTTGGTGTCACGCGCAAAGACGATCACGTTTTCGCTTTGACTACGAATGAAGAACTTCCGAGATCCCATGTAATGGACAGCAGCATCTTTTACGCTATTAAAGGATTGGCTAGTTGAGAATTGTTCGGTCACTGTTGAATTCGCGTAAATGATATACCCGATAACTGCAATGCCTACCAAGGACGAGAACCCCATAAAGACTCCGACCGAAGAGTCCCCCGATGCCGCTAACGCCGTTCTGGGGATAAAGATAAACAGCCAGGTTGCTAACCATGCGATGAGCCTGATGTTTTTTAGACCTTTCATGTACCCTCCAAAATTATGAAAATATTATTCAGACAGCTTAGTTTGAATCGACTGTTCCCCACGCTAATGCGGCTATGCCCTCTTGAGGAACGTTGCTTAGTTTTTGCCTGTTTGAACCATCTTTGTTCATGACCCAGACTTCTGACACTGAGCTCGATGTCGGAGATGAAAGAAACGCAATTTGGCTGCCGCTAGGTGACCATATTGGTAGTGAGTTTTTTCGATCAGTAGAGTTCGTTACGTTTAAAAGGCTTGTCCCGTCCATGTTCAACACCCAGATATCGCCTTTGCTTGAAAACACAATCTTCTGGTTGTCCTGCGAAAAGACAAGCTCTTTTAAGACTTCTGTGTCTATTGATGTTGTGAATATACCTGTATCTTCAAATGGAAACTTCTCAAGTATTGTGTTTAACGCCGGCAAAGGCGTTCTACTGCCTTCAAAACCAATTATTTCAAAATCAGTTTTTGGTTTCCAAGTCTGATTGCTGCCATAAGGATCCGGGTTCTTACCTTCCCTTACGTATGCAAGAAATCCTGACTTGTCCGAAAAAGTCTCGCAGACATACACCCTCAACTCATCGCCTACAATTGAAGTGACTTTGACGTCTGTCCCGGCTTTTGTTAGCGATATTAGGTTGTATTGCCGTTGCGTCCAGGTTTTATCAATAAAATCGAAATCTTGAAACCCGATAAGACTCGCCGAGTCCTCGGACCACGCAAAACCAGGTAAACCGCTTGTCAGTTTAATGCTGCTTTCAAATACTGGATTCTTAGGTATGTCCAACACTTTTTTACTGTCTTTGCCATCACCATCCGCTGCTGCAATGTATAACGACGCCCCGTCCTCCGAAATCATTGAAACTGTCGTACCGTCGGGCGATATGGTTGGTTGCGTAAACTTGGGGGTTGCGGAAAACTCATCTTTCTTCCAGTTTAGGTTGGTCTCGCCTCCACCAATAAAGGATCTTACTTTAATAATCCCAGACTCTTCGTATATATATTTCCAAGTGCTTATACTAAGACTGCTGTGTATGGTTGAATCTTTATAGCTCACAGCGCCTTTAAAACCTATTGGCAATGACGACAATTGATTTATGCTCCCTGCTTTTGTGTCAACTTCATATACGCCAAGTTTTAGTGCAGGGTTATCATAGGATTGCTTCGTGATTGGAGAGATGAGAAGTAAAGCCTCACGAGTCTGGCTTTTTGGTACCGAAGACTCCTCGCTTGCGCTTGGCGCCTGCGTACTCGAAGACTCTTTATCTGACCTAAGCGCCGCGATTGCAAGCCCGCCCAAGAGCATCAATATAATGGCCGCCGCGGCAGCAACCATAAGCTTAGGTTTGTCCCAGAACAGCCCTTTTGAAGTCTGGTTGGCATCCTGATCTTTTGATGTCTGGTTTTCATCTGTAGCCAGATTAAACCCACAACTCTCGCAGAACTTCGCGTCTTCTTCGTTTTGGGCGCCACATTTAGGGCAGAACATTTGCACCTCCATTTCTGGCTCTATCTATATAACCAAGTTTTTCGCATTTTGTTACTCTGCTATCACAAATACCCAAAAACTCATACTCATAAACGGGTGTAAGTATTATGGAACAAATGAAAAACCATAGACTAGCCACTTGCCTTGTTCTTCTCGCATTCTGACCTGGATATTTCCCTTAGAACTACCGTTATTACTTTCCTTCGTGACTGGAACAAGATAATAGACTTTGGCCTCTTCGGAAAGATCTTCAATGGCCGGTCCGCCCTCTAAGCTGATCGAATACTCCCGGTCGATACAAATGGATTTGACTTCTTCTTTTACTGTGCCTTCATCGAGGGGATCAACATACGTAAGGGCTTTCGTTGCGTTGTATTCTTCTAGAGCCGTGACAAAACTGATGGCAATATCTTCAGCAGAGCCTGGTCTGGTGCCCACCGCACCTCGAAAAAACAGGCCTACGGCAATGACTACTATAAGAACTCCAAGCAGTACTGTTAATATGCTTAGCCACTTTGGCATGCTCCAATCCCGGTCTATTGACTTCGTCATCGCTCGCCATTGATTAACAACTGTGTCTTCTTCAGAAGCGTCATTGTCAGCTATCCCGTTTACTGATCCACATTCCGGGCAAAACTCTTCTTCATAAACCGATTGGCCGCACTTGGGACATTTCCATTTAGTAGCAGGACTTCCACAGGAGGCAGCCAGCTCTTCTTGTTTGTCGTCAAAGTCCTGTATCGTGACAATTTTTGAGCCACATTTCTGGCAGAATTTACTATCGTCTTCGTTTTGGGCACCGCATTTAGGACAGAACATAGAGTCCTCCTCTAAAGCTTAAAAACAAACCATCCCTTACCATTGCCCACCAGATATAAAGAGCTATCGTATACGTCCTTCTTGCCGTCTTGGACAGCCGCCGTTGTATATTCAAGTCTCGCAACCGCTGAATAAGTCTTCTCGCCGGCCGCAATGTTAGCTTCCGCTAGAATATAATTCATGTTCTCTGCAACTTTTACCCTGATGTTGGAGAATTCAAAAGACTCATTTGTTTTAAACACTCTGTAGTAATCGATACTGCCCTTGAACGATTCCCTGCTTTCTGGCGCGAACAAATCGCGTGCAGTAACAGAGTCCTTGTTCTGCAAAGCAGCCAAGAATTTTTGTCCGGTTTCAAGACTGCTTCCTTCTGCTGAAGCGCTGTCGCTATAACTTGCTGGCTGCGGTTGTGTTTCTATTCCTGTGACGATAAGCCAAACGATAGGCAATGCCAAAAGGCACGTGATTGCTGTCATAACAAGCAGTCTTTTTTTACTTACGCCGGCAGATGCCGCGCTTTTTTGCTCAGGAATAGGGAGCGGAGAGCTTCCTTCCATAGTCTCGCCGCATCTCTCGCAGAATTTCGCGTCATCTTCGTTCTTCGTTCCGCATTTAGGACAGAACATAGTACTACTGACCTCGTTTCCGGTCAGACAGAGTCCAGACAATAACAATGGCTGCTCCAAGCAATCCAGAGCCAATCCAGTCGCCAACAATTATTGCTGCATTCGATAGACCTTTGCCAGATAGTGTTCCTCCGCTTTTAGCAATCTCCATCCTTGCAATAACACCTAATATAACTCCTGCTGTTAGAACTGCGGCAGACACTACTCCAACTAGAAAAACCATTAGGCCATACTTCGAGATAAGTAATGATCCCGCATTCATCTGATTTATCACACTTTCAGCGGCATTATTCCCACCTGCTGTGGACACGGCCGAAAGATATAGAAATGTGAAACACAGCGGGGGTATCTGTAGAAATCGACCGAACATAGATAGTATTAATGCTGTTATTGCTTTCGTGTTCATCTTCGATTGAGAACCTTGAACTGTTAGTTGTTGCCCACATTTCTGGCAGAATTTCGCATCTTCTTCATTTTGGACTCCGCATTTAGGACAGAACATTTGCACCTCCCGCAGTAGGCTTGTTTTGATGATATTCTATGTTGTTATCGGCTCTCACTATATATACACGCTCCACCATTCTTTTTTCTTGCCGTATAGGTAATTCCGTCGCTGCTTAATACTTCGATAACATAGCCGTCAACGGCAACATCATGAACATATGCCACATTTACTGATGGCTGTGTATCTGAAAACCCTATACTTGTTTCGAGTGCTTCTAGTGTCGCGTCATTTGCGCCCAAATAAGACCCATTATTATCAGTGAAATAAAGCTCAAGAACCTTAACGGCTGTTGATCTTATTGCTTTTGCCTTAGAAGCTGCACCTCGAACCTGTTGATTGTTAGTCGACTGATTCTTTTCAGAGGATATGCTCTCCCGTTGAGTGTTAGGAGAAGAACCATTTCTTAAACCTACATATCCTAAGAGATTGCCAAGTCCAAGAACAGCTAACAGAATAATTACTACCACACCAATAACTGCAGTTGCATTCCTGATAATCTGCAGAGATCCCAGCTTAGAAGCTTTTTTATCATCCTCGCTAAGTGTAGATTGTGGGCTCATTTCTATACCGCATTTCTGGCAGAACTTCGCGTCTTTTTCGTTTTGAGCACCACATTTAGGACAGAACATTCGTGTCTCCTAACGCAAAAGAATAAAAATATAGAACCATACGCCTGCGAAGCTGACGATACTAGATAAAACAACAACCACAACACCCACGGTACTTCGTTTAAACTTAAACCTGAACACCGAAACAACTGCGAAAACCAACGATCCGAGAGCTAAGGCAATACCAAGATTCTTCATAATAAGTAATTGGTCTAGAATTCCCAAACGGGTGTCTTGCGGCAGGGTACTCGCTACCGCTGCGCTTCCATACGTCGTAATTTGACTGAAAATAATTGCAAAATCACCTAACAATGCAATTACACAGCCTAAGCAGACCCAGACAGACCAATCAATGCCTTTAGCAGCGGTCTGTAAGATTTTAGGACTCTTGGCCACATTTATGTCTTTTGACAGTACTTGACTGGGCAGAGCGACGCCACATTCATTACAGGCTTTTCGTCCAGGATGATTCTCGGCGCCGCATTT